>DAOUMN010000001.1:0-12867 GCA_034411135.1 Bellilinea sp.
CCCTGCCAGGATAACCTCGTAAAAATTGACGGTTCCCCAGTCGTTGCGCAGCACAAAGTCACTGGCATTTCTGAAGTACGCCAGGCTTGCCAGGCTGACCGTGGTCAGGATGATGGTCATCAGGTAAAAGCGCAGGTAACCGTTTTGAAGGCGGCTGGTCAGCCAGGCGGCAAACTGACGCAGCCCGTCCAGCCCGACCTGATAGACATGAGCAGGCCCGAAGCGCCCCAGCCAGCGCAGCCGCACTGCCAGGTTCCACACCGGACGCCACGCCGCGTACAGCAGCCCGCCGAGCACAACGGTCAACGCGCTGAGGGCAAGCATCAAGTTCAAGCCATGCCAGAGTGCCAGCTTGACCTTGACCGGTTGTGCCAACACTGCGGCAGCCGCTGGCTGCACCAGCGGGGTTGCCAGGCTCATTGGCAGCAGACCGGCAAGCAGACCGAGCAGTGCCAATACCAGCGGCGGTACATCCAGCGCCAGTGGGGCAGCATGCGGGTGACGGGGTGTCTCGCTGTGCACACCAAAGAACGGTTTAAGCGCAACCAGCGCCGAAACCGCAACCAGGATGGCATTACCAACCAGCGCACCGACAGTCAGCCAGCCGGCAACCGGCTGGGCTGCCAGCGTGCTTTCATAAAGAACTTCCTTGGCAATGAAACCCAGGGCAGGCGGCAGTCCTGCCATGGAGATACCCGCCAGCAGGGCAGCGACGGCGGTGCGCGGCATATCGCGGCGCAGCCCGCTAAGTTTACTCACATCGCGGCTGCCCGTTTCGTGGTCGATCACCCCGGCGACGAGGAACAGGCTGCCCTTGTACAGCCCGTGCGCCAGCAGGTAGACCATGGCACCCTTGACTGCCAGCTGGCTGCCCCAGCCGAGCAGCATAACCATGGTGCCCAGCGAGGCAACCGTGGTGTACGCCAGTAGTTTCTTCAGGTCCACCTGACCCACTGCCAGCAGCGTGCCTGCCAGGAAAGTCGCCATGCCAAAGGCGGTCACTGCCGTCTGCCATTCGGGCGTGCTGCCCAGCGCCGGGGTCAGGCGTGCTAGCAGGTAAACTCCCGCCTTGACCATGGTGGCGGAGTGTAGGTAGGCACTGACCGGAGTGGGCGCCGCCATCGCGCCAGGCAGCCAGAAGTGGAACGGGTACTGGGCGGATTTGGTCACCGCCCCGGCAAGAATGAGCGCAAAGGCGGGTAAGAAGAGCGGACTGGCACGCAGCAGGTCGCCGCGCTGGTTGAGCAGGCTGATCTCGTAACTGCCGCCGATCTGCCCCAGCAACACCAGACCTGCGAGCATGGCAAGCCCACCGCTGCCGGTTACCAGCAGCGCCTGCAGGGCTGCCGCGCGCGAGCCCTCTTTTTCGTGATCAAAACCGATCAACAGAAAGGAACTGATGCTGGTCAGTTCCCAGAAGATGAACAGAGTCAGGGCATTATCGCTCAGCGCCACGCCGAGCATGGCGCCCATGAAGAGCAGAATGAAGGCATAGAAGTGCCCCAGTTGGTGATGCCCGTGCAGATAAGCACCGCCATACACCAGCACCAGTGCGCCAATACCGGTGATCAGCAGGACGAACAGCAGGCTCAGCCCGTCCAGGTAGAGCGAGAAGGTCACCCCCAGCGAGTCCGCCCAGGCGAAGCGGAACGTGTACACCCCGCCGTCAAATACCGGCTGAACCAGGGAGAGGAAACCGGTAAATAATCCTGCCGGCAGCAGTGCGAGCAGCAAACCGGCGCGCTGCGGCTGGGTGCGTTGAAGCAGCGGGGCAAACCCCGATACGATGAATAATAACAGCAACGCGGTGGGCAGAAAGAAGTCCATCGGTCTCGCTTGGCGTACAAAGATCGAAAATAGATGACAATATCCGCCGCCAATCATCCCCCCAGTCGAGGATACCGGCTTAACGGAGCGGTGCAATTGTCCAAATATACTGAATTAATCGCCCGCCTGTCAAGTTGATTGGGCGAAAGTTTAGACAAGTGGGGTGCAATACCCCGCTCAACCGCCCGGCAGGGTCTGACCGGCAGGGTGCGCAGTTGAGCGGCGCAGCCAGAAGAAGACGAACAACAGCGCGCTGACCAGTCCGCACAAGCCGCCGCCGTACCAGATGGCTTGCGGGCTGATCGTGTCGTTGAGAAAACCGCCCGCCACCGGACCAATCCCGGCAGCAACGTTCCAGGTTAAACCGTACAGGCTCATATAACGCCCGCGCATATCCGCCGGGGCAAGGTTGGCGGCGTAGGTGGATGAGGTAGGCACCAGCACCAGTTCGCCAATGGTCATCACCACCATGCTGACCCAAAAGCCCCAAAACCCCGCCCCAAAGGCAACACTGCCCACGCCAACCCCGTATAGCAGCCCGCCGAGTGCCAGCATTGGCAGGGGGGCATAGCGGCGGGTGAGTGCGGTGACCGGCAGCTGCAACAGGACGACCATCAGCGCGTTGGTCGTCGGGATCATGCCATACAAGCGTTCAGGCACACCGTAGTTGGTTTTGGCGTACACCGAAAGCAGCACCCACATGATCGAGGCGCTCAACTGGGTGAAGATAAACGCCAGTAAGAAGGAGGTGTAGGGTTTGTCGGAGAAGACGCGCCCGTACCCGCCAAAGCGCTCGCGCGCGGCGGCTTGCCCATCCGGCTGGGGCAGCGTCTCGCGCGCCAGGAAGGTGACCAGCAGCCCGTACACTGCCAGTCCCACCGCCGCACCGTAGAAGGCGATCTGGTACGAAACCGAGGCAACAAAGCCGCCCACCGCGGGACCGATCGCCACGCCAACGTTGTTGCTCAGGCGCATCAGTGAATAGGCGTCGATGCGTTTTTCGGGCGGGATCAGATCTGCCATCATCGCGTCGGCGCCGACGCGGTAAAGCGGGTTGGCAGCCCCCTGCAGGATCATCAGCGCGACGAATGCAGGGTAGGTGTGCGCCTGGCTCATCAGCAGATAGCCGCCCGCGTTGGCAAGCAGGCTGGCTGCCATGACCCACTTGCGCCCCAGCCGGTCGATGACCGGACCGGCAATGAAGGAGGAGATCAACCCGGCGATGGAGTTGATCGTCAGCAGCACGGCGCTGGTGGTGAGGGGCATGTTCAGGCGCTCGCTGACGTAGATCATCAGAAAGGGCCAGATCATGCTGGCGCCGATAGTGCTGATCAGCATCCCGGCGAACATCAACCAGAATTGGGCAGGGAAGCGCAGTTCGAAGAGTTTTCGCATGGGCGCAGGGGAAACTGTTTGGGATAAGGGGTGAAAAGCGTATGGATTGTACTACGATCCGTGCCTGGCAAGGGTTGCATTTCATGCCATTGCTCTTGTAATGAAAATCATTTTCAATTATAATTTGAGTATGAATACACCTTCCGTTCCCATCCAGGATTGGCTCGACCAGCTGCAAGCCTCCGGTTACCGCGTTACAGCTCCGCGGCGGGCAATTGTCGAGCTGCTGGCGGAATCGAAGCATGCCCTCAGCCCGATTGACGTATACGACCTCGGTCGGCGCGATCATCCCGGGCTGGGACTGGTAACGGTTTACCGCACGCTGGAACGGCTGGAAGAACTGGGACTGGTGCAGCGTGTTCACCTACCGGACGGCTGCCACCGCTACCTGCGCGCGGCGCAGGGGCACCAGCATTTATTGCTGTGCACGCACTGCGGGCAGGTGGAGGTGTTTTCCGGCGACGATCTGCACCCGCTGACCGAGCGGGTGGAACATGCTACCGGCTACACCATCGAGGATCACTGGCTGCAGTTGTTTGGTGTTTGTCCGCGCTGCAGCGCCGCCTGATACAGCACTTTTTTTTTACCTTCTATTGAAAATGATTATCATTTTTATAAACCAGGAGATATACCCATGAATCGAATCCCCCACGTTCTTCTCGGCGCGCTAATTGCCATCCTGCTGGTGGCGGGCTGCACCGCGCCTACCCCGTCTTCCGAAACCACCTTGCCGCTGCAGGTTGTGGCGACCACATCCATTGTCGCCGATGTAGTACAGCAAATCGGCGGCGAGCGCGTTGCTGTGCACGTGCTGCTGCCACTTGGCGCCGACCCACACACCTACGAACCTGCCCCGCAGGACATGGCGCGGGTCAGCGATGCCGTTCTGGTCTTTGCCAGCGGTGCCGGGTTGGAGGAATTTTTGGAGAAATTGATCGCCAATGCCGGGGCTGAGCAGCGGCTTGTGTCGGTCTCTGATGGAATCGAGCTAAAAGACTTTGGCGTCGACGAACATGCCGAAGAAGAGGGCGAAGCTCACGTGGACGAAGAAGAAAAAGAGCACCAGGGCGGTGACCCCCATACCTGGGTAGATCCCGCCAACGTCAAGGTGTGGGTCGAGAACGTCCGTGCCCGGCTGAGCGCGGTCGATCCGGCTGGCGCCGAGCTGTACCAGGCGAACGCCGCGCGCTACCTGGCGGAACTGGACCAATTGGATGGCTGGATCCGCGAGCAGATTGCGCAGATACCCCCTGCCAACCGCAAGATCGTCACCGACCACCAGGTGTTTGGCTACTTTGCCGAACGTTACGGGCTGGAGCAGGTCGGCACGATCATCCCCGGCTACAGCACCGCCGCTGCGCCCTCTGCGCAGGAGATTGCCGCCATCGAGGACGCTATCCGCGACCTGGGCGTCAAAGCCGTGTTTGTCGGCGAAACCATTGCACCCACCCTGGCGCAGCGCGTGGCGGAGGATACCGGTGTGCAGCTGGTATTTGTCTATCATGGCTCGCTGTCCGCGCCGGATGGTCCCGCGGCGACTTACCTGGAGTACATGCGGTATAATGTCAACGCAATGGTTGCAGCCCTTAAGTGACCGGTCGTCCTGTGAACCTGTTTCGCCACATGCGCTCATCCAGTTTCGTCTTCCTAACCCGCCCGCATCCCCATGAGGCGGGTAAACCCATTCTGCGCCTGCAGGACGTGACCGTCGAGTACGAATCGGGCAAAGCGCTGGACAGCCTGAGTTTCGAACTGCAGCGCGGCGGACGGTTGGCAGTGTTGGGTCCCAACGGTGCGGGCAAATCCACCCTGTTCAAGGTGATTGCCGGTGTGCTGCGTCCCACCCGCGGACTGGTCGAGGTTGCCGGGCACGAGCCAGACGGACACATCTGCATTGCTTACGTACCGCAGCGCAGCCAGGTGGACTGGAATTTTCCCCTGCGCGTGGTGGACGTGGTGATGATGGGGCGGGTGGGCAAGATTGGCATCTTACGCCTGCCAACCATGCGCGACCGCGAAATCGTCCGCGATGCGCTGCGCACCGTCCACCTGGAGGAATTCGCCAACCGCCAAATCAGTCAGTTGTCCGGCGGACAGCAGCAGCGCATGTTCATCGCCCGCGCACTGGCGCAGGAAGCCGAACTGGTGCTGATGGATGAACCGCTGACTGGGCTGGATCTGCCCGCCCAGGAGGAATTGTTCACCATTCTGGATACGCTGCGCCGCCAGGGAGTAACCGTGATGGTGGCACTGCATGACCTGAAAACCGCTGCCGAACGCTTCGACCAGATTATGCTGCTCAACCACCGCCTGATTGCGCTGGGCAAGCCGGATGAGGTTTTTGCGCCGGAGATGTTGATTCAGGCATACGGCGGTCATTTACGTTTGCTGCCAACTGCGCAGGGCGTGCTGGCGCTGGGGGATACCTGCTGCGACGAGGGTGAACATGACCATTTTTGAAGCCTTGCTGCAGCCGTTGCAATATGCCTTCATGCAGCGCGGCATCCTGGCGGCGGTACTGGTTGGGGTGGTATGCGCGGTGTTGGGCACCTTCGTTGTCCTGCGCGGCATGGCATTTTTTGGTGATGCGCTGGCGCACGCAATCCTGCCGGGGGTGGCGATCGGTTACCTGACCGGCGGCGGTGCGCGCGAACCGCTGTTTTGGTGGGCTCTGCTGACCGGCGTGTTGAGCGCCATTGGCATCGGCGCGGTCAGCCGCAGCGCTCGCATCAAGGAGGACACCGCGATTGGCATCATCTTTGCCGGTATGTTTGCTCTGGGCATTGCACTGATTTCCTCGGTGCGCAGTTACACCACCGACCTGGCGCACTTTCTGTTCGGCGATGTGCTCGGCGTGCGTTCCTCCGATCTGATGCTGACCGCTGCCTTTGGCGCATTGATCCTGCTGCTGGTGTTCCTGTTCTACAAGGAATTTGTCGTTCTCTCGTTTGACCCGGTGCTGGCAGCCACGCTGCGCCTACCGGCGCGCCTGCTCGACTATCTGTTGATGGTACTGATTGCGGTGGCAATTGTTGTCTCGCTGCAAACCGTGGGAGTAGCACTAATGGTCGCCATGCTGGTTACACCTGCAGCGACGGCTTCATTGCTCACCCGGCGGCTGCCGGTGATGATGACACTGGCAGCGCTGTTCGCCGCGCTGTCCGGTGTGGTCGGGTTGTACCTGTCGTTTTACCTCAACCTGGCTTCCGGAGCCGCCATCGTGCTGACCTGCACGGCTTTCTTCTTGCTCGCCTGGGGAATGACCAGTCTGCAGCGGCGTGGGGTGCGCGCATAACTGCCGCGGGGTGTTTGCGCCGGTGAACGCACTCAACCACCGCACGCTGCTGGCGCCCTACCCGGTGCCCTATCATGCTCAAATTGCCAGCCCGGAACTGGCAACAGCTATTTTCGTCGAGGGACGCGATCCGGCGCTCGACCCGCGCTGGCGGGAAAGCGGCGCTCGTGACCCGCAGGAATATGCTTACTGGAGCGACCGCGCCTGCGGGGTAGCGTGTGTTAAGATGTGCGTCGAAGCGTTGGGCGGCAGCATTCGCCCGCTGATCGACTGGGCGCGGCGCGGCGACGACCTGGGCGGCTACCTGCGAGAACAGCGCCCGGACGGCAGTTTGAAAGAGCGCGGCTGGCTGCACCAAACATTGGCGGAGCTGATCGAAGGGGAAGGCTTTAAAGCGCAGGTGCAAGCGCTCGAACTGGAAGGTTTTGCCGCGGTGATTGCCAGCAGGGGGATATTGATTGCTTCGGTATCACACGAGATTGGCACAAGCGCTCCGGTTACCCGGCGCGGCGGGCACCTGGTGGTGGTCTTTGGGGTGGAATTGGACGGCAGCCAGGTGGGGGCGCTCATCCTGCACAACCCGTCCGGGCGGACGCGCGACCTGCAGGCGGCAGCGCGCATTGCGGCGCCGCGCTTTGCGGCGGGCTATTCTGGGCGGGTGATCACCGTCCATCCGATGTGACGCGTACAACCCGCGCCCTTTTATTATCGTTTTCTAAATATTGGTACTTGAATTTGCCCCTCCTGCTGGGCTATACTTTATATGACCTATAGATTTACTAGGCTAATCAACGGTTTCGATCTGGCTGTTCACCCTGCCCGGCAGGCTGGTGCAGCCGAACGGAAAAGGACAGACGCGATGCGGCTTTCCAAACGCGGTGAATACGGCGTCCGCGCGTTGCTGCGGATGGCAGAACGGGAGAATCACACCCAGCCTGTGGTTTCGCTCAAGACCCTGGCGGAAGAAGAGAACATCCCGCCCAAATTTCTCGAACAGATCATGCTCCAGCTGCGCAATGCCGGCTTGGTGCACAGCCAAAAGGGTCCTGGCGGCGGTTACAAGTTGTCACGCCCGGCAGGACAGATCCCCATCGGCAGCGTGATTCGCATTCTGGACGGCAGGCTGGCGCCGGTCAAGTGCGTCAGTAAGACCGCCTACGAGCCGTGCGACTGCCCCGATGAAGCCACCTGCGGGCTGCGCATGGTCATGTCCGATGTGCGCGAAGCGATGACAGCCATTCTGGATACCACCACCCTTGCTAGCATTGCCCGGCGGCGGGCTTCCCTTCCATCCATTCAGGAAACGTCCGATGAATCCTAAAACTAGCTTTCGATCCTGGCGGCTGCTTTTGCTCGTGTTGATCGGTGCAATTCTGGCGGGCTGCGGCGGAGGCAGCCGCGCCGGGGAGACCATTTCCGTATCAGGTGCGTTTGCCCTTTATCCGCTGATGACCCAATGGGCGGAAGCCTACCAGGACGCTAATCCGGGGGTGCGCATCGACGTGACTGCCGGCGGAGCCGGCAAGGGTGTTTCCGATACGCTGGCGGGGGCAGTGGACATTGGCATGGTCTCGCGCGAGCTGTCACCCGAGGAGATCAACCAGGGCGTTTTTCCGGTTGCGGTGGCACGCGATGCCGTATTTGGCACATTCAACGCTGCCAACCCGTACCGTGAACAGATACTCCAAAAGGGCTTTACCCCGCAAATTCTGGCGGGCATTTACATCAGCGGCGAAATCACCACCTGGGGACAGGTGTTGGGCATACCGGAGATCACGGATCAGATCCGGGTTTTCACCCGCTCTGATTCGGCTGGCGCAGCGGAGATGTGGGCGCTGTACATCGCCGGCAGGAAACAAAGCGACCTGCTGGGAATCGGCGTCAATGCCGATCCGGGCATTCTCGAAGCGGTGAGCAAGGATGCGCTGGCAATTGGCTACAACAACCTGAACTACGTGTTCGACACGGAGACACAAAAACCGGTCAGTGGGGTGATGATCATGCCGCTCGATCTGAACGGCAACGGCGCCATCGATGCCGACGAAATCTTCACCGACAAAACGGCAGCTGTTCAAGCCGTAGCGGACGGACGCTATCCCTCCCCGCCCGCGCGCGACCTGTACGTAATCACCAAAGGCGCTCCTTCCGGCGCGGTGAAGGACTTCATTCACTGGATCCTCAACGAAGGACAGACTTACGTTGACCCGAACGGCTACATTGCCTTGAATCCTGCGCGGCTGGAAGAAATGCGCACCCGGCTGGACGGTCAGCCGTAATCCGGCGGCGGACGGAAGAACGCCGATGAGCGCAACCAGCGGGCAGTTGGGGCGGGCTGAGAGCCGCACACGGGCGCGCAAGCAGCGCAACCGCGCCGCGCGCGGTTTGTTTGCCGCCGCTGCCGGATTCATTTTTATCGTCTTATTCGCCATCGTGATCATGCTGGTGCAGCGCTCGCTGCCGCTGTGGCAGAATGTCAGCCTGTTGGATTTCATCACCGGGCAGGTGTGGAAACCCGACCAGGGGTTGTTCGGCTTGCAGCCGTTCATCCTGGGCACGTTCTGGACAACCGGGCTGGGGATCGCCTTTGCCCTGCCGCTCAGTTTACTTTCGGCGATCTACCTGGCGGAATATGCCCGCCCGCTGACCCGCGCGGTTATCAAACCGATACTGGACATCCTGGCGGGTATCCCTTCGGTGATTTACGGCATGTGGGGGGTTCTGGTGGTCGTTCCGGCGGTGCAGACCGTCTTCGTGCCGTTCTTCAGCCGCACCTTCCCGACGGTTAGCCTGTTTCAGACCAGCAACCCGACCGGCTTCAGCATTCTATCCGCCGGGATCGTTCTGGCGATTATGATCGCGCCGATTCTGATTGCTCTGATGTACGAGATCATCCTGGCGGTTCCGCTTGGGCTGCGCGAGGCATCCATGGCGGTCGGCGCCAGCCGTTGGGAAACGATCAAGTATGTGGTGATGCCCAAAGCCGCCAGTGGGTTGTTCGCCGCGTTGATCCTGGGTACCTCGCGCGCGCTAGGCGAGACGATGGCGGTCTTGATGGTGGTGGGCAACGTCGCCAGCCTGCCGCGCTCGGTCTTCGACCCTGCTTATCCCATCCCAGCGCTGATCGCCAATAACTACGGCGAGATGATGTCCATCCCGCTGTACGATGCGGCATTGATGAGCGCGGCGCTGTTCCTGCTGGTCATCGTGTTGGTCTTCAACATCCTCTCCTCGATCGTATTGCGCAGGATGCTCAAATGAACGCCAAAAACCGCACCCGGCGCAGGCTGGCGCGCATCGAAGAAACCGCACTGCTCATTCTGATGCGGGTGGCATTGGTTTCGGTGGTGATAGTCCTGGGCTGGATACTGGCGACGCTGCTGGTCAAAGGCTTGCCGGTGATGAGCTGGGAACTGATCAGCCAGCCGCCGCGCGGCGGATATTACCTGGGCGGCAAAGGCGGCATACTCAATGCTATCCTCGGCTCGCTCTACCTGGCTGGCGGCGGCACGCTGCTGGGGCTGGTGTTCAGTCTGCCGGTGGTTTTTTACCTGGGCACTTACCTGCGCCAGAAACCTCACCAGGCTGCGCTCATCCGCCTGGCGCTGGATGTGCTATGGGGCATTCCCAGCATCGTGTACGGCGCGTTCGGCTTCCTGCTGATGCTCTCGCTGGGGCTGCGCGCCTCGCTGCTGGCGGGCATTATCACCCTGGCATTTCTCGAACTGCCCATCCTCATCCGCGGGATGGACGAGTTTGTGCGCACCACCCCGGACGAACTGGTGCAGTCATCGCTGGCGGTCGGCGCTACCCCGTTGGAAACCAGCCTGAAGGTGGTCAGCCGCCAGGCGCTGCCTGGCTTGATCACTGCGATGCTGCTTGCCTTTGGACGTGGGATTGGCGACGCGGCTTCGGTGCTGTTCACTGCCGGGTACACCGATCATATTCCCACCTCGCTGTTCGAGCCAGCCGCCTCGCTGCCGCTGGCGGTCTTCTTCCAGTTGGGAACGCCGTTTCCTGCCGTCCAGCAGCGCGCGTATGCCTCGGCGCTGGTATTGACGATAATCATACTGATCATCAGTTTCATCACCCGCTGGCTGGTTTCGCGTTTCAACGAGTATCTGGTCCGTTAGGTGCGCCATGTCCAAGTGCATTTTGATCCGTAATTTCAACGTTGCTTTCGGCAGTACGCCGGTACTGAAAAATGTCAACCTGGAGATTCCCTGCAGGCAAATCACCGCGATTATGGGACCTTCGGGCTGCGGCAAGACCACCCTGCTGCGCAGCATCAACCGCTTTCTGGAACTGAGCGACAACGTCACCATCAGCGGCGAAGTGATCATTGACGAGCAAAATATCTACGCCGCGGAGGTGGATGCGACCGATATCCGCTCCAAAGTTGGGCTGTTGGCGCAGCGCCCCTTCTCGCTGCCCATGTCGATCTTTGACAACGTGGCTTATGGGCTGCGCATTCACAGCATGGCGAATGGCAAGGAGCTGCACAAAGCCGTGCAATATTACCTGGAACTGGCTGGGTTGTGGGAGGAGGTCAAAAACCGGCTGCGCGAACCGGCGGCGCGCCTGTCGATTGGACAGCAGCAGCGCCTGTGCCTGGCACGCGGGCTGGCGGTGGAGCCGGAGGTCATTCTGGCGGACGAGCCGACCTCGGCGCTGGATCCCATTTCGGCGCAGAACATCGAACAGCGCCTGCTGGAACTGCGCGAAAAGTACACCATCGTCCTGGTGACCCACACCGTCCGCCAGGCGCGCCGTCTGGCGGATTACCTGGTGTTCATGTACCTGGGTGAAATGGTCGAGAGCGGTGAGGCAGCCGCCATTTTCTCCAACCCACGCCACGAGCTGACCCGCGCTTACCTGCAGGGCGCCATCGGCTGAGCAGTTCTCGGTCCAACCCGGCGGGCAGGCAAGGCATTACCGGGCTGAGCGCGTTGGGATTGGGGCTGTGGCTCGACAGGCTCGCCATCCCGTGGCTGGGTGGGTGAGCGGTTCCGGGATCCTGCCACACTCCGGCAACCCTACCCTTTGGTGGGTATAGCTGTAGTTTGTTAGGGTGCTGCTGCTGGCGCCGGAGTGGTAGCGGCTGCCCAGCCCGTCGTAGGCATTGAAAAAATGCTAGCCATTCGAGAGGAGATTCGTTAAGACGATCTCAACGGCTTCATACCCAAAAAGACCATCTTCAGGTAGCCCAGTTAACTCTACTGCATCCATGTATTTCTCCCTGAGCGGCATATCTGGTCTACTGGTTTCCTGATCATATTCCATCAGCCACCCTCTGTTAGGGTCCACTGCGTCTATTCGTTTAAATTTCGGCACGGTCCAATCCTGCCGTCGAAATGGGCGGGTTGTGGGGATCAGCGGCCAGGTTCCCCAAATTAGCCCTAAATCACCAAACCAAGCGATCAAAAGTGAATCCGAAGGTTGCTTCTGCCAGGTTTCTTGATCATCAGGAATACTCTCATAGCGGGGAGCAAAGAAGTAGCCCAAGCCTCCTTTGGTCTTATAGTTCCCTCTTACAATGATGCCAAGTGCATACCCCCCATTCTTTAATGGTATGGCAAACCAATGACCTTCAGAATACTTGATATGTTGCTTGCGGGTTTTCTTGGTTTCCATGTTTTGCCTATCGCAAACGCATGAGTACTTCACCATACCAACGAGCCGCATTCAGAACTGCTACCCAATGCCCAATCCAAAGTTTTAGCATTGTGGAGAATATCCGCTGGGCGATTGACAAGTTTTAGTACAACCCCCAGGTTATCCGTGTGTCTGCCCAGGCAGCCAGGCCGAGCCCTAGGAGAAAGGCAGCACCTGGTGGAGGGTGCTCAAATGTGTAATTTGTTAAGGTGAAGATGCCAGCCCGTCAGGGTTGTCTTGTACGGAGGTGGGGATTCATCCCCGGCTCACGCTTCCGCGTCCAACTCGCGCCGGGCGAGCAGTCCCGCCGCCGCGATCAGCGCGGCAGTCAGCGCCAACAGAATGTATACATCCACGACGATGTCCGCCAAGGCGGCATTGTTGAGGGTCAGTTCGAGAATGGGGTGCAGCATGTAATAGGTCGGGAAGAGCCGGGCGATCCACTGCGGCAGTTCCGGGAACATATACACCAACGCCGGGGCATACAGAATGATGCCCAGGCTCTTGATGATCGTAAACAGGGTGTTGATGTCTTTGACCAGCACGCCTAAAATGATACCGACCGCCGCGGAAAACATTCCGCTGATCACCAGGACGATGATTAGCGCGGCGGGCTGCGCGCCGAAGGCGTTGTTGATGGTCAGGATCAGCAGCCCGACCAACAGCGAGAGCAGCACGCCGGTCAGGGCTTTGGCAGC
>DAOUMN010000002.1:0-3409 GCA_034411135.1 Bellilinea sp.
GTGGTAGATGTGCTGGTCGTGTCGGCTACTGAATCCGTCTCAGCTCCAGAGGTAGTCCAAGCTTCCGATTGCGTCGTCGAATGACTTTGGGAGGTTGTATTCGATTGACTCTGAGTAGTACTTTGCGAAACGGTGTCTGCCTGGCTGTGTGTGACCGAATGCATGCTTGAGTCGGATGATCCGCTACTGACAACCACACCATCTGCTGAACCCCAGTTAGCATTGCCCCCCACGTTAGCCGATAAACCTACGCCGGCCGGAGCAATGCTCCCACCCACACCGCCATTCACGCCATAAGAAGAGCTATCCGTATGAGAGTTCGCTACACCGGACGAATCGGAGTGGGACGTTCCATCGGTTACTGCTGTTCCTTCGGTATGAGCTGTCCCTTGACTGACTGCAGTTCCAACTGTGGAAGATGAACCAATCGTATCGGTTTCTGAGATTCCAACCGTGTGCGCCCAACCGCGAGTACTGGCATGACCCGTGGTGTGCGCCTGGCCTTCTGAATTTGCGACGCCATCTGTGGCAGCTTCACCCTGGGTAACGCCGCTCGAATGGTTTGTGCCATAAGACCTGGATGCGTTTTCAGCGAGTCCCCCAGTCAAAATGGCCGGCAGGCTGATTCCAAACGAAGCAGCCCGGGTTCCCAACTGACGGGAAGCGTAAACGGAGGTATCTTCCAACATACCGGCCAACATGCGGGTAATATCTTCAAGGCGAACATGATTTGTGAGCAGCATCAACAAGAACTCTTCTTCTAGGCTGCTCATACCGCGAAAGAGCAGTTCATTCTGTTGAATGGAATATTGTTGTGCACCCTGACTTCCAGACACTAATGGATCACGCATCGAAGAATCTCCACCGCGGGCGTTTTCACGTGGATCTGGATGCCCGACAGCCACAATGGCATAAGGCATCTGCTCCAGAGCACGCGCTAACCATTGAGCCACTTCAGTTGAAAGTGGTTCAAGGCGGATTTGACGGTAAGCACCCACCAATCCGGCTCGTAAGGCAGATAGATCACGTAAAGAACGCTCAATAGCTTCATCTTTCTTTGGCGAAAACGCAGCGACTCCATAGCATTGAACAATTCCAATATTGGGGTTCTTAAAAACGCCGGCAGCCAGATAAACCAGATCCACTTGAGCGCCATAC
Source organism: Bellilinea sp. (assembly GCA_034411135.1). Taxonomy (GTDB): domain Bacteria; phylum Chloroflexota; class Anaerolineae; order Anaerolineales; family Anaerolineaceae; genus Bellilinea. The sequence goes on from DAOUMN010000002.1 coordinate 1,159, forward strand.
AAACCACGCAAGACCGTACGCATCTTCTGTAGCAGCCCGGCATCCCGGCGAGCTTCCAGAGAGATGTAGCGTAATTGCAGCAGCCGGACCGCCCGGTATCCCTGATATTCCCGCGGACCTTCCCGCTCTGTGACACGAAAGACAAGATAATCAAGCTCATTTCGGTCGTTGAAATGTAGCTCTGTGCCTTCCACTTCCAGGTCATTTGGAATGGAGAGAGGGTCATCTGTTCTCAGCCAGGGTTTTTTTTCGGTCAGTTTTCCAATAATCATCGTTCTCTTTTCTCCGTACTTGGCGTTCTGCCTCATCAATTCGCCAACCAGATCAGCTGGTAAATTCATGAGGCTGCTTTTGCTTGCGCAAAAGAAGCCCTGGATTGCTATTGCTTCACTGTTTCCCACCAGATTGCATCAACCACCTCATTCGTATTTGGTTCGACAACCACCACCTGTCCCCTGCGAGGATGTTCCGATGGTGAACGCTGGCGATGTGGAGATGATGCTCGCTGGTCTTCACGAGTTGCGGAACGTTGCTCAAATGTTTCTTGTGGGTAACCTTCATTCCCTTTTTCACTTCTCTTTTCGGAAGTATTCCAAGGGCGAAGCCGGAACAAGAGACTCATCTGGGCAATTAGCGCCGCAAATGCAGTGATGATGAGGACACCTGCCATCAGGATGATCATGACGATCACGCCTAAAGCAGGTCCGCGCAGCAAATCCATCAGTTGTGACATATTGACCTCCAATCGTTGAAATAGAATCTGGCGTTAATTAAGACCTTCCAACGTTCATAAGACTCGTACCGAAAGGTAGAGTAATACATCAAACAAGCTCACAATGATGTGCGCTGGTTTCATCTACCACCTACCGTCTGGTCCGGTAACGGTTGATCAATTCGCTGGCGCCTGCCAATGGATTGACCAACGACATCGGGTTGATCAGAACCTGCTGCAGCAACATGGCAAAATAACCTAACGGAATCACCAACCACAAAGCCCAAAGAATAATCGTGGTTACATTTCCGCGTGTATTTGCAATCACAGCTGATGCGCTTTCGGATGTCCCAATCAGTGCAGCCCATTGATCTGCTGATAATTGAGCGGTGTATGCCAGGTAGAGCCGGCTTCCGATGACGGCCAGAGAATAAATCGCAATTCCCGATTTCATATTCCACAAAAGGGTATGTTCCTGCATGTGCACAAGTAAAAGGATGATTGTGCCAGCGATCCACATTGCTGCACCCAGCCAGGGAACCGGTGCTCCCATCCCCCATTGGCTGATTACCCACATGACCAAGATAATTGCCGTCGTGATTTGAGCTGTGTATAAATCCGGAGTAGTTGCCTCCCGCCCACTTCGTCCTGGTCGGAAAGCTGCTCTGGATTGCACACGTTGATCCACGAAACGAATGATCAACCCTGCGCAAAGAATACTCACCAGAGCAGCTCCAGATTCGCCAAGCCAGTAAACGGTTGCGAGAACGCCGTTCAACAGGTAAGTAGGCAGAGCAGCGAGAAAATCTCCAAAGATGACAAAATAATCTGTCATGAACCAACGCCTCCTTACTTGTCATAATCGTTTCGTGGACACCACAACCCAATCACCAGTAGTAAATAGATGACGGCCATGAAACCCAGGACGACTGTCAGCAACACACCGACTGCAATCGATAAAATCTGCACTTTGACCTTTTATGGCACCAATGCCGGAAGAGCTACATAAACTTGCATCGTTCCATCAATCCCTACTCGCCTCGGTTGGGTGATTGGAACTCCGCGGAAGCGAGTGCCCGTGGTCACTACGTCCATTCGCAAGTTGAAGGTCCCTGGATCTGCAAATGGGACACGGAGCGCCTGGCCAGTAGCAGTACAGTTTCCACCGCCGTCACATCCTCCTGTCCATGAACCAATTCCGGGAATCAGGGTGAAATTTGCCTGGTGGACGAAGGCTTCATAATGGGTTTGACCTAATCTACCTGTGATCCAATCCTGGCTGGCGGCATCCAATGCTGCCGTAGCTTGCACGGAAGCTACCGCATCCGGTAAATGTTCTACATGTGTCCGGCATTCCTTGAATACCATTTCTGTATCTGAGACACCATCATTGAAAGCTGATCCAGCTCCGGTATTGCAATTGGCGGTTTCTCCGGAATTGGCTGAGCGGCAAACATCTCTTTCTTCATAAATCGGCTCATACCAGGTGAAAATCACTGGAGGAACTGTCACCCTGACCTGGATATCTGCACCGCGGCG
>DAOUMN010000003.1:0-204148 GCA_034411135.1 Bellilinea sp.
GTAAACTTTTCATTGAAGGTTTCCTTTGGATTGGCTTTTTGTGTGGTAACAAAAGTTTACTCTATTTGGAAACCTTCTCTTATCCCGAACTCACGTTAAAATTGGTTAAGGCACTGCCTGCACGGCAGGGTTTATCCTGAGTTTACCAAAGGGTATGCCGCAGGGTTTTTGCCGCCCTGGCGGTGCGCCGTTTCCACTGTGACAGTTGAGTATTCCACCTGATTATACCTGATTCAGGGCTGTTCTTCCGCTTCGTCGGGCGCCAGCCCCAACTGGCGGGCTTGCTCGTACGTCAACACGTCGGGGTTTTCGGTGCTGAGCGGCTGCGCCTCGACCGCGGCTTCCCAAAAATCCTCCACCCGTTCCGGGTCGAGCGCCGCGCTGCCGCTGTGCAACTGCATTTCCAGCTGATCCAGCAGCGGGGTTTCATCGGGCGGTGCCGCCTGCTCGACCGCCTCGTCCCCCGGAGCGGGCGGCGGGGCAGCCTGGTGCGAAGCCTCCACCCGCGGGTAGAATTCTACGCCCATGGCGGTCAGGATGGCAGCCAGATCTTCCTGTGCGCGCAGCAAAGATTCGAACGCCAGCGCGGTGCGCAGCCCGCTGTGGTCGTGGCTCTCCACCAGCACCAGCGCGTAGCTGCCAACCGGAGCAAGAAGCAGGTGCTGTTCGTCGCCGTGCAGCCCCAGCACCGCCTTGGGCAAACCGGAACGCACCAGCCGGGCGGCTTTGACCGCCGCGCTCAACGCCGCCATGATTTGCGGCGCCCATTGGTGTTCAAAGTCCAAACCGCTGATCTCACCGGCTTGCGCCACCACCCGCCCGTGATCGTCGCACAGCAGTGCCAGCGCCCCGCCCAGTTCGCGCCGCAGGCGGGTGAGCAGGCTGGGCAGGTCTTCGCGCGGCGCCGACGCGGCGGGTGCTTCAATCGGTGGAGTCTGGCTGGCTGCCATTTCGGCAGGTGAGGGAAGGTCGAGCAGCTCGGCAGCGGTGCTGAGGAATTCGCTCATTTCGATCGGCTTGCGCATAAAGCGGTCAACGCGTGCCTCAACTGCCTGGCGCTGCACGGCTTCATCCGATAAACCGGTGATGAGTATGATGCGCGAGTCGGGGCTGCGCAGGCGCACCTTTTTCAACAGGTCAAATCCCGACATTCCAGGCAGGCGGATATCACTGATGATCAACGCCACCGGCGGCGCGCCGCTCAACTCCAGCAGGGCTTCTTCCGCCGACTGGATTACCCGCACCGAAAGCGAACGATCCAGCGTTTCCAGCGCCAGCCGGAGCATCCGCCCCAGGTCAAGCGCATCTTCGACAATCAAAACCCGTTTCATCGCACCCTCGCGCAGTGGAAAATCGCATTGCCGCCACCCGGCTCAGCCGGATGGCTCTGGCGCACGCAAAGCGTATGTACAGTATACCGGAAAAGGAAGGGTAAACCAATTCGCCCTACCTTACAAATCATTAACGCCGGGTTGGGAAAAGGTTGTTTCTCGCTGCGCGATGTCACACGGGCAGCACGTTTGCCGCACTTCGCCCCCTGGAGTTCGACTTCACGGAAAGTGGCTTGTCAAACCTCACCAACCACCTGTCGAAGGGCATTTTTTGGTAGGGGTGGCAGCCTGTCGTCGCAGCCTGAGGCATTAAAAACAGGACGTTCGCCCCGAATCATCAAAGCGAACGTCCTGCGGTGGCGCAGCCTTCAACCGGCGGGTTTAGCGCCGGTCGATGCGCACATGCATGAACAAGCCCAGGAATCCAATCACCAAGCCGGTAATCGACGCAGCATACGAGAGAAAACTGAGCCACAGCGAATTATCGATCAGGCGCAGGATCATCAAAAAGGGCACCGCGACGCCAAACAACATCAACCCGACGCCGAGAAACATCAACCCTTTTGGACCAAGGCGCATCATTACGGTTTATACAACCAGCAGTAGGTATAATGCCCAGTGGAAGGCTCGAATTCCGGTGGTTCGTTCACGTCGCACTCGCCACGGATGATGTGCGGGCAGCGCGGGTGAAAGCGGCAGCCCATGGGCGGCTTGACCAGGCTGGGCGGCTCTCCCGGCGGTACCTCCTTGAAGATTTCCGCATTGCGCGCGTCCGGGTCGGAAGTGGCTGCCAGCAGCGCGTGGGTGTAAGGGTGTTTGGCATCGTGCAGCAGGTCGTCCACCGGCGATTTTTCAATGATTTGCCCAGCGTACATGACGAAGATGCGCTCGGAAAAATAGCGCACGGTGGACAGGTCGTGGGTGATGTAGATCACCCCCAGGTTGTGTTGTTCCTGCAAGCCGCGCAACAGCTTGAGGATTTCCACCCGCACCGAAGCATCCAGCATCGATACCGGCTCGTCCGCCACCAGCAGTTTGGGTTCCAGAATCATCGCGCGGGCGATGACCACCCGCTGCTGCTGCCCGCCGCTAATCATGTGCGGGTACTTGGGCAGAAATTCGTCCACCGGGGTCATCTTGACCTCGGTCAGCACCTTGTGAATGCGGTCGAGGCGTTCCTGTTTATCCTTGATTCCGGCGACGATCAGCGGTTCTTCCAAAATGCGCTGGACGTTCATGAACGGCGGCAGCGCCCCGTAGGGGTCCTGCTGGACATAACCAACCTGGTGTCGGTACCAGCGCATGGTGTTGGCATCCATCTGGCTGATGCGGTACTTGCCCTGGAAAACCACGTCGCCCTGGGTCGGGCGATTCAAACCAAGGATGGTCTTCATCAGGCTGGATTTTCCACAGCCCGATTCACCCACCACCGCCACCGCCTCGCCCTGGCGCAGGTCGAAACTGACATCGTCCACCGCGCGCACATAACCGGCGTGACCAAAGCCAAAGCGGCGCAATTCGAACCACACGCGCAGGTTTTGGATGGAAAGCAGCGGCGCTTCTGTGCTTGAATCCGCCCCGTGAGCCTGCGGCAAGGTCGTTTCCTGTAGCGTTTTATTGTCGATCGCCATGCTTCAATTACTCCTTGCCATTGGGATGATACAACCAGCATTTGACCTGCCGTCCGTCCGGATGCTGGATCATGGGTGGTTCCTCGTCGCACTTGGCAAAGCGCTTATGGCAGCGGGCAGCAAAGCGGCAGCCGGTGGGCGGATTGATCAGGCTGGGCGGCTGCCCGGTTATGTATTCTGGTTCGGACGTACTGCGCAGTTTGGGCACCGAAGCCATCAGTTTTTGCGAATAGGGATGCAGTGGCGCGGTGAAGAAGCGGTGCGCGTCGCTCAGTTCCACCATTTGCCCGGCGTACATCACCCCCACCCGGTCTGCCAGCTCGCTGGAGGTGGCAATATCGTGGGTGATGAGGATGAAACTGGTGGCAATCTCCTTCTTGATGCGCTTGAGCAGGTTCATGATGTTTGCCTGGGTGAGCACATCCAGCGCGGAGGTGGGTTCATCCAGGATAACCAGGTCGGGCGCGGTGACCAGCGCCATGGCAATTGCCACCCGCTGGCGCATACCGCCGGACAGTTCGAAAGCGTAGCGGGAGAGAAAATCGACCGGCACGCCGACCCGCTGGAACATATTGCTTGCCTGCTGCAGGGCTTCTTCCTTGCGCACCCCGTGGTGCACAATCATCGGTTCTGCCACCTGGTCGCCCACCCGCAGCACCGGGTTGAGCGAGTTCATCGCTGCTTGCGGCACCATGGAAATCTTCAGCCAGCGGATTTGCTGGCGGTATTCCTCGTCGGACATGCTCATCAATTCGCTGCCGTTGAGGTACACTTTGCCGGAGTAGGTTTGCACATTGCGCGGCAGCAAGCGCAGCAGCGCCTTTGCCATTGAGCTTTTCCCACAGCCCGATTCGCCGATGATCACCATCGCTTCATTGGGGTTGAGGGTGAAGTTGACCCCGTCAACCGCCTGCACCACGCCGCGCGTAGCGCGGAAGTACAACTTCAGGTCTTCAATGCGAAGCAGTGTTTTTTGATCTTGCATCACGGTTATACCCCCCGCAGTCTGGGATTGAAAATGCGGTCGAGGGCAAAGCCGACCATTGAAAACGCCAGACCGGTCACCATCAGCAGCACCGCCGGTTGCAACACCCAGTAATAATGCCCGTTGAACAACGCGCCCTGCGATTGGGCATCATTGATCAGCTTGCCCCAGGTGGGCAGCACCGGATCGCCCAGACCGAGCACAGCCAGCGAGGCTTCCAGGAAGACGTAAGACGGCACGCCAATCACCAAACCAGGGATGAGCACTGGGATGATGCGCGGGATCAGGTAATTGAAGATGATCCGCGAGCTGCTGGCGCCGTAGGAACGGGCGGCTTCGATGTAGGGGGCTTCTTTGATCTGGATGAAGATGGCGCGGTAGGTTTTGATCGACGAAGAGAAGATACTCAAAGCGATCACCGCGCCGAGAATGATCCAAATGGTACGGGAATACAGCGTGCCAATCATAATCAGAATGGGCAGCAGCGGCAGCACCAGGTTGACCTCGGTGATGCGCTGGATGATGTCGTCCACCACACCGCCAAACCAGGCGCCCACTGCGGCAATGATCATGCTCAACACGTTGGTGCCAAAGGCAGCCAGCAACCCAAACGCCAGGGCAACCGGCGCACCCCACAGAATGGCAACCATCAAATCGCGGCGGACATGGTCGGTGCCTGCCAGCCCGTGCACCTGTCCGTAAATGACCAGCTTGGCATCCACTTCTGAATTGGGCTCGAACAGCAGCGCAGAAATTTGCAGTTCGTAGGTGCCTTTGAGCGTGGTCGGCGGGGTAACATCCGGCTGGGAGAACACACCTTGCACCACGGTCATACCTTGCGGCAAACGCCGCCTGAGGCGATCATCGAGCTGGAAGCGGTACTGGTCGGAGCGGCGCAACGACATCTGCGTCATGCGCAGCTCGCGCCCATCGGGGGTGATCCACTTCATCGAGACGTGCGGCTGCTTCTGATCGTATTTCGAAGTAAAGAAGATGATCATTTCCTGCGGGTAGGTATCGTACTGGTAATCGAAGGTGTAATGCATGAGCACTTCGGTGTTGTTACCCACCTGCTGGATTTCTTTTTTAACCTTCTCATCGTCGGTAGTCAGGATGACCGTTTGCGGTTTTTTGACCCTGGAGAACCAGTTGGTCCACACCGGGGCGGCGTTGCGCGGGTAGTCTCCCCACACATCCTCGCCACCGCGCCACAGGCGGATGGCTTCACTGTAGGGAATGGTCGCAACGGCATAGACCGCAAACGCAACCAGCAGCAGGATGATGACCATGCCGACGATGGCGGAAGGGTATTGGGCAATGTCTTTGTAAAAGCGTTTAATCGCGTTCATACCTTCTGGCTGTCGCCTCCAACCTTGACGCGCGGATCAACCAGCGCATAGATAAAATCGAGCAGGAACACGGTAATCGCCAGCAGGTAAGCATAGACCACCGTTGAGCCAACGATAACCGGCGAATCGAACGAACCAATGGCGCGGTAGAACAGGCGTCCCAGCCCGGGCCAGTTGAACACGGTTTCGAGGATGATTGCGCCAAACCACAGACCGATGATCAACAGCGCAAAGTTTGTGATGATATTGGGCATCGTCGGGCGGAGGATGTAGCGGCGCTCGATTAATTGCGAGGAAAGCCCTTTGGCTTTTGCCATTTCAACGTAGTCTTCGTTAGAGAAAATCAAGAAGAATGTGCGCCAGCCGTAAATGGTCACGAACATCGAGCTCAATAAAATCGCTAGCGTGGGCAGTATCATATGTTTCAACAGGCTGAGGGCATAGCCGATGGTGGTATCCGGCGGCGGGGCATCAACCATCCCACCGTATGGCAGCCAGTTCAGCACTGCGGCAAAGATCAGTATCAAGAAAATTCCGTAAAACCAACCCGGCGCAGCCGAAGTCGGTGCCAGGGCAATCACCAGCCGGTCGAGAAAACTGCCGTAGCGGCGGGACAGCCCAAGAGCAATGAACACCGCCCCAAAGAACAGCAGCAGGTTGGCGCTGGCAAATAATACTAAAGTAGGTGGCAGCCGTTCCTGGATGATCAGGCGCACCATCCGCGATCCGGAATCGCTGGTAAGGAACTGGGCACGCCCCAGGTCGAGCAGCATGGCATCGCGAAGATAACTGAAACTGCGCAAAATGAAGGGGCGGTCCATCCCCAACCGTTCCTCTTCGATGCGCACCATGTCATTGATGAGTTTCTGGCGTTCTTCCGCCGGCAGACGGCGCATTTCCGGGTTCATGCTCACGCCAATGGAAATGCGTTCCAGAATTTCGCCGCGCCGGATTTTATCTACCTCTCCCCCCATGTTGGCGATAATGATGGTAATGTAAACACCAATAACAATGGTTACCCCAAGGGTAAGCAATTTAACAAGCGTGTATTTGGCTAAACGTGAAAAGGTGCTGGTTGCTGCGCTTTTTTGGATCGAGGATGGGGAGGCTGTCACAGGGGACTGAGTCGCTTCCGTCATACGATTTAATCATCCTTGTTCAGGTAGGAGAGGGGCGAGGGAAACCCTCGCCCCTCCGTAAAATCAGTGAGGTTTGCCCTTACGGGGCGGTCACAAACTGGAAGGAGCCAAAGGACGGCACGGCAACCCGTTTGGAAACCACCACAACCTCGAGGCGGGTGGCGCCTTCCGGCAGTTTGCCGGTGTCATCGGCGGTCAGATTGATCTGGAAGAGACCATCTTCCACGGCTTCAGCCTGACCCACCTGCACCAGCTCGCCGGTGGCGTCGAACAGCAGGAACTTGACATTGTCAATGTCTGCCACAGCGTACGGCGCGCCCTCGAAGTCGACAAAGACATCGAAGGAAGCCGGAGCACCAATGGTCACACGGTCGTCACCATCCACTTCAACTTCGGCAATGGCGGGCGCGGAGAAGCGCAGCCACTTGTCAGCCGGATCGGCGTAGTCATTGAAGCGTTTCATGATGACGGTACCTTCCACTGGGAAGGCGCGTTCCAGATAGAACACGTTGGTGCCGACCCAGAAGTGTCCGCGCACGCGGAACCACTCTGCCAGGTTGGCGTAGCGGGCGGCGGCTTCATCAGCGCTGACGAACTCACCCAGGGTGGGGGCGTAGGGCACGAAGCTTTCGGCGCTCGCCTCATCCAGTTTGGCTTTGAGGATCTGGATGGTCGGACCGGCGATGTAGGACAGGTACTCGATCGCGTTGGCGTCAGCCTTGGCGGGCGAGAAGGCGGCTTCACCGCTGCCGTCGGCTTTCAAACCGATCGCCAGCGCGTGCCAGGCAGCCTGACCCTGAGCATAGAAGGGCCACCAGGAGTCAACGTTCAGTTCGGCGTCCAGGTTCCACAGGTCGGAGTAGGTCTCGATGACCAGCGGTTGAGTGGAGACGATCTTGACTGCCTTGAACGAGGAGAGGAACGATTCGAGCGCGGGGGCAACCGATTCGTCGTAGTACGGGCTTTCCGGTTTGCCGCGGTCGAAGGTGAGAATCATGCTGAGGACAACGTCACCAGCCGAGAAGTTGCTGCCGTCGTGCCATTTGACCGTTTCGTACAGGTTAGCCGGGTAGTAGACGGTGCTCTTGCGCAGCGCGGTCACGCCATCGGGGTATTTCTCGCCCACGGTGATGAAGGTCTGGGTTTCGGCGTTCCAGTCCGCCCAGGCATCCGCCGGTACTTCGATGGAGGGGGCGAAGTCGAGGGTCAGCCAGTCGAGAGTCTTGCCAACCGGCAAACCTTCCTGAACGACCACTTCGGCTTTTTCAACCTTGTTGGGGTACTGCAGACCGGTGAACGGGTCGTAGACCAGACCGTATTCACCTGTACCGCGGATGATCATCTGGTCGTAGATCCAGTTAGAACCGTTGAGCGCGTTCCACGGCTCGGTCAGGATGGAGGGCATCGCGATGGTCATCGAGCCGCCCACTTCACCTTCGCGGCGAATGGTGTATGCCCACAACTGCGAGCCATACACGGAGCCGTACAGGTCGGAAGCAACCTTGACCTCAGCCCGCATGGGGGTGATGGCAGCGCGGTCAACCAGCCAGACACGCACGGAATCCTGCAGCGCCAGTTCCAGCGCCTTGCCCATCAGCTCGGTGCGTTGCTCGATGCTGGTGTAGGCGCGGTTTTCCAGATCCAGGGCAACCTTGTCGAATTCCTCGCTGGGGGTGTATGCCTGCCACAGCGGGGAAGCCAAACCGCGGTTGGTGTAGAAGAACGAGAAGTTATCACCCAGGTCGCGCGGGACCGCGGTGGTGATCCAGCCGCCAGTGTAGATATGGAAGAGACCATCACCGGGGTTGCCGCGGATCCAGATGGGCGAGGCCTCGGCAGCGGTTTTGTAATCACGGATGGCGGTGAAGCCAATGTCTTCCAACTGGGTGGCAACGTAATCGCCCACCAGGCGACGTTCGTCTTCGGTGCGGATCAGGACGATGATTTCAACCGGCGCGCCTTCATACTGCCACTTGCCGTCCACAAGTGTCGCGCCCAATTTTTCCATTTCAGCCCCGATCAGTTCGCGGGCTTTTTCTTTGTCGTAGGCATACTTCAGCTCAACTTTGCGGGCAATTTCCGCCAAGCGGGCATAGTCCGACGATGCGCCGTTGAAGGGGGTGTAGCGCGGCGCAGCAAGACCCTTCATGATCTCCTGCACAATGTAATTGCGGTCGACCAGGTAGTTCATCGCTTCGCGCACAGCCGGGACGGAAAACGGATTGAGCTTGCCGGTGCCTTCGAAGACCGGACCCACCGGGTTGAAGGTCAGCTCGTTGTAGGAACCAAACGAGCGTTCCGAGCGCAGCTCCGGTGAGGCAGCCACTTTGGCAGCAATTTCGGCATTGCTGACCGTAAAGGCATACAGGTCAATGTCTTTGTTCTGCAGACGAGTGACGGCTGCATCGGCGTTGGGCTCTTCAACCACAACGATGGTGTCCAGCCAGGAACCGTCGCGGTCGATCCGGGTGGGTTCGGGGGTAACCTGAACTTCGACGGTCTTTTCAACTTCAACTTCAACCGTCCGGATTACCTCTTCGGTAACCACCTGGGTGACAACCTGCGTCCCAGTCTGGCAGGCCGAAAGGACCATGCTGGCAATAACCAACAGTCCAACGACCAGAAGTGAAATACGCTTCATGTTTCTCCTCCTTCTATGGAATTATAGGGTAACCAATCAGAGATTGCCTCCGATTTGTTGAACCGCACCCACGGTTGATTTGGACGGAATCAACCGCCTTGGGCGGTTTTGCGACTACTCTAATTGTAAACAAATCGGGTGCAAAGTGCAAGCAATATAGCATATTCTCGACCGAGAGTCAAGAATATCACGCTTATTCAGACAAGTGCGCACGGCTAATCTGCCGATTAATCAGAGGATTGATGCCTAACTCCCTTGTTTATCCAAACCGGTGCGCCTGGAACAGATCTCACCCAATTTTTACAGAATCCGCTACAATTAACCCACTCCATGATCCACCGCCGGGAGATACATGCCATGCAATTCCACATCCGCAATGCCAACCTGGATGACACCCCCGCGCTGGCGGAAATTCTGCGCAGCGTGGAGTGGTTCACCCAATTAATTGAAAAGCCTATCGAAGACCTTCACCGCCAGATCACCCGCAGCCTGGAAAACGCCATGCGCGATGACAGCCACTGGATGCTGGTCGCCGAAAGCGGCGCAGGGCGGGTGCTCGGCTATATTTCTGTGCATTGGATACCCTTCCTCTTTCTGGAAGGCGCCGAAGGCTACATTTCCGAACTGTTTGTTCACAAAGCCGCGCGCGGCAGCGGGGTAGGCAGCAGCCTGCTGCACGCGGTGACCGAAGAAGCACGTATGCGCGGCTGCGCCCGCCTGATGCTGCTCAATGGGCGCACGCGCGAATCGTACCAGCGTGAGTTTTACAAGAAACGGGGCTGGCGCGAGCGGGAAACGATGGCGAACTTCATCCTCGAAATCAAATAAATCAACTGCCAACCAGCACAACGCCACTCAGCGGGGGCAGGCTCAAGCCGTTCAAGCGCCCGCTGCCCACCCACGCTTCGCCGCCGCCGAGGGCATCCACCAGGCGGCTGCCCTCACTCAGCCCGGACGGGGCAGGCAGATCAAGATGGTAACGCTCGTGCGGCGAACGGTTGATCGCCATTACCAGCACCTGCTCACCCAGGCGGCGCTCGTACACCAGCACCTGACCGGCGGCGTGCAGCACCCGGAATTCACCGCTGCGCAAGGCTGGAAATTGCCTGCGCAGCGCGATCAACCGCCGGTAATATCCGCGCAGGTCGTGATCCCAGCGTTTTTCGTCCCACGGGAAGGCGCGGCGGTTGTCGGGGTCTTTGCCGCCTTCCATGCCAATCTCATCTCCGTAATACACGCACGGCGCGCCGGGGTAGGTGAACAGCGCCAGGGCTGCCAGGCGCTGCAAGCGCTTGTCACCGCCGACCAGGGAGAGGAAGCGGGCGGTATCGTGGCTGTCGAGCAGGTTCAGTTGGGCTTGCACCGCCGGCAGGGGGTAGTGTCCCAGCAGACGGGTGATCGTTTCGGCAAAGGCGGGCGCTTCGCGGGTTTGGTAATATTGGGGGGCGTTCTTGTACCAATCGCCCACCAGGTTCATATCCAGCACGTCACCGCCAAAAAAGCCCCAGCAGGCATAGGTCAGCAGATAATTCATTACCCCGTCGAACTGGTCGCCGCGCAGCCAGCGCTGCGCATCCCAGGGTATTTCGCCGGTTATGTACGCCTGCGGATTAGCGCGCTTGACCACCTGGCGGAACTCCTGCCAGAAGGCATCATCGTCCACGCAGAAGGGCACGTCCAGCCGCCAGCCGTCAATACCCTCGTCCAGCCAGTAGCGGGCAATATCTAAAATGTAGCGGCGCACCTGCGGGTTAGCGTAGTTGAATTCGGGCAGGGCAGGCAGCCCAATCCAGCAATCGTAATTGGGTTTGCCGCTGTAGGCATTCAGCGGAAAACCCCTGACGCGGAACCAGTCCAGATAGGGAGATTTTTCGCCGCATTCGAGGATGTGGTGGAACTGGAAGAAACCGCGGCTGGCGTGGTTGAATACGCCGTCTAGCACCACACGCATGCCGCGCCGGTGGGTTTCCGCCAGCAGGCGGCGCAGCGCATCGTTGCCGCCCAGGATCGGGTCAACCTGGTAGTAATCGTGGGTATGGTAACGGTGGTTGGAAGCGGATTGAAAAACCGGCGTGAAGTAGATGGCGGTGACACCCAGGTCTTGCAGGTAGTCCAACCGCTCCAACACGCCAATCAGATCGCCACCCTTGAAGCCATGGGGGGTCGGCGGGGCGTCCCAGTCTTCCATATTATGAGGTTTTTCAATGCTGAGGCTGGCGGCAAAGCGGTCGGGGAAAATCTGGTAGAAGATGGCGTTGTGTACCCATTCGGGGGTAGTGAACGATTGCCTCATGGCGATTTCCTTTCTGCATCAGGGGGTTTCCATGCAGGGCATTTTATCATCAAGGGGGATGGCGCGGCGGTTTTGCGCCGGTTGCTCGACCTCACGCCCTGCGGCAGGCGGTATGCCGGCCCATCGAGCTTGCCGAGGTGCACCGACAGCGCATGATTTGGCACAGTCCTGGTGCAACCAGCAGTAAAAAATCTTCTTCTTTGGGGGTAATTCGATCTAATGTATTGACAAACGATGTATCGTGTGCTAATATATCGTTATACGATGCAACGATTTACGATGTAAAGAGGTGCTATGAAACCGTTCAACCCCCAAAAATACTTGCCGCTCTCCGAAACCACCTACTACATCCTGCTGGCGCTGACCGAACCGCTGCACGGCTACGCGGTCATGCAACATGTAGAGCAGATCAGTCAAGGCGTTGTCAGCCTCGGACCGGGGACACTTTATGGAGCATTCTCCACGCTGGAGAAGGAGGGTCTGATCCGCATGATCAGCGCACAGGACCGGCGCAAAACCTACGCCTTGACCGAGAATGGCAAAACCGTGCTCGGTGAGCAAATTCGCCGCATTGAACTCATGTACAAAAACGGGCAATCTGCCTGGCAGAAATTGGAAAAAGGAGGTCAGTCATGACCGGGCACAACGCAAAGATACGGGTTTACAAAATTTTTCTCCCCTGGCAGGATGACAGGGAAGAAAACTGGCTGCACGAAATGGCAGCCCAGGGCTGGCAACTGAACAAAGTGGTCTTCCCGTGTACTTATACCTTTGAAAAAAGCCAGCCCACAAATACCATCTACCGGCTGGATTATTTCGACAAATCGTACAAAGAACATGCCGAGTATCTCCAGTTTTTTGTGGATGCCGGCTGGGAGTTTGTCGGTCAAATGGGCGGCTGGCAGTATTTTCGCAAATCCCTACCGCCGGGCGAAAGCGCCGAAATTTTTACCGACAACGAGTCCAAGATTGCCAAATTGAAGCGTGTGATGGGCTTTTACGGGATCATGCTGGCAGCGTTTGTACCGATCTTCTTATCCACCATAGACGGCTGGGGTTCCTACCGGCTGGTTCTTTTTGGACTGTATGTTCTGTTGATGGTGTTGTATGTCCTCATCCTGGTGAAGCTCAATGAGCGGATCAAGCGGTTGAAACAACTGTGAAACCCTATTCGCCGTCCGAATGGGAATGGCGGTGGTGCAGATCGGGCAGGTGGGGGTGGGCATGTTGCACGGGGGCATGATGGTGGCGATGGCTGTGCCGCGCAGCGGCGCGCAAGCCCTCGTGAACGTGACCATGGTGTCCGTCGTTGTGGCTATGTTCATGGTCGTGCACCTGAGCGCTGTGCGCATGCGCATGGCTGTGCTGCTCGCGGAATAGCACCAGCAGCGAACCTGCCAACACACCGGTCGCCAAGCCAAGTTGAGGCGTGAAGGGTTCGCCCAGCAGCGCCAGGGCAAGTAGTATTCCCCAAAATGGCGCGCTGGAAAAAATTAGCTGGCTGCGGGTAGCGCCCAGTTGCTGCGCCGAGGCAATGTAGAGGACAATGCTGACGCCGTATGAAAGCATACCGATCATCACCCCGGTGACCACAATGCCGGGAGGTGAGAGCAGCGGCGCAATCGCCATGCCAATTGTCAGGTTGGTCAAACCGGCAGCCAGCCCTTTCCAGAAAGTCGATTGGGCTGGGCTGATCCCGTCGATCAATGCAGTCAGGTGATTGTCCACTCCCCAACACACGCATGCCAGCGCCACCAACAACCCGGCACGCACACCGGCAGATCCTTCCCCCCAGGCAAGCAGCAGCGCGGCTGCCAGCACGCCGCCCGCGGCGAGCCAGCCGCGCCTGCTCAGGTGGTCTTTGAAGAAAACGTGCCCCAAAATAGCCGTAGCGATCATTTCCAGGTTCAACCACACCGATACCGAACTGGCAGATGCCAGCCGCAACCCCGCCATCAGCGCCAGTGGACCCGCCACGCCGCCCAAAATCACCGCACCGGCAAGCCGCAGAGCATTTTTAGCGTCCAGTTGCCACGGCAGGATGATTTTTCGTTGGCGAAGAATGAGCACGAATACCCCCATGGCAGCACCGAGATACAACAAGCCTGCCAGTTGGAAGGCAGACAGGTGGGTCAACAGCGGCTTGCTGAGCGGGGTAGCTGCCCCGAACAAGAGCGCGGATAACAGCGCAGTGGTATACGCCTGGGTTTTCATTGGCTTGTTCAGGACTCCGGGGTTAAGTATATCGTTGTATGTGCGTAATTTGAGGGGCAAATCGCCCTTCGGCAATCTCACCAAACTCTCGATTGGTCAAAATCTGCTATGATTCGATCCACGATGCGACTGGTCAAAATTTACCTGGAATACTTCATTTCGACCCTGCTGTGGAGTTTCCTCAACCCTCACGGGCTGCGGCAGATGTACGCCCAAATCATTGGGCAAATTGCCGCAATTGCACGCAGCCTGCGCCAGCAGGGTGAGCCGCCCGACGCGCCGCTCACCCTGCGATTGCCGTTCGATGGCTGGTGGAAGGTGTACAACGGCGGAGTCTTGCGGGCGGTGTCCCACTCCTGGGAGGTCATCGCCCAACGCTATGCGTATGATTTTCTGGTCGTGGATGATCAGAATATCTCCTTCCACGATGACCCCAGCCGCCCGCAGCATTACCATGCATTTGGGAAACCGGTGCTGGCGGCTGCCGACGGCGAGGTGATTGAGGTTCGCGCCGATTTACGCGACTACCCCCACGCAGGCAGCGGCTGGATTGACTGGCGCATTGCCGATTTGCGCGGCAATTACGTTGTCATTCGCCACAGCCAACACCAATACAGCCTGTACGCGCATTTGCAGGCGGGCAGCGTTTGCGTGCGTTCCGGCGAAGCGGTGAAAGCCGGGCAGGTCATTGGTCGCTGCGGACATTCGGGGCACTCCAGCGAGCCGCACCTGCACTTTCAACTGCAGGACCGGGCAGACTTTTTCACTGCCGTGGGTTTACCGGTGAGGTTTGGGAATTTCGAGCGAAACAGAGCCGCCGCGGTGGACTATGTCCGCCTGGGCACGGTGGAGCGCGGCGATCTTGTACGCAGCGCAGATGCCGGACGCGAGGAGGGGGGACTGGTCGAGACGGTCGAAGCGGTCAAGCCAGCCTTTAACGACCTGGTATCCAGCATAGTTACCCTGGCGTTGACGCTGATGGGCACCTTTTTTATACTGTCCTTGATCGTGCGGTTGGTCGCAAGCCTGTTGGACTGAACCGCCTGCACAACCTGCATTCTGGGCAGGGGTTTATTGGATCGGCTTGGGGCGCGAGTCGCGTGGCGACTGCACCACCACCTGGCTGAGATCGAACGCACCGAGAATGCTGCGCGCCTGCGCCAGATCAAAATCGGCTCGTTTGGCAAAGATCCACACCGGCGGGTGATCGTACACGCTGAAGGCTTCTTCGGCAGCAAAGAAGTTGAAGTTGAACAAGGGCAGCCTGGGCGGCGCACCCCAGCCCAGCATTCCGCCCACATCAGAAATGTACAGGTTGCCAATCCGCCATGGCGCCTGGAAATGGGCAGCCTGCTCAAAGCCCAGCCGTCCATCGAACAGCGCGCGGTAGTATTCAATTGTCATCGGGTAGGTGCGCTGCATACGCGCCACGCTCCAAATGCCGCGCTGGCTGGGCAGGATGACATAATCCACTTCCGCCAGGCGATCGTAAAACATCTGGCGCTTGTTCTCGTCGTCGTACCAGCGCACTTCCATAGTCACCCCCCGGTAGAAATCACCGTACGGGTCGTACGAGGCGCGCGGCACAGGCAGCCCTTCATCCCAGCCTTCGTTCGCCAGTGTTAGCCGGTGAATGGTCAGCGGCAGCGGCGAGTCGTTGCGCAGGGTCAGTTGAACATCTTGCCCGGCGCGTAGATCCCCGCCTGCCAGGTCAGCCTGCATCGCTCTGCCGCGCGGCGCGCCATTGGCAGGTGGCACGGAGAGCACCGCCTGCGCAAACGGTTGCTCGCCGGAGGGCAGGCTGCTCAGACTGACGCTCAGCGCCGCAGGAAGATCGCCCGGGTTGAGCACGCGCGGCAGGATCACGGAGCGCAGCACGCCGCTTTCGCGGGGGGTAAAGCCGAGAGTCAGCGCCTCACCCGGCTGCAAGGTCAACCCGTCGGGGATGGAAACCGGCTGGAAACGGCTGCCCGCGCCCGTCTCCAGCCCAAGGTGCACCGGCGCAGGAATGTTCTGGAAGATCCAGTCGGTGGCTTGCAGGCGGGTATGCAGCTGGCGGTACACCGCGCTGACGAAGGCATCCGCCCAGAGCAGCGTGCCGCCCAGCACGGCGGTGATCAGCGCACCGGCGGCAAGGCGGCGCCAGCCCCCCCGCTCGCGCTCCGCGCCGCGCGCGGACTGCCACAGATACAACAGCAGCCAGGCAGCCAGCAAAGCCAGCAGCGGGTAGATTGGCAAAAAATAGCGGATCGATTTAACCCAACGAGTGCCCATGAAAATAAAATAGCCGCCCACCCAGACCAACGGCAGCAGATGGGCACGCCAGAGCAGCCCGCGGCGCAGCGCACCCCAAGCAGCGATGAAAAATCCCGCCCAGGCGGTCAAGCCAAACAGCGGACCCATGCCCCATACCACCATGTTGACCAGCGGGAAGAGAATCGCCGGACGAGCAGCCCACTGCTCACCCGGCGGACCGCCGCCAACACCGCTCGATTCCATCTGCGCCACGCGCATGCTGTCCATCCAGTCCGGGTTGAAATGAAGGGTAAAGAAGGTGGTATCGCCCTGCAGGGCACGAAAGGACATCGGCTGGCTCAGGCGGAATGCCAGCAGCGCCGCCACAGCCGAGAGCACCAGCAGCCCTGCACTGACGGCGAAGATGCGGCTCAGGTCGCTGCGCCAGCGCAGGCGGAGATCGGCAATACTGAGGAATGCTGCCACGACCACCATACCGGTCAGCGGCAGCAGGTTGACCTTGCACGCCAGCGCCATACCAGCCGCCGCGCCGAACAGCGCGAACCAGCCCGCCGCAGCGGGGATGAAGCGGTAGGCGCTGCCATCCGCCGGGCGCGCCAGCGGAGGCAGTCCGGCAATGCGCACCGCAGCATAAAGCGCCAGCATGGTGAAGAAGGTGCCAAAGTTATCCACCGTCATGAAGTGCGACTGCTGGATTTGCATCACCGCCAGCGCAGAGAGCGCAGCAGCCAGCAGCCCGGCGCGGTGACCGTACAGCCGCCGCCCAATGAGGTACAGCAGCAGCAGCGCCAGGCTGTCTGCCAGCGCCGACAGCCGCCGCCCAAGAAGGCGCAGTTCCGAATAACCGGTGTTGCCGGTGGCTTCGGCGGCAGCGCGGATCAAGATCATCGGCAGCTGCCCCCAGCGCATGCGGTTGTCGGGTCCATTGGCAAGCAGGCTGCCATCTGGGTTGTACTTGTTATACGGGCTTAGCGGCGCAATGCGCGTGTTGAAGTAGTCACCCAGGCTGGCTGGCAGGCGCAGCGCGGTGAGGGTGTTGGTCAGCCCGTATTCGTCCGGATGCAATTGAGCATCCTGATTCCAGTTGACCCAGGCAAAGCGGTAACCGACCCCCAGGACGATCAGCGTCAGCAGCAACAGGTCGAACAGCCTGCCAGGCAGGTATCGGCGCAGGCGGGCGGAAAGCGGAGAAGGAGGTTCTGTCATCATGGCGCGGCGGGCAGGATTCAACAATCGCAACGGATTATACCCCGTCCTGCCGGGATCGGTGCAGCGGTAGATTGGGGAGGAACTGCTGGCATTCTAACCCGATCCTGGTAGTATTATTACAGCTATTATGGAGATCAATGATGATGAAAACCGACTCGCCCGCCAGTATTGACGAATACATCGCCGCGTTTCCGCCCGCCATACAGGAGATTTTGCAGCGCATCCGCCAGGTGATCCGCGAGGAAGCCCCCCAGGCGCAGGAGACCATCCGCTACCAGATGCCGACCTTCCGGCTGAACGGCAACCTGGTGCATTTTGCCGCCTTTCAGCACCACATCGGCTTCTACCCCACCCCGACCGGAATCGCCGAATTCGAGCGCGATCTGGCTGCCTACAAAGGCGGCAAGGGCTCGGTGCAGTTCCCGCTCGACCAGCCTATCCCTTACGATCTGATCCGCCGCATCGTGCGCTTTCGGGTAGCCGAAAGCCAGGCAAAAGCTGCCAAAGCCCGGCGTTGAGGCTGACGGCAGTCGCACTGCGGTTATAATACCGCTGTGAAAGGTATTCTGATCATTTTGGTGCTGGCGGTTGCACTGGCTGGCTGCAGCCCACCCGCCGGGGGGGCTGCACCTTTCCTCGAATCAACGCCCAGCGCGACTGCCAATCCAGTGCTCAGCGCCACGCCGTTTCAGCCCCTGCCAACGGTCAGCCCTGCGCCGCCCGCGCTGTGGCTCAACCCAGCCCTGCCAGACGCCCTGCGCGTGTCGGTGACGGTGCCGCCCGGCTGGCGATTGGCTCAGCACCCGGAAGAAGCCGCCGCCCGCCTGACCCCCGGCGTGGGGGCTGGCGGCGCACCCGCCGGTTACTGGGTGTATGCCCTGGCTGCCCGCTTTGCCACCATCGAAGACGGGATGGACAGCGCCCGCCTGCGGTTGATGTGGAGCGGCAGAGAAGCCAATGCCCCACCACTGCTGCTCGACGCGGATACGCTGGCAGCGTTTTCCGCCTGGTGGGGCGCACCGGGCGATTCGGCGGTGCAGGTAGTGTCGCCCGCCGACCTGGTGGACGAGCTCTGGCATCAGCCGGAAGCGCTCGCCATCCTGCCCTTCGAGCAGATCGAGCCGCGCCTGAAAGTGCTCGCACTGGACGGCGTTTCGCCGCTGGCGCGCGGTCTGCAGCCTGCTCGCTACCCGCTGGCGCTGCCCTATTCCCTGTCCGGCAATCTGCCCGCCGAACTGCAAGCGGCTGTTCCGCCGGGCAACCGCGACGAAGACCGCCTGAGCCTGGTTGCGGTGACCGGCGTGACTGCGTTGGTGCGCGCCAGCGCCTCGACCTTGCGTGTGCGCGGCATCGACCACGCGCTGACCGAGGTGGCAGACTGGCTGCGCGCCGCCGATATCACCCACATCAACAACGAGGTGGCTTTCCGCCCGCGCTGCGCTCCGGCGCTGGAAGGGTTGAACGAGGAAGGGGTAATCATCTTTCCGTGCAGCGATATCCGCTACATTGAGCTGCTTGAGGCGGTCGGCACGGACGTGGTCGAGATGACCGGCGATCATTTCATCGACGCCACCGCGCAAGATGTGTTATTCACCATCGACGAGTATCACCGCCGCGGCTGGCAAACCTACGGCGGCGGGCGTACACTGGAGGAAGGCTGGCAACCGGCGCTGTTCGAGCACAACGGCAACCGGATTGCCTTCCTCGGCTGCAATGCCAAGGGCAGAGCCTACGCGGCGGCTTCGCCGACCAACCCCGGTGCGGTGCTGTGCGATTTCGACCGGCTGGAAGCCGAAATCAACCGGCTGCGCGCGGCGGGCTACCTGCCAATTGTGACCTTCTCGCACCTGGAGTACGAGACATTTACCGCCCGCCAACCCGCCATCCGCGACTTTCAACGCGCTGCCGAGGCGGGCGCGGTGATCGTCTCCGGCAGCCAGGGTCACCTGCCGCAGGCAATGGAGTTTCATGCTGGCGGTTTTTTGCACTTTGGGCTGGGCAACCTGTTCTTCGACCAGTACAGCCTGGGCGAGCCGTTCGACCGCGCCTTCATCGACCGGCACATTTTCTACGAAGGGCGTTATATCGCCACCGAACTGCTCACCTTACGCTTCGAAAATTTCGTCCGCTCGCGCCCGATGACCGCGGGGGAACGCGCCAAGCTGTTGCAAGTGATTTTCGCCGCCAGCGGCTGGTAGGGCGGCTGTTTACGGCAGGTCGAGGTATGCGCCGGACTGGATCACGCGCGGCGGCAACTTGGGTGAAAAGGCTTTCAGGTTGGCAACCAGTTGCGCCTGTTGGACAGAATCGACCGCATAGAAACTGACCGTGTCGCTGCCGCAGACCACGTTGTTTTGAATGCGCCATTCACCTACCCGCTCCCACTCCGGCGGGATGACCTCCTCGAACCACAGGTCGTAGATCATCACCAGCGCGGGTTGGTGGGCATCCACCAGCTGACGCACCTCGCGGCTGCTCCACAGACCGCTCGAGCGCAGTTGCGCCACGTCGCGGCTTGCCAGCCCGACGAAATCGAGCAGGCGCACGTCCGCCAGGTAGGCAATGGCGCCAATATCATTGGCAGCCACGGTTTGACCGTTGTAAAACTGGCGCAGGAAACGCCCCATTTGCACCTGCTGCTCGTGGATGTTGCCCACCGCCTGCGGGTAAGCCGCCATGGCGTTGCCGCCGCGGTAAGCCAGTGGCAGCAGCAGCAACAGCGCCAATACCAATCCGGCAGCCAGCGGCGGGCTGAACTTGAGAGGGCGGGCAGGGGCACCCCCCGCCTGACCAGCCTGGATGGACGGCAGCAGGCTAGCAGCGATATCCGCCAGTACCAGCACTCCGCAGAAGATCAGGTACGACTCATAGCGGAAAAACCACCCCACCCGCGCCAGTTGCAAATGCAGCGCAAACATCACCGTGAAGAACAGCACCCCCCAGCGCTGCGCGCCGCTGAGCGCGCCGCGCGTTTCGGCTAGAATGTAGGCGAGCAGCACGGCAAGAATCAAGCCAAACAGCGCCGGTGTGTCAAGCAGGTTGTAGATACCCTGACTGAGAAAACGCGCCATTCCCTGGGTCGTCCACAAGCCTTCCTGACCCTTGAGCAGCACCGAATTGGGCAGAAAGTCCCAGCCGTTGGCGAGCGAGATGCCGCCATAGATGACCATGAGCGACGCCCCGGCAAGCGTGGCGGACAATGCATCCACCCAGCGCCGTCGGAAAGCCAGCGTCAGCAGAATGGGCAACAGCAGGAACAAGCCCTCGTAGCGGGTGACCGGCAGCAGCGCGCACAGTGCCAGGAAACCCCAGCGCAGCCGCACCGACGGGCTACGTTCGACAACAAAGCGCGCCCCCGTGAATAAGAGCGCCGCGCTGAGCAGCGCGTGCAGGCTATGTTCCATGCCGGTCAGCACCAGCACCGGCAGCGGGGTAAACAGGAGCAGCAGCACCAGCAGGAAGACCTGCACCAGGCGAGTGGTTCGCGAGCGCAGCAGCGCGGCGGCATACACCAGGGCTGCCACACCGATGAGCAGATTCAGCGCCAGGGGAATCCAGTCCAGCGCGCCGAGCAGACGAAAAGCGGCGCCCAGCAGCAGCGTCCACAACGGCGAGGAGGTGGCAGAGGTAAACGGGCTGAGATCGACACTCCAGCGCCCGTCCTGGGCAAAGTGGCGCGCCATTGCCATGTGAATGAAACTGTCATCCACCGGGTAGCCCGGCGCACCGCCGGTCAGCGCCAGTGCCTGCGCCAGCAGGCTCAGGCAGAGCAGCGCATACAGCAGCAGCACAACCCAGAGTGGAAAGTGAAGGTTTTTCATCGGTGGCATCTCATCACAATCGGTGATTTCCTACGAGGCAAGCGCGTGAATCACCCGCCCGAGGCGGTTATCGGCGTAGCGCCAGCCAGCCAGCCCCAGCCATAGCCAGATTATGAACAGCCAGCCCAACCACCAGCCCCAGTCGCCCAGCCAGTTGGCGGAGAACGGCAGCCACGAAGCGGCACAGGCAATCAACGCCGAGCGCGGCGACAGGCGGGCAATGGCTGGGGCAACCACAATCAGGTTGTAGGGCAGCAGGTAGGGGGTGGTCACACAGCCAGCAAGCATGAGCATGTCCACGTCGCCGCGCGAAAACCAAAACAGCACCAGCGCGAGCGGAAGTCCCAGCCAGCCGATGGCAATATCATTAATGTATTTGCCCTCGGCGTGCACCGTCCAGATCGAGAACATCTGCGCGGGCCAAAACCCCCAAATGAGGAAAGAAACCAGTAGAGTAATCACCAGAGCAATCAGCGAGGATTTTCGCGCTCCAAATGCCCAGAGGGAAAGTTGCGGCTTGAGCAATGCCAGCGGCGCCAGCCAGGGCAGACCGAGCACGCCCAGCAGCACCAGCCCATCTACCTGACCGAGAAAGACCGTCCACATCACCGGCAACGCAAAAAAGACGCACACCAGGCTGAGCGGGTGGCGTGAACGCAGGTAAGCCGCCAGCCCAATCGCCGCCAGGGTCAAGCCGATCAACACCGGGTAGGTCAGCCAGCGCACCACATACCCGGTCCAGGGCGGGTAAAACACGGGGATGTTGCCAATCCCGAAAAAGTGCACCCAGTCGAAGGCAAAGAATCCGTCCACGGGTATCCAGCGTGCGATAAAGGAAAAAACCACCGCCAGACCGGCAAAGACGACCGCGCGCTGAGCCAGCGGCGCCGGGTTGAGCACAGGCGTGACAACTGGGAACCATTGAATGCTGCGGATTCTCATGCTGTAATTATGGATGGAATTGCGCCGCCGAGGGTTTACAGGTGGCTGACAGTTCAGCCCAAAAGACGCCCAGCGGATTATATCATCGCCGGAACGGGGGCTGCACACAAAAAAGCGAGGGTTTGGAAACTACCTGCCCTCCAAACCCTCGCTTCGGCGTGATCAATTTCAGCGCACCGCGCTGCTGCGCGCCTTTTCCAGCGCCGAGCGGATCATCAAAAATTCGCCGATGTTTTCCATGGTGATCAGCCCCACCAGCTGACCATCCGCCAGCACCGGCAGGGTGTGACATTCGCGCTCCTGCAATTTGCGCGAAACCTCTTCGAGCATATCGCTGGTGTGGGCGCTCTCGAATTTGCATTCCATCGCCGCGGAGACCGGCGCGTTCTGCCCCAGGCGCTGCAGCGCATCCACCAGGCTCTTGCGGGTCAGCACACCCACCACCCGCTCGCCCGAAAGGACGGGAAAATCCTGCTGGGTGGTGCTCATCAACAGTTCCACTGCCCGCGAGAGCGGTTCGCCCTCGTGCAAGCTGCGGAATTCGGTCAGCATCGCCTGCGAAACGGGGATACCGCTCAGCGCCGACTTCATCTGCACCAGGCTGGCTTCCTGCGCCGCGCCAATGTACACGAAGAAGGCGATGAAAACCAGGAACGGGTTGGTGAACAGCCCGATGAAGCCGAACACGAACGCCAGCGCCTGCCCCAGCGTGGCGGCTGCCTGGGTCGCCTGGGTGTAGGGCAAGCGGGTTGCCAGCAGCGCGCGCACCACCCGTCCGCCGTCCATCGGGAACGCCGGGATCAGGTTGAAGAACGCCAGAAACAGGTTGACCACCATCAGCCGCTCCAGGAAGGGTCCGCCGGTCATGGTCAACGCATTGACCGGTTGGAAAGTGCCGGTTGCCAACAGCACGACAAACAGCACCGCCGAGATGATCAGGTTGACCGCCGGTCCTGCCAGGGCAACCCACAACTCCTGTGCCGGTTTTTCGGGCATACGCTCCAGGCGTGCCACCCCGCCGATCGGCAGCAGGGTGATATCGCGGGTCTGAATGCCAAAGCGGCGCGCCGCCAGGGCATGACCCAGTTCGTGCAGCACCACGCACAGGAAAAGCGCCAGCAGGAAGGCGATTCCCACCGCCACGGCTTGCAGCGTCCCGCTGGTCAGGTAGTAGGAAAAACCAACCCAGGCGATGATCAATAAAAAGGTGGCGTGAATTTGAATGTCAATTCCCGCGACCCGGGCAATTTTCAAAGACCATTTCATGCTGTCCTCATTTCTCTATAAACCATCCGCACCTGCCACAGGGGCGGAATTTACGCAAGGCTTTTTCAGGCTTATAGTACTATATTGACCGGGTCGTATCAATTTATTATTAATGCTTTGTATAAAGAATGTAAAAACTCCCCCGGCTTCACTCCGGGCTGTCCCAGTCCCACTGGCTCAGGTCGGGCAGCAGCCCATAGGCGGTCAGGTCGAGCTTGAGCGGGGTGATCGATACATAACCCTGCGCAACGGTGCCAATGTCGCTGCCGCGTTCGGGGATGCCGGTGGGAGAATCGCCGCTGATCCAGTAGTACTCGCGCCCGCGCGGATCGACGCGCGCGTCTAGCTTGTCGTGATAGACGCGCAAGCCCATGCGGGTCAGGCGATAGCCACGAATCTGCTCCAGCGGCAGGAAGGGGATGTTGACGTTGAGCAGGTTGGCTTCCGGCAGCCCATTTTCGATCACCGCGCGGGTGACTTTGCGCGCAATGGCTGCCGCGGCGTCGAAATCGGAGCGGGTCAGGTGGTTCTTGGGCGAATCGAGCGAAAAGGCAATGGCGGGCAGCCCCCAGATGGCGGCTTCCATTGCCGCGGTGACGGTGCCGGAGTAGGTCACATCGTGCCCCAGGTTAGCGTACGGGTTGACCCCCGAAACGACCATGTCGATCTTTTCGCCTAAAAAGTTGCACACCGCCAGAGCAACACAGTCGGACGGGGCGCCGTCGGTGGCGAACGCCGGTGTGCCGTCTTCCAGCGGCACCTGACGCACGCGCAGCGGACGGTCAAGGGTCTTGACATGCCCCGAAGCCGACCAGTTGCGGTCGGGCGCCAGTACGCTGACCTTGCCCAAGGGTTGAACCGCCTGCGCCAGCGCCAGCAGTCCCGGCGCGGTGATACCGTCATCATTGGTGACCAGAATGTGCATCTTATCCTCTTCTCCTCGCTTGGTTTACGGCAGCCACGCCGCCTGAATCTATCTTACCCGAACGCGGTTATGGGCACACAAAGGCGCGGTTAAGGGTGGGTAAAAAATATTTTAACAGCAATGCGGATGAAGCGATGGGGGCGCTTCCTGTTCCTAATCTTATTCCTCCAATGCTATACTGATAAAGGATGTCCTGACCAACAGCCGCCTGACATGCGCCCCGCGGGGACAGCGCTTCGCCGGGCAGCCGCTTTTTTTCCCCAGATAGAGTGGAAAAGAAAAGGTGATACTTTATGGAAACTCCCCCTTTGAAAGACGATTACGCCAGCCAGCGCGAAGAAAATAGCCAACGGCGCATGAATCGGCGCAGTAATTCATGGGCAGGCGGCGCACTGCTGCTCGCTCTGGGCATACTGCTGCTCTTGCAGCAAACCGGGTTGCTTTCTTCTTTCCGCTGGTGGGGTTTGTTGATCCTGATCCCCGCTGGGGCGGCATTCATTAACGCCTGGCGTGAATTTCAGGCAGGCGGTAGTCAGTTCAACCGGCGTGTGGGTGGGCTGTTGACCGCCGGGCTGATCATGACCGCGCTGACCGTTATGGTTGTGTTCAACCTGAACTGGAACTGGCTTGGACCGGCACTGCTGGTGGCTGCCGGGGTGATCATCCTGGCGCGTTCATTGATCGAAAACCGGGGCAGCGCGCCCTAATCCGCGCAGCGCACACCCAGGTCGTCCAGGCTGAAGGTCAACCCGCGCAGGTTTTCAAAGGACAGGTCGCGCATGCGCCAGCCGCGCGCGGTTTTCAACTGGTCGAACAATGCCAGGTAACTCATTGTGATGCGCGCCGTCCAGTCCAGCCCCAGCCGCTCTGCCAGGCGGTGGATCGATTCGCCATCGGCGGCTTCGATCTCACAGAACGCGCCGTAGGGCAGCTCGTCTAGCACAATCTCCATGCCTTCCAGGCGGTAGGTGGTGCGATACTTTTCGTACATCACGCTCACCTGGTAGCCAAGCGCCTCCAGCAGCCGCCGGACAGCTTCGAAGTCGCCCACTTCGCTTTCGATTTCCTGGCGCACCGCCACTTCCGCACCCGGCTGGGTGGGTCCTTTGTAGGTCAGCACGGCGTGCGAATCACGGCGCAGGCGCAGCACACGCCGTTCGCGGGTCAGGCTGCCGTCGGGCAGGTCGAAGCGCAGGTTGACTTCGTGCACCCGCGGGTGCGCCAAAAGCGCGCCAAGCGCTTCCAGGCGGCGGCGCAAGCCGTCCGGGTCGCGCAGGTAAAATTTGGCTTCCACTTCGGTGTCATTCCGATTCACGATTCGACCTCCATTCCTTCCACAAGACCGCGCCGCAAAACACCAGGACGAGCAGGCTGGCAGCCAGCGCAAAGGGCAGCCCGGCGGTTTGTGGCACGCGGGCAACCAGCAGCCGGTCAACCCACACCCAGCCCAGCCACAGCACAATCACCGCGCCCGCCAGCGGCGCACCCCAGCGGCAGCGCAGCCACAGGCTGAGTGCCGCCGCCAGCCCGGCAGCGGCAAACAGCGCTCCGCTGGCAGCCAGGTAGCCCACCCCCGGCTGAATGTCGAAGCGGGCGAGAAAATCGGCGTTGCGCAGACTCTCCACCAGGCGCAGGCTGCCGCTGAAGGCAATCAACGCCATCCCGGCAGTCACCAGGCGCAGCCCGAACGAACGCCGCCGGGCGGGAGAAGGCGAAGGCAGGTTCAATGGAAAGTGATCTCCCACAAGTGCACGTGCGCGGGTCCGGTATCGCGGGTGCTCCACACTTCGATCTCCACCTGGCGGGTGGTCAGGGTTTGCCCAAACTCAACCCTCACGTCGCGCGGGTCGGGAGTTTCCACCTTTTCCTGCTCGAAGGATACAGCCGCCGAGCCATCAAGCGGTTCGACCCACACCACCACCTTGCCGGGCACCCCGCCGATGCGCGCGGTCAGCCCGTTCAGTTCGCGCGGCGCGTCGAAGGTCAGGCGGATGCGCAGCGGGTTGGCTTCCAGGCTGCGGGTGAGCGTATTTGCGTCGCCGTCAAACGCGTGGAAGATTTCGCCCATGTCCAGCTGCGAGTGTCGCACGGTCACCGCCGCGCCGTCGGGCAGCACAACCACATCCTGCACCAGCGCGCGGCGCTGCTCGCTTTCGGCGGCGAAGAGCTGCGCGGCATTATCCACGTAGCGCAGGCGGACGAAATAAAAGCCCGGTTTGCCGTTTGGGTACGGCAGGATGCGCTCCACCTGCACATCGCTGAATTTGTCGCTTTCCTGCACCTTGCGCCATTCGTCCGGTATCATCACAAAGCGCGTCGTTTCGTCCAGCGGCTTGTATTCGTTTAAGTAGCCCTCGATGCTGCCCAGCCGGTAAGGTTGTGGGTCGTCGGCAAAGAAGCGCGCCAGCACATCGGTGCCGTTTGCCCAGGAAGGCGAGACGATCAGATCGACGCCGGGGTTATCCGCCAGGTAATCGTCCACCGCGGCGAACAACTGGCGTGCGCCCCACTGCATGCCCGCCAGCCCGTAATCCTCGAACCAGGTGGGCGCATTGGCAAGCGCATCGCCCAGCATGGCAAACGCGCCTGCCACCATGATTATAAAAACCAGCCCGGCGAGCAGGCTGCGTACCGGCAGCGCGGTGAAGCGCATTTCACCGCGCCGGGTCAACCAGTCGAGCACATAGTCCAGCCCCAGCCCGCCGAGCAGCGCCGCCGGTACGACCATGAACAGCGCGCGGGTGACCCCCAGTTGAACCAGCGCGGCGCCAGCCGGGGTAGCCAGAATTGCCAGCAGCAGCAAGCGGTATTCGGGCTGACGGATGCGGCGCACCGCCCGCGCCAGACCGATGACGATGAAAGGCAGCGACCACAACCCCAGGTGCCCATAACCGGGCATGACATGGCGCATCAGCTCTGCCGGGTTGGGATTGAACCAGTAGAGCGGGTTCAGCCCGCCCAGGTATTCGCGCAAGTAAATGCCCAGTTTGGCAGCCAGGGGCTGGCTGCTCAGCCAGTACGAATTGAGCACCGCCAGGTGGCGCATGGTTTCGCCAGGGTGGTCCGCCTGGAAGCGCGCGTAGGGCAGGGCAAACATCAACCCCAGCGCCAGCCCGCCCGCCAGTCGGCTGCGTTGTTGCCAGTGGTAGCGCAGGTCGGAGAAGAACAGCATTACCACCGTGACGAAGATGACCATTTGCGCCGGGCTGTAACTGTAAAAGGTCAGCGCAGCAAAGACCGCCATACCGTACACCCAGCCCAGCGCACCCTGGCGGTAGCGCAGGTAGGAGTAAAGAAAGGCAGCGTAGAAGGAAACCGCCAGAGCCGTCTCGAAGGCGGTGCGGGCGTGCAGAAACCAGACCGGGGTCAGGGTGAGCAGCAGCACGCCGCCCCACGCCGCGCGGCAGCCGTACACCTGGCGCAGCGCCAGCCCCACCGCCAGCGCGGAAAGCAGCGTGACCAGCGCGGCGGTAGTGCGGGTGACGAACACCGATTTGCCGAACAGCAGGTAGGGCAGCACCTGCAAGTACACCGACAGGCTGAGGTTGTACTGTGTCCCGTTGGGAAAATAGGCGGGCAGCAGTTCGCCGGTGTAGCCGCGCATGCCATCGCGCACCAGGTCAGCCGCCAGTACGGTCTGCACTGCCTCGTCGGTGAAGAAGTAGATCGGGAAGTCCGCCAGGGCAATCAGGCGGGTGAGCGCGTAAACGAGGAAGGAAGCCGCCAGCAGCCAGACGGACAGGGAGAGCGGCTGGGCGCGCAGGCGGCTTAGCCAGCGCCGCAGGCGGTTGCTGCGCGCCGGGCGAACCGCGCCTTCCAGCCAGTCGGGCAGCGGAACGGGCGGGTTGGAAAGGGTGAGCGAACGGGATTCCAGCAGCGCGCCCTGCGGCGAGCGGCTTTCCACAGTCAGGTTGAGGCTCACACCAGGCGGCAGCTCAACGTCCAGACGCAGGTGAACCTCCGCCGGGGCAGGCGGCGGAGCATCCACCGGAACGGGGGTACCGCCGGGCGTGGGCGCTTCATCGCTTGTATCGGGTGCGGGGATGGTTTCGCTCATCGACACAAGGATTATAGCATGAGCAGCGCGAGCCCACCGCTGGCTGAGCCAGCCGAAGCCCGCAGCGGGGTAAGCCACCGCCTTTGAGCAGTGCGATTCACCCCTGCCGTGATAAAATGGACTCCACGAGGCGCGGCATGGCATTTACCCCCACCCACACCGACCGATTAATGAACGTCCATCTGGCGCTGGCGCAGTACCCAATCCTCAGCGGGCGCATCCGCCAGCAAATGCGTCGCGAACTGTTCACCCGCGGCATCATCCCCCCGGCAGATTTCGAAAACGAGGTGCGCCGCCTAGCTATCCTTTCCCAGGAGCGCGAAGGGCTGCGCAACCCGGTCGGCGAAGAGCCCGCCGAGGTGTGGGAGACGCGCATGGCGCGCATCCGCGATCACCTGACCGACCTGCGCTTTAGCCAGCACCTGACCCTGGAAGTGCTGGAGACGATCATCAGCGAGGTGCTCAGCGAGCGCGGCATCGACATGGTCGGGCTGATGCTTTCACTCAACCCCGAAACCGCCCCGCTCGACCTGGTCTTCGAGCAAGCCATGACCATCGAACGCCTGCCGCCCGCCGAACGCGCCGATTTCGAAGCCCGCCTGCAGGAAACCAAGGTGGTGCTGATCCGCAGCCTGATCAGCGACCAGCTGCGCTACATCAACGTCGCCAAGCGCTGGTTCACCATCGACGATCTGCAGCAAATCCGCCGTCACAAGATCGGACCCGGGCGCATCGGCGGAAAAGCCGCTGGCATGCTGCTGGCGCACCGCATTTTGCGCCAGTCTGCCCAGTTGAGCCCCGACACCTGCCTGGTCACGCCTGAATCGTTCTACATCGGCTCGGACGTGTTCTACTCATTCATGTCGATCAACAACCTGTTTCACTGGAACGACCAGAAGTACAAGGATGAATCCGAAATGCGCGCGGATTATCCCCACATCCTGCGCGACTTCATGGACGGCGATTTCCGCCCGGATATCGCCCAACGCCTGGAAGCCCTGCTAGGCGGGGTGGGGCGGCAGCCGCTGATCGTGCGCTCCTCCAGCCTGTTGGAAGATAACTTTGGCACCGCCTTCGCCGGTAAGTACGAGAGCGTCTTTCTGCCCAACCAGGGCAGCCCGGCGGAAAACCTGCGCGCGCTCACCCGCGCCATTGCCCGCGTGTACGCCTCCACGCTCAACCCCAACGCGCTGCTCTACCGGCGCTCACGCGGCTTGCAGGACTACGACGAGCGCATGGCGGTGCTGATCCAGGTGGTGCAGGGCGAGCGCTTCGGGCGCTACTACCTGCCTCACGGCGCGGGGGTAGCCTTTAGCCGCAACTTGTACCGCTGGGCGCCGCAAATCCGCCGCGAGGAGGGCTTCGTCCGCCTGGTGTGGGGGCTGGGCACCCGCGCGGTCGACCGGGTGGGCAACGACTTCCCGCGCCTGATCGCGCTCAGCCACCCGCTGCTGCGCCCCTCCACCGAAGCCAAAGCCATCCGGCGCTATTCGCAACAGTTCGTGGACGTGATCGACCTGGAGGATAATGCCTTCAAGACTCTGCCGGTTGCGGAAGTGCTCGACGCCAACTACCCACCACTGCGCTACCTGGCACAGGTGGAGGAAGACGGCTACTTCACCACCCTGCGAACGCGCTTCTTCGGCGACGACAACCGCTCACTGGTGCTGACCTTTGAAGACCTGCTGCGGCGCACGCCCTTTGCCGAACGGATGCGCGAAATTCTCCGCAGCCTGGAGAAGAACTACGAGGCGGCAGTGGACCTGGAGTTCACCCTGTCGGTCGAGGAGAGGAGCGGGCAGCCGGAATTGTGCATCACCATCCTGCAGTGCCGCCCACAAAGTCAGCTTCAGGTGACCGCCGCCGCCTCGCTGCCGACCGACCTCGACCCGCAGGACATCGTCTTCCAAACCCGCTTCGTCGTCCCGGAAGGCACCATCGAGCGCATCGACTACGTCGTCTTCGTCCCCGCCGAGGGCTACTTCAGCCTGGCAAGCATGAACCTGCGCACCGAACTTGCCCGCGCGATTGGGCGGCTGAACGCCGCGCTGGAAAAGCAGCGCTTCATCTGCATCGGTCCGGGGCGCTGGGGCAGCTCCAATTCCGACCTGGGCGTGCCAATCGACTACGGAGACATCTACCATGCCCGCGCGCTGGTCGAACTGGCTGGTCAAGGTTACGGGCTGCCGCCAGAGCCTTCGTTGGGGACGCACTTTTTCCAGGATCTGATCGAATCGGGCATTTATCCGCTGGCAATCAACCTGGACAACCCGGGCAGCACCTTCCGGCGCGAATTTTTCTACGACACCCCCGACCGGCTGAGCGAGTTTTTGGAAATCCCCGCCGACCTGGCGGGCAGCCTGCGGCTGGTGCGCGTGGCGGACTACCGCGCCGGTAACCACCTGGAAATTGTGATGAGCGACGACAAGGGCGTGGCGCTGGCTTTCCTGCAGCCGGACGAGGATTCCGCCTGACACTCAGGAGATTTTGAAGCTTTCCAGTCCTTCGAAGGCGGACATTTCATCCGAAAGCAGTTCGTACAGGTCGGTTTTACGGCTGCGGAAGGACACTTCCAGCTCCAGGCGCTGGTTCTTGGTGTTCTTGCGAATGCTGACGACCTTGGCATTCAGGCGGTGGGTTTTCCAGATCGCATTGAGTTCCTTGAGAATGCCCGGACGGTCGCGCAAGTGCAATTCGACCGTCACCGCCAGGTCGGGACCGAACATCTTTTTTTCCGCCAGATCGAGCAGCTCTAGCACCACCAGCAGCAGCAGGGTGGCGGCAGCTGCGGGGACAAAATAACCCGCGCCGACCACCAGACCAACCACCGCCATCGTCCACAGCGAAGCGGCGGTGGTGAGCCCTTTGACGTTGGGACCGTAACGCAGGATGGCACCCGCACCGAGAAAGCCGATGCCGGAAACGACCTGCGCCGCCAGGCGCGCGGGGTCACCATTAGGCACCAGGGGTTGAAATTGCATTGCCAGGTTGATCGAGAGCGACATAGCCAGGGAAGCACCGACCACCAGGACAATGTGGGTGCGCCATCCGGCGGGCTGGTTCTGGCGCTCGCGCTCGAAGCCGATCACCGCGCCAAGGGCAGTGGCGACAAGGACACGGATGAGGATATCGACATCACTGATCATGACACGCTCCGGGTTCGGAGGAAAAATAGAACATATTTTCTATTTATTCAGTATTACACAAACGAGAATCCTTTACAGGATGTGATGGCAGTATACCACACCCGGCGCGTGCCTGTATAAACAACTGCATGCATCGGTGTTTCACGTGAAACATCCTTTCGTGTGCCAAGTCTATCCGCACACCGAGCCTGCCGAGGTGCGCGCACAGAAGAGATTCGCCATGCGATTAAAAACAGCGCAGCCACCCCCATCCTTCGGTGGTCTCAGGGTGCGAAAGAGCGCACGACTCGGCGGCACTTCGACTTGCTCAGCGCGCGTTTGCCATGCGCCCGGCGATGTTTCACGTGAAACCTGTCCGCCTCACAACTCCTGGCGGCGGAATGCCAGCCAGGCAGCCAGCAGCGCCGCCACGATCATCCCCGCGCTGATCCCCAGCGAGCCCCAGTAGGTCTTGCCCGGCTCCACCCACATAAACGCGCTCCAGTTGACCAGCTGGGCAGGCAGATACTCCGCCAGCACGGGGCTGATACCGATCACGCCCAGTGCCAGCAGCACGGCAAACGACAGTCCGGCTGCCAGCGCCTGGCTGCGGGTCAGTGTGCTGAACAGCAGCGTCAGCGTGGTATACACCATCACGTACACCAACAGCAGCGCGTTCATCACCAGCCAGCGGTCAAACGGCAGGTATTCGAACAGCAGTCCGGTGTAATAATATCCCGCCAGCCCCGCCAGCAGGAAACAAGCCGCAAAGACCAGCAGATAGGCAGCCGCCTTCGCCAGCAGGAAGGTCGCCCGCGGCAGCGGCTTGGACAACACCAGCGCCGCCGTGCCGCGCTCTTTTTCCCCCGCCACGGCGCCCATTGGCAGCAGAATAGCAAACAGGATAGCAAATTGGCTGAGATTCTTGACATATTGACCAACCGAATCCAGCACCGTCGGTGCGGGAATCAGCGCGGAAAGAGCTTCTGCGCCGGGCATCGCGCCGAGGATCTGCGGGGTGAAGTACGCCAGTAGCGGCGAGGTCAGTCCGAAAAGGGTCAAAACGACCAGCGCAACCAGGAAACGGTGAGTGCGCCATAGTTCGCGCAATTCCTTGGAAAGTGCCACAAAAAAGAGATTCATGAGTTGTGCTCCTCGTTGACCAGTTCCAGAAAGACTTCCTCCAGCGACGGTTTGACCACTTCGAAGCGCTCTATCGCCAGACCGCTGTGCGCCAGGGCTTCCAGCAACTGGCGGCGCGCGCCGTCCAACTCGTGAACGCGGATGCGCACAGCGTTCTCCTCCACGCGCACCTGCTCGACATACGGCTCGGCGGCGATCTGGTTCGCCCACACGCCCAGTTCAGCGCCGCCGTTGGCGGTCACTTCCACGCGGAAGACCGGCGCCGTGTAGGCATCCAGCAGTTCCTCCTGGCGGGCAACCCGCACCATGCGCCCTTTGTGAATGATGCCGACCGTGTCGCACACCCGCTCCACATCCGCCAGGATGTGAGTGGACATGAACACCGTGCACTGCCCACGCAGCCCGGCGATCAACTCGAGCACATCGCGCCGTCCGGCTGGGTCCAGCGCCGAGGCAGGCTCATCGAGGAAGAGCACCTGCGGGCGGTTGACCAGCGCCTGGGCAATCCCCAGCCGCTGGCGCATGCCGCGCGAAAAACCGCGGATGACCCGGCGGCGCACTTCCCACAGCCCAACCAGGCGCAGCAACTCTTCGGCGCGCTGGCGGCGGGCAGACGCGCCCAGCCCAAACACCTGTCCAATGTATTCCAGGAATTCCTGCGCACGCATCCAGGCGTAGAAAGGCGGCTCCTCAGGCAGGTAGCCGATCTTGTGCGCCAGCGCACCGTTGTGCCCAATTTCCACCCCAGCCACCCGCGCCGTCCCGCCGCTGGCACGCGCCAGCCCGGTCAGAATGCGGATGGTGGTGGTCTTGCCAGCCCCGTTAGGTCCGAGGAAGCCAAACACGCTGCCCTCGGCAACTTGCAGACTCAAACCATCCAGCGCGCGCACCGCGCCGTAGGTTTTGGTCAGGTTCTCGATCTGAATAGCGCTCATTCGTCGCGCCTCCCGAACAACAGGTAAATAATCGGTCCGATGATGTTGATGAACAGAATCACCAGCAGCCATGCCCATTTGGGTCCGCGGGTCTGCTCGCGGCGCACAAGGTCGATCAGCGCGACCAGCCACAACACCGCCTGTAAAATAAATACAGGAATAAGGAAAGGAAGATAACGGATCAATTCTTCCGGGTTCATGAATGCATCTCCTTGTTTTGCTGCGCCAGGCTGACCATGCCGCTCAGCCCGCCCAGGTTCATCGTATCCACCGCGCTGGAAGGAACAATCACCAGCGCGCCTTTTTCCTTCAATCCCTCGAAGAGCATGTTCATTGCCCGCAGGTGCAGCGCGGTGGGGTTGTCAATGTAAGCCTGTGAGGCTTCGGCAAAGCTGGCGGCGATTTGCATCTCCGATTCGCCCAGGATCACCCGCGCCTGGCGCTCGCGCTCGGCTTGCGCCTGGCGGCTCATTGCGTCTTCCAGATCCTGCGGGATGACAATGTCGCGGATCTCGACCGACTGAACGGTGATACCCCACGGCGTGGTGCGCTCATCGATGATGTGCTGCAACTCGGCGTCCATCTTTGCCCGCCCAACCAGGATGTCGGACAGCGGCTTTTGCCCAATCACCTCGCGCAGGGCAGTTTGGGCAGCCCAGGCAATGGCGGTCTGGTAATTCTCAACTTCCAGCGCGGCTTTCTCGGCATCCCACACGATCCAGAACAGCACCGCGTCCACGTCCACCGGCACAGTATCGCGGGTGAGGGTTTTCTCGGCATTGAAGGGGGTGACCATCACACGGTGGTCGATCCAGGTCGAGACCTGATCGATCAGCGGCAGGATGAAGAACAGACCGGGTCCGCGCAGCCCAACGAACTTGCCGAAGCGCAGCACAACCGCCTTTTCCCATTGGCGCGCCACCTGAATGCCAAACAGGGCGAGTATACCCAGCAGCAGCCAGGCGGTGAAATACACGCCCACCCAAAGATCAGAGATACGCCCATCGAGGGCAATCGCGCCGATCACGCCTACCAGGAAAAAGAGGATTGCCACCGCCGCGCCAATGCTGCTGATACGGAAATCCGTCTCCGGGCGCCAGCGCGAGGGTTTTTCTTGAGTGTTTTCTTTTTTACGCATGGTTGTATTCTCCTGTTCTGTAATCATGCCCTCAAACGGGGCTTTGCGGATCCTCTTCGGCAAATTCCTTGAGCGCAATGGCGATCTGGGCGCGGATGTCGGCGGGGGCAAAGCCGAGCGACAGCGCATCGCGCAGGTAGTGGCGGGTGATCTGCTCCAGCGCGCTACGCCGCTGCTGCTGGCGTTCCCCGGCTTGGCTGGCTGACCAGATGTAGGTGCCGCGTCCCTGCTGGGTGGAGATCAACCCCATGCTGTCGAGAATGCGGTAGGCGCGCGCCACAGTGTTGAAGTTGACCCGCAGGTCGGTGGCAAGCTGGCGCACGGTGGGCAGCTGGTCGCCC
The DNA here is from genome assembly GCA_034411135.1 of Bellilinea sp. GTDB lineage: Bacteria > Chloroflexota > Anaerolineae > Anaerolineales > Anaerolineaceae > Bellilinea. The sequence goes on from DAOUMN010000003.1 coordinate 34,742, forward strand.
GGCTTGAGTTCGCCGCTCAGCACCCGGTTCCGAATCTGCTCTACGATCTGGGTGGTGATGGGCGACTCGGAGCGAAAATCGATGCGCAGATTAATGTCAGGCACGCCGATCTCCCGAAAGAGGATAAAAATTGTATGATTGTATCATTGAACAATTGTATAACGGATAATTGAGACTGTCAAGGGAAATGGGAGGCTGGTTTGTATGGTTCGGCTTCGCTCGCCAACCACCTGTCGAAGGGTAATTTGCTGCCACCGGTACACCTCGGCAAGCTCGGTGTACCGGCAAGGGCATGTGGTGAGCCCGCCGAAACACAACAGGACGCGCCCTCGCCCAAAACACGGTTAAAATCCGGTACAATCGGAGCACAAACCACACCCAGAAAGGACTCAACCGGATGGAATACCGACCTTTGGGACGTGCCGGTGTGCGGGTTTCCGCCATTGGAATTGGCGCCAACCGTTTCGGCGCGGAGATGCTGCCGCAAAACGAAGTCCACCGATTGCTGGACGCTGCACTCGATCTGGGCATCAACCACATCGACACCGCCGACGTTTACACCGGCGGACGTTCCGAATCCACCCTCGGCGAGGCGCTCAAGGGCAGGCGCAACCGTTTCTTCATCGCCAGCAAGGTGTTCTTTCCCACCGGCGATGGCATCAACGAGCGCGGGCTATCGCGCCACCACATCCTCGAGGCGGTGGAAGCCAGCCTGGAACGACTGCAAAGCAGCCACATTGACCTGTATTACACCCACCGCTGGGATGAGAACACACCCATCGAAGAGACCCTGCGCGCCCTGGACGACCTGGTACGACAGGGCAAGGTGCGCTACCTGGGATGCTCCAATTATGCCGCCTGGCAGCTGGCACACGCCAACCTGCTGGCAGAGGTGCGCGGGTGGAGCGCCTTTGCTGTCATTCAGTCGGAATACAACCTGCTGGTGCGCGAGGTCGAGCGCGAAGTGCTGCCCTACTGCCGCCAGTTCGGGATCGGCTTGGTACCATACTTTCCACTGGCGGGCGGTTTCCTCACCGGCAAGTACCGCCGCGGTGAACCCGCTCCGCCGGGTTCGCGCGGGGAAAGTTCCGCCTATGTGCAGGCTTTTATGACGGATGACTTCTATCAGCGCATCGATCGGCTGAAGGAGTGGGCAGCCGCGCACGGTCACGCGCTCAACGAACTGGCGATTGCCTGGCTGCTGGCGCAACCCGGTGTGTGCTCGGTGATCGCTGGGGCCACCCGCCTGGAACACCTGAGCGCCAACGCGCGCGCCATGGAGTGGGGATTAAGCCCTGACGAGGTAGCTGAGGTCAACGCACTGCTGACGGAGTGAGACTCAACCGCGGCGCTCCTGCCGGATGATGACGTTCAATACAACCACAGCGAAACTACAATCATTATCAGCCCAATCAGGCTGACCCCCAGGTCAATCCAGACAATCCGGCGCCCGCCTTCCCGGCGCAGCAATCCGGTTACCCATTGTTGGAACGCCGGGTAATCGAGCAGCAATTTCAAGCCTTTGATCGCCGTCAACGAGAAAAGTAGCGTGATCACAATCGAGTAAGGAACCCCGGCGGTAAAGTGCATGTACCAGGTGAAGGCGACCAGCAGAAGCCCCAATCCGGCAACAACCACCAGCCAGGCAGGGCGTTTTTTAGCATAGGTTTGCGCCAGGAAACGGTTTTCATCCCACGGGATCAGGTGCATATACACCGGCTTCAACAGTGCCGCGATTCCCATTACCAGTCCCAAGCCAAGAAAGTAACTCACAAACCACCTCCGCGTGTCAATACACAAAAATTCCCAACGCCAACAAGCCCAAACCCAAGAACACAGTGACCATGCTGATGCGATTCATCGTCTGCCGCTCGCGGCGCAGCACTCGCTCGGCGAAGGCGCGGAACTGTTTGTAATTGAACAGTACCTGTGATAACTTAACCAGTGTCAGGCTGATCACCAGCGTGACAATGATCGAATAGGGCACCTCGGCGGTAAAGTGCGTGTACCAGGTGAAGGCGACCAGCCCCACACCGAAGCAGCCCACCAGCCAAACCCACACGGGCTGGCGGTCGGTGTATATCTTTCCCATCTCGATATCTGCCCATGCCTGGGGGAACAGGTGGATCATCGGGCGGGTCAATAGCATCACCAGCCCATAACCAAGCGACAGAATTGTAAAATAACTCATCGAATACTCCTTGACTACTTATCGATCTCCACCGGCAGCGCCCATTCCTTCGCGCACCAGACGCATCAGATCCTCGATCATTCCTTTCAGATCGAGCGCGCGAATTCGGTCACGGTTGCGCAGGTCGAAGATCTGTGCGGCTGATTCCAATCCCGCGCGCTGCGCGGCAAACTTACCAAAATCGGCTGCCAGCGTGTTGAGCACAAACACGAGCATATCCACCGGCAGATCGGCGCGCAACCGTCCCTTGCGCTGGGCATCCTCCACCAGGCGCTGAATATATTCGTAACTCATTGCCTTCATGCGGATCACAATCTCATCCGCCAGCGGACCCTCCATCGCGCTGCTGAGCAAACGGCTGTACTGCGGGTAAGCCAGGTCGAATTGCGCCCCGCCGAGCATCAGCGCCGCAAAACCCGCAAAGAAATCCTCTTCGTCGGCAGATTCATGCTCGCTCAGGTAAGCCAGTTTACTCAAGGCAGCCTGTTCGATCAGGTACAGGTAGAGATCTTTTTTATCCTCGAAATACTGGTACAAACTACCCTTGGGAATGCCCGCCTGCGTTACAATGCGGTTGAGCGAGGCAGCCGGGTAGGGCTGGCTGGAAAATTCCTCCAACGCTGCCGCCAGGATTTTGTCCCGCTTTTGTGCCTCCAAATTGAGAAAGGTTTGCTTGACCATGGATATCCTTTCCGGGCAGCAAGCCCAATATGACCAGGTGGTCATATCCTAACATGACCAGGTGGTCATGTCAAGGTTTTTGTGCGTTATTCGTTATAATCAGGGATGTTTGTTTAACGGAGAACCCGGATGCCCACCAAAACCCTGACCGTTTTTATGATCACCCTGATTCTTGCCGCCCTGCTGGCAGCCTGCAGCGGCGGTCCGCTCCAACCCACCCCCAGCCCTTCTCCTGCGCCAACGCAGACCAGCGCGCCGCCGACCGAGACGCCCATTCCGCCGCGCGAATTGACGATCTGCCTGGGGCAGGAGCCGCTTTCGCTCTACCTGTACGCGGGGGGCGGCTCGCGCGCCATGTGGAATGTGCTCGAAGCTATTTATGACGGACCGGTGGACTACCGCGCTTACCAGCCCCAGCCGGTCATTCTCGACGGGCTGCCCAGCCTGGAAAACGGCGGCGCGCGAATCGAAAGTGTGCCGGTCGAACGCGGCGCGGATGTGCTCGATGCACGCGGCAACCCGGCTGTGCTCGACACCGGCGTGAGCGTGCTGCCGGCAGGCTGCCGCGCCGCAGATTGCGCTGTGCGCTGGGACGGCGTCTCGCCGCTCAACATGGAACGCCTGACGCTCACCTTCCGCCTGCTGCCTGGCTTGCGCTGGCAGGACGGCGCCCCGCTGACCGCCGCTGATTCGGTATACGCCTTCCGCGTGGCTGCCGACCCGCAGACGCCGGTTACCCGCCGCCTGGTCGAACGCACGCTCGACTACCGCGCGCTGGACGAAACCGCCGTGCAGTGGCAGGGATTGCCCGGCTACCTGCCGGAGGACTTTGCCGCCCTGTTCTGGCTGCCGCTGCCCGAACACGCCTGGGGACAGTATTCCGCCGCCGAGCTGCTCGAAAATGAGCAGGTCAACCGCCGCCCGCTCGGCTGGGGAGCTTACCAGATCGAAAACTGGACACCCGGCGAGAGCATTCGCCTGGTGCGCAACCCCAATTATTTCCGCGCCAACGAGGGCTTGCCGCGCTTCGATGTGCTTACCTTCCGCTTTTATGGCAATCCGGCGGATAACAACATCGCCGCGCTGACCAATGGCGCGTGCGATTTCATCGACAATACCGTGGATTGGGAAGGTCAATTGATGGTGCTGACCGAGCTGGAGGAAAAAGGCGCCGCTCGTATCCACTCGGCGCCCAGCGCGGTTTGGGAGCAACTGGCATTTGGCATCCGCCCGGCTGCCTACGACACCGGCTACACCCCATGGGGCGGCTACCGTCAGGACATTCTGGGAGATGTGCGCACCCGCCGCGCCCTGGCAGCCTGCATTAACCGCGACGCACTGGTCGAGCGTCTACTGTATGGACGCTCGGCGGTGCCGCTGGGCTTCTTCCCTCCGGCTCATCCGCTGCACGCCGCCGACCTACCCGCCCTGCCGTTCGATCCGCAGGAGGGTATGCGCCTGCTGGATGAGGTCGGCTGGCGCGACCTGGACGGCGATCCAGCCACACCGCGTCAGTCCGCCGGGGTTGTCAACGTGCTCAACGGCACATCCCTCACCCTGGACTACCTGACCACCCCCGACCGCCTGCACCAGATGACCGCCGAGCGGATTGTGGAAGACCTGGCGGGCTGCGGCGTGCAGGTCAACCTGCGCCTGGTGGAAGCAGGTGAGTTATACGCACCGGGAGCACAGGGCGCGCTGTTTGGGCGTAATTTTGATCTGGCTCAGTTTGCCTGGCAGTCCGGGCGCGGCACGCCGTGTTTCCTGTTCAGCGGTGAGCAAATCCCGCGCGCGGGCAACGGCTGGCTGGGTGTCAACGTGACCGGCTGGAGCGATGCGGGGTACGACGCCTTATGCGCCGCAGCCCAGCGGTCAGCGCCTTTTGAAGGTGAAGCCTACCAGCAGGCGCAGCGCGCCGTCCAGCAGGCATTTGTCGAGAACCTGCCCGCGCTGCCGCTCTACTTCCGTGTGGACCTGACCGTTTCGCGTCCGGATCTATGCCATTACGAACTGGACAGCGGTGCGCGCAGTCCGCTGTGGTCGCTGGAGGGCTGGGACACCGGCGAAGGCTGCCCGTAATCCCACTCGCGCCCCGGGGTTCGGTTTCGCGGCAGGTGAATCTCGGCGAGCTCGGTGTACGGGTGGTTTACTGCCTGCCGAAGGGTGTGTCCACCCTCCGCACTTGAGCAGGCTCACCAGGGGCGCAGGCGACGGTTATCGGGCGGTGTGACGGCTGGGGCAGGCGCTTTTTTCTCGCGCAGCGAGGGGCGCACCATTTCGCGCGGAATGCCGTCGTCCAGGTTGGACAGCGCATACCCCTGTTCACTCAGCCAGGCAATGACCGCGGCTGCCTGCTCAACATCGTAGCGGCGGGTCATGTGACTGAGAATCAGCGGGCATTCCTTTGTTTTCTCCACCCGCCGCACGCCTTTTTGGACGTATTCGAGGGTGCGTTCATCCAATCCGCCGCTTTCAACGTTCCACAGGACGACCTGCAAGCCGTACTCTGCCAGCAGGTCAATCAACCGCTGGTTGACATCGCCGTACGGCGGGCGGAAGTAGCGCACCACGCAACCCGGGGCTACCTCTTTTGCCGCGGCAAGCCATTTCTCGATCTCTGCCCGCAATGTTTTCGTTTTGACCGCCGTGCAGGGTTCGTGCTTCCAGGCATGGCAGCCCCAGTTGTGTCCTTCGCCGAGGATTCGTTCGATCACTTTGGCATACGGCTTGAAGTTCAGGTTGCCCTGGTTGTCTTCGCCGGTAAAGAAAAAGCTCGCCCGGGCGTTGGCAGCCTGCAGGGAGTCTAGCAGGAGGTTGATGCGTTCGATGCGGTGGGGGGAAATCTGGTCGTCATAGGTCAGGCAGGCGGTTTTAATGTCGCTGCGCGCGCAATCCACCGCGCCGGTTTTTTTGAGAAAGGCGGTATCATCCGCGCTGCTTTCGAACAGCCCGCGCAACGGCACGGGCAGCGCGCCGTATACCGCTGCCGCCATGCATAATTTCAAAAAATCCCGCCGTGAGAAAGTCTGGCGATGATCCATCGCCCCCTCAAAGAGCTTAGGTTTCCCTCCGACCATGTTGCCCGATCAGGTTGAGCCACCTGGCAAAGAGTGTACTTTTATTATAACCCTGCGCGCAACAGGGCGTGATTTACAGTTGGATTGCAAATCCACTGCCGGGCAGGGGCAAAGCGCGCAGCGGGGCAAAACTCATTCGGTGCAGCGGGCAGGCGCCCAGCCGCGCCAGCGCAGCGCGGTGCGCGGCAGTGCCATAACCCTTGTGCGCGCCAAAGCCGTAACCCGGATAGCGCGTCTCCTGTTCCTGCATGTAGGCATCGCGGGCGGTCTTTGCCAGCACCGAAGCCGCAGCAATGCTCAGACAGCGTGCATCCCCCTTGATCAGCGCCGTCTGCGGGATGGGGGCGCCGGGCAGGCGCAGCGCATCGATCAGCAGATGCTGCGGGCTGACGCCGCAGGCGTTCAACGCGCGGGTCATTGCTAATCGGGTAGCCGGTAGAATGCCGAGCCGGTCGATCTCGGCTGGCGAGGCTTGCCCTACGCCCCAATGCCAGGCGAGCGCGCGAATGCGCTCCGCCCAGCGGGCGCGCTGTGCGGCAGTCATCTGTTTGGAATCGCGCACGCCGCTCAGGTTTTCGCGCAGGTCGCACAGCGGTGGCAGGATGGCTGCCGCGGCAAAAACTGCTCCAGCCCAGGCGCCGCGCCCGGCTTCATCCAGCCCGGCAATAACCAGGCATCCGTCCAACCACAGGCGGGTTTCTTCGTCCAGCGTTGGCGGGCAGCGCCGCTCAGAGTGGGACGGCGGGGGCATCGTAAACTCCGCGCCGGGCGTTGCGCCGGATGATCAGCAAGTCGCGGATGACCTGGCGCAAGTCCTTCAACAGGTGCACCTTGCTCTCGGCGTTAAAGTACCACGGCACGGGAATCTCGACCACGCGGTAGCCCATCCGGCGGGCAATGTAGAGCACCTCGACGTCGAACGTCCAACCGTGAATGGTTTGCAGCGGAAAGATGCGCTCTGCCACGCTGCCCTTGAAGCACTTGAAGCCGCACTGAGTATCGCGCAAACCGGGCAACGCCATCTGGCGCACCACCCAGTTGAAGGCTCTGCCGCTCAGGTGACGGTAGGCGGGCTCGTTGTAACGCACCGCGCCGGGCGCCTCGCGCGAGGCAATGATGATCTCTCCCTCCGGTTTGAGCGGCGGGATGAAGCGGTTGACCTCCTCGATCGGCATCGAAAGGTCTGCATCGCAGATGAAGCGGTATTCACCGCGCACAGCCAGCATACCGGCTTTGACCGCCAGCCCCTTGCCGCGCCCGTCCAGGTGCATGGCATGGAAGTGGGGGTGGTCGGCGGCAAACTGGCGCGCAATTTCCAGCGTGCGGTCATGGCTGCCGTTTTCGACCACCAGCACCTCGAAGGAATAGGGCTGCTCTGCCAGGAAGCGTTGGATCTTGCCCAGCGTATCCGGCAGCCGCCTTTCTTCATTATAGGCGGGGATGATGATCGAAAGCAAGGAATTGAGCAAAGTGAATGCTTGCGAAACGAACGGGTGAAAATTAAATACGCGGCATTTGGGGCAGGTTGTCCTGCGAGCCGTTCTCGCCCTGGCTGGTCAATATCTCTTGCCCCGGGCTGCCCGCCAGGTGGACGGGGGCAATCACCTCGAAGGTGCTGGCAAGGTAGGGCTTGCGCGCACCAATAATCACCTTCTCCCCCTTGCGGATGCGGCGGATCAGATCGTCGCGCCCGATCAGCAGCCTGTCCGACCAGGTGGGACCGCGCCGTTCGTAAATGCGCGCCGTTTGCAGGTTGCCGTCCGGCGAAAAGTGTGCCGCCTCGATGACCACGTCGTAGCGGGAGGGCGAAGCAGCGGAGGGTTTTTCTCGCTTGAACAGTTTGATCATGGCAGGGTGTCCGGAGCAGGAGGATTGGCGGGCTGATTTTTATGGTACGAACCGCCGGAAAAACTCGGCGGTCGTGTACAGTGTGGTCGGGGTGGGCGGACTTGAACCGCCGACCCCCGCCTCCCAAACGCGGTGCGCTGCCAACTGCGCTACACCCCGGCGTGACCGAGTATAATCCGAACCATGCCGGATCGTCAAGGAAGAAACCCGTTTGGGGCATTACTGGCAGCCACCCTGCTGCTACTGAGCGCCTGCGAGCTACCCGCCACGCCGGATGAGCCGCCGCCTGCCAGCCTCCCGGCGGCGAGCATCACCCCCCAGCCTGCTTTGCCGACGGCGCCAGCCGCCAGCCTCACCCCGCTGCCTGCCCCCACCCAAACCCCAACAGCCGCTCCGGCGTGCGTCGAAACGCGCGGGCGGGTCGAGTCGTTTTCTATCCCATCGCAGGCAATGCCCAAGCCGCTGCAATTCAACCTGTACCTGCCGCCGTGTTTCGACCCTGCCGCAACGCCGGGCTACCCGCTGCTGGTGCTGCTGCACGGGCAGTCATCCGATGCCGGGCAATGGTTGGAATTGGGTCTGACGGAGAGCACCGACCAGCTGATTGCTGACGCCCGGCTGCCCGCGCTGTTAATCGCCCTGCCCTACGAGGAATATTCGCTGCGCGACCCGTTCGCCACCGGTTTCGAGGTGGCGCTGACCGAGGAACTGCTGCCCTGGCTGGAACAGCATTATCCGCTCTGCGGCGGGCGTGCCTGCCGGGCGCTGGGAGGAATTTCCCGTGGTGGCGCCTGGGCGCTGTACCTGGGCATTACCCGCCCCGAACTGTTCACTGCAATTGGCGCGCATACCGCCCCGCCCTTCTACGGCAGCGACCTGCGCCTGACCCGCTGGTTGAAGGATCACCAAGCAGACAGCCTGCCCAGCCTGTACCTGGACGTGGGGCGCAAAGACCGCTACTACCGCCCAATTGAGGAATTTCATGCCTTGCTGGTCGAGCAGGGCGTGGCGCATGCCTGGCAGGTCAACAACGGCGATCATTCTGACGCCTACTGGCGCGGACAGCTGGAGACCTACCTGGAATGGTACGGGCAGCAGCTAACCCCGCCGGACACAGCCCCTTGACCGCCGCAGACTAGGTTGGGCACGCCAGGCGATAGATGCGCAGGTTGCGCTCAGATCGCGGCAGGTGGTGGGTCTCGACCAGTTCGCCGCCGTTGGCTTCAATAATTGCCTGTCGTTGCGAGTCTTCTTCATCGCAGGTCAGGATGACTTCGCTCATGCCCATCCCGGCAGCGTGGCGCAGGGTCAGGCGCAGCAGTTCGCTTTCGTAACCCTTGCCGCGCTCGGAGGGACGGATTTCCAGCGCGATTTGACCGCCTTTCTCCTCCAGCTGGCTTTCCATGCGATGGCGCAACCGGCTAAAGCCGAGCAGGGTCGTTTCGCCTTTCAACAGCCACAGCGTGGTTTGCGGCACCATGCCGGGCGGCAGGTCTTCTTCCTGTGCGTCGGCTGCCAGGTCGCGCAGGTAGGCAAAGAAACCTTCATCGTTACCTTTTAATAAAATCTGGAAGCGGTTATCCCCTTCGGCGCGAAAATCCTGCGCCAATTCCAACAACGCATCGTGCCGGTCAGGTGTCAGGTAAATTAAACTCAGAGCATCATCGTTCATGGCTGACTCCCCGAGATTTTGGATTGGCAGTCCGGGCATATGCCAAACAGGATCAGGTGATTGGTGACAATGGTGTAACCGTGCTGCTGCTCGATGGCGGCAAAGAGTGCGCGGATCGGAGCATGGTCGAGGGTTTGCTCCGTGCCGCACATTTGACAAACCAGGTGATGGTGTGGCTGTTTGGAAAAAGCTTCGTACACCGCCGCGCCGCCGCCCATGTCGGACACCGAAATTTGCCCGGCTTTTGCCAGCCGTTCCAGTGCGCGGTAAACCGTGGACGGGTTGACCGCTGGCAGGCGCGCCTGGATGCGCTCGTAAACCTGCGCGGCAGTCAGGTGAGCGGGTGCATGACTTTGCAGCACTTCCATAATAGCGGTGTTGACCGAGGAAGATCTCATCCTGGAATCACCATAACGCAAAAATTTGCAATTGCAAATCCTGTATTATAATTTGCCTGTTGTCTGGTTTCATTCTATCAAAAAAACGAGGTTTCCGTCATGTTATTCAGCCCGCAACCCATGCACATTCCGGATGGATTTCTTTCCCTGCCTGTATCGTTGGCACTGTGGCTGCTGTCGATTGCCTTCATCGGTGTGGCATTGCGCCGCGCGGAGCGCAACTTGCGCGAAAACGACCTGCCCTTAATGGGCGTGCTGGCGGCAGCCATTTTTGCCGGGCAGATGCTCAATTTTCCGGTCAGCGGCGGCACATCCGGTCACCTGCTGGGGGCAGCCCTGGCAGCCATTTTGCTGGGTCCATACCCTGCCATGCTGGTGATGACCGCGGTGGTCAGTGTGCAGGCGATCCTTTTCCAGGACGGCGGACTGCTGGCGATGGGCGCCAACCTGTTCAACATGGCAGTGGTGGGGGTGTGGACTTCTTATGGAGTGTATGCCTTCATTCGCCGCCTGCTGGGGGAAAACCGGCGCGGGCTGCTGGCAGGCGGTTTTGCAGCCGCCTGGGTGTCCATCTTTCTGGCGGCGCTGGCTTGTGCGCTGCAACTGGCGCTGTCTGGCACCACTCCTGCCAGCCTGGCTGTTCCGGCAATGGGTGCCATTCATGCCCTGATCGGCATTGGCGAAGGCTTGATCACCGTCGGCGCGCTGGCATTTCTCTACGCCGCTCGGCGCGACCTGCTGGAAGCACCGCAGCACCGCGCGGCGCTCGACCGTCCGGTATGGCTTGGCGGTGCGCTGATTGCCGTCCTGCTGGTGATTGCTTCGCCGCTGGCTTCCAGCCACCCGGATGGGTTGGAATCGGTGGCGGAGCAGCTGCGTTTTCTGGAAACCGCCCAGCCGCCGCTGTACGAGATCATCCCCGATTACTTGCTGCCGGGCATCTCGAACGAAGCCCTGGCGACCATCCTGGCTGGGCTAATCGGGCTGGTGGTGGTCACTGGCGCGGCGCTCTCGACGGCGCTGCTGCGGCGTAAATCCCAGGCATGACGACAGGCAATCCGGCTCATCCCGCCTGGCTGGAGCAGGTGGACGGGCGGGTCAAAGCGCCGCTGACGCTCCTGATTATTTTTACCATTGCCCTGCTGCCGGAGCGCGCCTGGGGCGCCTATTGGCTGCTACTGAGCGGGTTGTGGGCTGCTGCTTTGCTCGGCGGGCTGCCGCTGACCCGCCTGCTGCGGCGCAGCCTGCTGGCGCTGCCGTTCGGGCTGGCGGCGCTGCCGCTGTTATTCACCATCCCCGGCGCAGCGTTGTTCGCGCTGCTGCCCGGCGCGCTGCGCTTCGCAGCGCTGCTGATCAAAGCCTGGCTTTCGGTTCAGGCTGCCGCGCTGCTCACCTTGACCACGCCGTTCCCGCAAATTCTGTCTGCCTTGCGAGGTCTGCGCCTGCCGCGCCTGCTGGTGGCGCTGATTGCCCTGCTGGGACGCTACCTGTTTGTTCTCAGCGAAACCGCCGTCCTGTTGCTGCGCGCCCGCGAGGCGCGCAGTTCGGTTGACCCTACCGGTACGCACCGTCCCGGCGGTTCGCTGGTCTGGCGGGCGCGGGTGACCGGCGGGATGGCAGGCAGCCTGCTGCTGCGTTCCTTCGAACGCGCCGAGCGAGTGTACGCCGCCATGCTGGCGTGCGGCTACGATGGCGAGGTTCGCTGCCTGCCCCAGCCGGTGCTCGACCGACCGTCACGCCGGGTATTGGCGCTGGGCACCCTGTTTTGCCTGCTAATTGGACTGTTTGGCTGGCTGACCAGCGGAGGCGGGGCATGAGCGCGGTCATCGAAGTCGAAAACCTGACCTACACCTATCCTGCTGGTCAGCCAGCCTTGCGCGGTGTCTCGCTGCGGATCGAGGCAGGCGAACGGGTAGCGCTGGTGGGCGCTAATGGGGCAGGTAAATCGACCCTGCTGCTCAACCTGAACGGCATTTTGCGCGGCAGCGGGCAGGTGCGCGTGTGCGGGCTGGCGCTGGAACGGAAAAATCTGCCGCGCATTCGCGCCTTGTTCGGGTTGGTGTTCCAATCGCCGGATGACCAGTTGTTCTCACCCACGGTTTTCGAAGATGTTGCCTATGGTTTGATCTACCAGGGACTGCCCGCGCCGGAAATCCAGCGCCGCGCAACCACCGCGCTGGAGGCGGTGGGAATGGGCGCCTACACCGCGCGCATGCCGCATCATCTCAGCCTGGGCGAGAAAAAACGAGCCGCCGTCGCCGCTGTGCTCGCCATGCAGCCGCAGGTACTGGCGTTCGATGAACCGACCGCCGGGATGGACCCGCGTGCCCGGCGCAGTTTGATCCGCCTGCTTGACAGCCTGCCGCAAACCGTGCTGGCAGCCACCCACGATCTGGACCTGGTGCGAGAATTGTTCCCGCGCACGGTCATCCTATCCGAAGGCAGAATCGCCGCGGACGGTGAAACAAACCGCCTGTTTGCCAACCGCTCGCTGCTCGATGCGCACGGGCTGCTCGGCTGAGGGTGTGCCTCAGTCCGGGCTGATCTGTTCCACCAGGCGCTGCAGCACCTGGACGGTGTGCGCCATGCGTTCCGCTTCCAGCAGGGGCAGGTCGTCGCGCAGGGTGTGGTAGGCGCGCCAGAAGTGCGGGCTGCCGCTGGCTTCGATTCCGCTGGCACGGAAACCGGCTTGCACGAAGGGGGCAAAATCGCCGCTGCGCCGCCGCGAAAAGAATGCCCGTGCCTGCGGATCCGCCTGCTGCAAAGCGGCATTCAGCCCTGGGTCGGTGTGTAATGGACGCAGCCCGCTGATTCCCCGGTAGATGTTCAGCCGTTCGCCTGTACCGACCATGTCCACGCTGAGCACCCGCAGCCGCGCGGCGTACGCCTTCAACCAGCGCGCTGCGTGACGCGCGCCGACCAGTCCCACTTCCTCCGCGCCGCTGAACAGAAAACCGACCCTTGCGCGCAGGTCGGGCATATCCGCCAGCTGCCGCGCCAGTGCCAGCAACACAATTACCCCCGACGCGTTGTCGTTAGCGCCGCGGGTGTGCACCCCGCCGGTGCCAAAGGAATCGCCCAGGTCAACTGCCAGTAAAACCAGCCCGTTCAGCGCTGCCAGAAACAGCACGGCATGTGGCAGCGCAGGAGGTAAATTCAGCCCCAGTGCAATCAGCGCGGCGCACAATGCCGTAATCCAACCCACCCGGCGCAGGATGTCGTACCACTCGGCGCGCAGCGCGGATAAAATGCCCTCGCGGTAGGGCAGTGCGCGGGCGGTATCCACATGGGCTGCCAGCAGCAGGTTGACGGCGTCCGCGTCCGCGCCGGGCAGGCAAAGCAGATTGTGGCTGGTCAACCGCCCAGGCAGGCGCGCCTGAATGCCCGCCTGCAGGTGCGGCAAAATCGCCAGCCAGACCGGCAGCGCCAGCGCCAGGTAAGGAAAATGCGGCAGCAAGGCGGCAGATACAATCACCGCCGCGTTGCCGAGCAGGTTGCGCAGCAGCCGCCGCGAGAGCGGGGTGAAGGTAAACGTCTGGCGCTGGCAGTGGTAACCCAGCGCCTGCATGCGGTTTTGCACCCAGTCCAATGCTGCCACCTCGGCGGGGCTGCCCGCCGGTCGCGCCCCGCAGTCTGCCAGGAAAGCGGCGGTTTCGGCGTGCAGGTCTGCCGCCGACAGGCGCAGTTCAGTTGTCACGGCGTGCCACCAGCACGTACCGCTCAAGCGGGTAATGGAACAACAGGGCATCCTGACGGAAGGCAGCCCGGATGGGAATACCCGCCTTGTCCAGCATGGCGCGCTGGACTTTGTGTTCCACTTCACCCTGGTTGACGATGATCAGCGCACCGCCGGGCTGCAGACTGCGCCAGGCGGATTCGAGAAGCGCCGGGGGCTGGAACAGATTGCCGGGCAAGCCCCACTTGAGGTGATCTTCGGCAAAGACAAAGGGGAATAACAGGGTTATTAAGTGAAAATGACCCGGCTGAGCATGGAAACCGCGCGGCAGGAATTCCACCCCCGCCAGCCCGCGCATGTGTCCCAGGGCATGGTCGTAACGGGAATGCAGGTCGTTGTATACCCGGTAGGCGTCCACCTCGTAGCCTTGCAGGTGCGCCTCGCGTCCCCGCGGCGCGCGCCACCAGCGCAGCAGCGCCGCCAGCGCCTGGACGTAGAACCAGTGCGAAGGACCAATATCTGCCGCGCGGGTGAACTGCGGCAGGCAGACATTGCCCGCCTCGAAGGCTTGCTCGAGCATGTGCAGGTAAAACAGGTTTTCGCGGTAGTTGAGCGGGGTGGTCTGGCTGGCAAAGCCCTCCAGGCGATAATCGCGGATCAGCCGGGTGGTCAGTGCGCGAGCCAGTTGGCGCTCCCCACCGTTCAGGTGGGCAAAAGCATCCTCCACCCCGCGCGGCTGGATGGAAAAACCAGCCCGCCGCCAGCGGAACGCCTGGCGCAGCGGGTAATCCAGCCGGTTGCGAACATCGCGCAGCAGATTGAGCAGCGAGGAAATCAGCGCATCCATCCGAATTGATTTTACCTGAAAACGGCTATAATCTTGCTATGCCCAAATCGCAAACCCAATTCGTCTGCCAGCAGTGCGGGCGCACCTCGCCGCGCCAGCTGGGACGCTGCCCGACGTGCGGCAGCTACGGCTCGATGGTCGAGGAAGTGATTGCGCCTCCGCCGGTGGCAGGCAAGCCGCGCCGCGGGCTTTCCGGTCAGTCACAGCCACGCCGGCTGGCGGAAATTTCTGGCGACGAGGAAGACCGCCTGAACCTGCCAATTACCGAATTTGCCCGCGTGCTGGGCGGGGGCATCGTACCCGGTTCGATTGTGCTGGTCGGCGGCGATCCGGGCATTGGCAAGTCCACCCTCACGTTGCAAATGACGCTGGAAATGGCGGGGCAGTTCGCCGCGCGCGGGGCGCGGGTGCTGTACGTCTCTGGCGAGGAGTCCGAGCGGCAGATCAAAATGCGCGCCGTGCGCCTGTTACAAGGCGCGGACAAGCCAACCCTGCCAGACAACCTCTACCTGGTGACCGAAACCAACCTGGATCTGATCCTGGAACACATCCGCGCCGTTGCCCCCGAACTGGTGGTGATCGATTCGATCCAGACAGTTTACCTACCGGAGTTGGGTAGCAGCGCCGGTTCGGTCGGGCAGGTACGTGAGTGCGCTTCGCGACTGCGCGAACTGGCAAAAAGCAGCGGTGTGGCGGTGTTCGTCATTGGGCATGTCACCAAAGAAGGCGTGATCGCCGGACCGCGCGTGCTAGAGCACATTGTCGATACCGTGCTGTACCTGGAAGGCGACCGTTACCAATCCTTCCGCCTGCTGCGTTCGGTCAAGAACCGTTTTGGGGCGACATCGGAAGTGGGCGTGTTCGAGATGCGCGAACGCGGCATGATCGAGGTGCCCAATCCGTCGGAGATCTTTCTTGCCGAGCGGATGATCAACGCGCCCGGCTCGGCAATCGCGGTGACGATGGAAGGCACCCGCCCGCTGCTGGTGGAACTGCAGGGGCTGACCAGTTTTTCCAACCTGGGCAACCCGCGCCGTACGCCCAACGGCGTTGACCTCAACCGCCTGCTGTTGATCACCGCAGTGCTCACCCGACGGCTGGGGCTGCGCCTGGCGGAGCAGGACGTGTTCGTCAACGTGGTCGGCGGGCTGCGAGTCATTGAACCGGCGGCGGACCTGGCGCTGGCGGCGGCAATTGCCTCCTCGATGCGCGATGCGCCGGTGCGCGCCGACATGGTGCTGATCGGCGAGGTGGGATTGTCCGGTGAGCTGCGCTGGGTGGGGCAGATGAGCGCGCGCCTGCGCGAGGCAGCCAAGCTGGGCTTTCGCGCGGCGGTCATCCCGCGCCGTGCGCGCAGCAGCGAACCGCTGCCCGAAGGAATCGAGATTATCCAGGCGCGCTCGCTGCGCGAGGGGCTGGGCGCTGCTCTGCTGGCGGGCAAAGAAGGCTAACCAGCGGCTCGATTACACCCCAGCGGGGGATCGATTATAAAAAATCTGTAAAAATTTTCTTATCACCCGCCTAACTCGCTATAATATACATTATAAACTTTGGTTGATCTTCAGTTCCCTCCAGCGTTTTTTATTCTCCTTGCGGCGGGTTCTTCTACCGCTGTGCTGGTGGTTTTTGTTGCCCGCCGCCGGATGGTGCCGGCTTCCAACGCCTTATTGTTACTGCTGGCGGCGTGCACTTACTGGTCGCTGAGCTACGCGCTGCAAACCGTGATAACCGACCTGACCTGGAAAACGCGGGTGGATACAGCCATCAACCTGGGAATTGTGATCGTTCCGGCAGCCTGGCTCACCTTTACGCTGGATTACACCGGTATTTCACGGCGCTGCAACCGCCGCAATTATGCCTGGCTTGCGCTGGAGCCGCTGTTGGTAATAATTTCCATCCTCACCAACGACCAGCATTACCTTTACTATGCTTCACCTCAGCGTCCCTGGGCGCAGATTGATGGCAACATCTATTTCACCCTGGATGCCGGACCACTCTTCTGGGCACATACTGCCTATTCTTACGCGTTGATCGTGGCTGGTTCGCTGGTGCTGGTGGCGTGGGCGCTGCGTTCGCGTGGATTGTATCGCGCCCAGGTGTTTACCCTGGTCAGCGCTGCCCTGATTCCCTTGGGCGCCAACCTGCTTACTATGATCGCCCCAGTGCTTGGCTGGAAGGTGATGATCGACCTGACGCCGATCTTCTTTTCCACCAGCGGTGTGCTGCTGGCAGCGGCGTTCTTCCGCTTTCGCCTGCTCAACATCACCCCGCTGGCGCGCGACTTGCTGGTCGAGATGCTCGAAGACAGCCTGATCGTGCTGGATGATGAAAACCGCGTGGTGGATATTAACCCGGCGGCGTGCCGCCTGTTCGACGTCTTTCCGGAAAACGTCATCGGCAAGCCGGTCAGGGAGATGATGGGAGCATTGCTGCCCTTTGCCCGACCGTTCACCCATACGGTCGAAACCCACCAGGTAATCGAGCTGCCCTTTAAGGGTGAAATGCGCGCCTTTGATTTGCGCATCTCCCCGGTTGCGCCGCCGCGCAGCGCCCGCAGCGGGCGCATGGTGCTGCTGCGTGAGATCAGCGCTGTGCACCGCGCGCAAAAAGCACTGGAACAATCCGAGGCGCGCTATCGCAAATTGATTCAATCCTCGCCGGACGCAATCTTTGTACTGGATTCACAGGGCATTCTGTTATTAGCCAACCCGGTGGCGCTCAAACTGTTCGACCTCTCGCTGGTGCATCTGGAGATGCGCATGGCGTTGAGCAAGCTGATGGCTGAGGATGAGCGCGATGTGCTGACTTCCGCGCTGCTTACCGCGCTGGAGAGCGGCGTTCCACAGCACATCCAAATCACTGCGGTGGCGTGGGATGGTCACCGCTTTCCAGTGGAAATGAGCCTTGCGCCGGTTTCCTATCCCAACCAGCCGGTCGAGGAGGTGTTGTGCATTCTGCGCGATGTGACCATGCGCAAACGCAATGAGGAAAACCTGCTGCGCGCGGCGGAAAATGAACGCCAGAACCGCGAGGTGGCGGACGCCCTGCGTGAGATTGGCATGGCGCTCAGCGCCAGCCTGGACCTGGATGACGTTCTCGACACCATGCTGGTGCAGATGGCGCGGGTCATCCCGTATGATTCGGGCAATATCACCTTGCTGGAGAAGGGCATGGCGGTAATTGCCCGCAGCCGGGGGTATGACCAGTTCGGCGAAGAGGTGACCCATTATGTTCACCAGTACGTCTTTGACATCGAGCATACCGAAAATTTCCGCTGGATGCTGGAAAACCGCCGCTCGTTAATCATCCAGGATACGCATGCCTACCCCGGCTGGGTTACCCTGGAAGTCACCCGTTACATTCAATCCTGGGTTGGCGCACCAATCATCGTCAACGATGCGGTGATCGGCTTCTTTTCGCTGGATAAAAAGGAAGTCAATTTCTACCGCCCGGAACACGCCCGCATCCTCGAACTGTTCGCTGCCCAGGCAGGGCAGGCGTTTCACAATGCCCGCCTGTACCGTGAAAGCCGCCAATTGTTGCGCCGCGAACGCCAGTTGAACGAGATTATGCGCGAGTTCGGTGCCACGCTGGACATCGATCATCTGCTCAACATGGTGCTGCAGCGCGGCTGCGAACTGTTCGAGGCAGATTTCGGTCTGCTTGGCTTGATCAACGCCGCTGGTGATGCGGTTGAGGTCAATCACATCTTTCACCCGCAGCGCGACCGTTTCCAAAAGGTGCTGCCCAAGGGCACCGGCTTGACCTGGGAGGTGATCGAAAGCGGGCAGCCGCTGCTGGTGGCGGATTATTTTCAGCACCCCAAGGCGGTTCAATCGCTGCGCGAATTCGGCGTTCAATCCATGCTGATGGCACCGCTGCAAAGCGGCGGGGTTACCCTGGGCATCCTGGCTTTTTACCAGACTAACACCCAACGGCACTTCTACGAAAGCGACCTGCCATTGATGGTTTCGGTCAGCAATCAGGCGGCAGCCGCCATTCAAAACGCACGCCTGCTGGCGGAATCGCGCCGCCGTGCCGAGGAAGCCGAAACCCTGCAACAGGCTTCCGCGGCGGTATCCTCCGCGCTCAAGCTGGAGCAGGTGCTCGACATGGTGCTGGAGAATCTCTCCAAAGTGGTACCGTACGATTCGTGTGCCTTGTTCCTGGTGGAGGAGGACTGGCTGCGCGTGGTAGCGGCGCGCGGCTTCCCGCACCCCGACCGGGTGATCGGCAAGACCTTTACTGCCCGCGATGAACTGCTCTGGCAGAGCATGAACACCAAACAGCCTATTATTCTTTTGGATGCGCAGAGCGACCCACGTTTCAAGAAATGGGGGGACGCCGAGCACGTGCATTCCTGGATGGGTGTGCCGCTGATCAAGCGCGATATTGGCATTGGTTTCCTGACCATCGATCACCGCCAGCCCAACCTCTACAACGACAACCACGCCAAACTTGCCCTGGCGTTTGCCAACCAGGCTGCCACGGCGATCGAAAATGCGCGCCTGTTCGAATCGATCCAGCGCATGGCAGTAGCGGACCCGCTGACCGGTTTGTTCAACCGGCGGCATTTCTTCGAACTTGCGGCGCGTGAGTACTACCGCGCCCGGCGCTACGGCAAGATGCTCTCGGTGGTGATGATCGACGTGGATGATCTCAAAAAGGTGAACGATACCTACGGTCACCTGGCAGGCGACCGGCTGATTCTGTTCATCAGCGAGCAGTGCCGCCAGCAATTGCGCAAAGCCGACCTGGCGGCTCGTTTCGGCGGCGACGAGTTTATCTTAATGCTGCCCGAAACCGACCTGGAGCAGGCGCTGCAAGTGGCACGGCGCATCCGCGATTCGGTGACCGGCGGCGTTCAAGCGGCGGGTATTGGGATTGTTCCCGCCGGTATCAGCGTGGGGGTCAGCACCATCGACCCAACCTGCACCTCACTGGAGATGCTGGTCAACCGCGCCGACCAGGCGCTCTACACCGCCAAGCAAAGGAGCAAAAACCAGGTCTGCGCCTGGTTGGACGGGCAGGTGCGCTCGTTCACCACCGACCAACTGCGCCTGGACGCGGAGTGAGCGCATTCAGCGCTTCGCCGCCGGGCGGGTCAGCCCCATGATAACCCCCAGAACCAGCGACCAGGCAGCTGCCAGTCCGACCTGCACCTCCACCGGCATCAGGAAGGTGAGCGTGTGGGCAGGTATCCAGAACCAGATCAGCGTGCCCCAGGCACGGGTGATGCCGGCAAAACCCTTCTGTCCAAGGATCAGGTTGTCCTCCAGGCGGTGAAACGCCATCATCTGTGGACCAAAGAAGGTGTTGGTCAACACTGAGACAGCCAGCGCCCAGCCGAAGCCCTGTCCGAAGAACGCCGGCAGCAGTTGATGATCGACCAAAGCGCGGGTGAAGCCGCGCATGCCGGTAAAGCCATATTTGATGATCACGCCGAGCAGCGCCCAGGCGAACATCTTGGCAATCACCTGCCAGGCATTGCCCGGCAGGGCAGGCTTGCGCTGCTGGATGCTGGTGGAGAGGATTTCGCCCAGGGTGCCCAACACGGCAAACTGCACCGCCGCCGAAAGAATGGGATAGGTGGTAACCCAATACAGGTAAATGTCCATGCCGTCTCGCAATGGGGGGGAGGGATGGGCGGCTGCGACCGCCAGGCTTGATTGTACCGCGAATGCCGGTTTTTGTCCGCCGTCCGGACACGTGCCTTGTGGTTCGGCACACGGTCATCGGGGTTTGGCGGGCTCACCATGCGCCCTTGCGGGTATACCGAGCTTGCCGAGATGCACCGGCAGAATCAAATCGCCCGTTCGCGGCTTTGGCTGGCTCAGACTGCGAACGGGCGGCAGCAAGTCGAAGGTCTCTGGCGCGCCGGTTTAAACCGGCGCTAACGTCCCGGCAAAGATCAGCCATGCCAGCACTGTCTTGGCGGACAGGCTTAGCACAATGTAAAAGCGCTCGCCGAACAGGTAATCCTTCCAGGGTCCCACCTTCTTGTATTGCAACACCATGTTGAGAGCAAAGATGTTGAAGAAGACGAACAGGGTTGGGATGATGGCGTACACAAAATCGGGTGGTTTGGCTTCGCCAGAATTGATTGCGCCGAGGAAGTACATCATAATGACGATCCAGGGTATGATGCCCGCAACACAGCCATAAATGAAAGCCGTCCAATCGGTTTTGCGGGTGTATTGGTTGTGATACTCCATCATGATGCCGAACAGGTTCATGGTGGCATTGATGCCGAAGATCAGAATGATACCGCCCAGATCCCACAGACCGGTCAGCATGCCGATCAGCACGATCATCAAAGACGAGCTGAGCGCGTATTCGTAGAAGCGGATGGGATTCATCCCCTTTTTCAGATTGGCAACGTAGCGCCCGTAGCCGATGGTGGACAGGTAGAAATGCGCCACAGCCGAGATGAGCAGGAACGCCGCCACAGCCGGTCCAAAGCGCAGTTCATACAGCAGCTGCGGGTTGGGGCTGAGCAAGCGGGTGGCAAGGTCAAAATTGAGGTAATTGGTAAAGATGGGGTAGGTAGTGTCGTTGCTGACCAGGATCATGAAAATGCCCTGCACCAGGTGCAGGAAACCCATGATCAGGTTGAAACGCCGCAATCCGGCGAACTTGCGCTCCTCGGAGGCTTCGGGCTGGGGTTGTGCGGATGACATAATCAGTTCTCCTCGAAAAATGGTTTGGATGATTCGGATGAACACCGCCGGGCAAAATCCGATTGACGATGGGTTTGAATTGTGCGCCCGACTTGTACACCGTGTCCTGTACAGTATAGCGAACACCGCGTTTAAAAACTATACATATACTGTGCAAACATTATACAAAACTTGCCTCGCTATTCATGCGGCGCGATGACATAAACCGGCATGTCGCTGCGAGGGGTTTCCCCCACGACGAAGCAGCCTGCCTCCAGGTGGGAAATTGCCCGTTCGCAGGGTGGGCTTGCCAGTACACCGAGCTTGCCGAAGTGCACCGGAGGCCGCAATTTTTCCTTCGGCGGAACGCTGGACGGATTTCAGGTACAATTAACCTATGTCCGTCTTGCCCCTCGACCAGGTCATCGAAGGCGATTGCGTCCAGGTGCTCGCCAGCCTGCCGCCCGATTCGATTGACCTGGTTTTTGCCGACCCGCCCTACAACCTGCAGCTGCGCCAGGAACTGCACCGCCCCAACCAGACGCGCGTGGCGGGGGTCAACGATGAATGGGACCAGTTCGATGACTTTTCCACCTACGATGCCTTCACCATTACCTGGCTGGCAGCCTGCCGGCGAGTGCTCAAGCCCGGTGGCACACTGTGGGTGATCGGCAGTTACCACAACATCTACCGCGTCGGCTATCACCTGCAAAACCTGGGCTACTGGATACTCAACGACATTGTCTGGATTAAGACCAACCCGATGCCCAATTTTCGCGGCGTGCGCTTCACCAACGCCCACGAAACGCTGATCTGGGCGCTCAAAGAGCGCGGGCAGCCCTATACCTTCAATCACCACGCCATGAAAGCGCTCAACGACGACCTGCAAATGCGCAGCGACTGGCAGCTGCCGATCTGCTCTGGCGGCGAGCGCCTGCGCGAAAACGGGATCAAGGCACACTCCACCCAAAAGCCGCGCGCGCTGCTTTACCGCATCCTGCTGGCGGCATCCAATCCGGGTGACGTGATTCTCGACCCGTTTTTCGGCAGTGGCACCAGCGGGGAGGTGGCAGCCTGGCTTGGGCGGCGCTGGATCGGCATCGAACGCGATCCGCATTACGTTGCGCTTGCCCGCCGCCGTCTGGAAAACGCCCCGGCTGCCCCGCCGCGCACGCTTACCCACCCCAATCCACGCCGCGAGCCGCGACTGCCGTTCGGCGCACTGCTGGAACACGGGCTGCTGCACGCCGGGCAGACGCTCTACTACGCTGCCCGCCCCGATTTAACCGCCCTCGTGCTGGCGGACGGGCGAGTCGAGTATAATGGAAACCGCGGCTCGATCCATCAAATTGCACGCCTGCTTGACCGCGTACCCGGTAACGGCTGGCAACAGTGGTATTACCAGGATGCGCACAGCGGACAACTTCGCCCTATTGACCAGTTGCGCCAGCAGTTGAAATCCATTCTATTTCACACAGGAGAGGATGAAGGATGACCACAACCGATATGCGTTACCAGCAAACCCGCTGGAGCCTGGCAGACCTCTTTCCCGCCCCCGAAAGCAGCCAGCTGGAAAGTGCCTTCCAACAGTTGGATGACAAGGTCGCGGAGTTCGAGAATTACCGTGAACGCCTGCATGAGGATATTTCCACCGGTGAATTTTTGACCATCCTCAAGAGTCTAGAGGAGATTCAAGACCTTGGCGCGCGCCTGTATGCTTACGCCGGGCTGCTCTTTTCCGAGGACACCCAAAACCAGACTGCCCAAACTCTCACCGCGCGGGTGGAGCAGTTCGTCGCCGATCTGACCAACCGCACGCTGTTCTTCAATTTGTGGTGGAAAGACCTGCCCGATGAAACCGCCAGCCAACTGATGGCAGCCTCCGGAGACCTGGAATACTGGCTGGAAGCCATGCGCCACTTTAAGCCGCACACCCTCAGCGAGCCGGAAGAAAAGGTCGTCAACATTAAGAACGTGACCGGCGTCAACGCGCTGCAAATGCTGTACAGTTCCATCACCAACCGCTACACCTTCTGCATGACCATCAACGGCGAGGAGAAGGACCTGACCCGCGGCGAATTGATGGTCTATGCGCGCGGCGCCGATGCCGACCTGCGCGCGGCTGCCTACCGCGAGTTGTACCGCGTGTACGGCAACGATGGCAGCATCCTTGGACAGATCTACCAGGCGCTGGTGCGCGACTGGCGCAACGAGCAGATCAACCTGCGCAAGCACCGCACACCGATTTCGGCGCGCAATTTGGTCAACGACCTGCCGGATGCGGTGGTCGATACTCTGCTAGAGGTCAGCGCGCGCAATGTGGAGGTATTCCAGCGTTTCTTCCGCCTCAAAGCCCGCTGGCTGGGCATGGCGCGCCTGCGCCGTTACGACATCTACGCACCGGTTGCCAAAGCCGAGAAGTTCTACGCCTTCGGAGACGCTGCCGCGACTGTCTTCGACGCCTTCCGCGAGTTCGACCCGCGCATCGCCGAAATGGCGCAGCGCGTCTTTGACGAACAGCACCTGGACAGCGAAGTGCGCAAGGGCAAGCGCGGCGGAGCGTTTTGCTGGGGCGCGGTGCCCTCGCTGACCCCCTGGGTGCTGCTCAACTATCAGGGGCGCGCGGACGACATGGCCACCATGGCGCACGAGCTGGGGCATGCCATCCATTCCATGCTGGCTTCGCATCACAGCGTGCTGACCTGGCATTCCAACCTGCCGCTGGCGGAGACCGCCTCGACCTTTGGCGAGATGCTGCTGATCGACCGCCTGCTGAAGAGCGAGAACGACCCGGCGGTGCGCCGCGACCTGCTCTTCCGCCAGATCGACGATGCCTATGCCACCATCCAGCGCCAGGTATTCTTTGCGCTGTTCGAACGCGAAGCGCACGAAATGGTGCTGCAGGGCGCCTCAGTGGATGACCTGGCAAAAGCCTACATGGCAAACCTGCAAACCCAATTCGGTGACGCGGTGGAATTGAGCGACGAGTTCCGCTGGGAATGGGTTTCTATCCCGCATATTTACGACGTGCCCTTTTACGTGTACGCCTATGCCTTCGGACAACTGCTGGTTTTCTCGCTTTACCAGCAGTACAAAATGGAAGGGGACGCCTTCAAGCCGCGCTATTTGAATATACTCTCCACCGGCGGTTCCAAGGCACCCATCAAGGTACTGAGCGAAGCCGGTATCGATGTCAGTCAGGCAGCCTTCTGGCAGGGCGGCTTCGATTTCATCCGCCAGCAGGTCGAAAAGCTGGAACAACTGCCGATCGAACGTTAAGAACTCTACCAGGAGTCTCTATGTACATTGCCATCGAAGGTGTGATCGGTGTCGGAAAAACCACCCTGGCGCGCCTGTTAGCGCCGCGGTTCGAGGCGAGCCTGCTGTTGGAGGTTTTCGAGGAAAATCCCTTCCTGAGCAGTTTCTACGCTGACCGCGCGCGCTATGCGTTCCAGACGCAGATATTCTTCCTGCTCAGCCGTTACAACCAGCAGCGCTACGGCGTGCCGTCCGTGCTGGAAAGCGGGCAGTCGCTTATCAGCGATTACACTTTCGAAAAGGATGCCCTGTTTGCGCGCATCAACTTGCAGGGCGATGAACTGGAAACCTACCACCGCGTGCACCAGGCACTGATCGAAAAGATCGTCCCCCCCGACCTGGTGGTCTATCTGCGCGCCAACACCAGCACGCTGATGCAGCGCATTGCCCTGCGCGACCGCCCGTACGAGCGCAACATGGAACGCGAGTACATTGCCGAACTCAACCAGGCGTATGACGAATTCTTTCTCGAATCCAACCCGCGCTTTGCGGTACTGGTGATCGATAGCGATCCGCTCGATTTCGTCCGCCTGCCGGGCGATCTGGAATGGATCGAAAACCGCATCCGCCAGACGCTGCGCCTGCCGCCTTTCCAGCCCGAACTGCCGCTGGAAGCGGAACCCCGTTGATTCGTCCTGCTCACAAGGAGGTCAGACCATGCGCATCACCCTCGAAGCCCTGCACAAAGCCGCGCGCGAAAGCGCCGAACGCTACGCCCGCCGCGACCGTGGACTGGTGTGCATATACCTGACCGGCTCGCTGCTCGGCAGCAGCCCGCTGATAGGCGGCACGACCGACATTGACCTGATCTGCGTTCACACCACGCTGCCGGCGTACCCGCGCGAGATCGTCCGCCTGACCGACGAAGTGCACCTGGATATTGCCCACCTGCCGCAATCCTACTTCCAGCAGCCGCGCCGCCTGCGCTCAGATACCTGGGTTGGCTCGTACCTGTGCGCTAACCCGATTGTGCTGCACGACATCGGGCATTGGTTCGAGTTCACCCAGGCAAGCGCCGGGGCGCAGTTCGACCTGCCGGAATACATCCTGCAGCGCGCGCGTGCATTCAGTGAAGCCGCGCGCCGGTCGTGGCTGGAGATGCAATCCCAGCCGCCAAAGTCCAGCCCGGCGCAAATCCACCAGTACCTGGATATCCTCGAAAACGCTGCCAACGCGGTCAGCGTGCTGTACGGCACCCCGCTGACCGAGCGGCGTTTCCTGCTCAACTTTTCTGCCCGCGCCGAAGCCGCTGGCAGACCCGGCATGGCTGCCGGGCTGGCTGACCTGATCCAGGACGAGCCGCTGGACGAGTCTGCGTTGCTTGCCCTGCTGGACGACTGGCGTGCCGCGCTGCAAGCTGCCAGCGCACCATCCGACGCGCCCGCCCGGCTGCGCCCCGCCCGCCTGCCGTATTACGAACGAGCCATCACCGCCATGGCAGAGGAATCGGTGCCAGCGGCGTTGTGGCTGCTGCTGCGCACCTGGACGCGAGCCGCCCGCGCCCTCACAGATGAGCAGGCTCAGGTCAGCCAATGGCAAAAAGCCTGCCAGCAGCTGGCGATTTCTGCCGAAAGGCTGCCAGAACGTCTAAACGCGGTGGATGCTTATCTGGATATTGTTGAAGAAACGCTGGATCTGTGGGGCAATCAGTACGGAGTCTGACTTCCGCCGGGAAATTGAGCCGGTATTGTTTTTTGTAATCGCGTCACAAATCCTTGCAATTGAAAACAAAATTCTTATAATTTTTAGCAACAATATCTTGATTTATTAGATGACACGGATGAATAGAATCGTTCGACTTTCGAAGTCCCTTGCGCTGCTTGCCGTCTTGCTGCTGCTTGCCGGTTGTGCTGGGAACAGCGCAACGAGCGCGCCAACCACCGTCCCCACGCCAGCCCCAACGGCTGTACCAACCGAAGCGGTCGCACCCACACCGCTGCCAACGGTAGAGGCTACAGCCACCCCCGAGGTGGCGGACGCCTGTCTGATTGGGCGCTGGATTGTGGCGGACCTTTCACCCTACTTCCAGACTGCTTTGGAAGGCACGGACATCACCTTTGTGGGCAGCAGCGGAAACGCCTGGTATCAATTCAACCGCGATGGATCGGTATTAGTGGAAGCCATTCAATTCACCCAGTCCACGACCATCAAAACCGATACGCTGGATGTGCCGGTTGACATTATTGTGGACGGACCGGGTTTTGCCAGTTACCGCGTCAAAGAAGCCGGTAAAATCACCTTCAGCGACCAGCAATCGAGCAGTCTGGTGTTTGAAGTGGAAGTGTTTGGAGAGCGAACCGCTCTTGACACGCTGGGTCTGTTGGGCGATCCGGCGCTTAGCGAGTCGGTATTTTTGTATGAATGCCAGGGCAGCAATCGTTTGCTGCTGACTCCACCACTGAAAAATTACGAAGTCTTTCCCATCATCCTGGAACGCTACCCGTAACCCTGACCGGCTTTGCACCTGGAAATACTCCGCGGTTAGGCTGTGGATCGAAGCCGTGCGCACCTGGTTTGCACTGTAAAAAAAAGAAGAGTCTGCCCAATCAAACGGGCAGGCTCTTCTTTGAACGGCTGAAAAAGATCAGTTGACGCTGATCACTTCCAATTCTTTTTCGCTGGCGGCAATCGTCCATCCTTCCGCCTTGCTCAAGTCCATGGCCACTTTGGTCACCAGCACACCATAAATCACTTTAGAGGTAATGTCCGCAATGGTGTAGATGGCTTGCCGCAAAACAACACCATCCGCTGTAGGCAGGATGGCGGGCATGATGTAGGCAAGCGGGTAAATCGTCCAGGCAATCAGGAACAGCCAGCGGATGGTTTTCATGGTGGCTGACGCGGGCGCAGGCATGCGCTGGACGGCTTTACCGATTTCCACCCAGACATAGTAGAGCAGGATGAGGTAGAAAACGGTGGAGATACCGCCCCAAATCCACAGCGCGGTCAGGTTGGTCACTTCGTAAAACTGACCGACATAGCCCAACAGGATCATCGCCACACCAGAACCAACGAAGATGAAGCCGAGCTTGCGGCTGGCGGCTGCCCCCAAACCAAGGATGACAACCAGTTGCAGCAGCAGCATGGGCACATCAATCAGCCAGTTGAGGTAACGGAACCCGTTGGAGAAGATGCCTTCGCTGCGCACAAATTCGCCGTTCTGGAAGGCATAGGTGGTCTGCCAGCTTTGCCACTGCGCATACAGCAGCAAAAACGCCGAAACCATAACGATGGCGCCCAATACCGAAGCAATGCGGTAGCGGGGGGCTACCTCGCGCAGGGTTGCCAGGAAATAGACAAAGCCAGCCGCCATGGTGGCGAAGCCTAAAATCAAAATGTGGGCGACCAGTTGCCATTGCACAGGCGTAAACGTTAGCATATTCTCGATGTTCATCTGTTTTTTCCTTTTCTACCAATAAGATAAAGTGGATCGTTTATTCTGCTTCTATTATTTGTTTGTACAACCCGTCTTGTCGAATGATTGTACAATCTTTTCGAGGCTGAATTCCTCGTTTTACCCCCCAGCAGTGGGGTGTCAATGTTATACAGTCAGGTGTATCAAAATTGTTTTGATTGTGTGAATTTTGCGTTAACTGTGGATAAACACGAAAAAACTGTGGATAAACAGGGGTAAATGTGGAAAAGCGGGGAAAAATCCTCCAAAATGCCTCCTGAGCATCCCAAAAGTCCACCCCCACATCTGGGGGTGCATCCGGAACGCCTACCCAGATATCTTTTTGAGCGGCGAGCGGGTAAAAAAAGGTCTTTTCTGTCCCGAATCTTTCCACAGGGATTATCCCCACACGAGACAGATGTTCGATCCTGTATGTGGGGGCTGGCGGCAGGAAGCATGCGTGAGCGCAGGCAGATATGGGGGCAAGACTCGATTTGTACACATATCCCCAGCCCCTACTAACACTACGATTCCCTATTCCTTATAACAATATGGGGATAAATCCTGTCCACCTCCATACGTACTGGGGATGCACATAGAAAGCAAAAACATCCGGGCGAAACAAGTCTATTCTCATTCGTCGCTTTCGTCTTCTTCCCCGAAGGTTGCTGCCAACCCATTGAGAAAGGACTGTTTTTCGGGGTCGTTCAACCGCGCCGTTGGATGAAGCGGCAGGTAGAACCAGGGAGGCATCTCGCCGCTGCGCACCAGTTCGACTGCTTCTTCGCCTTCGTTTTCACGCACTCCCCATTCGGACACGTTGAACTTGCGGCGTCCTTCATTGACATCCCGGCTGATCAGCCAGGAGACTGGGGCAATGCGGCTGTACCATGGCCAGACAGTCTGGTTGCTGTGACAATCGCCGCAGGCGCGCATGAACACTTCGCGAGTGGCTGGGCTATCCCAGGCGGGTTCTGCCACCACTGGCGGGTTGGATCGGGCACGCCCAAAGGGTAGTAACTGGATCAGAATCAAACTGACGGCGGTCACAACGAGCAGAGCAAGTAGGGTCTTTTTCATGAGCGTACTCCTTTTGGCAGACGGGAAAGGGGTTTTTCCGGGATCCAATGCGGATAAAATGAGTATAAATCTGCTCAAAGAAGGTGAATGAAAAAAAGGGTGCGCAACAATCTATAAAAAAACACCCGGCAAAGGCGGTGCCGGGCAGAAGGCATGCCAGGCGTGGAAAATCAGGCGCGGATGAATGTCCCGGCGCGCAGTTCCGCCAGGGTTTGCTGAATTTCTTCCAGAGTGTTCATCACGAACGGACCGTAGGGATAGATTGGCTCGCCGAATGGCGCGCCCGCCATGAGCATAAAGCGCGCTGCGCTGCCGGGACCGGTTTGCGCCTCGAAGCGCGCCCCGGGGGTGAAGATCAGCATCTTGTTGGCAGCCAGCGGTTCGCCAGCGCCGAAAGCGGCTTCCCCGTGGAACAGGTATACCAGCAGGGTATGATCGGGTGGCAGCGGCAGGCTGAAATGCGCCGCGGGCTGCATCTGCACTTCCATGTACACCGGCTGGGCGGCAATCTCGCCGACCGGTCCGTGCACGCCGTTGTACGCGCCCGCCACCACGCGCACGCCCACCCCGTTGTTTTCCACCAGTGGAATCTGGCTGGATTGGACTTCCTGGTAACGCGGCGGGCTCATTTTGAGCGCGGCAGGCAGGTTGACCCACAATTGAAAGCCGTAGATATGCCCGCTGGCATCGCGGCGGGGCATTTCCTCGTGCAAAATGCCGCGACCGCTGGTCATCCATTGCACGTCTCCCGCGCCAATCACCCCGGTATTGCCCAGGCTGTCGCGATGGCGCACGCTGCCTTGCAGCATGTAGGTGACCGTCTCGATGCCGCGGTGTGGGTGGGTGGGAAAACCAGCAATCGGACCTTCGCGCGGGTCGTTGAAGGCGAAGTGATCGAAGAGCAGAAATGGATCGAAGCGGTTGGCGCGGTTGGGGGCAATCGAGCGCAGCAGGCGGACACCAGCGCCCTCGATGACCGTCTGCGGCTCGATAATCTCGTGAATGGAGCGGAGCGAATCGTTCATTGGCAACCTCTAATCGGACTGATTTTATCTATTATAACAAAATCGGGGCGGTGTGGCGCGTGGATGTCCAACCACGGAGACTTGCCGGTGCACCGGTTTTGCCAAGGTACACTGGCAGCAGTGCATAGCCCTCCGGCACTCTTCGGAAGGCTCGTTTGCATGGTTCGACACAGGCAGCGGACAAACGAGTTCAGGCGCTCCCTGCCAGCAGCAGGCGGGGGCGCGAGCCAGCCAGGAAAAAATTTAACCGCCCGCTTCAACGCCGCGAGGGCTGAAACTCTCCGGCAGGCGGCTGAATCAGGCGCAGCGCTCGATCGTAAAGAAAGTAATCCCACGCCCAGTTAATCATCACCACCAGGCGGTTGCGGAAACCGATCAGTTGGAAGATGTGCACCACCACCCACATCAGCCAGGCGGGAAAGCCGCGCAGGTGCAGCCGCCCCAGGCGTGCCACCGCCTGGTTGCGCCCGATGGTTGCCAGAATGCCCGGATCGCGGTAGTGGAACGGCAGGGGTGGATTACCCGCCCCGATACGGCGCAGGTTGGCAACAGCGTGATCGGCTTGCTGCATCGCCACCGGTGCGATCATCGGCAGTGGGTTGCCCCGTTCATCCTCCAGGTAGGCGGCATCGCCAATCACCATTACCTCCGGGTGACCGGGCAGTTGCAGGCTCGGCTCGACGCGCACCCGTCCGGCGGCAGCCTGCGGCGCGCCCAACGAATCCACCAGCGCGGCGGCGCGGATGCCAGCCGCCCAAATCAGCGTGCGCGCTGGAATGTGCTCGCCGCCGGACAGGCTGACCCACTGCCCGTCGTAGGCTTCGACCCGCGCACCCAGGCGCACCTCCACGCCCTTGCGCCCCAGCGCCTCCAGGGTTGCCAGGCGCAGGTCGGGCGGCATGGCGGGAAGCAGGTGACCGGCGGCTTCCAGCAGAATCACCCGTGCGGCGGAAAAATCCTGCTGTGGAAAATCGCGGGTCAGCACCAGGCGGATCAGTTCCGATAGCGCGCCCGCCATTTCCACCCCGCTGGGACCGCCACCGGCGATGACGAAGGTGATCATTTCACGGCGGCGGAGGGGATCGGGTTCGCGGCTGGCTCGTTCGAACAGGCTGAGCACGTGATTGCGGATGCCCTCGGCGTCGGACAGGGTCTTCAAGCCAAAGGCGCGCCGCGCCAGCGCCTCTTGACCGAAGAAGTGCGTCTGTCCGCCGACCGCCAGGATCAGTGCATCGTAGGGCACTTCACCGGCGGTGGTTAGCAGGCGGCGATTGGGCAGGTCGATGTGCTCGACCTCTGCCAGCAAAAAGCGGGCATTTTCCTGGCGGCGCAGAATCGAGCGCAGCGGGTAGGCGATTTCACCAGCGGACACGCCCGCCGAAGCCACCTGGTAGAGCAGTGGCTGGAAAAGGTGATAATTGTGGCGGTCGATCAGCGTTACCTGTACGCGGTCGCGCGCCAGGCGGCGGGCAGCGCGCAGCCCGCCAAAACCGGCGCCGACGATGACCACCCTGGGGGGAGTGGAAAGGGAAAACGACATCGGGAAATCCTTTCTTGAACCCGGAAAGATTGTGAAATTTGTTACGAATATAATTATAACTATTTTTGTCCGAATTACAAGTGCCCCGGCGGATTGTATCGGCTTTGCAGGGTGTTTGCCCGGCGCTAAAGTCCGCGCCCTGTGTGGTTTGGCTTCGTGGGCGGTGCATCTGGACAGGCGTACACCGAGCCTGCCGGCGCACTTCGGCAGGCTCGGTGTACAGACGGGTTCAGCGCATGCGCAAGACTCACGCTTGGCTGCGCAGGCGGGCGGACAGCGCGTGTGCATTCAGCCCCTCCGCCTCTGCCAGCCGCTCTGCGTCTGCGCTCAGGCGGCGCACCGCCGCGCGGTTGAGTCCCACCAGGCTGACGATTTTGACAAAATCCCACACGTTGAGCGGCGAGGCAAAGCGCGCCGACCCACCGGTGGGCATAACATGGCTGGGTCCGGCAATGTAATCGCCCATCACCTCGCATGAATCCTCGTCCAGGAACACCCCACCAGCGTTGCGGATGGCGGGCAGCCACAACCAGCCATCGCGCACTACCAGGTTGAGGTGTTCCGGCGCGTACTGGTTGCACAACTCGATTGCCTCCGCCAGGTCGTGGGTGACCACCACACCGCCGCGCGCCTGCAACGAGGTGCGGATGATCGCACTCCGCGCCAGGGCATCCGCGCCGTCCTCGTCCAGCAGTCGTCCCACCTCCGCCGCTACCGCCTCTGCCAGTGGACGCGAGGGGGTCAGCAGAATGGCAGATGCCAGAGGGTCGTGCTCGGCTTGCGCCAGCAGGTCAGCTGCAACCCGCCGCGGGTTGGCGCTGTCATCGGCGATCACCACCGTTTCGGTCGGTCCAGCCAGCCCTTCGATGCCGACCACACCAAATACCTGGCGTTTGGCAAGGGTGACGAACAAACCGCCCGCCCCGACAATCTTGTCCACTGCGGGCAGCGTGCGCGTCCCGTATGCCATGGCTGCCACGGCTTGCGCCCCGCCCAGGCGGTAGATATCATCCACCCCGGCAATGGCGCAAGCCGCCAGGATGACCGGGTCAATCTCCCCGCCGCGCCGCGGGGGAGTGCACACGATAACCTGCTCCACGCCCGCCACCCGCGCCGGGATGACCGACATCAACACCGAGGAGGGAAGCGGCGCGCTGCCGCCCGGCACATATACCCCTACGCGTTGAATCGGGCGCAGCAGCTGCCCCAGCGTGCCGTCTGCGCTTTGTTCGATCCACGAACTGGCTGGCTGGCGGCGGTGAAAGGCAGCAATGCGCGCGGCTGCCGTTTCCAGCGCGGCGCGCAGGTCTGCCGGCAGGCTGTCCAGCGCGCGGGCGGGTTGTTCCGGGCTGACGCGCAGCCCGGCTGCCCCATCGTCGCCGTCCAGGCGCAGCGACCAATCTCGCAGCGCTTCGTCGCCGCGGCGGCGCACATCCTGCAGGATGCGGCGCACGGCTTGCTCGGGGCTGAGCGGTTCACCGAACAGAGATGCCAACCGGTCGAGCATTGCTGGTGGGACGCTGATGTCATCCGGCGGCTGGCGTTTGAGCAGCGTCGCGCGAGCGGTGTCTGGTTCGTAGATTGTGAGCATGTTGACCTCCGGAAATTGGGGAAATAAAAACAGCCCTCCGCGGCACGGAGGGCTGAGTGGACGAGATGGGGCAGGTTGCAGCGCCTGCTCAGGCGCGCCCGCGAGTCAACGCCCGCCGTGCGTGGCGGCGGCAGGGGTGATGGGCGTGGGCATGATGCAGGTGCGCAGTTTGTTTCATAATGGGCATCAGTTTATCACAGTCGGGGTGCTGCTGTCAACGCAAGCTGAACAGTAGACTGCCGCCGCCCAAAGGGGGGTTGAAACCGTCAGTAAACGATCTATAATCATAAAAAGAGAGGCTGGTGCGCCAACGGGACGGGAACTGCGCAGCCAGCCGGGAGGGAAGCGCGTATCAGACGGGGTGATTTGCCGCATTGCCGCACAGGCATGGCGGCATTGTTTGTTTTCAAACCAAGCATAAAAAAGAGAAAGTGAGATGCCATGAAAACAAGAGGATGGATAGTGTTACTTATCGTGGCACTTGCGCTCTCATTGCAGTTCGATTTCAGCCAGGCGCAGGAAGCCGCCCCCGGAAGCGAAGAGATCGTTATCGAGGCGGAGACCGGTGGTTACGTGCCCGTGCAGGGCAGGCTGACCAGCAGCAGTGGCAGCCCGTTGAACGGGACTTATTCCATCGCTGTGCGGCTGTACAATACCGCCAGCGGCGGAACAGCGCTGTGCAGTGTTCTGCAAAGTGTGGCTGTTACAAACGGGTTGTTCACCCTGCTGGTGCCGTGCGGCAGCGCGCAGATCAACGGGCAGCAGTTGTACGCCGGTATCCAGGTCGGCAGTGATGCTGAGATGACCCCACGCCTGCCCATCTACCCCGCCCCGTATGCCTATAGTTTGCGTCCTGGGGCGATCATTGCCAACACCAGCAGCGGAAAAAACAGTCTTAAGGTAACCAGCAGCGCGGGTGGCGGCGGAGGCGATGCCAGCCTGTGGGTGGAAAACAGCAGCCCCGCTAGTGGTATTGCCCTGTGGAGCAAAGCCGCCGGGTTTGATGCCAGCGTGGTGATCGAAAACGCTGGCAGCGGACCGCTACTGAAAGCCTTTGGCGGCGACGGCGGCGAGGACGAAGTGCTGATTACCAACCAGGGCGCGCTGCAAATTAAAGCGGACACCTATCTGTTTGTGCCGGGCAGTGAAGTCAGACCCACCACAGGCAATCCGATCATCAATTATTACGGAGATGGCTCGGTTGCGCTCCAATACACCACCACCGGCGTCAAAGGTGTGATGTTTGGCATTCCACTGCCCGCCGTTCTCTATGGACAACCGGTGGAGGTGGAAGAAATCACCATATTTTACAATGTGTCCAATTCGGCGACGTACATCGACGCGACGGATGTATATAAACAATTGACGGCTGGAGCGGTTGGCGGCGGACCCGATTTTGTATATCTGCTCTCCGACACCACCAACCGCGCCAGCATCGATTACACCTCTTATACGCTTTCACCGACATCCAATGCCTGGCTCAGCGCAGAAACCGGTTTTATCGGCGTGGGTCTCGCCATTCAATACAACAACACCCTGCATTACCTGAATATCGGCGGGGTGCGCGTCCGCCTGGGTCACCACCCTTTGTACTAGACAGGAGGCACGATGAACGGACGAACGATTTTGTTCGCGCTGGTGCTGCTGGCGTTGCTGCTGGCGGCGGTGCTTCCGGCGCAGGCAATGCAATCCGACTCCTACAGAGTGGATTGGCTGCTGCCGCTGAGCGGCAGCGGTGGCACAAGCGGCTCTGCCTGGGTTACCTTTGGGCAGGCGCTGGTTGGTGTATCGGACGGCAGCAACGCAGGGCTGTGCGCCGGGTTCTGGTGCGGCGCGGGTGGCGAATACTGCCTGATGTTGCCGCTGGTGGCGCGTTGAGGCGTGCCGAAACCTATCAATATCTATCCAATTGCTACGAAATGTTGCATAGCGGATTGAAGCGGACTGCATCCTGTAATAAAATAAGGTAGGAATATCGCTCAACACCGACAAAAGGAGGCAGCATGAACACCGTGCGACATATCTTGCAGGTCAAGGGTACTCAGATATGGACGATCGGACCGGACGAGACCGTCTTCGAGGCGCTGCGCAGCATGGCAAAGAAAGATGTTGGCGCGCTGATCGTGATGGAAAACGAGCAGATGGTCGGTATCATCAGCGAGCGCGATTATGCCCGCAAGGTCATCCTGCAGGGCAAGACCTCGCGCGAGACAAAAGTGCGCGAAATCATGACCAGCACGGTCATCACCGTGCACCCCGATCAGACCATCGAAGAATGCATGGACTTGCTGATCACGCGCCGCATCCGCCACCTGCCGGTGGTGGAAAATGACCGGCTGATTGGCGTGATTTCCATTGGCGACGTGCTTAACGACATCATACACCGCCAGCGGCAGGTGATCAGCAGTCTGGAAAACAAAGTGCTCGGCAAGGGAGAAGAGCCCAGCGAGCCGGCTGTGCCGCGCT
The DNA here is from genome assembly GCA_034411135.1 of Bellilinea sp. Classification (GTDB taxonomy): domain Bacteria; phylum Chloroflexota; class Anaerolineae; order Anaerolineales; family Anaerolineaceae; genus Bellilinea. The sequence goes on from DAOUMN010000003.1 coordinate 70,205, forward strand.
TCCCCAACGTGGGCAAGAAGAACGACTAAGCGGTCAGGACATTCCGGCAGTCATTGACCAGGGATTGCGCTGTTAACCGCAGCGCGGTCCCTGGTTGTGGTTAAAGGGGGTGTGCCTCCGGCAGGTCGGCTTGATCTGCACGCCGTCCATCGCCAGGCGGAAGAACCACTGCCCAGGGACGACCTCCGGCGTTGGATACCAGCCGTGCTCGATGTAAAACGGGGTAAAGGAATTTTTATAGATCGCCACAATACCGTGGCTGAAAGAACAGGCGGGTCAGAACGGCTGGTTTTGCTTGCCGCTTTGCCAGCGTTAGCCCGGCTCAACCGATGTAGGTCAGGTGCTGGCCAGGGTGCTGCGCGTCCGGCTTGTGGTGAATGCGCCGGTTTTGTGCGGCAATTGCCTCGATCATTGGCAGCGGCTCGAAGTGGGTGACCAGCAGCAGGAAGCGCCCCGGTTCAAGGCGCGGCAGCAAATCGTTGACCACGTTGAGCGGCACCTCGCCGCGCGCCAGCAGCTCCGTGCCGTTGACGGTGAACTGGGGTTCACCGCGCACCCAGTGTGGGTCGCTTTCGTCCGGCGGGGCGACTGCCACAGTTGCGCCGGTCTGTCCTTCCGCCAGGGCGGGCAGCCCGGCGGCGCGGCGCAGCCGGTTGACGAACTCGTTCACCGCCAGCCCGCCAATCCGGGCGACTTGTTCCAGGGTTGCCAGCCGCCCGACCGTGCGGCGCAGCAGCGGGTTGCGCAGGTTCTGGAACGCCGGGGCGGCGCGGATGATCTCCTCCTCCAGCGCCGGGTAGGCTTCCAGGACTTCCATCAATTTACTGCGCGGGTGGATGTCCATGATCATTCCCTCGCCTTCATCCCTATGCCGGTGCGGCTTCGGGGGCTTCATCGTATGCCAGCAGGCGGCGCTCGCCTTCCAGTGCGCGCAGTTCACTCAGGTCTTGGGTTACTTCCAGCGTGCCCAGGTACTCACCGGCATCGCTGCGCACTGCGTAATAGACAATGTACACCAGTTTGCCGCGCAGGTTGATCCAGAAGCGGGCGCGATCCTGTTTGCCCGCCTTGAAGTCGCGCACGATCTGATTGACGATGTGCACGCTCTTGGGCGGGTGGCAGTACTGCACCTTGCGCCCCAAAATTGCCCGCGAACGCTCGAAGATGCGCTCGCGCCCCGGGCTGAAGTAGCGCACGGTGTCATCCCGGTCAACAAAGGTGATGTCGAACGGCAGTGTCTTGAACAGCTGGATCAACTCCTCCAGGCGGAAACTGCCGGTTGGCATTTGCACCCGCCCGTCCTGGGCGAGCGGCTTGCGAATTTCGGTGTGCACGCCGCCTTCGGGCGTCCACTCGAACTGCGGCGCGTACAAGCAGTAGCCGTACTCGTCGCTTTGCAGGTAGATTTCGTACCAGTCCTGCTCGTTGAGCAAGTTGAGCGCAGTGGGAAAGAGAATTTTCTCCTCCTTGTACACCATCTCGTCAATGGCTTGGATGGCGGGCGCCACGGCAAACAGGTTGTACGCTGCTGCCTCGCTGGCGGTGAAATGCTCCGCCTGCTCGAAGCCTTCCAAAGCGCCCTTGAGCAGCGCGCGGGCTTCGTCGTGCTTGCCCCACATCACCGTCGGCGGACCGGGCAGGTTGTTCTTCTCGAAGTAGGGGAAGAGCAGGTTTTCCTTGCGCCGGTAGTGCTTTTCCACGTCCATCAGCGCGTTGAGCAGCACGTGGATCGAACCCATGATCTCGCTGGCGTCGGCGTCCGGTGGCAGCGCCTCGATCTTCGTCATCCAGTGGCGTACCTGGGCGGTGGTGCGGGTCAGCTCGCGGTTTTCCTGCACAAAGGTGTGCACCGGGTGACCGGGGATGGTTTGCGGGGTCTCCTGCAGGTCAAGGTGCTGCTTGAGCACGCGGGTGTGCGTATCGCACAATTCCTGGATCGCCTCGGCGGGAATGCCCTCCTGGATCAATTGCACTTCCATCAGAAACACGTCACTGTAATCGGCTTCGTCTAGCAGGGTTTCCAGTTGGGCTTGCACCTGTTCTTCCGCTTCGCCCTGGTGCAGCCGACGGATCAGGCTTTTCATGATCTCGATGCGCTGCTGGCGGTTGTTGATCAATTCACTCATTGCGTTATTCCTCGAAAACATCGGGTGGGTATGGGCGGCGCGGGGTGACTGCTGCTTCCGCTGTGCCTGATGGGTAGGATACCAGAAGCGCGCGCGCCCTTCTTTGATTTTTATCAATCTATTCATAAAAAAGGCGCGGCGGACAGCTTAATTCTGCTTTAATCGAATTGGGGTACAATCCATTCCATGCTGCGTAAAATCATTCAACTCTCGCTGGTGCACGTTGCGGTGGCAATGACCCTGGTGCCGATCAACAGCACCCTCAACCGGGTGATGATCAAGGAACTGGCGCTCTCGGCAGCGCTGGTCTCGTTGCTGGCTTCGCTGCCCTACCTGTTTTCGCCCATCCAGGTGATGATTGGTTCCTATTCCGACCGCCACCCGATTCTCGGCTGGCGGCGCAGCCCGTACATTGCGTTGGGATTGCTACTGTGCGTGGGCGGGCTGGGACTGGCGCCGCTGGCTGTGTTCACTATGCCGGACAATCATGCTCTGGGGTTGTTTTACACCCTGCTGACCTTTGCCGCCTGGGGTATGGGCTACAACCTTGCCAGCGTGAGTTATTTTTCGCTCGCATCCGAGTTCGCCGGTGAAAAGGGGCGCTCGCGCACCGTGGCAGTGATGATGACTCTGATGATCATTGCCATCATCCTGACTGCCACCACGCTCAGCCGCCTGCTGGTGGACTACTCGCCGGAGCAATTGCAGCGTGCCTTTTTGTACGTTGCCACCGCTGCCCTGTTGCTGGGCACGCTGGGTTTGTTTGGGCTGGAGCCGCGCCGCAGCCAGCCTGCCGCCGGGCTGCCGGCGGAGGAACGCCAAACATGGATTGACACCCTGCGCCCAGTTTTTGCCAACCCGCAAGCCCGGCGCTTCTTCTTTTACCTGATCTTGCTGCTGGCTGCCATCCTGGGGCAGGATGTGCTGCTGGAGCCGTTTGCCGCCCAGGCGTTTGACCTGCCGGTGGCGGCGACCACTCGCATTACCTCGATCTGGGGCACCTGCATGCTCATCACCCTGGCAAGCGCCAGCCTGCTGGAAAGGCGGCTGGGCAAGCGCCGTGTGGCACAGATCGGTTCCAGTGTTGCTATTACCGCCTTCGTGATGATCGCCGCCAGCGGGCTGGTTCACATCAGTGCGGTGTTTTTCGCCGGTGTGGTGCTGCTTGGGCTGGGCAGCGGGCTGGCGACGGTCTCTAATCTTTCATTGATGCTGGATATGACCACCGAACAGGTCGGGCTGTACATTGGCGCGTGGGGAATTGCCAATGCCATCTCGCGCCTGACCGGCACGCTGGCAAGCGGCGTACTGCGCGACCTGCTCAGCGCGTTGAGCGGGGATGCCCTGTTCGGCTATGTGGTTGTCTTCTTCCTCTTTGCGCTGCTGCTGGCAATCTCGTTGGGGTTGCTGCGCCGCATCAGCGTTCAGCGCTTCCAGGAAGAAGCCCGTCCATTGTCGTTTGCCGAGCGTGCCGCCGCGCTGAATGATTGAGCCGCGCTCAGGCGGCTTTACCGCGGCGCACCTGGCGTAAAAACGCGGGCGTGTTCAAGCCGCGCTCCAGGTGGTAGGTCAGGTAGTGCTGCATTAGCGCTTCAATCTCCTGCTGCACGGCAGGCGCAATCACCGCGCGGGCGGACTGGGTGTAGTTGCTGCGCTGAAAGTGGCGCATGAAACGCAGCCCGTTGAGCGAGACCGGGCGGGCAGCCGGCGCGGCGCTGCCGCAGGCGGGGCACAGCGCGCCGCCCAGCAGGGCGGAAAAGAACTGGTCCTCCGCCTGGATTTCGCGCCCGCACTGCACACAGTGGAACAATTCCGGGCGAAAGCCGAGCAGGTCGAGCAGGCGCATCTCATAATAGCGCAGGGCAAGGAATGGCGGTTGACCCTCGTCCAGCCGCTGCAGCGTATCGCACAGCAGGCTGTAAAGCATGCGGTTGGCGCCTTCCTCGTAGGTGAAGCGGTCGAGCAGCTCGATCACATAACTGGTTTGCCCAATGCGCTCCAGGTCTTCGCGCAGATTGAGGTACGCGGCGATGGTTTCTGCCTGGGTGACGATCCACAGGTCGCGCCCGCGCGCCAGCAGCAGTTTGACCCGCGTGAACGGCTCCAGGTGACCGGCTTTGCGCGAGCGCAAACGGCGCACCCCTTTGGCAATGGCGCGCAATTTTCCCGCTTCGCGGCTATACAGGGTCAGCAGGCGGTCGGCTTCGCCCCAATCACTGTGGCGCAGGACGACGGCTTCAACCCGCAGGGTTCGTTCGGCAGACGGCATGGTACCGGTATTATACCCCGCCAGAATATGGCGGGGTAATCCCCGCCCGGCACGCCCGCGCACCTCACCCAACCAGCCAATCTGTTGTACAATAATCCCATCCCAATCTTTTACCCCTTTTCCGGAGGTGTGGTATGTCCGTTCCGCGCACAGTGCGCGCCCCACGCGGCTCTCAACTGACCTGCAAGTCGTGGCTGACCGAAGCCGCCTACCGCATGATCCAGAACAATCTCGACCCCGAAGTCGCCGAGCGCCCGCAAGACCTGGTGGTGTACGGTGGGCGCGGGCAGGCTGCCCGCAGCTGGGAGGCGTTCGACGCCATCCTGGCGGCGCTGCGCGACCTGGAGGACGATGAAACCCTGCTGGTACAGTCCGGCAAGCCGGTGGCGGTGTTCAAATCGCACCCCGATGCCCCGCGTGTGCTGATCGCCAACTCCAACCTCGTCCCGCACTGGGCAACCCAGGAACACTTCGACGACCTGGCTGCTAAAGGGTTGATCATGTACGGGCAGATGACCGCCGGTTCGTGGATTTATATCGGCACGCAGGGCATTCTGCAAGGCACCTACGAGACGCTCGCCGCGCTGGCGGCGCAGAAAGGCTGGCAGTCGCTGAAAGGCAAATTTGTGCTCACCGCCGGACTGGGCGGAATGGGTGGTGCCCAGCCATTGGCAATCACCATGAACGAGGGCGTCGGGCTGGTGGTCGAGGTCGACCCGGCGCGCGCGCGCCGCCGCCAGGAGATTGGCTACGTCGATGATGTGGTTGATACACTCGAAGAGGCGATGACGCTGGTGGAAGATTACGTCCGCCAGGGCGTGCCGCGCTCGATTGGGCTGGTGGCAAACGCAGCCGATATCTACCCCGAACTGGTCGCACGTGGCGTAACCCCCGACGTGATCACCGACCAGACCCCCGCCCACGATGTGCTCAGTTACGTGCCCTCCGGTTTGAGCGTCGAGCAGGCGGAGGCGCTGCGCCGCAGTGACCCATCGGAATACGCTTGCCGCTCGCTCGATTCGATGGCGCGCCACGTTCGCGCCATGCTCGACTTTCAACGCCGCGGCGCCGAGGTGTTCGACTACGGCAATAACCTGCGCCAGCGCGCCTACGACCACGGCGTTAAGGATGCCTTCAATTTCCCCGGCTTTGTGCCTGCCTACATCCGCCCGCTGTTTTGCGAAGGCAAGGGTCCCTTTCGCTGGGTCGCGCTCTCTGGCGACGTGGAGGACATCTACCGCACCGACGAGGCGGTGATGGAACTGTTCCCCGATGACCCCCACCTGCAGCGCTGGCTAAAGATGGCGCGCGAGAAGGTGCCGTTCCAGGGGCTGCCCGCGCGCATCTGCTGGCTGGGCTACGGCGAGCGCGCCCGCGCCGGGCTCAAGTTCAACGAAATGGTCGCCAAAGGCATTCTCAAAGCGCCAATCGTCATCGGACGCGACCATCTCGATGCCGGTTCGGTGGCTTCGCCTAACCGCGAAACCGAAGCCATGCGCGACGGCAGCGACGCCATCTCCGACTGGCCAATTCTCAACGCGCTGATCAACACCGCCGGTGGGGCAACCTGGGTCTCCTTCCACCACGGCGGCGGGGTGGGCATTGGCTTCAGTCAGCACGCCGGCATGGTCATCGTCGCCGATGGCAGCCAAGCCGCCGCCCGCCGACTGGAGCGCGTGCTTGCCAGCGATCCTGGCATGGGAGTGGTGCGCCATGCCGATGCCGGTTATCCCATTGCCGTGGAAACCGCCCGCCAGCGCGGTGTGCGCATTCCCATGCTGAAAGGCTGAGCCGTGCGCCTGCGCCGCCTGTTGTGGTTCGTCATCATGATTGCCTTGGGCGCCGGAGCGGGCATCCTCTACGGCTGGGTGCTGCGCCCGGTGCAAGCCAGCGGCTTCAGCCTGGACACACTGCGCAGTGACTACCAAGCCGATTATGTGCTGATGACCGCCGAGATTCACCGCCAGGACGGCGATCTGAACGCCGCCGCCGAACGGCTTGCCCGCCTGGATGACGAATCGTCCGCGCTGCGCTTGGTGCAGCAAGCCATCCTTACTGCGCAAACGCTGGGCTACGCCCGCAGCGACATCGAAACGCTGGCGGCGCTGTTCCAGGCGCTGCAAAAAGGCAGCCCGCCGCCCGCCCCCACGCTCACCCTCACGCCGCCGCCATGATCGAAGACGAGTATTACGAAGAGGACGAAACGCCCCGCCAGCCGCCGCTCTACCTGCTGACCGGACTGGTGATCGGTTTGCTGCTGGGGCTGTTGGTCTCGCTGGTTCTTGCCCCTGCCCAGGTGGTCGATACTGCCCCGGCGCTGCTCAGCGCCGCCGACAAGGACACCTACCGCGTGATGATCGCCCGCGCCTACCAGTCCAGCAGCGACCTGCCGCGCGCTCGCGAACGGCTGAAACTGCTCGAAGATGCCGACCCGGCGCAAGCCCTGGCGGACCAGGCACTGCGCCTGCAATCCGCAGGCGGCGGCGAGGACGCCCCGGCAAGCCTGCGGGAAGACATCCGCTCCCTGGCGGAACTGGCAGCAGACCTGACCAGCCCACCGCAAAGCGCCAACCCGCCCGCCAATGCGCCAACCACCCCGCTGGGTGGTTCCGCTGCGCCTGCCGCCACCCCGCAGACCTTTGCCACGCTCGACCTGGCGCAAGCCGTCCAGACAGCCACCCTGCCGCCCACCCCGACCAGCCCGCCGCCCACGCCGCGCCCAACCTTCACCCCGCGTGTCCAGCCTTCACCGCTGCCCACCCTGGGTGCGCCGTTTGTGCTGCTCGAACGGCGCGAAGTGTGCGAAGCGCCGCAAAGCCCGCCGCGACTGCAAATCGAAGTGCAGGACAGCACCGGCAAGCCGGTGGCGGGGATTGCCATCAGCGTCGCCTGGGACGGCGGCATCGACACCTTTTACACCGGGCTGCACCCGCAGGTCAACCCGGGCTATGCCGATTTTGACATGCAAGCCGGGGTGGTCTACAGCCTGCGGGTGGGCGAATTGAGCGAAACGCTCAACGGTCTGAGCGCGCCGGAATGCATACCGCAGAGCGGAGCGGCTTTCACCGGCAGCCTGTACCTGATCTTCCGTCAGCCCTAGGCGGTGAGTCTGTCAGGGTATGTCCTTCGACATGATCGGGATTCAGGCTCGGCGCATGGTGGGCTTGCCCTGCGCCCGTCCAAGCCTGCGGGGTGCGTGGTGACACGCAGCTGAGTGCGAACGAACGCATGGATTTCTTCCACGCGCCCATGTAGCGATAGAACAAACCATTCTTGTCCGGAGAGTGACCTGACCTGTGATGAAGTCGATCTTGCGCCTGCCCCCTGCCCTTAAGCATCGCAAATTTTCCCTCCTGTGGTGCGGCATGTTGATCTCCACCGCCGGATCTCAAATGCAGTTGTGGGCGCTGTTTTGGCACATCCGCTCGCTCAGCGACCAGCCGGTGGCGGTCAGTGGGGTGGGGGTTGCCCGCTTTGTGCCCATTTTGCTGCTTTCGCTCTTCGCCGGGCTGGTAGCAGACCGCCGCGAGCGGCGCAAAGTGATGATGACCACCCAATCGGTGATGATGCTGACCGCCCTGGCGTTGAGCGGCTTAACCGCGCTTGGCTGGATTCAGTTGTGGCACATCTACCTGTTGACCGCCATCCAGGCAGCCGCCATATCTTTCGATACACCCGCCCGCCAGGCGCTGGTGCCCAACCTGCTGCCCAAAGAGCACCTGCCCAGCGCTTTCAGCCTCAATTCGATTGCCATGACCACTGGATCGATTGTCGGTCCGGCGCTCAGCGGGGTGGTGATTGCCTACACCGGGCAGGAATTCACCTACCTGTTCAACGCGGTTTCTTACCTGGGGGTGCTGCTGGCGCTGGTGGCAATGGGGGATGTTCCCCAGCAGCGCGCCATGCGGGTCAGCCGCGGCAGCGGGGTGGACTGGGCTGCCATTCGCGATGGTGTGCGCTTTATCCGCCGCTCGCCGATCATCCTGTCCTCGATGCTGCTCGATTCCCTGGCGACCTTTTTCTCGTCTGCCAACACCCTGCTGCCGTTTGTTGCCCAGGACATCCTGCGGGTGGGCGCGGTGCAATACGGCTGGCTGGCGGGGGCGCAGTCGCTGGGTGGAATTCTGGCTGGGCTGGCAATCTCGCAGCGCGAACAGCTGCGCCGCCAGGGGGTGCTGCTGCTCAACGCGGTGCTGGCGTTCGGCGCGGCGACTATCCTATTTGGGTTATCGCGATCCTTCTGGCTGACCTTTGCCGCGCTGGCGTTGATCGGCGGGGCGGACGCCGTCTCGACCATCCTGCGCAATACCATCCGCCAGTTGCAAACTCCCGATGATCTGCGCGGGCGGATAATCAGCATCAATCAGATTTTTTTCATGGGCGGACCTCAGTTGGGTGAGATCGAAGCCGGGTTGGTGGCGCAAGCCTTTGGCGTGCCTGCCGCCATCCTGACCGGGGGGCTGGGCTGCATCCTCTCGGTGGGGCTGGTGGCGGGTTTCTGGCCGCAGCTGCGTCGTTTCAATGGGGACGAGCCGGTCATGGCAGGCGCGCGCAGCGGCGCGGGATAAGCGCGGATTTTGACAGCCCAGTCGATTTTCTGTGCCGCTACCTGCCCGATGGTAACGTGCAGCGCGGCTGGCTGGAAAGCTGCTCCCCGCGCGCGCTTTGATCTACCGTCCGTATGACTGGAACCTGAATCGGGTCTGATTTCCATTTCTCCCCCTGGATTTACTGCCATGCGCAAAGCGCCGGACGGATTCTCCGGTAAAATAGATGTATCGGAAGAGGCACATCACTACAAGGAGAACCCATTATGCCTGACGAATTGCGTTTTTGTAAATTTTGCGGCGCCCCGCTGGAAGCTGACATGAAAGTGTGCGCTGGCTGTGGACAGTCGGTGGAGGGCAGCGGCTCGCCGATGGAATACCTGCGCGGCACGCCGGATGTGCCTTCCGCCGAACCCCCGGCGATGGAAACACCTGCAAAACCCCCGGCGGTTGAGCCTCCACCTCCGCCTCCTCCACCGCGCCCGGTCCAATCGGCGCCAACGCCCGCCCCGCCGAAAAAAAGCAGCTTTCCGGTTTGGCTGATTGTCGTGATCGGCGTTGTTCTGCTATGCCTGTGCGCGGGTCTGGTGGCGGGCGGGGTGGCGTTGTTCAGCTTCTTCCGTTCCAACAACAGCAACATTGAAGGCATCGTTCCTCCGCTGATCGAGGAGCCGATCCAGGTTTTGACCGAAATACCGCAAGTCATCGCCACTTCGCTGCCCGAGGCAATCCCCACCTTTTTGCCAACCCCCGAAATCGCATTTACCATACCGCCCATGCCGACCATGGAAATGGCGCAAAGCCTGAGCGACGACACAATTACCGAGAATTTCTCCTCCAATCAGTACGAATGGGCGGAGGATCGCGACGATATTTCGGAGCACGGTTTTGCCAACGGGCGCTATTTCATTCGCGTGTTCGAGCCGGAATACTTCGCCTGGACGTTCATCCCGACCGAATTCAACCCGACTACGGTGCGTTTCGAGGCACAGGTAGAGAGCGGCTTCGAGCAGGGGACGTATGGGTTGATCTGTAACTACGTGGACAGCGACCATTTCGACTTCGTCGAGATTGACCTGGACACCCGTTCGTACAAATTTGCCCGCGAGACGATCGAAGAGACTGTCCCGCTGACCGAAGAAAACTGGCGGGATGCCCGCTACCTCAACAGCGACCCGGCGGCGGTTAACATCATCGAGGTGCAATGCACCGCCGAGCGCATCCAACTCTCGATCAACGGCAACCTGGAAAACGCAGTCACCCTGGCGCAGCCCGCCGAACCGGACGGCTGGGTGGCAATATTCACTGCCACCTGGCAGAATGTATCCGGTGACGGCTTTGTGGTTTATTTCGACAACCTGTTCGCCACCACCCGCTAGGCGGGATTGGCAGACTCGGACAGCGCGGTTTTTGGTTAACCGTTCTGTTCTACGGGATTGGTTTAATCAGTTCGCGCAAGCCTTTATAACCCAACCACACCACCAGTCCACCGAGTGCCCATTTTAAACCGGCGGTTTCTGGGTTTGGGCAGTCCAACCGACAGGCGGATTGCATGTTATCGGACAGGGTATAAAAATAGCCGACGAATCCCGCCAGCGCGGTAAATGCGCCGCCGATGGGGAGTGCGTTGGCTGTTTTTATGGCTGTAAAGAGATGATTTAAGAAAACCATGCGGGTTTCTCCTTCCGTATGCTCTTCTCTTTATCACCCTCCGGCAATAGCGCCGAGGATGATGAACGGCTGCCGCCCGGCGAGGACATCCTCCGGCAGTGGGTCGTCCGGCGGGGCAAAGGACAGGTCTTGTTCGCACGCAAAGTAGCGCAGGAACGGACGGCGCTGGAGGGTGAGCGGGTCGCGGATGGTGCCGCGCAGGGTGGGAAAACGCGCTTCCAGCGTGTCCAGCACGGCGCGCTGGGTCACCGGCGGCGGTACATCCAAAACCACTTCGCCGCGCACCTGTGCCAGCGTGCGCAGATGCGCCGGAAGAACAACACGGATCATGGCAGCGTCTGCACCTCAATCGACAGGATCGCCGGCAGGTCGCGGGCGATGGCGCTCCAGTTGTCGCCGCCGTCCGCCGAGGCATATACCTGCCCACCGGTGGTGCCGAAGTATACGCCGCACGGGTCGAGCCGGTCAACTGCCATTGCATCGCGCAGCACATTGACATAGCAGTCCTGTTGCGGTAAGCCGCGGGTGAGCGCCTGCCACTCGTTGCCGCCGCTGCGGCTGCGGTAAACGCGCAGTTTACCCTCCGGCGGGTAGTGTTCCGAATCGCTCTTGATCGGGACGACGTATACCGTGTCGGGCTGGTGGGCGTGAACGTCGATCACGAAACCAAAATCGCTCGGCAGGTTGCCGCTCACCTCGTACCACAGTTCACCGCCGTTGTCGCTGCGCATCACATCCCAGTGCTTTTGCATGAACAACACTTCCGGGCGGTCGGGATGCATGGCGATGCGGTGCACGCAGTGACCCACTTCGGCGTCCGGGTCGGGGATGTAGTCGGATTGCAACCCGCGGTTGATCGCCCGCCAGGTTTGCCCGTTGTCATCACTGCGGAAGACGCCCGCGGCGGAGATGGCAATGGTCATCCGTCCATGGTTGCGCGGGTCGAGCAGCACCGTGTGCACGCTCAAACCGCCAGCACCGGGCATCCACTGCGCGCCGCTGCCGTGAGCGCGCAGCCCGGCAAGTTCCTGCCAGGTTTGCCCGCCGTCGGTCGAGCGGAATAGGGCGGCATCTTCCACCCCGGCATAGACCGTATCGGGGTCATCCAGCGCGGGTTCCAGATGCCAGACGCGGGCGAATTCCCACGGGTGGGGCGTGCCGTCGTACCACTGGTGGGTGCCTGGCACGCCTTCGTAAACGAACTGATTCCCGGCTGGCTGCCAGGTTTGCCCGCCATCGTCCGAGCGCTGGATGATCTGCCCAAACCAGCCGGTGGATTGCGAGGCGTAAATGCGTCGCGGGTCGACCGGCGAACCCTTGAGGTGATAGACTTCCCAGCCGCCGAAATGCGGTCCGCTGATCTGCCACTGCTCGCGCTTGCCGTCCGCGCTGAGGATGAAAGCACCCTTGCGGGTGCCGACCAAAACCCTTACTGCGCTCATGGGATGACTCCTTATGCTATAACCGGCGGGGGAAGCCGGTGAATACCGCGCCGGATGGGGCGGCGCGGCTGGCTGGTTTGGGAAGAACACTAAATCTTACTATTTCTATCTATTTTATTCGAAAATGTGTTCGAGTCAATAGGTTAAATCAAAAAATAGAACAAATTTTCTCGCCTGATTTGCCGCGCCGGTTTGCGGCGCGCTGGAATCATTTTATCGTTGGGTTGCCTCGACCGTTGCCGCAATGGTGGGGTGCGCGTGGGCGCGCGTTTGCCCGTACAGCGGACGCGCCGCCGCCAGCAGCACGCTCATCATGATCACCCCGCCCAGGGTGAGCAGGGTGCTCGCCAGCGGCGAAACATTGTTGAGCAAAATCCCTTGCAGCCAGGGCAGGATCATGGCGCCAATGCTTGCCATGCCGTTGACAATGGTCATGGCTTTGCCCGGCTGCGCAGGGTAGGCGCTGCCGGTCAGCGAGACCACCGAGGGGAAGATCGAACCAAAGCTGAAACCGGTCAGCAAAATGCCCGCCACGCTGAGCGGGATGCTGCCCCTGCCGAGCACCAGCAGCAGGCTGCCCGCCAGTGCGCCGCCCATGCTGAGCGCCAGAATGCGCATGCCAGTCAGGCGCATGCCCAGCCAGACGGTCACCAGCCGCCCGGCGGTCAACGCCAGCCAGAAGGCGGAGGCTGCTAGCGCGGCGGTTTCCAGCGAAAGCAGCGTGGTGCGGTTCATATACACCGTGACCCAGCCGCCCAGCCCGTTCTCGATGCCGACATAGATCAGCAGTAGCACCGCCAGCAGCCAGACCAGGCGGCTGCGCAACAGACTGCCAAAACCGCCGGTTTCCGCCCGGTTCTCCGCCGCGGGCGGGGGGACGCGCAGCAAGAGGAACAGGATGAACTGCACCCCCACCAGCCCGCCGACCAGCCAGAGAATCATCCGCCCCTGCCCGAAGCGTTCGATGGCATAGCCGACCATTGCCGGGCTGAAGAATGCCCCCAAGCCGAAGAACAGGTTGAGCAGGTTGAGCGCCGAAACGCTGCGATGAGCGAAGACACGCGCCACCAGGATGTTGGCGGTCAGTACAATGCTGCCTGCCCCCAGCCCGATCAACGCGAATATGGACATGCTGAGGGCAAAATTTGCGCTGAATGGCAGCGCGGCGAAGCAGCCAGTCAATAGCAGCGCCGAGACGAGCAGCAGCGGCTTTTCGCCGTACCGGTCGCTCAACGGACCGCTAATGAACTGCCCAAACAGCGAACCGAGAAAATAGAACGTGTACAGCCCGCCGATTGCGGTCAGGTTGACCTGGTTGAGCAGCGCCAGTTCGGGTAGCAGTGGACCATAGGCGGCGACCGAAGTGCCCAGCGAGAAGAAGAACAGACAGCAAAGCAACAGGATGGTGAGGCGTTGTTTTCTGGTTGTCACGTAAAGCTTGCCTTTCCTGAAAGATCAAACGGCATCATCATACCCCATTTTCGGGATTTCCGCGACTGGGCGCATGGATAGTCCGTGGCGGGCGGCGCATCGCGGCAGGCGGTATCCAATTGTCCTTCAACACCCTTCGACAGGCTCAGGGTACGGGCTCAAACGCCCTGGCGGGTGGAGAGAAACTATGAAATGTGGCGCAAGGGGGTTCGCCGGGCTGCCTTCGTGGTACAATCCCCCTGCCATGATCGACCTCGACCTTCTCAACCCGCAGCAACGTGCCGCCGTCACCACCGGGCTGGGTCAGGCGCTGGTGCTGGCAGGACCCGGCTCCGGTAAAACGCGCGTCTTGACCCAGCGCATCGCCTACCTGATCGACGCAATGGGCGTACAGCCCTACAACATCCTGGCGGTCACGTTCACCAACAAAGCCGCCCGCGAGATGCAGCACCGCCTGCAAAACCTGCTTGCCGAGCGCGGCGAGGGCGTCTGGCTGGGCACTTTCCATGCCAATTGTGCGCGCATTTTGCGCCGCGAGGCACAGTACCTGTCCTTTGACAACAACTTCGTCATCATGGACAGCGATGACCAGCAAGCCCTGGTCAAGCGCGCCATCCGCGAACTGAACCTGGACGAAAAACTCTACCGCCCGACCGGCATTCACGCTGCCATCTCGACCGCCAAGAACAACCTGATCACCCCGCAGGATTTTCCCACCCAATCGTACCGCGACGAGATCACCCGGCGCATCTACGAGCGCTATCAGATGCTGCTGCGCGATTCCAACGCAGTCGATTTCGATGACCTGCTGCTCGAAACCGTGCGCCTGCTGGTGGATAACCCCCAGGTGCGCGAGCGCTACGCCCGCCGCTTTGAGCATGTACTGGTGGATGAGTTCCAGGATACCAACCTGGTGCAGTACGAGCTGCTCAAGCTGCTGGCTTCGCTGCACCGCAACCTGTTCGTTGTTGGCGACGAGGACCAGTCAATCTACCGCTGGCGCGGCGCAGACTACCGCAATGTGCTGCGCTTCGAGCAGGACTACCCCGAATGCCGGAAAATTCTGCTCGAACAGAATTACCGCTCGACCCAGACCGTGCTGGACGCCGCCCGCGCAGTGATCGACCGCAACCTTCACCGCACGCCCAAGCACCTGTTCTCCGAGCGCGGGCATGGCGAACGCATTGTGCTGTACGAGGCGGTGGACGAACACGCTGAAGCCGCCTTTGTGGTGGATACCATTCGCCAGTGGGTTGACGGCGGCAAGGCGCGCGGCAGCGATTTTGCCGTCATGTACCGCACCAATGCCCAGTCGCGCTTGCTGGAAGAAGCCTTCTTGCGCGCCGGGCTGCCCTACCGCCTGGTCGGCGCGCTGCGCTTTTACGGGCGGCGCGAGGTCAAGGACGTAATTTCCTTCTTGCGCCTGGTGCACAACCCGGACGATGAGGTCTCGCTGGCGCGGGTGATCAACATTCCGCCGCGCGGGGTGGGGGAAAAGACAATGGTCGCGCTGCAGCTGGCGGCGCGCCAGGCGCAAATGACCGCCGGTCAGTTGTTGATCGAACTGGGACAAAAAGGCAGCCAGTCGCTGCATTGGGGCAAATTCAGCGGGCGCAGCGTGCTCCCGCTGGCGGATTTCGGCAGTGTGCTGGCGGGCTGGCGCAGCGCCGCCGCCGAAGGGTTGAGCCTGCCGGGTCTGTTCGACCGTATCCTGCTCGACACTGCCTACCAGGAATACATCGACGATGGCAGCAACGAGGGCAAGGAGCGTTGGGACAACATCCAGGAACTGCGCCGCCTGGCGTACGAATTCAACGAGGGCGGTTTGACGTCCTTTCTCGAAAACCTGGCGCTGGTATCCGACCAGGACACCCTGCCGGAGGAGACCGTCAACGCCGCCACGCTGCTCACCCTGCATGCCGCCAAAGGGCTGGAATTTGGCAATGTGTTCATCATCGGGCTGGATGAAGGATTGCTGCCGCACTCGCGCTCCAAGGATGACCCGGAGGAAATGGCGGAAGAACGCCGCCTGTTGTACGTGGGCATCACCCGCGCCAAGGAGCGGGTTTACCTGGTGCGCGCCAACCAGCGCAGCCAGTATGGCGGACCGGAGTTTCAGGAAGCCTCGCGTTTCCTGGAAGACCTGCCGCCCGCGTTGGTACAGCGCCAGGGGCAGCGCCGCCGCGCCGACCGCTGGGAAAGCCCGGAATCGCGCGCGCTGCGCAGCCGCTTTCTCAATCTTGCGCCCGCCCGTCCGTCATCGGCTGCCATTCTGGAGCCGCGCTACCGCGCCACCGACCGGGTGCGTCACCCGGTGTGGGGAGAGGGCATTGTCATGGAAAGCCGCATCCAGGACGGCGACGAGACGGTGGATGTGTTCTTCGAGACGGTCGGCTTCAAGCGGCTTGTGGCTTCGCTGGCAAACCTGGAAGTTCTGCCGCGTTCGTGATGGCGTACAGCAGCGCAAAGAGCGCGGCGCGATCTTCCGGCGCACGCGGATCGCAAGGCGATGCCCCCGCCGGGCTGTAGCCGTTCAGCTGGCGCACCAGTTCCATCGCCGGTTGGTCGAGCGTGCCGCAGCCTAAATAGACTGGGAAGGCATCGGCGGGGGAGCGATTCGCCAGCACCCAGCCGGTCAGCGCGCGGCGAAGCGCGGGCGCGGTGGTATCCGCCAGGCGCAGATGGCGTTCCAGCCTGTCGGGGGCTTCTTCCGGCTCGTGAATTTCTGCCCCGTCGCGCCCCGCGTACAGTGTGCCTGCCAGCGGCAGGCGGGTGCGCAATTCCCCGGCTGGCAGACTGCCGATCACCGCGGGCAGTATGCCGGGCAGCCCGCTCACCTGGCGCAGCAGGTTGAGCCGCGCCGCGCTCAACACTCCTCCGCCGGTGGTCAGGGCTTCGTAACTAAGGAACAGGCGCACGATGGGTTCATCGTGCAGCCTGATGGGTAGCTCGGACAACAGGGTGGAATTCATCGCAAAATAATACGACTATATTTGTCATATTATACCCCACCCAATGGCTGCGTTGGCGGCAGAAACCCGCTCGCGGAGAATTTACGCGTTTTTTATAGGATAATTCTTGTTGTATTGGTCGTGGAACACTATATAATGGATTCAGGTGGAGACAAAAACTTTGCCCGGCGCAATTTTGTACCCTTAAAAGTCGCAATCAACCCTACTTATAAATTTTCCTTAATCTCCTCCTTGCTTTTTTGTAATGTACCCCTACCCTGTGACTCAACGCGCGCATTTTGTGGTTTAATCCTGTCTGTACAGGCAGCTGGTCGATCTCGGTTTTTGGAAATAGACGTGAATTCCTCGATTTTTTTGACCCTTTCCCAAAACGTTGCGCTGCTGTTAGCCACGCTGCTGATCTTTGATCTGCTTATCCGGCCGGACACGTTCATTCGTGCCATGCTGATGCGCCGTCTGCTGGTTGGCTTGTTCCTCGGCGCGGTGGGCGTTTTGTTGATCACCACCCCGTGGATATTCACAGAAGGGATCATCTTCGATACCCGCTCGGTGCTGCTCAGCATCAGCGGGTTGTATTTTGGCAGCCTGCCCACGCTGATTGCCATGCTGATCACGGCAGTATACCGGCTGTGGCTGGGCGGTCCTGCCGCGCTGACCGGCGCGTTGGTGATTGTGGCAACCGGCAGCCTGGGTCTGATCTGGCGGCATGTCCGCCGCCGTCAACTGGAGCAAATACCGCTGTGGGAGATGTACCTGTTTGGGTTGGCGGTTAGCCTGGTCATGCTGGCGCTGATGTTCACCCTGCCGCTGCCCACGGCGTTGGAGGTGCTGCGCACCATCAGCCTGCCGGTGTTGTTGATCTACCCGATTGGCACGGTGGCGCTGGGCGTGCTGCTGAGCAACCGCCTGCGCCGCGAACGCCTGCGCCGCGAAAGCCAGCAGCAGGTCGAATACCTGAGCCAGGCAGTCGAATTCTTCCAGAGCAGTTATACCTCGCAGGAGCACTTTCTCACCGCGGCGTTGGACAAAGCCCTGCAGATGACCAACAGCCGCCTGGGGTATCTCTTTTTGTACGATGAAGAAAAATCCACGTACCCGCTGGCAGTCTTTTCCGAGGCGCTGCGCGCCGCGCTCCCAGCGGCAGACGCGCCGCAGCGTTTTGATCGGGTCAGCGGCGGGCTGTGGGCGCAAGTCATCCAGCGCAAAAAGCCGGTACTGGTCAACCATCTGCGCCGCGAATCCCTGCCGGACGAAGCGACACTTCCCTCCAATGCCGCTCGCCAGCAGCACTTTATCAGCGTGCCGGTGGTGGAGGGTGAGCGCGTCGTGGCAGTGTTGGGAATCCGCAATGACGAGGAGGAGTACACTCAGCAGGACGTGCTGCGCCTGAACCTGTTCATGGATGGGGTGTGGAAAGGCGTGCGCCGCTTCGAGATGGAAGAGCGCGTCCGGCTGCAAGCAGCCGCGCTGGAAAGCGCCGCCAATACGGTGGTGATCACCGACCGGCAAGGCAACATCGAATGGGTCAACCCGGCTTTTACCCGCAGCACCGGCTATACCCTGGAGGAAGTGATCGGCAAAAACCAACGCCTGCTGAGTTCCGGGCGGCATGAGCGTGGCTTTTACCAGGATTTGTGGGCAACCATCCTGGCGGGCAAGGTGTGGCGTGGCGAGATCGTCAACCGGTGCAAGGACGGCAGCCTGATTACTGAAGAAGAGGTGATCACCCCCCTGCGGAACAGCCAGGGGGAGATCACCCATTTCATCGCCATCAAGCAGGATATCACCGCCCGCCGCGTGGCAGAGGAAGCCGCGCGCGAATCGGAGAACCGTTTTCAGATCATCGCCGACAGCGCCCCGGTGATGATCTGGATCACCGACGCCAGCGGAGCAGTGTCGTATTTCAACCGCACCTGGCAGGAATTTACCGGGCGCAATGCGCCGGATGACCTGTTGTTTGGCTGGGCAGAGGGGCTGCATCCGCAGGATCGTGAGACGATGTTGAGTGAATATCTTAAAATGGTGGAAAAACAACAGCCGTACACGCTGGAATACCGCCTGCGCCGTGCCGATGGTGAATACCGCTGGCTGCGCGAAACCGGCGCGCCGCGCTTTTCGCCGACCGGCGAATTCCTTGGTTTTGTCGGCTCGTGTTTCGACATCACCGAGCAGCACCAACACGTTAGCCTGTTGCAGACGATCGCCAGCATCAGCCAGGCGCTCACCCGAGCAGTCAGCGCCGAGTCGGTGTACACCATCCTGCTCGACGAGGTGATGCGCCTGCTGGAGGTGGAAGCCGCGGCGGTCGAATTGATCAACCCCGATGACGGGCGCATGACCACCGTCGCTGCGGCGGGCATCTGGCAGCCGCTCGACGCCAGCTCGGTTTCGCCGGTTGGGGCGGTCACTGCGCGGGTGCTGGCGGACGGTAAACCCTACCTGAACAACGACCTGCCCTCCCGCCCGGACCTGTTCCGCGCCGACCTGTGCGAGGAATGTCGTTCGGCGGCTTCAGCGCCGCTGGAAGTGGATTACCAGCGCCTGGGGGTGCTTTCCATTGGCAGCCTGCGCCCAATTCTGCCGGAGAAGCTCGACCTGTTGGCAGCCGTGGCGGAGGTGGCGGCTGGGGTGATCTACCGCGACGAACTGTACCAGCGCATCGAGCGCAATGTCTCGCGGCTGGGCTCACTGCGCATCGTCGACAGCTCGATCATCGAAGGGCTGGAGTTCAAGAGAGTCATGCGCATCATCCTGGAACAGACTGCCCACCAGATGCGCGCCGACGCCGCCACGATATTCCTGTTCAATGCACGCAGCTCGACGCTGGAATACACCGCCGATTACGGCTTTTGGACGCGCAAGATCGAGCGGGTGCTAATGCGCCTGGGCGAAAGCCACGCCGGGCAGGCGGCGCTCAAGCGCAGCACACTGGTGTTCAACCGTCTGGAAGAACACCGCGAAAACATCAAGCCCTATCTGCTGGACGAGGAAAAATTCGTCACCCAGGTGGTTTCGCCGCTGATTGCCAAGGGTGAGTTGATTGGCGTGCTGGAATTGTTCTTCCGCTCCGACTTCCAGCCCGGCATGGACTGGCTGGCGGACTTGCAGGTGTTTGCCAACCAGGCAGCCATTGCGGTGAGCAGCATCCTCAATTCCGAAGCCTTGCAGCAATCCAATCGCGAATTGAATGTTGCCTACGAAGCCACCATTGAAGGCTGGTCGCGGGCGATGGACCTGCGCGACAAGGAGACCGAAAATCACACCCTGCGGGTGACCGAGTTGACCCTCAAACTGGCGCAGATGATGGGTTTCCGCGACGAGGATCTGATCCATCTGCGCCGCGGTGCGCTGCTGCACGACATTGGCAAACTGGGCGTGCCGGATGCAATCCTGCTCAAAGAGGGTCCGCTGACCCCGGACGAATGGGAGCAGATGCGCCGCCACCCGCTGTTTGCCTACGAAATGCTGTACCCGATCGAGTACCTGCGTCCGGCAATTCACATTCCGTACTGCCACCACGAAAAGTGGGACGGCACGGGCTACCCGCGCGGCTTGCGCGGCGAGGAGATTCCCCTCGAGGCGCGCATCTTTGCGGTGGTGGATGTGTTCGATGCGCTGACATCCGACCGTCCCTACCGCCCGGCTTGGACGGTCGAAAAGGCGCTGGCGTACATCCGCGAGCAATCTGGCTGGCATTTCGATCCGCTGGTGGTGGAGGCGTTCCTGCGCCTGAACAACCTGTAAGCGGGGCGCGTGTTGAGCCTGTGCCCGGTTTGCCGAGGTGCGCTGGTTGTAACCAATTAGCCTGCGGTACCCTTCGACAGGCGGTGAGTGAGCGAAGCCGAACCAAACGGTGCGCCTACCGTCCCCTTTTATCCTCGTTCGAGCACGCGGATTTGCCCGTTCTGCACCTGCCAGTATTGGGTGGCGTAACTTTCCAGAAAGTAACGGTCGTGCACCACCGCCAGCACCGTGCCGCGAAAGACTTTGAGCGCTTGCTCGAAACGGGTGCGCGCGGGAATATCCAGGTGATTGATCGGTTCATCGAGCAGCAGCAGGTTGCAGCCCTGCGCCACCAGCATTGCCAGTATCAACCGCGCGCGTTCACCAAACGATAGCTGTCCGGCGGGGGTGAAGACATCGTCTCCCTTGAACAGGTACTGCGAGAGGAACGCGCGCGCACCAGTTTCATTGAGTGCCGCCACGCCCTGAATCGTTTCCAGCGCATTGCTGTGCGGGGCAAGGTTTTCCTGCTCCTGAGCCATGTAGCCTGCCCGCACACCGCTGCCCAGCCGAACGCGCCCTTCCAGCGCGGGAATTAAACCGGCGATGGTGCGCAGCAGGGTGGTTTTGCCGCAGCCGTTGGGTCCGATCAGCGCGGTGCGGCTGCCATAGCGCACAGTCAGGTTGAGGTCGTCCAGCAGGCGGTTGCCGGTATACCCAGCAGACAGGTGTTCCAGCACTAACACATCGCGCCCGCTTTCCGGCAGGTTGCCGAAATCGATCTTCATCTCCCACGAGCGGGCTGGCTTATCGATGCGCTCCTCGTTCATCAGGCGCTGGACGCGCTTTTCGAGGGCTTTGGCTTTCTGAACGGTCTCTTTGGCGCGGTTGGCAAAGAACCCGGCGCTGAAGCCGTCGGTATTTTGCGGGTCGGCTTTGCCCCCCTTATGAAAGCGGGCGCGCGAACGCACCTGGGCGGCGGCGGCGCGTAGCCGGGCGATTTCGTCCTGCTGGTCGCGGTATGCCTGCCACTGCCTTTCGCGCTCTGCCAGGGTGGTTTCCAGGTAGGCGGAATAATTACCCTCGAACAGGCGGGTAGTGTGGGTGTGCGCGTCGATTGCCAGGATGTGAGTGGCTACCTGGTCAAGAAAGGCGCGGTCATGCGAGACGACCAGCGCCGCGCCGCCGAAGTCCGCCAGCCAGTTTTCCAGCCATTCGAGCATATCCAGGTCGAGGTGGTTGGTGGGTTCATCCAGTAGCAGCAGGCGCGGGCGGTGAATGAGCAGCCCAGCCAGGGCGAGGCGGGTCTTCTGACCGCCGCTGAGTGCTGCAACCGGCAAATCCGGCGGCAGATGATCCAACCCCAGGCGAGCCAGCACACGTGGGGCTTCGCCAGCGGATTGGGCGGCGGCTTCGATGCGCGCCAGGAGCGCGTCGTATTCGGCTTGCAGATCGCTGCGCCGGGGAGCATCGATCAGCGCAGATGCCAGTTCGCCCAGGCGCTGGCTGCAAGCGGGCAGGTCGCCGTCCAGACGCTGCAGGTAATGTTCCAGCGTATCGCCCGGCTCGAAGCGCGCGCTCTGTGGCAGGTAGCCGACTGCCAGCCCGGGCGGGTTGAAACGGATCGTCCCGCGATCGGCTTTTTCTTCGCCCGTCAGAATGCGCAGCAGGGTGGTCTTGCCGCAGCCGTTGGCTCCCACCAGCCCAATGCGCTGACCGGCGTTGAGGACGAAGGAAACATCCACCAAGATGGGGTCGATAATGTAGGTTTTATGAAGATTTTGAACGGAAAGCATAAGCAACCTGTACGTTAAAATAAAAATCCGAAGGCAGAGAGCCTTCGGACGAATGCACATGCGTGCGCCGCCTGGCGCTGCCCTACAACACGTTCATATCACAGGTTGCTGTCGATCATTGCGTTTCCTTTTATAGAGTACCTAGGGAGATTATATCACAAGTTGAGCGCAGGGAAATGATATTCCCACCCTTTCCCCGCCGGCACACCAAGCCTGCGCGCTGAGCCTGGCAAAGAACGTGTTGAATCATATGCCCGGAATTGGGAAAAAGAGCCGCCGGTGGTTTTATGCCGCGATGCCGCGTGCTTGCAGCGCCTGGCGCAGCAGCGCGTACACGCGCGGGTTGGCTGCCAGGACACTGACCGGCGGGGTAAGAACATCCTCGTTGCCATCTGCCTTGCTGACCCGGCAACCCGCTTCGCGGGCGATCAGCGCACCGGCGGCGATGTCGTAGGTGTTGACCGCCAGCTCCCAGTAGCCATCCAGCCGCCCGCAGGCGGTGTAGCACAAATCGAGCGCGGCGGAACCCAACCGGCGTACCCCTTGGGTTTGCAGAGTCAGGTCGCGGAACAAATCGAACGCCGCCGCGTCGTCGGCGGAGTCGTCTTGATGCGGCAACCCGGTCACAAGCAGGCACTCGCGCAGCGAATTGGCATTGCCTGGGCGCAGCGGCTTTCCGTTGAGAAACGCCCCCGCCCCACGTTCGGCGCTGAAGGTCTCCTCGTGGATCGGATCGTACACTACCCCTAGCTGCGGTACGCCCTGCTCGGCGTACGCCAGCGAGACGCAAAACAACGCCAACCCGTGGGCGAAGTTGATTGTCCCGTCGAGCGGGTCAATGTACCAGCAGCGACCGTCCTGTCCGCTGTGCCGCCCGCTCTCTTCAGCGATGATGGCGTGATCGGGAAAGGTGCGGCGGATGCGCTCGACCAGCAGTGCTTCCGAGCGCTGATCTACATCGGTGACCAGATCGGTGGCGTCCTTGTAGCGCAGGCTGCCATGATTGCCGAAACCGGCACGCAACAGCTGCCCCGCCTCGTGCGCCCATGCAATCAGGTCGGTGAGAGTGGGCTGACTGGGGGGTAGGTTCATTGGGCTTCCGGGCGGTGCGCATGCCTGAGCACACGCAGCGCGTGTTATAATCTCAGTGCCGAAGGTGGGAATCGAACCCACATACCCGGAGGGTACACGATTTTGAGTCGTGCGCGTCTGCCTGTTCCGCCACTTCGGCGTGCTCGTAAGTTCGAATATATCAAAATTCTTCGGAAGGGTCAAGGTTTCAAATTCGCTTATGCGCCTGGGAATCATCGGTTTACCCCAATCCGGGAAGACCACCCTGTTCAACGCCCTCACCCGCGGCAGCCAGCCGACCGGCAGCGCCACCGGCAGGATCGAAGTACACACCGCGGTGGTGGATGTGCCCGACCCGCGGGTGGATGTGCTTTCCAAAATGTTCAACCCCAAAAAGACAATCTACGCCAAGGTAACCTATGCCGATATCGCCGGGCTGGATGGCTCGGCGGGTAAGAGCGGCATTTCGGGCACACTGCTCAACCAGTTGACCCAGATGGACGGCTTCATCCACGTGGTGCGCGTGTTCGCCGATGACAACATCCCTCACCCGCACGGCAATGTCGATCCTGCCCGTGACCTGGCGGCAATGGACGCCGAGTTTGTGCTCAACGACCTGATTGCGGTGGAGCGCAAACTGGAACGCCTGGCAGAGGAACGCAAGAAAGGCGGCGGGCGCGACCGCGCGACCATTGAGCGCGATATTGCCCTGTTCGAGCGCCTGCAGCGCGCCCTGGCGGAGGAGACTCCGCTGCGTGATGTGGATATTGACGCCGACGAGGAAAAAGCCCTCTCCGGCTTTGGATTCCTCAGCCGCAAACCGTTGCTGATCGTGCTCAACCTGTCCGAGGGGCAGCCTGCGCCGGAATTGACCTATGCGCACCGCCGCAGCCAGGTGGTGGCGCTGCAGGGCAAACTGGAGATGGACATTGCCCAGCTGCCGCCTGAAGATGCCGCTCTGTTCATGGCGGAGTACGGCATCAGCGAACCCAGCCTCAACCGCATGATCCGCCTTTCTTACGACCTGCTCGGTTTGCAGTCCTTCTTCACCGTCGGACCGGACGAGGTGCGCGCCTGGACGGTGCGGCGCGGCGCGACTGCTCCCGAAGCTGCCGGAGAGATTCACACCGACCTGCAAAAAGGCTTCATCCGCGCCGAGGTGGTCACCTACGAAGACCTGACCAGCCTGGGCGGGTTGAGCGAGGCGCGCGCCAAAGGCAAACTACGCCTGGAAGGCAAGGAATACATCGTCAAAGATGGCGATGTAATCAACATCCGCTTCAATATCTAATCTGTCAGGCGTCCGAAGGCGGTGGCTGCCAGCCGGTGGCGGCTGCCCATTCCTCCGCTGCCAGGTAAATTAAATCCACCGCCGGGTCTTTGACTTCCGGGTAGGTTTCGGCATCCGCCAGGTGATCGGCAAGCCGCCGCTTGAGTTCGGCATACGCTGCGGCAGTAGCAGGGTGTGCGCGCAGGTAATCGCGGAACAGCAGCGGGTAGCGCTGGTTGGCGCGCCCCAGCACGCGCACGTGGGTGTGGGTACGGCGCTGACCGGGCGGCTCGCGGAAATACCACTTTTGCCAGTCCTGCGCCGAGGCAGCGGTACCGGGCGGCAGGTGGTCGTGAGAAATATCGGCGCGGCGGATGTAGCCAAGCGCGCCCAGCGCGGCGTCGAGCGGCTCGTCCAGCGCGGCAACGCTGATTTGCAGGTCGATGATGTCCTTGGCAGGCAGCCCAGGCACGGAGGTGGAGCCAATGTGGTCGATGCGCAGCGCCAGACCGCCCAGTCCGCGGCGCAGTGCGGCGGCAATCTGGCGGAATTCGGCTGCCCATTCCGGACGGTAGGGCACAATCTCCACCCGTGCGCTGCTGCCGTGGGTATCCGGCAGGATGTAGACCTTCTCGCCGCCTTCCTCGCCGAGCGGCACAAAGGCGCATTTTTCCAGCACGCGCTGCGAAGCCAGGTTATGGGGAGCGACGTAGGCGAACAGCGGGCGCGTGCCGAGCAGCGCAGCGAAAGCCGCCAGCGCGCGGCTGGCAATACCTCTGCCCCACTGGCGGCGGTCGATCCAGTACCCCACCAGCCGCCGGTTGCCCTGCCGCCAGCAGACGATGTTGCCCGCCACGTCCCCATCGGCGAGGATGGCGCGGGCAGTCACCTGCGGGTTTGCCAGGATGTTCGTCCAGTGGGCGAAGAATGCATCCCGCTCGCGGGCGGGGAAACCGGCCATCTGGCAGGCAAGCGGGTCACGCTGGTGCTCGAAAAACAGCGCCAGGTCGGCGGGCTGTACGGCGCGCAGGTCAACAAAGGCGGGCGGGTTGGAACTCATCCGGCTAGATTATACTGCAGACAGGACGGCTCAGCCTGCCACCAGCGCAGCCCAAGCAAGGCGCGCAGCGTGTTCCAGCGGCTGGGTTTGCCGAGCCCTTGCCGGTTCACAGAGTTTGCCGAGGTGCACCGACGGCATGGATACGTTTTCCTTCGGCGGGATCAGGATGTGGGCGGGCTAGCCCCCTTCCAGACGGTAGCCGTAGCCGCGCACGGTGAGAATATAGCGCGGCTCGTCCGGCTGCGGTTCGATCTTCTTGCGCAGCAGGAAAATGTAGCGGCGCACGGTGGTGGTGTTCTCCTGGCGGTAGGCGCCCCACACCTCACGCACCAGATCGGTCTCTGCTACCGCTTTACCGGCGTTGCGCGCCAGCACTTCCATCAGGCGGAATTCGGTCGGGGTCAGGGCAACCGGCTCGCCCGCGCGGCGCACCTCGCGCCGGTCGAGATCCACCTCCAGGTCGCCCAACTGGAGCAGGTTACGCTCCGCCGTGCCGGTCTGACGCGCGCGGTGAAGCACCGCCTGGATGCGCGCCGTCAGTTCGGCAAAACTGAACGGCTTGGTGATGTAATCGTCCACCCCCAGCCCAAAACCGCGCAGTTTGTCCGCCTCGGCGCTTTTGGCGGTCAGCAGGATGATTGGCACGTTGGACAGTTCGCGCAGCCGGGCAGCCACCTCCCAGCCGTCCATGCCGGGCATCATCACGTCCAGCACCACCAGGTCGGGATGCTCACGGTATGCCTGGCGCAGTGCTTCGTTGCCGTTCGCCGCGGCGACCACGCTGTACTTTTCCTGGCGTAGAAAGTCCTGCAAAAAACGCAGCAGCGTGGGATCATCATCAACCACCAGAATTTTGGTCATGGCGCGTCATCCTCCTGCCTGTCGGTTTCCCCCGCAGATGATTCCCGCCAGCCCGGGGCGGGCGCGCGGGATGGCTCGCTTTCATTCATCTCCGCCAGCGGCAGCCAGCAGGTGAACTGCGCCCCGCCTTGCGGATGATTTTCGGCGCGGATCTCACCGTGCATGGCATTCAACAGCCGCCGGACAATGTACAACCCCAACCCATGCCCGTACACCGCGCGGTTGTCCTCGCTGTCGTGGCGGTAGAATTGCTCGAACAGGTGTGGCAGGGCTTCGGGCGGCAGCCCGGCGCCGTGATCGCGCACCCGTAGCCACACGCGCTGACCCTCCAGACCGGCGGCAATCTCGATTTTCCCCTCCGGGGCGTACTTGAAGGCGTTATCCAGCAGGTGAAACAGAATGCTGTTGAGCGCCTGCTCATCGACCAACGCTGCTGGCAGATCGGGTGGAATGTCCCAGCGCACCCGATCAACGCCGTTCAGGTGGGCAATCTGGTTTTGCAGGCTGGTCTGCACGCGGCTGAGCGGCAGCGGGGCGGGGTAAAGCGGTAGTTTTCCTGCATCCAGCGCGGAGATATCCAGAATCGTCTCGACGAAGCGGGTCAGGCGCTCGATCTCCGCCTGCACCAGGTAAAGGATCTGGTTGCTGCGCCCAGAGAGCGGGCGCGTGCCGTACATGAGCAGTTCGATGCCGCTCTTGATGTTGGTCAGCGGGGCGCGCAGTTCGTGGGAGACGAGGGAGACAAAATCCGACTTGAGCCGGTCGAGTTCGAGCAGCAGACGGTTCTGGGCTTCCAGGCGCTGGTAGGCTTCGCTCAGGTCGGCGGTTTTTTCGATCACGCGCTGTTCCAGCTCACGGTTGAGCCGTTCCAATTCGGCGCGGTCAGCGGCAATGCGTTCGTAGGCGGCTTGCAGCGCAGCCTGCTGGCGCTTTTGCAAGCTCAGGTCGTGGGCGGTGCCTGCCACGGTCAACCGGCGGCGGGTGGTGGAGACAACCGGGCGCAGCGAGAGGAACACCGGCAGCAGGCTGCCATCGCGGCGGCGCAGCGCCGTTTCGCCCGACCAGCCTGCGGGGCTACCCCGCAAGTCTGCGGGGCTTCCCCGCACGCTTGCGGGGCTTTCCATCCCGCCGCTGCGGGCAAGCTCCAGCCAGCGGCTGCCTTCGGGCGGCTGGTCGAGCAGGTCGTCCAGCGGACGGTTGAGCAGCTCTGCCTGGCTGTAGCCGCTGGCAGCCGAAAGCGCCGGGTTTGCCAGGTTGATCCGCCCGCGTTCATCGCAAACGAAGGCGGGTTCTGCCACGCTGTTGACCAGGCTGGCGTACTGCTCGTACTCCACCTCGCCGGTCACCAGCCCCTGGCGGGCAATCAGCCCCAGCGCGAGCAGCACGGTCAATGCCAGCACTGGCTGGTTGAAGATGCCACGCAGCTGCCAGTCGAGCAGCGTAAACCAGCCCAACACCAGCACTGCCAGTACCGGCAACAGGCTTTGAAAGCGCGCCAGCCCGCCGTGCACGATGCGCCGCGCCGGGCGGGGTAAATGCCAGGCGGGTGTCGTCCGCCCGGCGGGTGAAAAGGGCGGCGCCAGCAGGGCAGCCAGGACGAGCGTATCACCAACCGCCCAACCCAGGTCTGCTGCCGACCCAATCTGGTAACTGCCCTGGCGCAGCGTGGTGGCATAGAGCAGATCGGTCAGGGTTAGGACGATCAACGCCGCCGCCAGCCAACCAAAGCCTGCCAGCGGGCGGTTGGTGTCGCCCAGCAGGAACAGATTTGCCAGTAGCAGCAGGAGTGTCATGTCTGCCAGCGGATAGAGAATGCCGAAGGGGTTTCCCCCGGCGGGTGCTTCTGCCAGGCGCGGCTGGAGCACCAGCAGGTAGATCAGTACCAGTGCTGCCAGGCTGGTGAGGAGCATGTCCAGCCAGCGGCGCAGGCGGCTGCCGCCCGCCGAAGAGCGGTGCGGCAAGCGAATCAGCCCCCAGCCGAGCAGCAGCATGCCGGGCAGGTAGAGCAGGTCGCTCAGGTTGGGGCGCAGCAAAGCGGCGGAGTCGAATGCCAGCAGAATCATGCGCAGCAGGTCGTTGAGCGCCCACAACGCTAGCCCGCCAAACACGCCGCGCAAGGCGGGGCGCTGTTCGGGCGCAGCAGTGACGCTCAGCCAGCCCGCCAACCAGGCAGCGCTGGTGCCGGTCAGCAGAACTGCCAGGTTACCAATCCAGTAGCGTTCCCATGGGTCGGTCGAACCCCACAGCAGCCAGGCGGCGTACAGGCTGAGGAAACCAGCAGCAGCAAGCGGAAACCGCAGGCGGTGCGACGCGGCGATCATGTTAGTATTGTAGCAAGGCGGAGAAGGCGGCGCAACGATTCGTGATGGGGCAAACGCGGTACAATAAGCGGCAAATGCCCACTGTTTACATATATCCAAAGGAGAGCCCCATGTTTAGCGAGTTGAAAAATCCCCCGGCTGATTTTCTGGACTGGAAGTGGGAGCGTTTCGAACCCTACGCGCGCGATTTGATCGAGCGCCCGTTCGACTCTGCCACGGTCGGCGAGTGGCTGAAAGACTGGTCCGACCTGGGCGATGCGCTGCAGGAACTGTTCAGCCGACTGAATGTTGCCGTGACGGTCAACACCGCCGACCAGGTTGCCGAAGCCCGCTTTCGCGCTGCGCTGGACGAAATCTATCCGCAGGCTATGGCAGCCGATCAAAAAATCAAAGCCCGCCTGCTGGAAAGCGGCTTGCAGCCGGAAGGATTCGAAATCCCGCTGCGCGATTACCGCGACGATGCCGATTTATTCCGCGATGAGAACCTGCCCCTGCTGGCGGAGGAGCAAAAACTGAGCCTGGAATACGACCAGATCGCTGGCAAGCAGACGGTGGAATGGGACGGAAAGGAAGTCACCCTGACCATGCTGCGACCGGTTTACCAGGATAGCGATCGCGCCCGCCGTGAACAAGCCTGGTGGCTCGCCGCCGAACGTCAGCTGGCGGACCGCGAAGCCTTTAACGATCTGTGGGTGCGTTTCTTCACGCTGCGCCAGCAGATCTCTGCCAACGCCGGCAAGAGCGACTTCCGCGCCTACCGCTGGGTGCAGTTACACCGCCACGACTACACTCCGCAGGACTGCCAGACCTTTCGAGACGCGATCGAGCGGGTCATTGTCCCGCTGGCAAAACAGGTTTACGAACGTCGCCGCAAGCAGCTAGGGCTGGATGTGCTGCGCCCGTGGGACCTGGACGTTGACCCGCTTGGACTGCCGCCGCTGCGCCCCTACCAGAGCATCGATGATCTAAATGAAAAGACCACCACGGTCTTCCGTTCGGTTGATCCTGTTTTGGGCGATTACTTCAAAACCATGGTCAACGAGCACCTGCTCGATCTGGAAAACCGCAAGAACAAGGCGCCTGGCGGTTATTGCACCAGTTTTCCCATCAGCCGCCGACCGTTCATCTTCATGAACGCGGTTGGACTGCACGACGATGTTCAAACCCTGCTGCACGAAGGCGGGCATTCCTTCCACGTTTTTGAATCGGCTGCCCTGCCGCTCAGCCAGCTGACCAATGTCCCAATGGAGTTTGCCGAAGTCGCTTCGATGGGAATGGAGTTTCTCGCTGGACCGTACCTCAGCCGCGAAAACGGCGGGTACTACTCCGCTGAGGATGCCCGCCGCGCGTTCAACGAGCACGTCGAACGCAGCCTGCTCTTTTGGCCCTACATGGCGGTGGTGGATGGCTTTCAGCACTGGGCGTATACCCATCCGCAGCAGGCTGTCGAGCCATCTGCCTGTGACCAGGCATGGGACGAACTGTGGATGCGTTTCATGGTTGGCGTAGACTGGAGCGGATTGGAAGACGTGCGCCGCACTGGCTGGCAGCGTAAACTGCACATCTTCCAGCTGCCGTTCTATTACGTCGAGTACGGTTTGGCGCAGCTTGGCGCTGCGCAGATCTGGCGCAATGCGCTGGCAGACCAGCAGCAGGCGGTGGCTGCCTACCGCCGCGCGCTGGCGCTGGGTGGCTCGGTCGCGCTGCCGCAGTTGTTCCAGGCGGCTGGCGCGCGCTTTGCCTTCGATGCACCGGCGCTGCACTCGGTGGCGCAATTGATGGCGGAACGCGTGCTGGACTAGGGTACTGGCGTAAATTACCCAATGTGATTGTCCCGCCAGAACCAGGCGGGGTTGCGAAGTCTAGTTTTTAGGCTGGCACCTGCCCTGAACCTGTCGTGCCCTGAGCTTGTTCACTTAGCGGTCGCATGGCGAGCGTGTCGAACCGTGCGGCAGACCGGTCTGCCATACCTTGTAGTACCTTGTGGTTTGGCAGGTTCACCACCGCCTGCACCCGCAGGGCTTCATGGTGTGGGTGGTTTTTAGTGCTGCTGCTGAAAAAAAACCGTCAAATGTCGCCGTAAGGCGGGAAGACTCTCCATAGCCCCGCTCTTGTGGCGGTGATACAATAAGACTCAAACCAGCCGACCACAGGAGGAAGCCTTGGGAGACACCCTTAAAATTGCGGTGCCGATGGCAGGGCTGGGCAGCCGGATGCGCCCACACACCTGGAGCAAACCCAAACCACTGATTGCCCTGGCGGGCAGGACGGTGCTGGATTACGTCCTCGAACAATTCAACAGCCTGCCGAAAACGCTGGAAGTCGAATACATTTTTATTATCGGTCCCAACCAGCGCGAGCAGGTCGAAGCGCACATGCGCCAGCACCACCCCGAAAAGACCGTCCATTACATCATACAGGAGGTGATGCGCGGTCAGTCCGATGCGCTCTACCTGGCGCGCGAGCATATGCACGGCGCACTGTTGATGGCGTTTTCGGACACGCTGATCGAGACCGACCTGTCCAACCTTGATCAGGTGGCGGAGGATGGGCTTGCCTGGGTGCGCCCGGTGGAAGACCCGCGCCGCTTTGGGGTGGCGGTGGTCAACGCCGAAGGCTGGGTCACCCAACTGGTGGAAAAACCGCAGGACATGACCAATAACCTGGTGGTGGTGGGCTTCTACTACTTCAAAAGCGCCGAGGAGCTGATGTCCGCTATTGAGGAGCAGTTCCAGCGTAATTTGACCCTCAAAAACGAATATTTTCTCGCCGATGCGGTTAACATTTTGCTGGAGCGCGGGGCGCGCATGCGTACCCGCCGGGTGGATGTTTGGCTGGACGCCGGTATCCCCGATGCGGTGTTGGAGACCAACCGCCATCTGCTCGAACATGGCAAAGATAACTCGGCGGAGGCGGCGCAGCGTGCGGGCGTGGCGGTCATTCCGCCGGTGTACATTGACCCGGCGGCGCAGGTGCAGCGCGCGGTGATTGGTCCGCATGTGTCGATTGGTGCGGGCTGCCGCCTGGAGGATGTGGTCATCCGCAACAGCGTGGTGGATGCCGACAGCCAGCTGCGCGGGCTGGTAGTGAGCGATTCGCTCATTGGGCGTCAGGTGCTTGCCGAGGGAAAGCCCCGCCAGCTCAACCTGGGGGACAACACATGGCTGAAGGAATGAGCGATCCGGTCGAATGTCACTCAGGTTACGAGTACGCCGAGCGCCCGACCGCACTGCGCTGGGAAGGGCAGCGCCTGGAGATCGAACAGATCGAAGCCGAATGGCGCATCCCCGGCGGCAAGCGCTTTCGCGTGCGCATTCGCGACGGGCGGGTGTTCGAGCTGTTTTATGGTGAACTGTACGATGAATGGCGTATCAACGCCGTATAATCTGCACACTTTTGCTGAACAGGAAGCAAACAAACCCCATGCTTAACCCAACTCAAGGAGTCAAAATGCGCGAAACCTATATTTCTCAGCGGGTCTCCTGCCTTAAACCTTCCGGCATCCGCCGTTTCTTTGATATTGCGGCAACGATGCAGGATGTCATCTCGCTGGGGATTGGCGAGCCGGATTTCGATACCCCGCGCCCGGTGGTGGAAGCGGGCATCCGCTCGCTGCAACAGGGACGTACCCATTACACCTCGAACGCTGGCATAATCGAACTGCGCCGCGCGTTGAGCGCCAACCTGGAGCGTCTGTATGGAGTGCGTTACGATCCCGCCACCGAAGTGGTCATCACCGTTGGCGGCTCGGAAGCATTGTACCTGACCGCCACCGCGCTGCTCGATGCAGGTGACGAGGTGATCATTCCCACGCCGTGTTTTGTCTCCTACCAGGCGGAGGTGCACCTGGCGGGCGGTGTGCCGGTGGAGATCCCCTGCCGGATGGAGGACAACTTCAACGTCGATCCGGCACGCATCGAAGCCGCCGTGACCCACCGCACCAAAGCCATCCTGCTTGGTTTTCCCAACAACCCGACCGGCGCGGTTGCCACCCGCGAGCGGCTGCTGGAAATTGCGCGCATTGCCGAGAAGTACGACCTGATCGTCATTTCGGATGAAATTTACGACCGGCTGGTATACGGTGGGCACCAACACGTGTGTTTCCCCACCCTGCCGGACATGCACCGCCGCACGGTGCTGCTGGGCGGCTTTTCCAAGGATTACGCCATGACCGGCTGGCGCATTGGCTATGCCTGCGCCCCGGCGGAGATCCTTAAGGGGTTGCTGCGGGTGCACCAGTATACGGTCATGTCGGCGCCGACCATCTCGCAGGATGCGGCAGTGGTCGCCATCGAGGACCGCGACGAGGCGGTGATGACCATGGTAGAGGAATACGACCGCCGCCGCCGACTGGTAGTGGCGGAACTCAACCGCATTGGGCTGCCGACCTTTGAGCCCAAGGGTGCCTTCTATGCCTTCCCGCAGGTCAGCGCCACCGGGTTGGATGACGAGACTTTTGCCACCCGCCTGCTGCAGGAGGAGAAAGTTGCCATTGTGCCGGGCAATTCGTTCGGCGCCGGAGGCGAGGGGTTCTGCCGCATTTCCTACGCCACAGCTTACGAGAAAATCGAGGAAGCCCTGCGGCGCATCGAGCGCTTCGTCAACCGCTTGTAGTATCCATCGAATAAACCGGAGAGCAGTGCTGCGCGCACAGCATACCTGCTGTGCGCGCAGGCGTCTGGTAGGCGTGCCGAAGCCGCTAATGGGCGGCAGGCACACTCATCTTTGTACACCATGTCAAAAAGGCCTTGACATGGCACGTTTCTTGGATAGGATTAATTTATACCACGTAGGGGGTGCCGATATGCAAATCGAGACGGTTGGAAAATTATTCGAATACGCGATCCGCATGGAAGAAAGCGCCGAGAAATTCTATTGCCAGTTGGGTGAACTGTTCCAGAATTACCCGCCCATTGCCGCTTTCTGGCTCAACTACGCGCTGGAGGAAAATGCCCACGCCGCCATCCTGCGCGAGACGCGTGACACGCTCAGCGCCGAGGAACTGGCGCAGCCAGCCCGCGCGGACCTGTTGCGCGATGTGCACCGCTGCTTCGAGCTGGCTTCTGAAAAAACGTTGAAGAAGATTCGCAACCTGGACGATGCCTACCAGATGGCAGTCGAACTGGAAAATTCGGAGACCAACGCGGTCTTCGAGTTCCTCATCCTCAACTTTTCCACCCGCCGCCTGATCGAATCGGAAAATTTCCTTAAATCGCAGTTGCGCAATCACATCGCCCGCCTGGAACAGGATTTTCCCAGCGAGTACCGCAGCCGTCTCAAGCGGCACAGCATCACCCTACCCACCAACGAGGCGGATTGATCCATGCGCGGGTGGTTCACCTGCCGGTGGCGCAGCCTCAGGCTGCCGGCTGGCTAAGCCCGCTCAGGTAGGGCAGGTCGAGCAGCAGCACTTCCAGCATCAGGCGCAGGTTGAGGTTGGCATCCAGTCCGGCTTGCGCCTGCTCCATTGCCTGCAGGCAGGCGTGCGCGCGGGCAAAATCGACTTGCGCGGCGAGCGCTTCCAGCGGCTGACGCCAATCCATGTGGGTAATGGCAGTGTCTGCTCCGCCGCACAGCAGAAGCACATCCCGCCAGGCGCTGCTCCACAGGCGCAGTGCGGTGCGCACGCTTTCTTTATCCTTGCCCGCCAGCGCCTCGGCAAGCCGGAAACGCTGGTAACGGTCGCCTTGCAGTGCATTGAACAGGCTTTCCAGCCCCGTGCGGCGCTGGTCGAGCGCGTGGGGATCATCCAGAAGGTGCAGCGCGGCGCCCGGCTTGCCGCCCGCCAGGTGCGCCAGCAGTTGCGCCTGCCCGGCAGGCAGCCCGCGTTGGCTTTGCAGCAGCGCTGCCAGCGTGTCAACCGGCAACGGGCGTAGGCGCAACACCTCGCAGCGTGAGACGATGGTGGGCAGCATATCTTCGGGCGAGGCAGCCGTCATCAGCAGGATGACTTTTTCGGGGGCTTCTTCCAATGTCTTGAGCAGCGCGTTCTGCGCCGAGGCGGTGGCTTGTTCGAAGTTGAGCAGCAGAACCACCCGGTAGCGCGCTTCGTAGGGAGCAAGCACCAGGCTGCGCTGTAATTCGCGCACCTGCTCGACCTTGATACTGCCGCTGTCCTCGCTGCGCACCACGGCTAAATCGGGCTGTTCCATGCGCTCGGTTTGCCGACAAATGCGGCAGTCACCGCACGGCTCGCCCGGCTGCGGCGGCTGGGCGCAATTGAGCGCCTGCGCGAAACGCAGCGCCAGCGTGCGCCTTCCCACCCCCGCCGCGCCGCTGAACAGGTAAGCATGGCGGACTTCGCCGCTGCGGATGTGCTGCTGCAACAGGCGAGCCGCCCAATCGTGTCCCCACAGATGCCATGCCATGCCCTGATTGTATCCTAAAAGAGCCTGGCTGCGCGGCTTTTGGGCGCAAGGCGGTTGCCTTTTGCCGTCCGCTGATCTACAATAGTACCGGATTATCCCGCTTACACGCATCCCCGTATGTAAAACAACTTAATCAGGAGGTCAATATGCCGAAGACTGTGGTCGTTGTCGGCGCGCTGGACACCAAGGGCAAGGAATTTGCCTTTGTGCGCGATCTGATCGCCGCGCAAGGGTTGAATACCCTGGTGGTCGATTTTGGCGTGATGGGCGAGCCGGCTTTTGTGCCGGACGTTCCGCGCAGCCAGGTGGCTGCTGCCGGGGGCGGCGATCTTGCCGCGCTGGCAGATGGCAAACACAAGGATGAAGCCATGCGGGTAATGGCTGCCGGGCTGGCGCAGGTGGTGCGCCGCCTGTACGACGAGGGACGGCTGGATGGCATCCTCGGCATGGGCGGTTCGGGCGGCACCTCGATTGCCACCAGCGCCATGCGTTCCCTGCCGGTTGGCGTGCCCAAAGTGATGGTTTCGACCGTCGGCGGCGGGGATGTTTCCGCTTATGCCGGCAGCAAGGACATCACCTTCATGCCCTCGATTGTCGACGTTGCCGGGATCAACAGCATCAGCCGCGCTATTTACACCAATGCCGCCGGGGCGATCAGCGGCATGGTGAAGATGGAAGCCCCGCCCGCCAAAGCGGACAAGCCGCTGATTGTGGCTTCGATGTTTGGCAACACCACCCAGGCGGTTGACCATGCCCGTGGCATCCTCGAAGAAGCCGGTTACGAGGTGTTGGTTTTCCACGCCACCGGGGTGGGCGGGCGGACGATGGAAAGCCTGATCAGCGACGGCTACATTGCTGCCGCGCTGGACATCACCACCACCGAGCTGGCGGACGAGGTGTGCGGCGGGGTGCTCAACGCCGGAGCGGAGCGCTGCCTGGCAGCCGCCCGTGCAGGTATTCCAACGGTTTTGGTGCCCGGGTGTGTGGATATGGCTAACTTTTGGGCGCTGGAAACCGTGCCGGAAAAGTACCGCGGGCGCAAACTCTACCAGTGGAACCCCAACGTGACCCTGCTGCGCACCAACGTGGAGGAAAATATCAAAATCGGCGCGATGATTGCCGAGGCAGCCAATCAGTCGCGCGGAGCGGTGGCGGTGCTTATACCGCTTAAGGGTGTTTCGATGCTGGACAGTCCGGGCGGCGAATTTTGGGATGAGCAAGCCGACCGGGCATGCTTCGAGACAATTCGCCAGCATCTCAAGCCGGGCATTCCCTACATCGAGATCGACGCGAATATCAACGACCCGGAATTTTCGGGCGCGGCAGCCCGCATGCTGCTGGATATGTTAAAGAAATAATTGGAGGTCAGGCATGGCATTCACACGCGAGGAAATTCTCAGCCGCCTGCGTGCCCAGGTGGCGGCGGGTAAGCCGATTGTCGGCTGTGGGGCGGGTACTGGCATATCCGCCAAGTTCGCTGAAGCGGGCGGAGCGGACATCATCATCATTTACAACTCCGGGCGCTACCGCATGGCGGGGCGCGGCTCGCTGGCAGGACTGCTGCCCTACGGCGACGCCAACGGCATCGTGGTCGAGATGGCAAGCGAGGTGCTGCCGGTGGTGCGCCATACGCCCGTGCTGGCGGGGGTGTGCGGCACGGATCCCTTCCGGCTGATGCCGGTTTTCCTCAAGCAGCTGCGCGAGATCGGTTTTTCGGGCATTCAGAACTTTCCCACCGTGGGGCTGATCGATGGCAATTTCCGCGCCAACCTGGAAGCGACCGGCATGGGCTATGATAAGGAAATCGAGACGGTACGCCTGGCGCGCGAAATGGACTTCTTCACATCACCTTATGTGTTCGATGTTGACCAGGCACGGGCAATGGCGCAAGCCGGCGCCGACCAGCTGGTGGCACACGTCGGGCTGACCACTTCCGGCAGCATCGGCGCCGGGGTGGCAATGACTCTGGACGAAGCCATTGACAAGGTGATGGAAATTGCCGAAGCCGGGCGGCAGGTGCGCAAGGACATCCTGGTGATCTGCCACGGCGGACCGTTCGACGAGCCCGACCAGGTCGGTAAGGCGCTGGCGCGCATGCCGGGCATTGCCGGGTTCTTTGGCGCATCGAGTATCGAGCGGCTGCCGACCGAGCGCGCCATCCGCAGCCAGGTGGAGGCATTCAAGAACATCCCGCTGGCGTAATCAGCAGCCTGCGAACGTGCGGCAGGCTCAGGGTGCGCCTGGCGGGTGGATGACGAACACTCCGGCACACGACGAGACCGCCGTGAATGTCGCGCTCAATCCGGCGCGGCGCAGCGCAGGCAGGTCGTGGCTGGCGATCCAGTATTCCTCCTCTTCCCACTCCGCGCCTGCCGCGGTGCGCACGTGGTCGCGCGCGGCAGTGTCTTGAAAAGCGATGTCGGCAATCACCAGCCAGCCGCCGGGCTCAAGGCGGCGGCTCAACCCGTGAAGCAGGGCTACTTTTTCGGGCAGAGTGAAGTGGTGAAAGACGTAGGCGGACACGATGCGATCAAATCGCGTCGGCAAATGCTCCGGCAGCGGCTGGCGCAGGTCGTGCAGAAAGAAGTTTACCCCGGGCAGTTTGGCGCGCGCTATTGCCAGCATGGCGGGCGAGAAATCGCCCGCCCAAACCTGGCAGCCTGCTGCAGCAAAGCGGGCTGTCAGGTTGCCGGTGCCGCAGCCCAGGTCGAGCACTGTTACGCCGGGGTTTGGGCGGGCAGCCCGGATGACCGCATCCAGCACACGCGGATAGCCATCGAAGGGAAAGCCCGCCGCGGATTCAACCGAGGTGTCGTAGCTTTCTGCCCACTCGTCGAAGTCAGCCGCCGGAAAACGGTCGTCTAGCGCCACTCGAAAACCAGAGCAGGAAAATCGGGCAGGTTGATGGTCACCTTGGGTGGATCGGGCGCGCCGCACACCCCTCCCAGGCAGTTGCATTTTTCGTCCATTGTGTTGCTGGTGCATGCCACCGCGGTGTATTCGACCACCCAGTCACCGCGCACACTGCGCGGCATGAAGGCGTAGAATACGCCATCGGCGTCGGTCATGGCTTCGGTGCGCAGCTGGTTGGGCGGTTCGCCCTGGGTGATCGCAAATTGGATGCCGCTGATCGGTTTGCCGGTGCGGTCAACCACGCGTCCCATCACCGTAATGGCTTCTTCGACATTCAGCACCGGTACGGCTTGCAGATTCACCTCCGAATCGAGCAGCTGGGCAAACACCCAGCCTTGCAAACCGTTGGGGGCTTCCACACGGATCCACTCACCGCCGGGCGATTTACCCTGGACACGCATCAATGTGCCGCGCCGCACACTGGCTTGAATGGCAAACAGGTAGCCGGGGTTGGAACGAATGTTGACGTAATCCACGCTGGTGCGCGCATCGAAGGGGGCAAAGGGGGTTACGGTGGGGGTGGGAGTGGCGGTGGGCGGCGGAGTCGGCGAGGGGGTCAGGGTGGCGGTGGGCGGCAGCGGGCTGGGGGTAAGGGTTGGCGTTGGTGTTGGGCTGGGTGGGACGAGCGCGTTACATCCGCTGCCCAGCAGGGCGAACAACAGGATGAGTACCGAGAGACGAATGCTCATTGGGCAATCCCTCCTCTTTTACTCGGGCTGATGCCCCGCTTGAGCGGGGTTGAATTTCTCCTCGCTTAAGATTATACAACGTTTCAACCGGCACCCCGTGGCAGGGGTGTTAACGTCATGGTGAGCCCTGCCTGCCGATATGGGGCAGGAAACGACGCCTGCGCCGAAACGCCGTGCTGTATTGGCACAGGTGGGAGATCATTCTCCTGCAGGGGGTTGACCTGAGCTGCTCTAGCCCAGGTTCTTTTCCATCCACACTACCTGGGTGGTGCCAAAGTACTGGGTTGGCAGCCCGGCGATGTGGTAGCCGGCGTTTTCGAAATAAGCGGTTGTATTCAAGCGAGACTGGCAGCCCAGCACCTTAAAACCGCGTTCGCGGGCAGCCTGTTCGACCGCCTGCAGCAGCTGCCTGCCCACCCCCTGCCGCTGGCGTTTACCAATGACAGCCAGGTGCGAAAACCAACCCACGCCGGGTTCCTTTTCGAATAACTTGACCACCCCAATGATCTCACCGCTGCCGGTATCCACCGCCATGAAGTGCTGGCTGATCGGTTCGTAATCGTCCTTTTCAGTGCCGCGCGGCTGTCCCCACGGTTCGCGCAATACCCGGTAGCGCACGTCATAGTAGGCTTTAAATTCATCGCGGGTCTTGGGGGTGCGGATCTCGATCATGACCTGGGACTCCTGGAAAAAATTGGGGGTGACGGTTCGCGCGAACCATCCCGTAAGTTTTGCAAGGGGGTGTGCAGAACCATGCTGATTATACACCCGCGTTTTTGCCAGCGAGAGAATTACGGCGAAAAAGCAGGGCTTGCCAACCCACGGGCGATCTTCTACAATTAGGAGAATGACAAAAGTAACAAAAACGATCCTTTTGGTTATCCTGGCATCCGTGCTGGCGGGCGGCAGGTTCCAGCCTGTCCGTGGCGATGGCGGCGCGACGCTCTACCTGCCGCTGGTTTCGAAAACCGCGTCCCTGTCCCTGCCCCCGGCGGACGAGGCAAGCCGCCGGATCAGCCTTCCGCCTGGTTTTCACATCCGCATCTACGCCGCCGGACTTGCCAGCCGTCCGCGGTTTATGGCGATCGGTCCCGATGGTCACCTGTACCTGACGCTGACCAACAGCGGGCAGATCGTGCGCCTGCCCGACCGTGATAATAACGGACTTTCGGATGGTGTGGAGATCATCGCCAGCGGCTTGTCGCTGCCGCATGGGCTGGCGTTCTACCAGGGCGGGCTGTACGTTGCCGAGGGCAGCCGGGTACAGCGCCTGGCTGGTCCCGATTCCAGCGGGAATTTCAGCCCGCCGCAGCTGGTGACCGATAACATCCCCGCACCGGTTGGGCATACCAGCCGGACGATCATTTTCGGCGCGGACGGCAAGATGTACGTCAGCGCCGGTTCCTCGTGCAACATCTGTGTCGAAAGCGACCCGCGCCGCGCGGCAATTCTGCACTTCAACCCGGACGGCAGTATCCCGGCGGACAATCCCTTTGCCAATGACAGCGATCTGCGCCGCCGTCCGTTATGGGCGTGGGGGCTGCGCAACAGCGTCGGCATGGTGGTTTCGCCGCAGGGCGGGCTGTGGGTGAATCACAACGGCAGTGATGGCATGGGCGACCACCTGCCCCCTGAGGAAATCGTCATCGACGTGCAGTCCAACCGATCGCACGGCTGGCCCTACTGCTACACGCCGGGTGTGGGGGTCACTGCCGGACCTGAGGTGCGCGATACGCGCATGGCGCTGCCGGTCGGCTTCACCTGCAGCCAGGCGGTTGCGGCGCAGTTCACCGCCCCGGCGCACTCCGCACCGCTAGGCATGACTCTGGGCAGCGGGGTGAACTTTCCGGCGGATTATGAGGATGACCTGTATGTTGCCTATCACGGTTCGTGGAATACGGATGATCCGGCTAATTACCGTGACTGCAAGGTCGAGCGGGTGCTGCTGGATAACGGGCAGCCGATTGGCAGCCAGACCTTTGCCGCTGGTTGGCGTGCGCCGGGCAAAAAGTGCGGCGATGTCGAAACGTGGGGACGCCCGGCAGATGTGATCTTTGGGCGCGGCGGCGAGATGTTTATTTCTGACGACAAGGGCATGCGTGTTTACCGGGTAATTTACCAGCCCTGACCCGAATGCAGCCCGCCCACTTTACCGTGCCGGTAACACCGGGCTTGCCCGCGTAAAAAAGAACCTCCCCGGCGAAACCGTCGGGGAGGGGATGGTACAAAGTGAGCCGGGTTAGTTGCAGCCGCCCAGTTCCCACGGGGTCAGGCACAGGGTGGGTGTGGCGGTGATGGTCGGCGTGCGCGTGATGGTTGGTGTGCGCGTGATGGTGCGGGTAGGGGTGATGGTGCGCGTCTGGGTTGTGGTTGGAATGAGGGTGAAAGTGCGCGTGGGCGCGGCAGTGAAGGTGCGCGTCACCGTACCGGTTCGGGTGGCGGTGCGGGTGTTGGTTGGCACCAGGGTGGGAGTGGGGGTGTTGGCTTGAATGACGAACGGCACCACCACCACATTGGATTTCTTACTGGTGTCGTTATTGCGCGCCAGAACGACCAGGTTGTAATTGCCGTTGCGGATGATACCACCGCCCTGATCCCACGAGTCGACCAGCGGGGTGCGCGGGTTGCAGTAACGGCTGGAGCCGCTGCCGGAGTGCCCGAAGATACAGAACCACGAATTGGGGTCGCGCGACCAGTGCACCAGGTTGCCACCGCTGTCATACACGAAGAAGTACACGCCCAGGGTGGTATTCACGTTGACATCGCTGCCGTTGATGATGGCGCGCGCGGAGAAGTAGCGCCCGCCGGGATTGAACTGCACCTGGATGCTGGGTCCCGCATAACCGGTGATGGTCTGCTGGCAAGCCAGGGTAGGACCCACGGTGGGGACAACGTTGTAGTACAGCACGCCGGTGAAATCGCTCGCCCAGTGGAAGTTGTGATACAAGTTGTTGCCGGTCACATTCCAGGCAATTGGCGTGACGGTCATGCGTGGGGTGGGCATGCCGGGTCCAACCGGCGGGTAACTGCCGAAATTGGGGAAAGTCCAGAAGGAGAAGGTGTTGACCGCTGGTGTCGGCGCGCCGTATATCCATTTGAAAGTATTGCTGGAGCCAGGACCGATCAGGTTGCGCCCGGGTGTGGGGGTGAAGACGTGCCCGAATGGGTAGTTGGAGGTGTCCGGCGGGTTGAAGATCGGCTGGCTCTGGTTACTCATGCTGTAGTAGTTGAACAGGTGACCAGCCGGTTGGGCGTGAATATCGCTGTGGTACTGGCGGTTCCAGTCGAGCAGCGCGCCGGACAGGAAGATGTTGTAGGTGCCGACGTTGGACAGGCTGGATTGGATGACGTAGCCCGAACCGGGGTTGCCGCTGGCGTAGGTCTGGAAATTGAGCGGTTCACCGGATACGACCAGGTCTTCGCAGCGCGGCAGTGCAGTGGCGGTGGGGGTGAAGGTTGGTTCGGGGGTGAGTGGCACCAGGTAGCGCCCCTCAATCACCACCGGCGGGTCGCCGCTTTCGGTGATGCCCGGACCCGTCCAGCCAACTGCCAGGTTGTCGCCGCCGGAGCCTTCCTTGTGGACGGCTTCCAGGTAGTACAACTGTCCGGCTTGCAGCGAGATCAAACCGGACGCCTGGCTGGCGTATTTGCTCCATTCGCGTGAGTTGGTATAGCCATTGACCGAGGCGATGGCGCTTCGCATCGCCGGATTTTCATTAGGGCTGATGTAGAGGATGCTTGAGTCGTCGCTGGCTATGTAAAAGCGGTATTCACCCGTCCACGGCGCGCAGACCAGCGCGCGCATGCGCGTACCGTAGTTGTCGCCAAAGGAAGTCGGTCCCTCGTAAGAGGTGAGGTATTCGTAGCCGTTGGCGTTGCCCGGGTAGCGCGGGTTGCTGGTCAGATTGGTGACGGAACTGCCGCTGATGCCCAGCCACCACTGGCGCAGCACGGTGCCGCTGCCGGGGCAGAAGACCGGCGTGGCAGTGTTGGTTGGGGTGGTGGTGGAAGTTTCGGTGGCGGTGGGTGGCGGGGTGGGGGTGAAGGTGGCTGCCATGCCGATGCTGCCCACCAGACCGGTGACGCGCGAGGTACGGAATTTTTCGACGATGCCTTCGCGCATGGCGTGGATGCGCACGGTTGGCCACCAGGAGTTGAGGAAGGGGGTGATCAATTCGTGGCGGTAGGTGAGCACCACGCGCACCCGGTCGCCTGGACCGCCGGCGTCATCCACGTAGCGCTGGATGCTGGTCTGGTTGAAGGTGCCGCCGCTGATGGTGCCAATCGCGCGCTCGCAGTAGTCGGGAAAACGGTAATCATCCTGGTTGGCGGGGTCGAAGGGTGTGTAGTAGCGCGGGTTGGGGTCGAACTGGAAGCGCGCCGCCTGGTTGCCGCCAATCGATTCGATGCGGTTGGAGCAGGTGGTCAGGTTGAAATAGCCTTTCAGTGACGGATTGCCGCGGTTGACCATGTCGAAGGAGGAATTGTTCCAGCCGTAGTCCAGGTATTCCAGGTAATTGCCGGAGACGGCGGCAGCCGGGTCCCAGGCAATGCCGGTGGCGCCTGCCAGGGCGGAATCGCGGATAGAGGGCAGGCGCGCCCAGTCCTGCAGGGCATTTTGCATGGCTTCCCAGTCGGTGGAGAAAGATTCCGGCACGCGGCAGTCGTAGCGCCCGTCGGCAAAATCGGCGTCTTCCAGACTGAGCGCCTCGGCGGCTGCTTGGCAGTAAGCCGGGTTGAAGTTACCGGTGATGGCATAGCGCACACCAAAGCGGGCGCCGTTTTCCAGCGCCAGCCAGGCTTGCAAGAAGCGCCCGAACTCGATGACGCCGAACACCAGCATAAGCAGGATGGGCAGCGCCAGGGCGAACTCCACCAGCCCTTGCGCGGGTCGGGCGTGCCGCTGGGAGAACCATTTGGGGGGTGAAAAGGATAATTTCATCGGCATCCCTCGCTTTCCGCACTACTGGGTGATGCGGGTGTAAATGCGGGTGGCGATATCTTCGAAAATCGGCACCAGGTCTTCTGGGTTATTGGTGTAATAGTACTGACCGCAGGAACGGAAACCCGCCACGGTGGCGCATGGGTCGGTGGTGCGGTCGCCGTCATCGCCCACGGCGGCAATGTAGCGCAGCAGCGGCTCGCCCAGGCTGACTGCGCCGAGACCGATTGAATAGACCGCCACATCGTTGCCGCGCGGCTCGTCCTGGTTGGTCGAGCGGGTTAGCGCCAGTGCGTCTGCCATATCGCGGGCGTAGTCGGTGACTGAGTACTTGTTGTTGTAGTGGAAGGACGGCTGGTTATTGTTGCGGATCCAGGTGGTACCGTCTGGGCAGGTATTCTCATTGTCGTCGATGCAGTAGCGCGGGTTGAAGGTCGGGTCGATGCACAAACGCGGCCACCAGCCCTGGTTCATGCGCCCATCGCAGAAGCCGTTGGGGTAAGCCAGCGGCACCAATCCGCCCGTCCAGGGCGTATCGCCGGGTCCGCTGCCGCCGGTTCCGGCAGTATCGCTCAGGTTTGCTACGCCGTCGGTGAACAGCACCACCACCCACACCGCGCCGGGGCGGGCTTCCTGCAGCACCAGGTTGGCGGCGCGCAGACCGCAGCCAATGCAAGTGGAGAGGGGTGAAAGCGACGGGCGGATGGCGCGCCCCTGGCTGAACTGTACCGGGTACTTGGCAAGGTACGTCAGCGCAGCGTTGTGATCGTCCATGGTGAACACGCCGTCACCGTTCCAGTCGTAGGCATCCAGCAGGGCGTCGTCATCGCAGGGCACGCCACCCCAGCCATACGGGTTGGGACCGCCCTCGGTGGCGGAATCCCACCAGCGGTCCGCCATGCGTGGATCGGTCATCGGCGGGCAGGTATAACCCAGAATGGCGGGATTGTCGTAGTCGCTGCCGTCACCGTCGCGGTCCTCCGGGTTAACCGGGTTGACCGCGCGGTAGTCCACCCACTGGCGCCAGATGCGCCGCACGGGCGGGTCGTCGTGCACCTTGATGCTGCTCC
The DNA here is from genome assembly GCA_034411135.1 of Bellilinea sp. Lineage (GTDB taxonomy): Bacteria > Chloroflexota > Anaerolineae > Anaerolineales > Anaerolineaceae > Bellilinea. The sequence goes on from DAOUMN010000003.1 coordinate 114,747, forward strand.
ACAGGTAGTTGCGCGCCGCAGCCAGGTCGTCGGTCAGGGCAACGGTGGTGCCGTGCAGGTTAGGAATGGCATGCAGCTCGGCGCGCGAGTCGTAGGTGATGATGGCAACCTGATCGAAACCCTGGTACATGCGGCTGATCAGCGCGTCGGCGGCATTCTTGGCGTGCCACATTGGCAGGCAGGCGTTGCTGGGGGGCGGGTCGGAGCGGTTGACCGGCATAGTGCGGGTGTGCGGGTTGCAGGTTGCGTCGGGATCGTAATCATCAGGGATGAAGCCGGCGGTATCGCTCGCCATCGATTCGGAAATGTCCAGCACGATCACCAAGTCAACGGCGGCGGCTTCGGCGATAGCGTTGGTGTGCAGGTTGACCGGTCCAAAGCCGAGCAAGCCGAGAAAGTAGAGCGGGGCGCGCTGGGTAGCATCCACCCAGACCAGTTTGCGCGGCGACTGCCCGGCGCCGGTGTCGGGGCAGCGGGCGTAGAATTCCGGCGGCAGACCGGCATCGCGGTTGGAATCGCCATCGGCATCGCAGATATAGACGTGCAGATCCACCTGGCTCATATCCACGTTGTGCAGGATCATGACTTCCTCGGTGGCGGCGTTCATGCTTGCCAGGGTTTCGCCGCGCTTAAAAGTGTTGGCGGCAGTGACCGCCCCGGCATCCACCGCCCGCTTGAGCTGACCGTAGGTGACGTACAGCGAGCCAGCGTCGATCGCCAGACCGACGAAGAATATCAGCACCAGCAGCGCCACCGCGAAGATGACCAGGATCTGCCCGCGCGGGCGGGCATCCGGATTACGGTTTGGGCGTAGGTGTGGGTTGACTTGCGGGGAGGGACATGAGTGTGTAGGCATGGATTCGCAGGGGGTTGGGGACAAACTGAGTGAAGAGTGGGAGGTTGAGTACTTGTTCATAGCAGTAGTAGAACTCGACTGCCACGAAGCCTTTACTGGCGGGTCCGAGGCTGTCATTTAGGGCGTCGTTGATGCGGTCGCGGGTATAGTAGGGTTCCGATCGAACAACGTTGCCGCGGCAGTCGCGCCGCCAGTTGCCGTTGTGAGCGCTGTCCTCATCGTGGTCGGAGAGCGCCCAGTAGCCGGTGTTGGGCCAGGCATCGTCGCGGGGCCAGACATGGCTGACCGTGCGGTTGGAGACGGTATAGACCGAAATGACCACGTCATCATTTTCCGGGTCGAGCACTACGTAGGGGTTCAAGCCGTTGCAGAAGGGATCGTTGCTACGGCAGACGTCGCTGCCAGCGGGCGGCGAGAAGATGCAGGCGGTGGTGTAGTAAAAGTGGTAGTACTGCGGGTCGCTGCAGGTCATGCAGTTGCGGTTGATGTTGTAAAAATCGTAGCCGATCGGGCGGGTGCCATCCTGGGCGGCATTGCAGTTCTGCCCGCTGGGCCAAACGGTGGGCGGCGAGTACTGGAAAGGATCGCGCACCGAGGCAAAGCGGGCGGCTTCGCGGGTCAGGTCGAGGATATCCAGGTAGCGTCCAATGAAGATGGCGACCTCGACCACGCCCAGCAGCAAGATGAGCAGCACCGGCAGCACAATTGCCAGTTCAACGAACGACTGGGCGCGCCCATCGCGGAAGAAGGCGCTGCGGCGTATTCGCCGGGGAAGGATTTTTTGGATTCGCGTGAGGTTGAACATACGTCTCCCGTTCGGTTGCGGCGGACAACCTTTACCGCTACCTTTACATTAACTGGTTGCGGTATCCGAGTCAATATAAATCGGTTTGTTTTTGGTAATTTGTCATCGCTTTGAGACCGCCTTGTAACCGGATTTGGACAAATAACCGGTTGGCTGCACTGCACAGTATAGCGCAGGCTGGGCAGCATGGAACGCCCGGCGGGGTAACTGTAAACCTTTTGTAACCTGGCGGGGCTGCGCCGCAAGCCGGTTACAGGATAGGGTTGCACATTGGATGCCAAAATATTGCACACATTGACAGGTTGACGGGTGGCTGGCGGGGGTCTATATTGATATAGAACTTTTGTTCTGTATGAGGGCGGCGCCTTGTGGTGCACCCGGCAGAACAGAGTCAGCAAAACTGATGGAGGGCGTATGAGCGCTGCACAAGCCGTCAGCCGACGCGAGAAAAACGGGGGCAAACTGAGCGAGGAGATCCGCATGGTGCGCCATCTGATCAACCGCGCCCAGGCAATGGCAAACGAGGGCACTCCGCTCAAGGAAATGCTCTCGGTGCTGGAGACCGTTGCGCGGGCGAGCACTCACCTGGCAAACCTGCTCAAGACCGAGAAACTGCTCGAGGAGGAGCAAAGCGCGGGCGAATTGGTGCGCGCTGCGCTGGCGGAAATCCGCGCCGAGATGGATGCCAACGGCATCGATTCGATCCTCACCTCGGGGCTGGAATGAGCCGCCCTCCACGCCGGGCGGGTCGTGCCATGGACGAAACCATGCCGGTCTGCGTCCTCTCGCGGAGAGGCAGCCCGCAGCCAGCCCCTGGGCGACCCGCCCTGACCCATGCCATGCAGGAGGGCAGCCATGAACCAGTCGGAAATCAGCCTGCGTGAGGCGCTGCGCGACCCGCTGCTCTTCGCGCGCGCCTTTGGCAAGATCCGCCTGCGCGCTTACCAGGCGGAGGTGATGCGCGCCGTGGTCGATTCGGTGCTCTACAAGCGCGGTTTGAGCATTGTGGTGGTGTTTCCGCGCCAGTCGGGCAAGAACGAATTGCAGGCGCAGATCGAATCCTACCTGCTGACCTGCCTGCAGGACAGCCAGGCGGAGATGGTCAAAATATCGCCGACCTGGAAGCCGCAATCGCTCAATGCCATGCGCCGCCTGCAACGTGTGCTGGAGCACAACGTCTCCATCCGCGGCGAGTGGCGCAAGGAAGCCGGTTACATTTACCGGGTGGGCGGGGCGCGCATCTTCTTCCTGAGCGGCGAGCCGCACAGCAACATCGTCGGCGCGACCGCTTCGGCGCTGCTGGAAGTGGACGAAGCCCAGGACGTGACCATCGAAAAATATGACAAAGAAATCGCCCCTATGGCGGCTTCCACCCATGCCACACGTGTCTTTTGGGGTACCGCCTGGACCAGCCAGACACTGCTGGCGCGCGAACTGCGCAGCGCACGCCAGGCGGAGCAGCGCGACGGGCTGAGGCGGGTGTTCACCACCGACGCCGGGCGGGTGGGTGCGGAAGTGCCCAAATACGCCCGTTACGTTGCCGAGCAGGTTGCCCGGCTGGGGCGGGCGCACCCGATGGTGCGCACCCAGTACTTTAATGAGGAGATCGACGGGCAGGGCGGGCTGTTCACCGCCGAACGGTGCGCGCGCATGGCGGGCAGCCATGCTGTCTGCCACCAGCCGCAGCCGGGCGGGGTGTATGCCTTCCTCCTCGATGTGGCTGGGGTGGATGAAGCCGCCCGCTCTGGCGCAACTGAAGGATTGAGCCTGAGCAACCCTGCCCGCGATGCCACTGCGCTGACCATTGTGGCGGTTGATCGCTCCACCTGCGCCGACCCACTGCTGCGCGCGCCCACCTATCGCTGCGTGCTGCGCCGCCAGTGGCTGGGCGTGCGCCATTCCGACCTGTATGCCGACCTGCGCGCCCTGGCAGAATGCTGGAATCCCTGGCGGGTGGTGGTGGATGCAGCGGGGTAGGTGCCGGGCTGGCGGATTTTCTTGCCCGCGCCCTGCCTGGTAGGGTGATTCCTTTTGTGTTCACCTCTGCCAGCAAGAGCAAACTGGGTTGGGATTTCCTTGCCCTGGTGGACAGCGGGCGCTGGAAGGAGCCGCGTAACAGCCAGGACGAGCCGCTGGGACGCCTGTTCCAGCGCCAGCTTGCCCTGTGCCAGTACGAAATTCTGCCCGGCGCGGAGAAGAAGATGCGCTGGGGCATGCCGGACGGCAGCCGCGACCCGCAGGACGGACAGCCCGCGCACGATGATCTGCTCATCTCCGCCGCACTGAGCGCTGTGCTGGACGATCAGCCGCCGCCCGCTGCGGGTGAGACGCTGATTGTGCCGGGGCGCGACCCGTTGCGCGATCTCGACCGCGGATTTTAGGCATGTTGCAATCCAGTTCATTCCATTGATGTGAGGCAAATGTATGAGACCAACCCTATGGCAGATCCTGACCCGCCGCCTGTTTGCCGGGCAAGCCTCCCCGCCAATAGCAGGCGGTGCTGACCGCCCGATGCGGGCGGCATTGCACAGTGAAAGCGAGGCGACCTTTGCGCTGGGCGCGCGTACCGCTGGCAGCCTGCCAGACGAGCGCCCGTTTGCCGAGCGGTGCGACATCCAGCAGCAGGTGCTGGAAGCCTGGCGGGTCAACCCGCTGGCGCGCCGCCTGGTGGAACTGACCAGCCAGTACGTAGTCGGCGGCGGCATCACCTTTACCTGCGATCACCCGGCGACCGGGCGGTTTATCCACGAAGTATGGAATCACCCGCTCAACCGCCTGGCGGTGCGCTGCAGCGAGTGGTGTGACGAACTGACCCGCAGCGGCAATCTATTCATCCTGCTTTCCACCGATGCGGGCGGAATGACCTATTTCCGTGCTGTGCCTGCCAGCCGGATCGAGGAGATCCGCACCCGCGAAAACGACATCGAACAGCCGCTGATGTTCATCCCCCGCCCGGGGTTGGAGGGACGGGATCCCGTTCCCTGGCAGGCGTATGACCCCCGGCAGGATGCCCCCGACCCCGGCGGCGGCTTTGCGCCGGTCATGCTGCACTATGCCATCAAACGCCCGGTGGGCTGCGCCTGGGGCGAATCCGACCTGGCGCCGCTGCTGCGCTGGCTTAGCCGCTACGCCAACTGGCTGGAAGACCGTGCCCGGCTGAACCGCTTTCGCACCGCCTTTCTCTACGTGGTGCGGGCGCGCTTTGGCGGCGAGGGCGAGCGCCTGGCACGTCAGCAGCGCCTCAATGCCCAGCCGCCCGCGCCGGGTTCTATCCTCGTGGCAGACGAGAGCGAATCGTGGGAGGTGATCAGCCCGCGCCTGGAAGCCGACGACGCCAACACCGACGGTTTGGCGTTGAAGAAGATGATCGCTGCCGGGGCAGGTGTGCCGTTGCACTTCCTGGCGGAACCGGAATCGAGCACGCGCACCACTGCCGAAGCCGCCGGTGGACCTACCTACCGCCGTTTCGAGCAGCGCCAGGCGTACTTCCTCTGGTTGCTGGGCGACCTGATGCGCGCCGCGGTGCGGCGGCGTGCGCTGGTGCAGGGCAGCCACGCTGCAGGGCGGGGCGGACGGGTCGATCCGCGTGCGCGCATTCAGATGCACGGCGGCGACCTTTCGGCGCGCGACAATGTTGCCCTGGGGCTGGCGGGCAATCATGTTCTGGCGGTGCTGGCGCAGTTGCGCGACCGCGGGCTGATCGACGATGCCGAGCTGCTGCGCGTGGCGTACCGCTTCATCGGCGAAACCGGGCAGGTGGATGAACTGCTGGCGCGTGGCAGGTCTGCCCCACCGAGCAGGACCGCCCCGCACGGCGGGCGCGGCTTTCCGGAGGGTAAAGTTGACCTGTTGACCGGTGAGCCGGGCGGAGGTGAACGATGAGCACGGGGGCAGTGCAGGACTGCGCCGCGCGGGTGAGCCTGGCGGGGCAGCCGCTGGGCGGGTTCGAGATTGTGGCGATCACGGCGGGCGAAGGCAACGGCTGGCAGTTCGATACCGGGGTGCTGCGCGAATCGCTGCCGCTGTGGGAGGGGCGTGAATGCTACATTGACCACCATCTGGCAGGGCGCAGCCTGCGCGACCTGGCGGGGGTGGTGCACTCGCCGCAGTGGGACGAGGCGCGCCAGGGCATCTGCCTGACGCTCAAACCGTTCGGACCGGGCGGTGAGTTGCTGCTGGCGCTGGGCAGCGCCATGCTGGAGGAAGGAGTCAAGCCGCAGGTTGGCTTTTCGGCAGACCTGCTGTTTACTGCCAGCGGGAGGCGTGTCGAGCGGATTGTGCGCGTGCTCTCGGTGGACTGCGTGTTGCAACCGGCGCGCGGCGGGGCGTTTTTGCGTGCCCTTAACCAGCGCGCGGGAGTGGATTTCAAACGGTTCAATTTCATTCGGGATGGAGGTTATTCAATGAACGCAGACAATCAAACCCACCTGGCGGAAGGTCAGCCCTGCTGCGAGGAGAACACGTCGCCGCCCAGCCCGGCTGCGGCGGACGCGCTGCACGGTGAGCTGTGCCGCCTGCTGCTCGATCAATCGCTGGCAGCCGCCCGCCTGCCCAATGCGCTTGCTGGGCGCATCCGTGCCCAGTTCGAGGGGCGGGTCTTTGCGCCGGAGGAACTCAACCGCGCCATTGCCGACGGGCGGCAGATGCTGAGTGAGCTGAGTGCCGCCGCGCTGGTGCAGGGTCCGGCGCGGGTGGAGTCGGTCTATTCCAGCGAGGACCAGATCACCGCCGCGTTGCACGACCTGCTCGGCATTCCCCAACCGGCGCACCTGGGCGGACTCAAAGCCGCGCGGTTGAGCGGCATCCGTGAACTGTACACCCTGCTCACCGGCGACCGCGAATTCTACGGCGGCTACTACCCCGAACGGGCGGCGTTGGCAACCAGCCTGAGCCTGCCGGGGCTGCTCAAGGACGCGCTCAACAAGATGGTGGTGATGGGCTGGGAGGAACTGGGGCGCAGCGGCTACCGCTGGTGGGAGCCCATCGTCAGCGTCGAGCATTTCAGCAACCTGCATCCGATCACTGGCGTGCTGGTTGGCGAGGTGAGTGTGCTGCCCGGCGTGGGCGAAGGTGCGTCCTACCAGGAACTGGCGGTCAAGGACAGTGCCGAAACCGGCGCGTGGGGCAAGTACGGCGGCTATGTTGCGCTGACGTTGGAGATGTTCGAGCGAGACGAGACTCATAAACTGCGCCAGTACCCGCGCAAACTGGCTTCGGCGGCGCTGCGGCGCATTTCGGCACTGGTTGGCAGCGTGTTCACCGCCAACAACGGCGTGGGTCCGCAAATGGCAGACGGGGCAGCCGTGTTCCATGCTGCAACGCACAGGAATCTGGGCACCACCGCGCTCTCGGCGAGCGCCTGGGAAGCCGCCAGCAAAGCCATTTACGAGCAGGACATGCTCACCGGCGAGGGCGGCAGCGCGCCCAAGCTGGCGCTGGACGCGCGTTACCTGATCGTGCCGCGTGCGCTGCGCCTGACGGCAATGCGCATTCTCTACCCCTCGTTCGAGCGCGAAGCCAACATCTTTGCCGAGAATTTGCAGCGTGGCGAGATGGGCGATGTGATCACCTGCCCTGAATTCAGCGATGCCAATGACTGGGCGGCGGTTGCTGACCCGCGCCTGGCGCCGGGCATCATCCTCGGCGAGCGCTTTGGGCTGCTGCCGGAAATTTTCATTGCCGACCGCGAGACGAGCGGCGCGCTGTTCACCCACGATGAGATTCGCATGAAGGTGCGCCACTGGGTGAGCGTGTTCGTCGCCGATCACCGCCCGCTGTATAAAGCCAACGTGGCTTAGGCGCGCCTGCACCTGCCAACGGTCGAAAACGGGAAGCGGGGGAGAAGATGTCCGCCGGGCGCGCCGCTTTTCTCCCCCCATCCCGCACCTGTCAACGCCGGAGGAAAAATTCGCTATGAAAAACCGCACGCTTAGCCCCGCAGGCTTGCAAAGTTGCCCCAACCCCATCTCCGCCGCCTCGCCGCAAAGCGGGCGCGCGCTGGGGGTGGATGTCAGCCGCTGGAACGGCGGGCTGGACTTTGCCGCCCTCAAGGCGGGCGGGGTCTCTTTTGCCATCATCAAGGTCAGCCAGGGGCGTGAGATGCACGATGTGCTGCGCCTGAGCCACAACCGCTTTGCCCGCGACGCCGGGTTGATTTGCGGTGTGTACCACTGGTGCGACCCCTGCCACGATCCGCAGGCGCAGGTGGACAACTTCACCCGTGCCGTGCAGGGTTTGCATTTCGATTTTTGCGCTGTGGATGTCGAACAGCATTGGAGCGACTGGCGCGAGTGGGCTGCCAGCAAGATCAGCACCGCTGTGCCCGCGGCGCAGATCAGCCGCTGTGCGCGTCTGGTTGCCGAGGGCATTCGCCATGCAACCAGACGCCCAACGCTGATCTACACCCGGCGCACGTTTATCGAGGCGCACGCCGTGCCGATGCTGGAATGGCTGCCCGGCTGGGACCTGTGGCTGGCGCAGTATCCCTACCCGCGCGGCAGGCTTTCGCTCACCTGGCAGGCGCTGCTCGGCGAGCATCTGCCGAAGGGCTTGCAGCCCGCCCTGCCGCAAGGCTGTGCCGGGTGGCGCTTCTGGCAGTTCAGCGGTGACCGTTTCATCCTGCCGGGCAGCGGCGGACGCCCAATTGACCTGAACTTTTTCAACGGTGACGAGGCAGCCCTGCGCGCCTGGTGTCGCGCGGAGGTTCAGCCGCCGCCGTCTGCTGCCTGTGCGGGGCTGACGCTGGAGGAGCGGCTGCGCCGCTTGTGGGAAGCCCACCCCGACCTGCACCCGTGAAGCCCGCACTCCGAATCCATCGCAGGGTACGACCAGCCACCTTCCAACCATCGAAAGGAGACACTCATGTCCGATTCTATCCTGACCCAAATCCAGCGCCTGCTGCGCTCGCGTAAGTTCTGGGCGCTGCTGGCAGCCCTGGCAACCATTGCCGCCGGGTGGAGCAGCGGCGAATTGAACGCCTGGCAGGCGGTTCAGGCGGTCATCGCCGCGCTGGCGGTTTATTCCACCGGCGTGGCAATCGAGGATGCCGCGCGCAAAGAGCGGGAGCAGACGCGATGAGCCGCGCTGTCCATTCCCCAACGGCTGTCAGAAACACCCGGCTCAGTCCAGCAGACGAGGCGGGCGGCGAGGTGTGCCAGCCCGCCCTACCACTGCCGCCGCCGGTGGTAGTGGATGCCTGCCGCTGTTACGGGTTAACCGACACCCCACTGGCGTGGCGTGTGCGGGACGATGGCACAGCAGTGCTGATTGCTGCCGACGGGCGTAAACTGATCTACCCGGCGGAGACACCATGAGCGATGCCGACCTGCTGCTCGAACGTTTGCGCGCTGTGCTGCGCGACCCGCAGGCAGCTGCCTGGACGGAAGGCGAACTGACCGGAGCGCTGCGCCAGGCGCATCACGACCTGCTGGCAGCCAGCGGCGAGCCGTGGCTGATCAACGGGTTGGACGGCGAACCCAACCCGACCAACTTCCCGGCTCACTATTTTGCCCTGCTGCTGCGCGGCGCGCTGGGTTACGCCCTGCTGGGACGGGCTGCCGAGCGGGTGGACGCCTTTCGCTTCGACCCGCAGCACGTTGCCAGCGCGCTGGCGGCTGCCCGCCTGCTGCTGGAGCAGTTCCAGCGCGGGCTGGACGGGCTGGGCAGGTGGCGTGTGCGCCGTCTGCACGAAGCCGAAAACCCGCCCTATCCGCCTGCCGGTCATCCCGACCAGCCGGGTTGGAGTCTGGAGTAAACATGTACGCGCTCAAACTGATCTGCGATGGCGAGCCCGACTGGGTGTTGCACGGTCCCGGTGCAGCGAACGAACTGGAAGGCGCCCGGCTGGCGGGCACCCGCCCGGCGCTGCGCGCCGAGTGGGTGATCGAAACCGTCTTGCTGGCGCTCAAGGGCGGCGCAGCCGACTGGATTCACGGGCTGGAGCGCCGCCTGGCGCAGATACGCGCCGGGGGCGGCGAGGTGCGCCTGCAATTGCAACGGGCAGCGCGCGACGCGCCGTTAAGTGCGCTGCTGCTGGACGGCTGGCTGGAAGCGCCCGAACCGGGCGCGGATGAACGCGAGCGCGGTTTTGGCGGCTACCGCCTGCACCTGCTGCGCGAGCGCGAGTGGAGCGCGCCCGCCGCTGCTCTGCCGCTTTCCAATGCCAACAGCACAGATGTGACCGGCGGGCTGGCGTTGTTCAACCACAGCGATACCGAGAGCAGCCACCAAAATTATGCCGATGTGCGCGCGGCAGGCCTGGGCGGCAGCCAGCCAGCCCCGCTCAGCCTGCGGTTGGGGCTGGGCAGCAGCCCAACACGGGTGGTCACGCACGTCATCCTGGCGGCGGGTAGTGACCTGTGGAGCGACGGCATCGCCTTTGCCCACGTTCTGGAAGGCGAGAGCGGTATTCCCGGCGCGGACTGCGCCTCCACCAGCTTGATCGGCGACAGCGGCGCCAGCGGCGGTTTTTACCGCCGGGTAGGTTGGAACGGAACGGAAGAATCGGCGCTGCTGCGCTGGACGATTACCCCGCTGGCTCTTTCGCTTGCCCGCAGGCGCGCCTTCCGCCCGGTGCTGCGTTTGCACAACCCGCCTGCAGCGGGGGTGTACCTGCACTTCCGGCTGTTCAACCCGCGCGGCGGACTGCTCGATCACAACCGCCCGCAGCGGCTGGATACCGCCCGCTGGTTGCAAGCGGGCACAACCCTGTGCCTGCCGCCGCACGACCTGCCGGGTCTCGACCCTGCTGGGTTGACCCTGGAACTGTGGGCGCAGCGCGACGAGCCGGGCAGCCACAGCCTGGATGTGGACTTTGTCCAGTTGCTGCCGGTGGAAGGCTGGCTGGAATTGTTCCCGCTGGGTGGGGCGGCGCAGGGCAGCACGCTGGTGGTGGACGGAGAGCGCAACAGCGTGCTTGCCATCGATGCCGGTGGGGCAGCGTTTGCCAGCCACACGCTGAGCGGCGGTGGACTGCGCCTGCTGCCGGGGCGCAATCATCGCCTGTACCTGCTGTTCGAGACCGACTCGGGCGCGCCGGTTAATCAGAGTCTGCAGGTGCAGGCGCTCTACCCGCCCCGCTGGCGCACGCCATGAACATGCAATTTTCAATCGACTGGCAGCAGCGCGACGGGCAGCCCTGCCTTCCACCCGCGCTGATGCTGGAAGTGGAGCGCCTGACCTGGCGTGCCGAGGGCGGACCGGCGACGGCAGTGCTGGCAGGACGGCTGGATGCGCGCCTTGCCGGGATCGACCTGCCCGCCTGGGCAGGCGATGCGCTGCGCCGCCCGCTGCTCATCCGCGATGCCGCCGGTGAAGCCTGCTGGTGGGGTTACGTTGCCCGCGTGGAAGCCCGCCAGGGCGCAGCCGGGGTGGTCTTTGACCTGGAGCGCATGGCAAACCGCGTGGCGGTGGCATACGCTCCGCGGGTCAAGGAGACGCGCTGGATCGGCGAACGCACCTTCACCCCCTGGGCGGAGGACACCGCCAGTGTGGCCCGCTACGGACGCAAGGAAAAGGTGCTGGTGCTGCCGCCGCTGGAAGAAGCGCAAGCGCTGGCTGTGCGCGATGCACACCTGCGCCGCGCAGCGCTGCCCACTGCCCAGCCCTACATGCCGGGCAGGGCGGGGCACGAAGACGATGAGAGCGCTGTGCGCCTGGTCTGCCGCGGCTGGTGGAGCACACTCGACTGGGCATACCCGCGGATTACCTTCGGCTGGGACGGCTTCAGCGAGTCTGCCCAGACCAGCCAGTCGCTGGGTCGGACTCTGAACAGCGATCACCTGCTGGCGCAGGGCATCCGCGCCGGGTACGGTCCCTTCCACCTGGGCGAAGCAGGCTTGAGCGCGCGGCTGGTCGGCACGCCTGGCGATGCCCTGGTGGTGGAGGTGTGCACCGATGCGAACGGCGCGCCGGGAACGGCGCTGGCATCCGCCAGCCTGCCCGCGGGGGCGATCAGCCCGGCGCGCTGCTGGCTGCGCTTTACCTTTGTCAATCCGCCGCTGCTGCAGGCAGACACGCCCTACTGGCTGCGCATCAGCCGCAGCGGGGCGGTCAACACCAGCCATTACTACCAGGTGTTCCGCGAGAGCAGCGATCCCTACCCGGCGGGGCGGTTGAAGTACTGGAACGGCTCTGCCTGGCTGGACTTGCTGGGCGGCACATCGGATCTCAATTTCTACTTCGTTGGGTTGCAAACCCGCGCTGCGCGGATTCTCGAACTGGCGGGCGGCGCCTTTGGCGGGCAGTTCTTCAGCGGTGTGCGCCTGCTGGCGGCTGTTGGCGGGTACACGCCTTATTTTTGTGACGGTGTGCGCACCTGTCGGCAGGAACTGCTCGATCTGCTGCGCGGTGGCAGTGCAGACGGGTGGCGGTTGTTGGCGCAGGTTGGCGCGGCGCGTGAGCTGGTCATCGCTGCCGAGCCGGACGAGGACGCCGTGGAGTGGCTGATCGATGCGCGCGGGGAAATCCGCGCATTGGATGGCAGAGCGGCGCGCCTGGGCGATGCGCTGGCGGGCAGGCGGGCGCGCCTGACTTCCGGCTGGCTGGATGGCGGGGCGCTGATCGAACGGGTGGAGTGGACGCCGCGCGGCGGTTTGCGGGTTGTGCTCGAAACTGCCGAACGGACAGGTGAACCTGCCTGATTGTTGGGCGAGCCTGTGTGCTCTGCAGGGTACGGCGAACCATGCAGCGGAGGGGATTGATTAATTATTTTTTGTCCGTAAGATATGAAAAACAATACCCTCGCAACTGGATGAGAAAATACACGATGAACGAATCCAATACCAGTCGTCAGTTTTTACCGCTGCTGGAGTCGATTCCCTACCCCAGGCATCCGCTGCTCAAATGGATGTTCAAATCCCCCATCCTGTTGTGGCGATTGGGGTTGGGCGGGCTGGTGGGACGGTTGTTCATGATCATGACCACGACGGGGCGCAAAAGTGGTCAGCCTCGCCGCACCGCGATCGAGTATCACATCTTTCAGGGCAGGAAATATGTGTTGGCTGCCTGGCACAAAGCGGATTGGTATCAGAACCTGCTGGCAGACCCGCGCCTGACCATTCAGACGGCTGACGGTGTGGAACGGGTAAAGGTGCGCCGTCTGAGCGATGATGATGAACTGACCGCGGTCTATCAGTTTGTTGAACAAAACCCGATGATGCGCGTTTTCTGGCAGATGCTGGGCGTCCGCCTGACGCTGGAAGAATTTTTAGCCCGCAAGCAGCAGTTTCTGCTGCTCACCTTTGACCCCACCGATGAGCCAACCCCGCCGCCCTTGAATGCCGACCTGGGCTGGGTGTGGGCTTTGATGCTGGTCAGCGGGCTGGGCGGCTATTGGCTGGGCAGGCGTTCGGCGCGCTTGAACTGACCGCGACGGACGCCCGCCCTTCAACAGTCAGGCAGTCCGCCGGTACACCGAGCTTGTCAAGGTGTACCGGCGGTATTCCAATACCCTTCGGCGGGCTCAGCGCGTGGGCGGGCTACATAACAAAACTGAAAACTCAATCGCGGCGCGGATTTGTTAGAATGAAGTTTGTAAACGAGTGGATTATGGTGGGCTACCCGGCGCTTTTCGGACGCCGGAATGGAGGCAAGGCATGAACACAAAATCACCCCGATCGGGTTCAAATCTGCCCAGCCGGGCGCGCGCATGGCTGCGCCGCGGGGCGTTGCTGCTGGTGCTGCTGCTGATGCCCAGCCTGGTGGTCAGCGCGGATGGAGCTGTCCAACTGGGCAAGACCATACTGGTTTCGATCGGTTACCCTTTTCTGGAGGGGCAAGACTACGGGCTGGGCTATAACGGCAACTCGACCTATTCGAGCGTCTCCTGGTACGGGGAAGGCGAGACGGGGGTAAGACCGCGCATTGCGTTTGCCTCGGCAGCCGAAAACCTGATCGAAGGTCAGACCGACAACGACCGCAGCTGCCTGAGCGAGGAGCCCGGCATGCTGCGCAACTGCTTCGATATCTACGTCCAGGACCCGCTGCTGTTCAAAATCCCGATTCCCTTCCTGACCAGCCTGCACGCCGAGCGCGAGGGCGATTCGGTATTCCCAACCGTCTCGCGCGACGGCAAGTGGGTGGTGTTCCAGTCCTCCAGCGAGGGCTGGCTGGACGACAACCCGGAGACGATCGAGACCGACATCTACCTGGTGGACATCAGCGACCTGAACAATATCACCAACCTGCAAACTCCCTACCGCGTCTCGACGGCGGCGGGCGTCAACCAGGAAGCCAATTTCCACTCCGGCTTTGTGCGCTGCAAGTACCTCAATGCCAGCGGGCAAATTGCCCAGGACAGCAGCACGATCGACTGGAGCCGCGCCCCGGTGTGCGAAACCAACCCCAACGGCACCGCCCGCCCCGACCTGCAGTACGGCCATCCGGTGGCAGACGTGTACACCGACTCGAGCGATCATACCTACGTGGTGTTCGAATCGATGGCAACCAACCTGGGGGGGAACAACAACGGTTACCTCAAGAACATCTACCGCCGCCAGGTGGGCGATGACCAGACTTACATGATCTCGACCGGCTGCCACAAGGAAGGCGAAACCATTGTGTACGGCGACCCCGCCAACGGCGAGTCCTACCACCCGGTGGTGGTTGCCAACACCGACGGGCGTTACATTGTCTTCGTCTCGCGCGCAACCAACCTGGATTGCAGCCTGCCGCCCGGCTCGGTCTTCCCGGCGGACAACCAGAACCACCCGCCGCACATGCGCCGCGCCAATGTCTATCTGCACGACCAGTTCACCGGTCGAACTTACCTGATCTCCAAGGACCCGGCTGGCTACCCGGCAAACCGCGCCTCGGAATACCCGGCGGCGGCGGAGTACAGCCCGGTCTACGGCTTCCGGATTGCCTACCAATCCAGCGCCAACAACATCACCGCAGATGACGAGAACACGTACACCGATATATTCCTCTACGAGGGCACGCCGTGGGAGGACGAGTTTGTCGAAGCCACCCGCCTGATCTCCAAGCCATCTGCCGATGTGGATGTGGATGATCCCTTAGCGCCGGTGGCGCCCGCCAACATGCCCTCCTACGCCCCGGCAATCACTCGCAATGGGCTGGTGATTTCGTTCACCTCCTACGCCACCAACCTGATCGACGGCGACACCAACGAACAGTGCAATTACAACATCGAAGGGCGGGCAACGACCAACTGCCCGGACATCTTTGCGCGCTCGTGGCTGGCGTACCAGACGTGGCGCGTTTCGCTGACCACCCGCGGGCAGCAAGCGGAGCACAACTCCAACTACAGTTCGCTCAGCGCCACCGGCCGCTACGTCGCTTTTGCTTCGCAGGCGGACATGCTGGAAGAGGGGCAGGGCGCGCCCAGCCTGCAGGTCTATCTGCGCGACCAGGGCAACCCGCCGGGCAACCCCAATGTCCAGCCGACCTCGTACAATTTTGGCGTTGTGCCCAACGGGGAAACGCGCACCAAGACCTTTACGGTGCGTTTCCTGGCAGAACTGGAAGTCCAAATCGTCGAGCTGCGGGAACATGAGCCAAGCAGCACCTACACCCAATACTACGCCATCGAAAACCAGGGGTGCATTGCCACCTGGCTGCAAGACCAGTACTGTCAATTCACCGTGCGCTTCAACGCGCCCGCCAGCGGCGAGTACCGCACGCTGCCGGTCAAGATCTACATGCTGGTATACAGTGCTGATGAAGGGCTCCGCTACCTGGAGCTTGACCTGGATGCCGCCACCCCGGTGGTGGAGGGTCAGGTATCCCAGCCGGAGGCAGCCGACCTGTACTACCAGGGTCCGCCGGTCGGGCGCGAGGTGGTGGTCAAGAACAGCGGCAACGTGCCGACCACATTTACCATTGACGTGGTTTCCGAGAATCCCAACGTTCCGACCGAGTTCGCCATGTGGTTCGACCCGCAGGACCAGGCAAAACTGGTCAACATGCAGCCGGGCGACGAGGCGACCCTGACGCTGTGGGCGCAATCCACCAACCCGGCGTATGCCGATTATGAAGATGAGGATTCCTCTGTGCGCCTCACCAGCGGCGCGCGCACCTTCAACAGCCTGCCGTTTTTCACCAAGTCGATGATCGTTACTTACCAGCCCAAGATCGAGGATGCCACCCCGGCAACCCAGAATATCCCCTTTGGCGCGACGGTGTACTACACGGTGACGGTGCGCAACAATGGCAACATTGGCGATACGCTGAATGTCTCGTTTGCCAACAACGAATTTGCCATGTGGGTTACCCAGAGCGATAAAGACCTGCTGGTCAACCTGCAGCCGGGCATCGAGAAGACGATCAAGGTTTGGGTGCGGGCGACCACGCCGCGCCACCTCGACCACGATGCCAAGGTGGTGCTCACCTCGCAGGGTGACCCGACCAAGAAGGACGACTGGCTGCTGGTGAGCACTTCCGGCGACGCGTACATCTATCTGCCGTTTGTGCGCCGCTAAACGCGCCAAATCCCGCAGCAGACTGCCCGTACACCGAGCTTGCCGGGGTGTACGGGCAGCAATTGGGCACGCCCTTTGACGGGCGGTTGGTGAGCCTGCACTAAGCGCGCCGACAAAAGCCGGTTTTTGTGATACCATTTAACCCGCCTGCCATGCCAAGCCTGAATGATATCCTCCACAAACTGCCCCCCGAAACGCGCGACATCTTCCGCGTGATCTGGGAATCGCTTTCGCCCGCCGACCGCAGTACGCTGCAAGCCCTGCTCGGCGGTCTGCCGCCGGATGCCAACCTGCTGCGCCTGCTGATGCGCCTGTCCGCCAACCAGTTCCGGGCTGCCTTCGGGCAGAAAAGCCGGGTAGCCATAGTCGGACCGGCGAACGTGGGCAAGTCTACCCTGTACAACCAGTTCGTCCAGCAAAAGAGCGACCGCGCCGAAGTCTCCCCGCTGCCTGGCACCACCCGCGCCAACCAGTCCGCCGATACTGGTCTGTTCAGCGTCATCGATACACCCGGCGCAGATGCGGTTGGCGAGGTGGGCGAGCGGGAACGGCAGGAAGCGCTGAGCGCGGCGGAAGCCGCCGACTTCCTGATCATTGTTTTCGATGCCATCCAGGGTGTCAAGCAAACCGAACTCGACCTGTACCAGCGGTTGACCGCACTGAACAAGCCCTACATCGTCGTGCTGAACAAGATCGACCTGGTGCGCAAACAGTCCGCCGCGGTGACGGCGCGTGCTGCGCTCAACCTTGGCTTGAACGGCGAACAGGTGCTGCCTGCGGCGGCAAAAAGCGGCGAGGGCATCCCGCACATCCTGGCGGCAATTGCCGCATTGCAGCCGGAGATCACCGCGGCGCTGGGGCGCGGGCTGCCGCAGTACCGCTGGCAGTTAGCCTGGCGTTCGATTGTCAGCGCCGCCTCGGTGGCAGCCGTGATTGCGCTCACCCCGCTGCCTTTGATCGACTTTGCCCCGCTGATCGTCACTCAGTCGGTTATGGTGCTGGGTATTGCCCGTTTGTACCAGTACCGCATCACCCTGGAACGCGCCCGCGAACTGGCGGCTGCCTTTGGACTGGGACTGTTGGCGCGCACACTGTTCGCCGAATTGAGCAAACTGGGCGGACTGCCCGGCTGGCTGCTGGCAGCGGCTATCGCCGCCTCGACCACTGTGGTGATGGGTTACGCGGCGGTTATCTGGTTCGAGCGTGGCGAAAAACTGTCCGCCAGCGCGCTGCAAAATCTGACCCAATCGCTGACCGCGCTGTTCCTGGAATCACTCAGAGGGATGGGCAGGCACAAACCCGCCCGCACCAGCCTGCAGCAGCGCATCAATGAAGTGCTGTCCAAATCTCCGCTGGGCGAGGATCGCAGTCTGCTCGATAGCCATGTTCAGGATCAATCTTCAACAACTGACCAATAGCCGTTTTGCCGTATGGCTGGCGCTGGGGTTGAGCAAGCACACCCCGCGCTGGCTGGGTTACCGCATCGCCGACCTGGCAGCCGCCCTGGCTGCCTCGCGCCGGCGCAGTGCGCTGGTGCGCGCAGTGCGCGCTAACCAGTGGGTTATCTCCGGCGGTACGCTGCGCGGAGAAACCCTGCAGCGCCGGGTGGGCGAGATATTACGCTTGCACCTGCGCGGTTTGTACGACTTTTATCACAATCTCGACCGTCCGCAGGAAGTTCTGCGGCGGGTAGATTTTCACCCCTACTTTGCCGAGGTGTTCGAAAAGGTCAAATCGGGGCGTTACCCGGCGCTCTTTCTTTCGCCGCACACCAGCAGTTTCGACCTGGCGGGGCGCGCGCTTGCCCTGCGCGGGCTGGATTTCCAGGTACTGTCCTACCCGCAGCCACCTTCTGGTTACCAGCTGCAGAACCGCATTCGCACCCAGGTCGGTATCGAGGTGACTCCCATGTCGATCAGCGCGGCACAAAAAGCCCGCCAGCGCCTGCGCGCTGGTGGGGTGGCGCTGACCGGGCTGGACCGCCCGCTGGCGGATGCGCGTCTGCGCCCGCGCTTCTTCGGACGCCCGGCGCCGCTGCCGGTGGCGTACGTTCACCTGGCATTGCAAACCAGGGTGCCCATGTACGTGGTTGCCTGCATCAGCCCCAAGCCCGGTTACTATCAGCTGGTGTGCAGCCCGCCCATCCAGGCGCAGCCTTACCCCGACCGCGACGAGGAATTGCTGTGCAACGCCGAGGCGGTGCTGGCAGAAGCCGAAAAGATCATCGCTGCCTACCCGCAGCAGTGGGCAATGTTCTACCCGGTGTGGCCTGAGACGCTCGACG
This sequence comes from Bellilinea sp., assembly GCA_034411135.1. Classification (GTDB taxonomy): domain Bacteria; phylum Chloroflexota; class Anaerolineae; order Anaerolineales; family Anaerolineaceae; genus Bellilinea. The sequence goes on from DAOUMN010000003.1 coordinate 133,130, forward strand.
AAGTGTAGGATCAGGGTAGACGGGGTGTGTTGTTCACGCCCCGTCCAATTGGATGAAAATCGAATCGCCAAAATGGTTTGACTCGCTGCCCTCAAACGTTGTATGATCAAGTTGTGCGGATTGGGTTGAAAACGGGAGGGACGTATGAAGGGGCGGAGTCGTTTTGGGGCGCTGTTGTTGGCGGCTGGCTTGTTGCTGCTGGCGGCGTGTAACCCCGCGCAGCCAGCAAAGGATGCGGTCACATTCTCGGACGAAAACGGTGAGGATAGCGAGCCGACTCAGGCTCAAAGCACCAGCAGTCCAACCAAAGCCGCCGAACTGGTGCCCACCGGTATGGAACTGGTAGGATGCCCGGGACGCTTTGGTCTTATTTCGCTCAAATTCTCGGCTGACGTGGATTTCAATGTCGAAGAGGTTTCTCTGCATCACTCGTTGGGCGATGGCGTTCTGCTGCTGGAAGTGAGCGAAGACCAGCCGCGGGTTTTGCTCCAGGCTCAAAGCCCAATCACGTTGCCGGTTACCATCCAGGGCAGCATGGGAGATTGCACCCTGTCCGGTGAAAGCAGCATGACCGCCAGCGCCAGTGGATATTGCGAAAACGGCATTGTTCGCCTGATCATCGAGGAAAACTGGCAGTCTGGCAGCGGTGTGTTGAGCTGCCCGGAGCGCGATCCAGCGTCCTTCCCGATTGCCGGAGCGGGAAGCATGACCCACCGAGGTGCGGACGGACGCGGCGAGGTTTTTTATCTGAATGCGAATTTTTCGGAGCAGAACGTTGGCTACATGCTGGAAAAACCTTTTTCCGGGCAGGGCGGCAGCGGCACGCACACCTGGACGCTGGTGATGGACCCCATTCAACCGGTGCAGCCGGTATCACCCCCGTAAGATAGAAAAGCGCATGGTCAGCAAGCCGACCATGCGCTCGATGTACGACCAGCCGGTTATAGGGCTTACAGGTTGCGCTTTTCGCGGTCGTAGTTCTGACCGAGGAAAGCCGGTACGCGCGCCTTGCGGAAGGTCAATACCATGATCAGGATGGTTGCCAGGTAGGGCACCATCAGCAGGTACTGGTACGGTACCGCCAGCCCAATCACCTGGGCGCGGAAGGCGAGCACTTCCACGCTGGCGAAGAAGAGCGAGCCGCCCAGAATGGTCAGCGGGCTCCAGCCGCCAAAGAAAGTCAGCGCGATGGAAAGCCAGCCGCGCCCGCGGGTCATCGCCTCGGTGAAGGTGCCGGTGTACACCATGGGCAGGTAAGCGCCCGCCAGCCCGATCAGCGCGCCGCCAATCATGGCGGTGATGTAACGCGCCCGCACCGTGTTGACCCCCAGGCTATCGGCAGCCATTGGGTTTTCACCTACTGCGCGCACCTCCAGCCCTTTTTGTGTGCGGTAGAGGAAGTACCACAATGCCAGCGAGAGCAGGATGGCAAAATACACCAGTCCGTTTTGCCGGAACAGGATGGGTCCCAGCACGGGGATCTGGCTGAGCAGGGGGATGGGGACTTCCGGTAGGGTGGGGATGAGCGGCGGCGAAAGGGTGATGCCGATCACCAGTTTGGGCAAGAGTGTGGAAAGCCCGACGCCGATGAAAAACAGCGACAGACCGATGACGAACTGGTTCATCTTGAGCGTGGTGGTAAAGTACGCCAGCAGCAGCCCGAACAACGCCCCGGCTGCCATGGCTGCCAGCATGCCAACCAGGTTGTTGCCCACCTGGTAGCTGACCAGGAAGCCGAGCGATGCGCCCAGCAACATGATGCCTTCCTGGGCAACATTGAAGATACCGGTGCGCCCGCCCAGCATCGTTCCCTGGCTTGCCAGCACGAACGGCACCATCGAGAGCAGGACCAGTCGCAAGAAGGTGACGAGAGTTTCCATGTGGGTTTACCTCCTGCGCACCACATCCGAAAGCAGGACGAACAGCAACACCAGCGCCTCGACGATGAACACCATTTCCACCGGGATCATCAGGGTGCGCTGCATGGCGCTTGCGCCTACTTCCAGAACGGCGATAAAGAACGCAACAAAGGGAACCGCCAGGTTGTTGCCTCTGGCGATCAAGCCGATAATCAGACCCAACACCAGAAAGTTGGACTGCATGCCCTCGATCAGGCGGCGATGCACACCCGCCACCTCGATCGAGCCTGCCAGCCCCGCCAGCGCACCCGCCAGCACCAGCGAGAAGACGAACATGCGCTTGACCGGGATGCCGAACACCTGCGCAGCGCGCGGGTTGGCGCCGGTGGCAACCAACTCGTAACCGCCGGTGGTGCGGCTGGTGTAGATGTAAATGCCTGCTGCCACCAGCACCGCCAGCAGAATGCCCGAATGCAGCGGCGGGTTGCTGATCAGCATGGGCAGCCAGCCGCCTTGCCCGATCTGGATGGTGGTGGGATGCCCGGCGGTCGGGTCGCGCCACGGACCGGTGGCGACCAGGTCGATCACCGCGAAGGAGACGAAGTTCAACAGCACGGTGGTCAGGATTTCATTCAGCCCGAAGCGGTACAGCAGCCAGGCGGGCACCAGCCCCCACAGCGCCCCGGCGAGCACGCCCGCCAGGATGACCAGCGGCAGCAGCAAGGGCAGCGGCAGGTCGGCGAAGACAATACCGGCTGCCGAGGCAGCAATCGCCCCGACGATCATCTGACCCTCGCCGCCGATGTTGAATTTTCCGGCGGTCAGCGGCACGGTGAATGCCAGCGCCTGCAGGGTGAGCGGAATGAACTTGAGCAGCGTTTGAACAAAGCCGTTGGGTGTGCGGAAGGAGGTGGTCAGAATGGTGGTGTACGCTCTGCCCACGTCGAAGCCCATGGCTGCGATGAAGATGCCCACCGCGGCAAACGCCGCCGCGATGGCGATCAGGTAAGGGATAATGGAACGTCCTAGTGTCTTCATGCCAACCTCACTCAGGCAGCCTGTTCCGCTGTGCGGATACCGCTCATCAGACGTCCGATGGCATACTTATCGAACTGGCTGCGGTCCAGAATGCCGAGAATTTCGCCGCGATAAATGACTGCTATGCGGTCACACAGCAGCATCAGCTCATCCAGGTCTTCCGAGATCAGCAGGGTGGACTGACTTTGCTGTTTGCGCTGCAGCATTTTCTGGTAGACGAAGTCCATCGAGGGGATGTCCAGCCCGCGGGTGGGGTTGTGCGCCACCAGCAGGGCGGATTTCATCGAGAATGCCCGCGCGATCATCACGCGCTGGATATTGCCACCCGATAGGTTACCGCCAGGGTCTTCCGGACCGCCGGTTTTGATGTTGTATTCGCGGATCTGATCGCGGGTATGCTGGTGGACGGTCTTCCAATTAATGAAGCGCCCGTCGCTGTACGGCGCCTGGCGGTGCACGCCCAGGATCAGGTTTTGGGCAACGTTGGCTTTGGGCAGAAAACCGTCGTGCAGGCGGTCTTCGGGGATATACGACAGCCCGCTGCGCAGCAATTCGCCCACCGGCGTGGTGGTGACATCCTTTCCGCTCAATTCGACCTTGCCGCTGCTGACCGGAACGATGCCCATCACGCATTCTGCCAGTTCGCGTTGACCGTTGCCCGCCACCCCGGAGACGCCGAAGATCTCGCCGGGGAAGATGTCGAAGTTGATTTCTTTCAGGCGCGGCACGCCGTCTTTTTCCACCAGGTTGACATTGTTCAGCCGCAGCAGCGGCACCGCGGTGCGGTCGACCGCCGCGCTGGTTTGGGTATCGCGGGCAAAGTAAACGCTTTTCTCGATATTCATCTGTTCGCCGACCATAGCGCGCACGAACACCTCTTCCGAGGCGTTGCTGCGATCCAGGGTGGTGATGTTGCGCCCCTCGCGCAGCACGGTGATCTGGTCGCACACGCTGAGCACTTCGCGCAGTTTGTGGGTGATGAAGACGATGCTCAAGCCGTCGTTGACCATCACACGCAGCGATTCGAACAGTGCATCCACCTCTTGCGGGGTCAGGTTGGTGGTCGGCTCATCCAGAATGAGCACTTTTACGCCGCGGTAGAGCGCCTTGAGGATTTCCACCTTTTGGCGAATACCGATCGGCAGGGTAGAAATGACGGCATTCAAATCTACCGGCAGGCTGAAGCGCTGGCACAATTCTTCCACTTTTTTGGCTTCGGGCTGCAGTTGGAGCGTGTAGCGGTTGGTGATGGCGGTACCCAGGACGATATTTTCGAGCACGGTATAGTTGGGAATTTGCAAAAAGTGCTGGTGCACCATGCCGATGCCGAGCTGCAGCGCATCGCGCGGGGAATGGATTTCCACTTTGCCGCCGTTCATCAGGATATCGCCCTGATCTTTGCGATACAGCCCATAGAGGATGTTCATCAGGGTGGTTTTACCGGCGCCGTTTCCGCCCAGCAAGCCGTGAATTTCACCCGGCAGCAGGGTAAAGGAAACGTCGTCCAGCGCCACCAGCCTGTCGAACGTCTTGCGAATATTCTTTAATTCCAGAATGGGTTGTTTTTCCATGAGATTAAGTACCCTTTCGCCTGAATATGCAGGGGATAATGACTGCCGGAGAGGTCTCCGCAGGCGATGAAAACAGGGGTCCTGGCGCGCGAAACCGCTGCCCAGAACCCCTGTCTGGAATGACTAAAATTCAGGAGCGTCCGCGATGGACGAGTCCCTACTTGATTTCACTGGTGTCCTTGACCACTTCGATCTTGCCGGAGCGCAGGTCTGCCAGCAGCGTGTCCATGGAGGACTGGACTTCGGGGGTGACGTTGCGCAGCGGCGTCTGCAGCGAGACGCCGGTGGCAAAGCCGAGCGGGTAGTAGCCGCCGGTCTCGCCAGCCTGGATCTTGCTGTAGATGTCCTTGAGCGGTCCGGCAAAGTCGTACAGCAGCGAGGTCATGTAATTATCGGCGGCGTAGGTGGATTTGTCGGTGTACTTAGCGGTGACCAGCACCTTGGTGGGGGAGGCTTTGACCGCTTCGAACAGACCGAACATACCCAGGTTGAGCGAACCCATGATCACATCGCAGCCTTCGGCAATGAGCGCATCGGCAACCTGGCGGGCTTTGGTCGGGTCGTTGAAGTCGCCCGCCCAAACGGCTTTGACTTCCACATTCAAGCCCAGGTCACGGATGGCTTGCTGAACGGCATGCACTTCGGCGTAGGAGAACGGCAGCGCCAGCCCGCCCAGGTAGCCGATCTTGCCGGTTTGGGTTTGCTTGGCAGCCAGCGCACCCACCCCGTAGAAGCCGACGTGGAAATTGCGGTCGATGAACCACAGGTTGGCGGGGGCATCCTGAACGGGCGCATCGCCTTCACCGATGAAGATCACATCGGGGAACTGGCGCGCCAGCTCGACGGTTTGGGTGACGAACTGACCGCCGTGCGTCCAGATGATGTTGTAGCCGCCGTCGATGTATTCGCGCATCACGCGGTCAACATCCGGCACGGGCACGCTTTCCGAATAGGCGGTCTCGATACCGGTGGCTTTTTGCAGCTCCGAGATGCCAACATACGCCAGGGTGTTGTAGTCGGCGTCGGTGATCACACCCGGGAAGATGGCAGCCAGTTTGTAGACCTTGCCGGTGGCTTCCGGGGCGGGCGTGGCTGCTGGCGCGCACTGCGCCGCTACCAATGAGAAGAGAATCAGGACGATAAACAGTCCAAAACGGGTCTTGCGCATTTCTTTTTCTCCTTTAAGCTGGGATTAGGGAACAGCAGGGTGAAGGGTGAAGTAACTTTTATTTTAACAAATCCTAAATGTCTGTCAATTACAAATAGACTATGCTTGAATTTACATTTGTCCTGAATTTGGCGGGCGGCGCGCCATGGCACGAGCGGTGCTTTTTGCCGGTTGCGGCAGTCTTCCCCGGTGCCGGGGCAAGGTGCCTGATGAGCCTGCCGAAACACGCTCAGGGGCTTGGCTGGCGCGTTAACCCCCGCCGCATGCGCCGGGTTGGGGTACAATCCATACCGGAGGAACAAACGAGATGAAATTTGGGGTTGCTTTACCGTATCTGGGCGCCAGGGCGGTGGCGCGGCTGGCGCGCCTGGCGGAAGAATCCGGCTGGGATGGCTGCTTTGTCGGCGATGCCATCTGGTGCCAGGACCCCATGATTGGGCTGGCGGCTGCCGCGCTGAACACGCAGCGCATCCGCCTGGGGACGATGATCACCCCCCTGCCGCTGCGCCGCCCGTGGAAGCTGGCAAGCGAATCGCTGGCGCTGGATCACCTTTCCGATGGACGTCTGATCCTTGGTTTGGGACCCGGCGCGGTGTGGATGGGCTGGCAGGGCTTCCCCGATGAGGTGAGCGACAACCGCGCCCGCGCCGGTATGCTCGACGAGGGCATCGACATTCTGAATTTGCTGTACCAACGCCAGCCGTTCGATTACGACGGGCAGTATTACCACCTCAAATTGACCGCGGTGGACGAAGTCTATTACCCGCCGAAACCCGTCCAGCAGCCGCGCATCCCGATGTGGGTGGTGGGCGTGGTCGGCAAGCCCAAATCCATGCGCCGGGTGCTGAAGTGCGACGGGATCATCGTCGAAGTGCGCCGCGCGGACGTCCAGTTCAGCGACCCGACGCCGTAGGACGTTGCCGCGGTGCACACTTTTGTGAGTGAACAGCGCCGCCTGGATACGCCCTTTGATATTGTCGTCAACGGCAGCATGCGTGATTTGCCCGCTGATGAGGCACGCCAGCGCCTGGCGGCGCTGCAATCCGCCGGACTGACCTGGTGGATTGAGGGACTGTGGGGATTGGACGAAGAGAGTGCTGCCGGGTACATCCGCCGCGGTGCGCCAGGTCAGGGGTGAAGCATGAACCTGGAAAAAGCCGGTCAGTTTAGCTAGATAAATGCCCGCCTGCTGGAGCGGGTGTTGTTTGAGCATCTGTTTTTTTGCAGCCCGGCGGAGCGTGTGCTGGCGGTGCTGCGCACCCATCAGAACCCGGACGGTGGCTTTGGCGGCGCGCTGGAACCGGACCTGCGCGCACCGGACAGTCACCCGCTGGCAGCCTCCGGGTGAGATGGCGGTGTGCAAATGACGCGCAATCAAGACACTGCATGCGCTGGCAGTGCTGCGCACCTACGGCAGATTGTAAACACGGCGTTGGCCGGCTTAACCCACCGGAGCAGCGACCACCCCGATCCAGTCGCTTTCGGGGGTAAGTGCTGTGCCAGTCAGGTCGCCCCACATACTGCGGACAACGAACCCCCCAGCCTCCAGTTCGGCGCGGATAGTCGCGGCGGTGTAATCCTGAAACCAGTTGCGATAGACGCTGACCGCCCCGTCGGCTTCGATGATGATGTACTGATCGAGGTAGATGTATCCTTCATAGGCAAAACCCTGTTCCAGCACCAGGTGGGCGGCGGGCTTCCAGAAGCCGCCCGGCGAGAGGTACCAGCCGTTTTGCAGCCCTTCGCGCTGGCGCAGGGTGGGGGTGGTCACATCCAGCACGAACTGACCACCGGCTTTCAGCGCCCGCCGCGTGTTTGCCAGCAACTGGCGACGCGATTCGGGCGCCAGCGCGCAGTAATCGCCGTAGATCAGCAGGACGGCGTCGTAAAGTCCTTCCTCGTCAAGCAGCAGGTAATCCTGGCAGCGGTAGTCGATCTCCAGCCTGTGCTGGCGGGCGTATGCCGCGGCGTACTCGATCGAGACGGGCGAAAAATCCACCCCGCTGACGCGCAGTCCGGCGCGCGCCAGGCAGGCGGCGTACAGCCCAGGACCACAACCCAGGTCGAGCACGCGTTGACCGGCGCTCAGCGGCAGAGCGGCGATCAGCCAGTCCACCGTGCGTTGAATGCTCTCCGGGCGGCGGCTGGCGGCGTCGCTGTCCGGGTCGAGGTGGCAAGCCAGCATCTGGCGGGAGATGTGCGCATCGGTCCAGAAGTGCGCCTCGCCGGGTTCGAACACCGGCGGGCGTTGCTGCAGGCGGTTGAGCAGGGTCATATCGATTTGCGCGGGTTTGGGCATGGTTTCACTCCCCCGGCGTCTTGCCGGTGCGATATAATCACATTATACAGCCGCGAAAGGATCAATAGAATGCAGCCTGCCGAACGGCGCGCGAATACGGGATGCCTGGTTTCATTGCTGGTTTTCGGAATTGTTTCTTCCTGCCTGTGCCCGTTTGCCGTTTTTGCTGGTGGTCTTTCCACCGCCCTGGCGCCGGATTTCGTCGCTCGCATGGTCAGCCCCTACCTGTGCCCGCCGGGCAGCGTTGGAAAAATTGTCGTGCTCGAATCGCGCAATTGGGACGATGACGACATGTCCAACGCCGTGTCGTACGAGATGCAATGCGTGGCAGCCAGCGGGGAGATCGTGCGTCCCTCCAGCCCGGACTTTGCCTTTACCTGGCTGGGCGCGCTGGGGGCTGTCAGCCTGCTGGTTTCGCTGCTGCTGGCGCTGGTGCTGTCTGTTCCGGCGCAGGCATTCTTCAAACGGCTGCGCCAGCGTTGAGGCGCGCCGCGCAGGGGCGTAAAGATCGTTTCGGCTCGACCCGCGCAATCTGCGCCGGCAGACTGCCCGTCGGTGCCCATCCCCCATCACGAGGCATTTTTCATGGAAAGCAACCGAAATCTGGTTCTGGTTGAAGTCGGCATTGTCTATTTTTTGATGATTTACGTCTTCCGCACCGTGCAGGCGCTGCCCGCGGCGCAGCAGATCGCCACTGCGTTGAACGGGCATCTCTTCCCCGCTTATGCCGCGCTGCTGGCGGCGGCGTTTACGGTATATAACATCCGCGCCTATTCGCAATTGCGCCTGCCCTCGCCGGAAAAGCGCCGCCACCAGTTGCAAATGGCCGGGCTTGGTTTTTTACCGGCTTTCCTGGTCAGCGTGCTGCTCACCTGGGCGGACTGGCAGCAGTGGAGCGGTGTGCTGGTGATTGTGGCGGCGCTGATTGCAGGGCTGGTCTGGTTTGGCTGGGCAGCGCGCAAAAAAAACTCCTGGCAGGAGGCGGGCATGGCGGGCGGGCTGCTGCTCGTCCCGCTGGCGGCGGCACTGCTGCCGCGCCTTGGCGAGGTGTTGCTTGCTATTGTGTATTTTTATTTCTTCGTCGCGCTCAGTGAGGAAACCCTCTTCCGCGGCTACCTGCAGGTGCGCCTGAACAGTGTGCTAGGGCGGCCGTTCCGTTTCTTTGGCATTCAATGGGGCTGGGGGCTGATCGTCTCGGCGGTGCTGTTCGGCTTCTGGCATTGGGGCTGGGTGCCGGGTGAGGTGCGCTGGACGCAGGTTGTGTGGACGATGTTTGCTGGGCTGTTCCTTGGCATGGTGCGCGAAAAGAGCGATGGGGTGATTGCCCCTGCCCTCCTGCACGGGGTGATCAATTACGGTCCGCAGGCGGCGCTGTTTTACCTGCTGTGGAGTTGAGCCGGGGGGTAAGAGCAGGAAGGCAAGCAAGCCATGCAGACCCATCCTCAGTTGGAACGACTGGAACAGATCGCCCGCTCGCTGCAAGAGCAGCGCGGCGCGCTGGCGTTGATCGGGCTGGGCTCGTGCGGTGTGGAAACCGCACGGATGGATGCCTGGTCGGACCTGGATTTCTTCGTCCTGGTCGAACGTGGCTTCAAGTCCGCCTTCCTGGACGACCTGGGCTGGCTGAGCAGCCTGTGCCCGGTGGATTTTGCCTTTGCCAACACCCGCGATGGATACAAACTGCTCTTTGCCGACGGTATTTTCTGCGAATTTGCGGTCTTCGAGCCGGGCGAACTGCACGAGATTCCCTACGCGCCGGGGCGCATGGTATGGAAACGTCCCGAAGTGCCCGAAAACCTGCGCCAACCCGTGTTTCCACCCGCGCCGCCGGTGGCGCGCGAGCCGGACTGGCTGCTCGGCGAGGCGCTGACCAACTTGCTGGTCGGTTTGGCTCGTGAGCGGCGCGGCGAGCGCCTGTCGGCAACCCGCTTCATTCAGGGCTATGCGGTGGAGCGCGTGCTGGAACTGATCGAGGCGGAGGGCAACCCGCCAAACGCTTCATCTGCGGATGCGTTCAACCCGGAGCGGCGCTTCGAGCAGCGCCACCCCGCCGCGGCAGTAGAACTGGCGAATTGGCTACAGGGCTACACGCGTAACCGCCAATCGGCGCTGCGCCTGCTGGACTGGCTGGAGCGGCATTACCCGGTTAACCCGGCAATTGCGGCGCGCATCCGCGCCCTGGCAGACGCGCCAATTCAGGGGGGCTGATCAACTCACCCATCAGCGCCTGCGCCGCACCGGCGTAAATTTAAAAACGGCGGGAAGATTTACCGGTTTTTATCACAGCGGTTGGGGCGGCTTTTCGACAACAAGTTGATCCCGCATTGCGCTTATTGCGTAATGCGAACCAGGGTCACGTAGAAAGGTTCGTTTTCCTCAATGTCATTCGGGACACCCACCGCCAATGTCGAGCAAGAACCTTGGATGAAACCGCCGTCATCGGTCAACTTGATATTGAACTTTCCACTGCCTGTGAACCTGATCCCAGCGCAGGTGAGATCACACTTGACCGGACCGCTCAACCTGTTTCCCAGAAAGTCCATCTTACCATTGCAAACCGTGGAGATATTTAGACTGAAGGGCGACTGGATCTTAATGACTCCTTCCAGCGAGGAATTTCCCCAGCCACCGTTTGCCCGGTAAGTCCGGCATTTATCCAATTCTTTTTGGTACTTTGCAATGGGAGCAAGGTTTTCTCCGGAACCGAAAACCTCCAATCGTTGAAAGGTTTGCCTGAGTTCGATTGCCTTAGCCAGGTTTTTGCAGTCTTCCGTGGCTGCTTTCTCTGCATTTTGAACGGCTTCTTGAAACTCACTCAGAAGATTGTCAATGGCTGCCTCCGCCTGCTGTTGGGTGATTTTACCGGCTCGCTCTAATGCCTGTTGTTCGCCAATTGCGTTTTCTATCCGGCTTGCAGCAGAGCGGGCTCGGTCCATTCTCCATTGCGCTAAATCAGCCAGGGTAACCCGTCCGGAACCGCCACCGCTGAACCCGGTCAAGAAAATGCGAATGTCACGGCTGTCGGGGTCGATGAGCGAGCGGCGGAAATCGGTGCCGCTGCCCTCGTACTTGAACATGAACTGCTCTTCGAGCGGAATATCCGCGGCGGGTTGAATGGTCAGAGTCAGCAGCCCGGAGAATGCCAGCCCGGAAGGCTCGAGCTGCACGCCATAAACTTTGCTCTGCACGGGTGCGCCTTCCAGGGAGTCGATCACGGTCATGCGCAACTCGGTGTCAACATCCAAGGCGCCCGCTGGCACCTCAAGTGTATAAACGCTGCCGTCCGCGCTGGTCAGGGTGAGCCTGCCGCCCTGGGGAGTGATTACGGCGCTGGCGGTTTCACGATCGTTCAATACCACGGTTACATCCAGGGGGTTGGCTGGTGCATCGTAATCCACACGATCGGTTGAAACCGCGGTTGCGCCTTGTGAATTGTTAGGTACATCATCAGAGCCTGACGGCGTGCCCAGGTTGGGGTCCGAATTGCAGGAAACCAGGAATACTATAGCTATCAGAAGTAGTAAGGCTCTCATTGTTGTATTTCCTTTACATCTGACTGTCAAAAACCGGAGCGAAATTCGTTATAAAGAACAATACTTGTTTTGGTGAGATAAAATCAAGTAACTGGGCTGCCGATGTATAGAGTTTTCGCTAAAAAGCGTTTTTCGCCAGAGCATGCGCTCCAGCGTACCCTGAGGCAATTGAACTCCAAGGTTGGGCTGTGCCTGCGCAACCGCGAATGCGGAGATATAATCAAACCATTCATTCCTGACGAGGAAGCGCATGTCTCTTGCCCGCCCCTATTCCTACCTGACCCACCTGGAATGTTCGCGCTGTGCGGCGCGCCGCACAGCCAACCAACTGCAAAGCTTCTGTCCCGATTGCCAGGCGCCGCTACTGGCACGCTACGACCTCGCCGCTGCTTCTGGCGCGCTGCGCCGCGAGGACTTTGCCACCCGCCCGCGCGGGATGTGGCGCTGGCACGAACTGCTGCCCGTGCAGACCGGCGAAGATGTGCTCAGCCTGGGCGAGGGCGATACGCCCGTGCTGCGCTTGCCGCGCCTGGCGGCGCAGTTGAACCTGCCCAACCTGGCGCTTAAAGATGAAAGCCTCAACCCGACCGGCAGTTTCAAGGCGCGCGGGCTGGCGGCTGCCATCTCCCGTGCGCGCGAACTGGGGGTGCGCCAGTTGACCATTCCCACCGCCGGAAACGCTGGCGGCGCGCTGGCAGCCTATGCCGCCCGGGCGGGCATCCCGGCGCGGGTGTTCATGCCTGTGGACACCCCGCGCGCCAACGTTGCCGAATGCCGCATCACCGGCGCCGAGGTCGTTTTGGTGGACGGGTTGATCAGCGATGCAGCGCGCCTTTCGGCAGAGTTTGCCCGCGCCAGTGGCGCGTTCGACGTGTCCACCTTCAAAGAGCCGTACCGTATGGAAGGCAAAAAGACGATGGGCTTCGAAATTGCCGAGGCGTACGGCTGGCGGCTGCCGGATGTGATCATCTACCCCGCCGGGGGCGGTATGGGGCTGGCTGCCATCTGGAAAGCCTTTCAGGAACTGGACTGCCTGGGCTGGCTGGATGCGCCGCGTCTGCCGCGCATGGTGGCGGTGCAGGCGGAAGGTTGCGCGCCGGTGGTGGATGCCTTCCAGCGGCGCGCCGAAAACTGCGACTTCTGGCAGGGCGCGCACACCCGCGCCTCCGGCTTGCGCGTGCCGAAAAGCTTTGGCGACCGGTTGATTCTGCAAACCCTGTACCAGAGCAGCGGCTGCGCCGTGGCGGTCAGCGACGCGGCGATCGATCAGGCGCAGGAAGTGCTGGCGCGCAGCGAGGGCATCTTTGCTGCGCCGGAGGGCGCTGCCAACCTGGCGGCGCTGCCGCGCCTGTTGGAATCCGGCTGGCTGCAGCCGGAGGAGCGCGTACTGCTGCTCAACACCGGCAGCGGGTTGAAGTATCTCGATTGAACATGCCGCCCAGCCTCAAGAGGGTTGCGGTCAGCGCCCGACCAGCGGCAGGTAAGTGCGGATCGGGTACTCCAGCACCACTTCCAGCAGCACTTCATCGAGGATCTCGTCCGCGCTGTGGAATTCCAGCACGGCGCGATGGGTGCCGGGCGTCAGGCGGCTGCCGTCGATGGTCACCGTCAGCGGCAAGCTTGTGCCAGCTGCCAGAATGCCGCTGGATGGCGTGACCGTCAGCCAGCCCGCCTCAACCCACAGCAGCAGATCGTCCACAAAGAAATTGGTGGTCGCTTCGCTGGTTTGCACCCCGTACATTTTGACGGTGTGCGAACCGCCGTCGGCAAACGCTGCCAGGCTGATGTCGCTGCGCGCGTAGGAAGTCTCGAAGCAGCGCGCGCCGCTGGCGGTCTGCCGCCAGATTTCGATCTCGTCCACCGACAGGTTGAGGTAATCCTGCGGGCTGCCGCAGCCTCTTATCTGCATGTAAAAACGCAGCCAGGTGTTCCCGGCGGGCAGGCGCACGCTCTGCGCCACCCAGCCGTCCTCGTAAGACTGCGCCCCGCCAAACCACGCCCACCACAAGCCGTTGTTGGGTAGCGCGCTGCTGCCTCCGCCGCAGGAAGCCACCGTGCACAGCGGTGTGCCGAACAGGCGCGAATACTGCTGCCAGGGGCTTTCCGGCGCGTTGCCCAGCTCGAAACCGCCGTCCGCCAGCAGGGGCATCTCATCCACCTGCCGCCGGACGACCGAAAACGGCGCGTCCTGCCAGCCGCGGTTGGACAGGATCAGCGCGGCGTCCATCTGAATACCGCCGTCGAGTTCGATGCGCAGTGTCTCCTCCTCCACTTCCAGGCAGGGGTGGTCGGAGAGCAGGTCGAAATTGCGCACCAGTGTCTGCCCGGCTTGCAATTGGACGGCTGCTTCCTGTGCCACCAGCCCAGTGGCGGATGCGCTGATGCGGTATTCGCCCGGCGGCAGCCAGGCGCGGTAGGCGCCCTGCTCGTTGGTGGTGAGGATGCGCAGCGGCTGGCTGGGATTGGCAGCCGCTGCAATGCTCACCCGCACGCCGGGGCGGGGGGTAAAGCGGAATACCTCGCACGCTTCGCCGCCGCGCACCGTGCCCTGCACTACGGCGTTCATGCCGCAGAAATGGCGCGCCGCCTCGACCGCCGCCAGCGCGTTGATCTCGCCCCATCCGGCGGCATAATTGGGATGATCGGTCGGCGTGGCGGGCGATCTGTCATCCACCACCACCGGTGTTGCGCTCTGTTCGAGGATCGTCTCGGTGGCGGCGTAGTTGCCCACCAGGCACGGCGCCGCCTGCCAGATGAGCGCCACCAGCCCGGCAACGTGCGGCGCGGACATGGACGTGCCGGTCAAATTGAAGTAGGCGTTATCCGCGCTGCTGAACGCCGAGCGGATGTTGACTCCCGGCGCAATCACCTGCGGTTTGAGATCGGCAAACCCGCTGTGCGGGTTGGTCGTATCCGCGTCGTCGGTGGGACCCCAGTTGGAATGAAAGGCGTACTGCCCGTCGCTGGTGCCGCTGGAACCGACCCCGGTCACATTGCCGTAACGCGCCGGGTTGCCAACCGTGTTCAAACCGGGCGGGTAGGGATAGCCGCAATTACCGGCGTTGCCGTTGGAAAACAGCGGGTAGATGCCAGCTGCCAGCCAGGCATTGACCGATGGTTTGAACCAGTCGTTGTAGGCACGAGCGCAATCGCCCCAGGAATTGTTGACCACCTGCGGGCGCAGGTCGGGGTTGGGCTGGCTGCCGTCGGTGCGGGTGGGGGCGAGCACAAACTGCGCACAGGCAAGCAGTTGAACGTCGCCGCAGTTGCTGTTCTTGCAGGCGCGGCACGCCATCCATTCCGCGCCGGGAGCCACGCCAATCTGGTCGCTGCCGGCGCTGCCGACCATGATGCCCATGGTATGTGTGCCGTGCCCGTGCGTATCGAACGGGGTGGGGAGTTTGCTGTAGGCATCGTACCAGTTGTACTCGTGGTCAAAATTCCCGCCGCCCAGGTTGCCGCGGTAAGCCTGGATGAGCGCCTGGTGAGTGTAGCGCACGCCGGTATCGATGTTGGCGACCACCACCTGGCTGCCATTGATGCCCTCCTGCCACACGCGCGGCGCCTGGATACGCTCCAGGTTGGATTCGATCGCCTGCACGCCAACCGGGCTGAACAGCGGGCGCTGGCTGTCGTGCAGCATGTACTCGCGCGGCGCGCGGATGGCGGCGATGCCGTCGAAGGTCAGCACCTGTTGCAGCGTCTGGCTGCCGGACTGTTCGACGTAGATCGCGTTTTGGATCCAGTACGGTGTGAAGTTAACCCCGTTGCGCTGCAACGCGGCGCGCACCTGCGCCTGCGAAAGATCGGCGGTGCGGGTCAATTGTTCATAGACGTAGCGTCCGCGCGTTATCCAGTCCATCTGCCCGGCAAGGCTCAGGTCGGGCGTCTCGTTGAAGACAATCCAGTAGGAGGTCAATTCACCAGCGAGCAGCTGCTGTTGGATTTCGCCGTCCACCGGCGGCAGCCCGGCGCCAAACGGGCGCATTGCCTGGGCAACCGGTGGGGCAAACGCCAGCGCGGCTACCATGCCGACCAGCAGCAATCCAATCCAGATCGATTTGACCAACCCGCTCAATGTTGTTACTCTCTACTTCTCGTTAATTAAACCCCGCACCGCGCTGGTGTATGCGCCGCTTTGGGCGCGAACCTAACCCTCTGCGTAGGCGATTGCCTGTTCTTTTACTGTACCACGTTCAGGTGTGAATCGGGTTAAAAAATTTGTAAATTTCGGTCGTCTGTGTATCCGCCGGGTATGCTGAAGGCTGCACAGTTCCATATACACTGCCTTGCGCACAGGTTTCCACGCGGTGCTATAATCCGCAGTGTGAATCTTTTTTCGCTACTGGTCGGCATTGGCGCATCGCTCGGGTTGTTGCTGGTGGCGCGCAGCGCGCCGCCAGGCGCTGAATTGCGCCGCGCGGGTGGCGGGCTGCTCATTCTGCTGGCGGCGCTGATTGGGGCGCGGGCGGGTTTTGTCTGGCTTAACCCGCATCTCTACCGCGCTGATGGCTGGGCGGCGCTGCGCTTCTGGGAAGGCGGGCTGTCCTTCCCCGGCGGGCTGCTGGCAGCCTTGCTGGCAATTGGGCTGCTTGCGCTGGCGCGGCGTGAACCACTCGGTCGCACCGCTGACGGGCTGGCGGTGATGTTTGTCCCGCTGGCGGTCATGCTCTGGCTGGGCTGCGGCGCAGCGGGCTGCGCGTATGGCATTGCCCTCACCGAACAGTATCCGTGGGCGCTGCCGGTGATGGAGCTGGATGGCAGCCTGACCTACCGCTTTCCGCTGCCTTACCTGGCGGCACCTGCGCTGTTGTTGTTTGCCTGGCAGGCGGATAAACGCACCGCCGGCAGCCGCATTCCCGGTTTGCGTGCCTGCGCCGTAGGGCTGGCGCTGGCGCTGCACACCCTGTTGTTCACCGCCCTGCGCGGCGACTCCCCGCCGCGCTTTCAGGATGTGCGCCTGGATACAGCCGCTGCGTTGCTGCTGGGTGGGCTCTCCCTGCTGGGCTTGATCGGGCTGGCAATTGCCCGTCTGCGTTCTTCCTTCGCCGATGAAGCCCCCGGCGCCAACCGCGAAACCTGGTTTTCTCACAAGGATTGACCGCGCATGAAATTGACCCTTGGACTGGCTCAAATCAATACCGTGCTGGGCAACCCCGAAGCCAACCTGCAGAAGCACCTCGCCCTGGCGGAACAGGCGCGCCAGGACGGCGCCGACCTGCTCATTTTTCCCGAACTGTCGCTGACCGGTTACGTGCTGCAGGACCTGACCCCCACTGTTGCCCACCGCCCGCAGCGCGACGATCCGCTTTTCGCTCCGCTGCTGCAAGCCTCGCAGTACATCGACCTGCTGGTCGGTTTCGTCGAGGAGGACAGCCGCAACCGTTTTTACATTGCCGCGGCGTACCTGTCGGGCGGGGAGATTGCCCACGTCCACCGCAAGGTGTACCTGCCAACTTACGGGTTATTCGACGAGGGACGTTTTTTTGCCTGGGGCGACGCTATCCAGGCTTTCGACACCCGCTTTGGGCGGGCAGGGGTGTTGATTTGCGAGGACTTCTGGCACGCCTCGCCACCCTACCTGCTCTGGTTGGATGGCGCCGACCTGTTCTTTTTCACCTCGGCATCGCCGGGGCGCGGTCTCAACAGCGCCGCGCTGCTCGAATCGGCGCGCTGGGTGGAGCATATCAACCGCGCCTACGCCAGCCTGTTCACCGCCTTTGTTGCCCACGCCAACCGGGTCGGTTACGAGGACGGGCTTAACTTTTGGGGCGGCTCGACCGTCTTCGACCCCAACGGCGAACTGGTGGCACAGGCGGCTTACTTTGAAGAAGGCGTGACCCTGGCGGAGATCGACCTGAATATGCTCCATCGCACCCGCGCCCGCCTGCCGCTGCTGCGCGACGAACGCACCGCGCTGGTACAGCGCGAACTCAACCGTATCCTCACCAGCCGCACCTCCGGCAGATAGGACACCTGCCATGCATCCGATTGACCTGACCATCCACACCGACCTGGCGCGGCGCATCCTGACCGGCTTCATTCACAGCGAGATCACCCGCAGCGGGCTTTCGCGCGCGGTGATCGGGCTTTCCGGGGGGATCGACTCTGCCGTCTCGTGCTACCTGGCAGCCGAAGCGCTCGGCGCGCAAAACGTGCTGGCTGTGCGCATGCCCTACCGCACCTCCTCACCCGATTCGCTTTCCGACGCGCAGAAAGTGATCGACGCCACCGGCGTGCAGTCGCTGACGATCGAGATCACCCCCATGGTCGAGCCGCTGTTTGAACGATTTCCCGACATGAGCGACATGCGGCGCGGCAACATCATGGCGCGCCAGCGCATGGTGGTGCTGTATGACCAGTCGGCGGCGTTCAACGGGTTGGTGGTGGGGACAGGCAACAAAACCGAGATCCTGCTGGGATACACCACCCTGTACGGCGATTCGGCGTGCGCGCTCAACCCGATTGGCGACCTGTACAAGACTCAGCTGCGCCAGCTGGCAGAAGCACTGGGTGTGCCGGAGTCGCTGCGCCGCAAGCCGCCTTCTGCCGACCTGTGGTCGGGGCAGACCGACGAGGGTGAATTGGGTTACACCTATGCCGAAGTGGATCAGCTGCTCTACCTGCTGGTTGACCAGCGCTACACAGCGCAGGAGTGCATCGAAGCCGGCTTCCAGGAAACCTTTGTCCGCGCGGTGGTCGAGCGGGTGCGGCGTAACCAGTTCAAGCGCGTGTTGCCCCCCATCGCCAAATTGAGCAACCGCACCATCGGCTACGATTTTCTCTACCTGCGTGACTGGGGCACCTGAGTCCGCCGTGGGCTGTGGGCACGCCCTGCCGTGCGAATTGAACGCGCTTTTGCTGCCCCCTGCCCCCTGTTTCTGATATAATTCCCTATCATACTCCTCAGGAGGGCGTTCCATGAAAGCATCCGTCCTGCAGCAGCACCTGGCGCACGGCTTGGCGATCGTCTCCAAAGCCGTATCGCCACGCAGTACCCTGCCGGTGCTGGCAAACATTCTAATTGCCAGCGATGACCTCGCAGGCGCGCCCGCCAGCGGGCGACTGCGCCTTTCAGCCACCAACCTCGAACTGGGCATTACCTGCTGGATTCCCGCCAGCATCGAAAACGCCGGTGCCATCACCGTCCCGGCGCGCATTTTCCAGGACCTGGTCAACACCCTGCCCAGCGACCGCATCGAACTGACCCTGGACGCGCGCACCCAAACTCTCAACGTGCGCAGCGGCAGCAGCAACACCGACATCAAAGGCATCGATGCGCAGGAATTCCCGCCCATTCCGGTGCCCGACCTGGCGGAAGGCGTCAGCCTGAACGTGTCCGACTTCAAGGAGATGATCCAGCAGGTGGTCTTTGCTGCCTCCAGCGATGAAGCCCGCCCGGTGCTGCAGGGCGTGCTGCTCACCCTGCAGGAAGATCAGATCACCATGGCAGCCACCGACGGCTTCCGCATTTCGGTGCGCAAGGGACGCCTGAGCAACCCGGTGCGCCAGGCGGTTTCGGTGATCATCCCCGCCCGCGCGCTGACCGAACTGGCGCGCATTGCCCAGCCAGCACCCGGCGGGGCAGCCGCCGACAGTGAACAAATCTTGACGATGAACGTCCCGCCCGGGCGCGGGCAGGTCATTTTCCACGTCAAGGATGCCGAACTGGTCTCGCAGTTGATTGACGGCAACTTTCCCGATTACCGCGCCATCATCCCGCGTTCGTCCAAGACGCACACCGTGCTGTCTACCCCGGCGTTCCTCAAAGCCTGTAAGC
The DNA here is from genome assembly GCA_034411135.1 of Bellilinea sp. Classification (GTDB taxonomy): domain Bacteria; phylum Chloroflexota; class Anaerolineae; order Anaerolineales; family Anaerolineaceae; genus Bellilinea. The sequence goes on from DAOUMN010000003.1 coordinate 152,378, forward strand.
AAGCCGAGATCATCGCCCGCGAGGGCAACAACGTAGTGCGCCTGAACATCCTGCCGCAGGATGACGCACCGGGAGTGATGGAAATTTCCGCCCAGTCGGAGGAGACCGGCGCCAGCGAGATCAAGGTAGATGCCAACATCGATGGCAGCCCGCTGCTGATTGCCTTCAACGTGCGTTTTCTGCGCGAGGTACTGGACGTGGTCAAGACCCCCTCGGTGGCGCTGGAAACCAACCAGAACAACACCCCGGCGACGATCAAGCCGATCGGCGATGACGATTTCCTGCATGTCATCATGCCGATGCACCTGGGCTGAGCCGCCGGTTTGCGTACCCCCCCTCAAAAAACGCCTCATTTAAGCCAAAAACGGGAGGGGGGTACGCAAAACATTTTAATGTGGCAGGCAAAATGAAATTTCATGCCCAAAACAACTTGTCAAAAGTGAAGGATGTGTGTAAAATCTGGCATAGATATGCCACCTTGCGCCATAAAGCCCGGCAAGTGGCAGGCAGGTGTGCAGTATACGAATCAATAAATGCCCGTTAGGGCATTAAGACAGAAGTTTTTGTACCGCAATATTCATTCATTCTAAATACGAATCAATAAATGCCCGTTAGGGCATTAAGACCTGAATAACAGGTGGCACATCAGCCGGACGGGCAAATAAATACGAATCAATAAATGCCCGTTAGGGCATTAAGACGTTTTGTCCCACGGTTCGGGGTAAGACCGAATATCTTATACGAATCAATAAATGCCCGTTAGGGCATTAAGACTTTTCCGCGGCGATCAGGACGGCTTCACGCAACTGATCAGATACGAATCAATAAATGCCCGTTAGGGCATTAAGACAAAATGGGTCGATAACAGAGGGAGATCAGCATTGGGGATACGAATCAATAAATGCCCGTTAGGGCATTAAGACGTATGCCCGTTGATACGCGCTTTCAGACGTTTAAACTTGATACGAATCAATAAATGCCCGTTAGGGCATTAAGACCATCTTCTCGTCCGCCTGCTCGATCTCCGCCAGTATCTATGCGAATCAATAAATCCCCCCTGCGGGGGGACACGTGCCCGTTAGGGCATTAAGACATAGGCAGCCCATAGATAACTGAGCGCATAACCGAACCCGCCTGAATACGAATCAATAAATGCCCCCTGCGGGGGGACACGTGCCCGTTAGGGCATTAAGACATAGGCAGCCCATAGATAACTGAGCGCATAACCGAACCTGCCTGAATACGAATCAATAAATCCCCCCTGCGAGGGGACACGTGCCCGTTAGGGCGTTAAGACGCGTTGCGCGCATCCCCTGCAGGGGTGCGTGTCCGTGAGGGGATTAAGAAAACCAGCCGCGTGGTGAGCCTGCCGAACCACGCGGCTGGTAGAAAGACATGCCCTTCGGCAGGCTCAGGGCGCGCCTCCCGGCTGGGCAGCGGCTTTCTCGCGCCGTGCCTTGAGCGCCTCGATCACCGCCGGAAGCACCGAGATGAGCACAATGGCGATGATCACCAGCGAGAAATTCTTCTCCACAAAGGGCAGCCCGCCGAAGAAATAGCCGCCCCACAAAAACAACGTTACCCACAGCACTCCGCCAATCACGTTGTAGGTCAAAAAGTAGGCGTAGCGCATCTTGCCCACACCGGCAACGAACGGCGCAAACGTGCGCACGATTGGCACAAAGCGCGCCAGCAGAATGGTTTTGCCGCCGTGCCGTTCGTAGAACTTTTGGGTGCGCTCCAGGTATTCGCGCTTGACCCAGCGCACGTCCTCGCGGAAGACGCGTGCACCGACGCGGTTGCCAATCCAGTAATTGGCGCTGTCACCCAGCACTGCCGCGCCCATCAACAGCAGCCACAGGGGTAAAATGTGCAGCGATCCGCGCGCCGAGAACGCGCCCGCCGCAAAGAGCAGCGAATCGCCGGGCAGGAAGGGCGTCACCACCAGCCCGGTCTCGATGAAGATGATGATAAACAGCACCGCGTAGGTGCCTGCCCCAACACTGCGGATGATCAGGTCGAGGTATTTATCGATGTGCAGGACAAAATCAACTGCCAGTTTGATCCATTCCATTCAGACGCTCCTGAGCGGGGGATGAAACCTCGTCGTCCGGCAGGCTGGATGCGCTCGCGGGAGGCGGCGGGGAGTCGAAAGCGCCCGCTGCCGCGCGGGGGCGCAGGCGGGCATTCATGAACGATAATAAAAACAGGTTGAACAGCGCCAGCAGTGCCAGCGCCAGCCATGCCAGCTGGTTCGGTGAGCCGCTTTCCACCGCCAGCCGCAGCGGCAATTGCGGCAGCGCCGGAGCCGCGCTGAGGATGGCAAACAGGTTCCAGGCGGCATGCAGCCCGACCGCCAGCAGGTAACCGCCCGCCAGGCGCACGAGGTGGCGGCGATCTTGCCAGAAGGACGCCATGCCCCAGCCCACCATGCCGGTGGTAGTCATGTGCAGCAGCACGCTGCCCACGCGCAGCACCAGGATCAGCGTTCCGCCACCGTCGCCCGCGCTGCTCAGCGCGTTGATGTTCTCCCACAGTCCAAAGGCTGCCCCGCACAGCACCCCGCCCAAAAAACCCTGCGCAGGGGTCAGGCGGTCACCGGCGAACAGCCACAGCGCCAGCGGCTTGAGCAGTTCCTCCACCAGCGGGGTCAAACCGGCAATCAGGCTGATGAGCAGAGCAACCACAACCGGGTCGCCGAAGAGCAAATCGCTCAGCCGGGAGAGCAGCGCCGGGTCGAACTGTCCCTGGTTCATGCGCTCCATCAGCAGGTTCAGGCGCAGGGTCAATTCCGGGCGGCTGTTCAGGTATAGTGCCATGCCGATGAAGTACACCACCAAACCAAAGAGCGATACCAGTAAAGTGACCGGGATGGTGACTACCAGCGAGAGAGCGGGAATACCCCAGGCGCGCGAATCCGGCAGCGGGTCGAGCCGCCGTCGGGCAAGCTCCAGCAGCCCCCAGACCGGTGCAACCGAGCCAGCCACCACCAGCGGGGGCAGCAGCAACCAGGCAAGCGCGGACTGCTCGACGCTTTGGAAAAGCAGGGTGACCACCGCCCACAGCAGCAGCGCGGCGCTGATCTTTTTAAGTCCGCCGGATGCCCGCACCGCCGGGCGCGGGCGCATCACGGCAAACAAGGCGCGTGTGACCAGTGCGCCGACTAGTGCGCTGCTCCACGCCAGGTTGAAGAAGAAGACCGCCGAGTTGGACGGCATTTCCATCAGTCGGGTGAGGAACAGCGCGCCTGCCAGCAGGGTGATCAGCGCGGCGCCAAATGCACACACCCCGCCAACCGTCAACAAGACGATCAGCAGCCAGTAACGCCAGCCCGGTTCGGTGACTGCCTGCATGGCAAAGCCTCGCGAGGCGGGGTTATTTCTCCTCGATGGTTACGCTCAGCACCGTCGAGCCGGGCGGCAAATCCGCCGGGGCGGCGCTGGCAGGGTCACGCGGGGTGAGCGACTGGGCAACGTCCATGCCTTCGATCACTTCGCCAAAAATGGTGTAGCCGCCGTCCAGCTGGGGCACTTCCTTATAGGTGATGAAGAACTGGCTGCCGTTGGTATCGGCTCCGGCGTTCGCCATACCCACCAGCCCGGCGCGGTCGAACTTGAGATCCGCCGAAATCTCGTTGGCAAACTGGTAGCCCGGTCCGCCAAAGCCGGTGCCGGAAGGATCGCCTGCCTGAGCAACGAAATCGGGCAGCACGCGGTGGAAGATCATCCCATCGAAGTAGCCCATCTTCGCCAGGAAGACGAACGAATTGACCGCCAGGGGGGCTTTGTCGGCATACAGTTTGATCTTGATATCGCCCTTGTCGGTCTTGAGCGTGGCGGTGTACTGCTTGTCGGGTGAGGTGATCACCGGCGGGCACTGGTTGTACTGCCTGGAGCGCAGGTTAGCCAGTTTGAGAATGGCGTCCAGCGTGGCTGGGTCGTAGGGGACCTGGTCTTCGGGGACAAAGATCAGCTCGTTGTCAATAAAAATGTATAGCGAGGGCGTGCCCTGCAAGCCCATCGAAACGCCCTGCTGAAATGCGCCTTCCACTTTGCGCACCACCGCCTCGGTGTTCAGGTCGCGGCTGAAGCGGGCGGCATCCAGCCCAATGGTGGCGGCTTGCTCACCCAGCCATTTCTCGAAATCGGCTTTGCTTTGGGCGGTCCAGGTTTGCCAGTTGTTCTGGTCGAACAGCAGGTCGTGCATTTCCCAAAACTTGCCCTGCAGTCCGGCTGCTTCGGCAGCCTGGGCAGCCAGCAGGGCTTTGTCGTGCGAGGTGAGCGGGAAGTGGCGGAAAACCACCCGCACCTGATCGGGGTTGGCTTCCTCGAACTGCTTGAGCAGTTCGCCAGCCAGTGAGCAGTACGGACATTGGAAGTCGCTGTACTCAACCAGGGTCAAGCGGGCTTTTGCCGCGCCGCGCGACCAGTCGTCCGCGCTGATCGGCGGCAGTTTGACCGAAGCGGGATCGCGCGGGTCGGGGAAGATCGAGAACAGCGTGCACGCCATGGGGGGACCTTCTGGCAGGGCTTTGCGGGTGGGGGTGGGCTCGGCAGCCGGAGCAGCCGGGGCGCACGCCGCCAGCAGCAGGGCGACGATCAAAAGCATCCACAATCCAGTTTTACGCATCAGAGAAGCACCTTTCTAAGGGAGATTCAGGCGCGCCAGAATGTTCTGGCGCAGCACGGTTTGCACCGCTTCGGCGGGCTGGCTGGCATCCACCACCACCCAGCGCTGCGGATCGGCAGCCGCCAGCTGGCGATAACCCTGGCGCACACGGTGGTGAAAGTCCGCGTCGTAGGCGTCCAGCCGGTTCCATTCGCTGGCAGCCTGTTTGCGGCGCAGCCCCTCAAGCGGGTCGATATCGAGCAAAAAGGTCAGGTTGGGCTGCAGCCCGCCGGTGGCAAAATCGAGCAGGCGGCGCAACACGTCCAGCTCCACGCCATGACCGTAACCCTGGTAGGCAAGGGTCGAGTCGGCGTAGCGGTCGCACAGGATGACCTTGCCCTGCGCCAGCGCCGGGCGGATCACCTCCTCCACCAGCTGGGCGCGCGCGGCAAGGAAAAGCAAAATCTCGCTGCGTGGGTGCATGGCGGTATTGCCCAGGTTCATGAGAATCGCGCGCACCTGCTCGCTGATGGGCGTGCCGCCGGGTTCGCGCAGGGTGAGCGTCTGCCGCCCGGCTGCGCGCAAAAATTCCGCCAAAGCGTTGATCTGGGTGGTCTTGCCGCCGCCTTCGGGTCCTTCGAGGGTTATAAACAAGAAAAGCCGAACTCCTTGCGATCTGCAGCGCCTGTCATTGGATCGAATTGTACCAGAGAAAGCCGCCAGCGAAGCGGGGTAATCTTTGGTCAAGTTCTACGGGTGGATAGGATTAAAAAATGGGACTGGCAATCCCCCCGGCGGCTGTGTTACAATCTGCCCATGGAGCATCTCTGGTCGCCGTGGCGCATGAAATACATCCAGCAAAATGATAAAGCCAACGACTGCGTCTTCTGCCTTGCCCCTCAACAAGCCGACAGTTCCGAAAATCTGATCATTGCCCGCGCCGAGCAGGCTTTTGTCATCCTCAATCGTTTCCCGTATACCAGTGGGCACATCATGGTGGTGCCGTTTGCCCACCAGCCCAGCCTGCCTCAGCTGGACGAAGCCACCCGGGCGGAGATGATGGAACTGGTCAACCGCGGTTTGCAGACGCTGCAGGCGGTTTATCAGCCGGAGGGCTTTAACCTGGGCGCTAACATCGGCGGTGTGGCAGGGGCGGGCATCGCCGAGCATTTTCACATTCACATCGTGCCGCGCTGGACGGGGGACACCAATTTCATGTCTACCCTGGCGGGGACGCGCGTGCTGCCCGAAGCGCTGGAAGACAGTTACCGCCGCATTCGCGAGGGGTGGAAACAGCTCTTTTGGTGAGCGAAAATACAGCCTAAGCGTTGCTCCCTGTGTTCTGCCTGCTCACACCGGCTGGCAAGCACACCAACACCACACCGGGCACCCCCGCGGGGTTGCCTCAACCATAATCATTAACCATCTCCGGAGACTCAGTATGGCATCTACTACCGTTAAGTGGATCGGCAGCAAGCAATTCGTCGGCATCGATTCGACCAACCATTCGGTCGTCCTGTCCACAGCGGACGAGGGGGTGGGTATGAAGCCCTCCGAACTGCTGCTGGTTGCCCTGTCCGCCTGCACGGCGGTGGACGTGGTCAATATTCTGCAAAAAAAGCGCATCGAGCTGACCTTTTTAGAGATCAAAGCCGAGGGCGTGCAGGACAGCGACCCGCCGTGGACCTTTCGCAAGATTCACCTGCTCTATCGCCTGGGCGGCAAAGGATTGACCGCGGCGGCGGTCGAACAAGCCATTCACCTGTCCGAGGAGAAGTACTGCTCGGTTTCCAACACGGTGCGCGGGGTGGCGGAGATCACCACCGCGTATGAATTGGTCGGCGAATCGGCGGGTTGAGCCGGGCGCGCGGGCAGAGGTCTGCCATGCGTATCCCCTTGGCACGCTTCGGCAAGCTGAGGCATGGATGGGGCTGGATTTAACCCTCTACTGTCAGCCTGAAAAGCTGCGCCGGGGAGTATAATGGTACGGTATGGATACCCAATCCCCTCCCCCTGAATTTTTGGAAACTGAGCGGCTGATCCTGCGTCCGCTGGAAACGCGCGACGCGCCCGGCTTGCTGGCGCTCTACAGCATGCCGGAAGTGACCGCCTACATCGATGTACCCGCCATGGCCCAACCCGCGGATGCCGAGGGCTGGATTGCCCGCCTGACCGAGATGCAGCGCGGCGGCAGCGGTTTGCGCTGGGGCGCATTTGACCGCGAAAGCGGCGATCTGATCGGTACGTGCGGCTTTCACCACTGGGATGCTGCCCGCTTCCGCGCCGAGATGAGTTACGACCTCAGCCCGCGCTACTGGGGGCAGGGCTACATGCGCGAAGCACTGCAAGCCGTGCTGGCGTTTGGCTTTGAGCAAATGAGACTTCACCGCGTCGAGGCAATGGTCGACCCGGACGATACCCGTTCGCAAAATCTGCTCTACGGTTTGGGCTTTAAAATGGAAGGCATCCTGCGCGACCACGATTACATCCGTGGACGCTTTCAAGACGACATGGTGTTTGCGCTGTTGGAGGGGGATTGGAATACAGCCCGCGCGGCGTTCAAATGACCAGTTTTTCCACCTGCGGGTAGGAGGACAGCTCCGCTTGAATTGCCTCCTGCTGCGAAAAGACAAATTCCCAGAAAGCCATCGCTGCACTGCCGCCCGGGTTGAGACGGTGGCGGCACATGTAAATCTCCTGCTCAAAGGTCACGCCGCGCACCTGGATGATGGCAATATTGTGCAGCGCCAGGTGATGCAGCACCATCTGGGAGACAAAACCAACCCCCACCCCGCGCTGGACGGCAATGGCAATCGCTTCCGAATTGCCCATGCGCAGCACTACCGGCAGGTCGTGGATGTTGATGCCGCGCTTTGCCAGCACCGCCTTGACCACTCGGTAGGTGCCGGCGCTTTCCTCGCGCAGCACAAAACGCTCGCTGCGCAGTTCTTCCAGTTCGATCTCGCCGCGGTTTGCCCAGGGGTGGTCGGCGGGGACGATCAGGCGGATTGGGTCGGTGATGAACGGGCGAAATTCGTAATGGTGGTCGAATTCGTCGATGCTGCTGGAAAAGGCAAACTGCGCCTCGCCTTTTTCGAGTAATTCCAGCGCAGCGGGGCGGGCAACCACCAGGCACTGCGCGCTGACCCGCGGGTAGGTGCGCAAAAAATTCCCCACCACCACCGGCAGCACGTACTTGCCCGGCGTGGTGCTGCAGGCGATGGTCAATTGACCGCTGATCTGCCCGCGGTTATTGTCCACCAGTTCGCGCGCGCGCAGGTTGAGCGTGACCAGCTGGCGGGCGAGCGGCAAAAAGGCGGCTCCGGCGTCACTCAGTTGCAGTTTGCGCCCGTTGCGCAGGAAGAGCGGCTCGCCCAGTTGGGCTTCCAGCGCCTGGATGTTCTGGGTGATGCCGGGCTGCGAAAGGTTCAACTTGCGGGCAGCCTGCGAAAAGTTGAGCAATTCAGCGGCAACGATGAACACACGCAATTGGTGGGGGTCAAACATGGGCAAAAACTCCTCGATTCACAATCTGTACAAAGATGATCAATGAAGGCCCGGGCTGTTCATTCGCCCTGCAGAATGAAAACGATTGCAACAGATTTAATTATAAGCAATGCTTATCGAATTTTATCATGGGTTGCGATAATAGATTGTGACAATTTACACTAACCAACACATTAAACAAAACTTAAAATAAATGAACCAAATGTAATCTCCGAAATAGGAGTGTTTTATGGGAAAAATCCGCTTATGGCTTGGCATGGCAGGGCTGCTCGTCCTGCTGGCTGCCTGCGCGCGCTCACCCCAGCCCACCCCAACGGCGCAAGTTGAACAGCCAGTTGCCCCAGCGGCGTCACCGACCCCGGCGGCAACCGCCGTCGCGCAGGTGGACTACTGCGTTGAGTGTCACACCGACAAGGATCGCCTGATCGAAACCGCCAAGCCCGAAGAGGTGGTGGTCGAAGAATCCGAAGGGGCTGGCTGAGGGGGCGAAGTGGCTCCGTTGGAGCCATGGGAGAAAGTTCTGGTCAGCCTGGGTTTCCTCGAATCGACCCATGGGCAGTACACCTGTGTACAGTGCCACGGCGGCACCCAATCGCCGGATAAGGACACTGCCCACCAGGGACTGCTTGCCAATCCAGTCACCGATGGTGTTGGACGCTGCGACCGCTGCCACAGCGAAATCATGGCGGAATTCCCCAACAGCCTGCACGCCTCGCTTTCCGGCTACCCGGTAGCCATGCAGGCGCGCAGCGTGCCGGAAAATCACCCGGCGTTGGCGGAAGCCTACAATAACCATTGTTCCAAGTGCCACAGCTCGTGCACCGACTGCCACCTGACCCAGCCGCAGCACCTGGGCGGCGGATTCCTGGATGGGCACAATTTTGTCAAGACCCCGCCGATGACACGCACCTGCACCGGCTGCCATGGCACACGGGTCGGGGATGAGTATCTGGGCAAGCACGAGGGCATTCCCGGCGATGTGCACTTCCGCGTTGGGCGGATGAACTGCGTTGCCTGCCACAGCGGCGAATCGCTGCACAGCACGCCCGCCGATGCGCGCGGCAACCGCTACTGGGGCGAACAGTCGCCTGCCTGCACGACCTGTCACACCACCATCGGTCAGCGCGGCGATCCGATCCTGCAGCACACCATCCACGGCGATGCGCTCTCCTGCCAGGTGTGCCACTCGGTGCAGTACACCTCGTGCGATGGCTGCCATGTTGCCATCAGCGATACTACTGGCAAACCGTTCTTCCGCACCGAGGCAACCTACCTGACCTTCTTCATCGGCAGGAACCCGCTCGACAACCAGAATCGCCCGTACGAATATGTGCCGGTGCGCCACGTGCCGGTTGCGCCGACCAGCTACGAATACTACGGCGAAAACCTGCTGCCTAACTTCAATCTGCGCCCGACCTGGATGTACGCCACCCCGCACAACATCCAGCGCAAGACACCCCAAAACCAGTCGTGCAACAGCTGTCATGGCAATGCGGATATTTTCCTGACGGCTGACAAGGTCAAGCCCGAAGAATTGGAAGCCAATCGCAGAGTGATTGTCGAAGAGATCCCTGCACCAATGCCGGGTCAATAATTCTATTTCCACGAAGAGGAAGAGAGAATGAATCGCAAGCTTGCATTACCCGTAATTCTGATCGTTCTGCTCAGTCTGGTGCTGAGCGCCTGCGCTCCGGCGGCAACCCCCACCGCAGCGCCAGTTGTTCAACCCACCACCCCGCCGGTGGTCGAACCGACCGCCGCACCAACCGAAGAACCTCAGCCCGAACTGGATATCCAGGCGCTGTGGAGCGGTCTGATCGCGGAACTGCCCGCCGACAAGGGCTACGGCACGGTGGCGGCTGCCAAGTTGAATGAGGAACTGGTCGAAAAAGCGCCCTTCCTGCTGGATGTGCGCGAGCCCGCCGAAGTCGAAAAGGACGGCTACATCGAAGGCAGTGTCAACATTCCGGTGCGCCAGTTGATGGATAATCTGGATAAACTGCCCGCCATGGATCAACCCATTGTGATCTACTGCGCCTCGGGGCATCGCGGTGGCTTTGCCCTGGCAGCCCTCAAACTGCTGGGCTACACCAACGTGCGCAACCTGGCTGGCGGCATCGGCGCGTGGAAGAAAGCCGAACTGCCAGTGGTTACCGGTTCGCTGCCCGCCGCGCCCGCGGCTGGCACTGCCCCCGAAATCAAAGATCAGGCGCTGTACGACCTGTTCGCTGACTTCTTCGCCAACCTGCCAGATGGTTTCTTCACCACCAAAGCCGACAAACTCAACGCCGACCTGGTGGAAGGCAAAGCGTTGACCCTGGTGGACATCCGCCGCGAAGACGAATACCAGAAAAACGGTTACATTGCTGGCGCGGTCAACCTGCCGTTTGAAACCTTGTTTGCCAACCTGGACAAACTGCCTGCCAAAGATGCCCCAATGGTGATCTACTGCGTTTCCGGTCATCGCGGCTCGGTGGCAGCGATGGGTCTGCGCTTGCTGGGCTACACCAACGTGGTCAACCTGGCGGGCGGCATCAATGCCTGGAAGGGCGCCGGATTTGCGCTGGAAGGTGTGGTTGACTGGAATGTGCTGTGGGGTGAGTTCCTCGCCAGCCTGCCGGAAGGCTTCTACACCACCACGGCCGCCAATCTGAATACTGCCCTGGCGGAAAATCCGCCCTTCGTGTTGGATGTGCGCGAAGCTTCCGAACTGGAAAAGGACGGCTATATTGAAGGTGCGGTGCACATCCCGGTGCGCGAGCTGCTCGACAACCTGGATAAACTCCCCGCCCAGGATCAGCCGATTGTTATCTACTGCGCCTCGGGTCATCGCGGCGGCTTTGCCCTGGCAGCCCTGCGCATGCTCGGCTACACCCATGTGGTCAACCTGGGTGGTGGTTTGAACGCCTGGAAGAAAGCCGAACTGCCGGTAGTGACGGGCAGCATGCCCGCTGCAGCCGCAGCCGGAACCGCCCCGGCGGTGGATGCGCTGCGCCTGGAAGGTTTGAAAGCCTTCTTTGCCGGTCTGCCGGAAGGTTTTGGAACCATCCGCGCGGGTGACCTGAACGTTGTGCTGGGAGAAGACGCCAAGCCGTTCGTTCTGGATGTGCGCACGGTCAAAGAATTCACCGAAGAAGGGCACATTGAGGGCTCGGTTAATGTGCCGATCAATGACGTGTGGAACCAGCTGGCTCAATTGCCTGCCAAAGATGCCAAAATTGTGGTGGTGTGCAAGTCCGGTCACCGCGGCGCGATCGTGATGATGGCACTGCGCATGAACGGTTACACCGACGTGGTTAACCTGGCGGGCGGCACCAATGCCTGGGTGGCTGCCGAACTGCCGCTGGTCAAGTAAGCGGCTGATGAATTGAAATCCGAAGCGGGCGGCGCAGCCGCGCCGCCCGCTGCTGCACGGACAGCCGCGCACAACCCGCTGCTTTATGGGGAAAAAGCAGCGGGTTGGTTTTTTAAATATGTCATAAAATGACATATATATCCCTTATGATGATGTCAGAAGGTGTCCGATGAACCATACTGCCACGCGCCTGATCACCCTGATTTTTCTGCTCGAACGCCAGCCGGGACAAAAAGCCGCTGACCTGGCTGCCCGGCTGGGCGTGTCGGTGCGCACCCTGCACCGCTACTTTGCCATGCTGGACGAACTGGGCTTGCCGGTGTATGCCGAACGCGGACCGTACGGTGGTTTTTCACTGCTGCGTGGCTATAAACTGCCCCCACTGGTGTTCACCCCTCAAGAGGCAGTGGCACTCTCTCTGGGAGTCAGCCTGGTGAGCGAATTGTGGGGACAGCTCTACCACGAGGCAGCCCAGGGCGCGCTCGCCCGGCTGGAAAACGTGCTGCCTGACGAACAGCGCCATGAGATTGCCTGGGCGCGCCGCTCGTTGGCGGTTGCCGGAATGCACCGCGTTGATCTGCAATCCGCCCTGCCGCTGCTGGAAAAACTACGCCGGGCTGTGCGCGAATCGCGCCGGGTGAACATGATCTATTCCTCCGCCAGCCACCCGCATGGCATCCAGCGTGACCTGGACCCCTATGCGCTCATCCACCGCTGGGGCTGGTGGTACGTGGCTGGTTACTGCCATCTGCGCCGCGCCGTGCGCACGTTCCGCCTCGACCGCATCCAGCAGCTCGATCTGAGCGGGCAGGTGTTCACGCCGCCGCCGGAGTTCGATGTGCACACCTACCTGGCGCAGGACTGGCAGGGCGCGCCGCTGGTTCAGGTGCGCATGCGCTTCATGCCCGAATATGCCCATCTGGCAGACTACGGCGGCGGCTACTGGCAGGCGCGCGAGCCCCAGGCGGATGGTTCGCTGGTGGTCACCTTCCATGCTCCCGATCTGTATGCCGCCGCAGGCAGCGTACTGGCGTATGGCGCCACCGTGGTTGCGCTCGACCCGCCCGAAGTATGCCAGCTGGTGCGTCAATGGGCGCAGGCGACACTGAAACTGTATCCTGATTCGGATGATGAAAAACGAGAGGAGCAACATGACCCAGGCATATGAAATCAAAACGGTGGATGCCTCCAATGTTGACCGGAGCGGCTTTTTCTGTTACATGAGCAAGCCCAAAACGTCTGGTTACCGCCAGAAACGCGAGTGGCTGGAAGCGCGCTTTGCCGAAGGACTCAGAATCAAGATCGTCCACGAGCTTGGCGGGCGCGATGTTGGTTTCGTCGAATACATTCCCGGCGAATACGCATGGCGGGCAGTGCACGCGCCTGGCTACCTGGTGATTCACTGCCTGTGGGTGGTGGGCAAGGGCAAGAATAAAGGTTACGGGCGTGAGTTGATCGGCGAAGTGATTGCCGACGCCCGCACACAGGGCAAGCGCGGGGTGGTGATGGTTGCCAGCAGCGGAAACTGGCTGGCGGGGAAAAAGCCCTTCCTGCTCAACGGCTTTGAGGAGATCGATCAGGCTCCGCCGTCCTTTCAATTGCTGGTTCATCGCCTGGATGGCAGCAGCAACTTGCCTGCTTTCCCAGTGGACTGGCAGGCGCGCCAGGAGCGGCTGGGCAGTGGCTTGAGCATCGTCCGCACTGCCCAGTGCCCGTACATCAACATGGTTACGGAGGGCTGGCTTGCGCTTGCCAGCCAGCGCAGGCTGACCGCGCGGGTGATCGAATTGACCTCGGCGGAGCAGGTGCGTATGGAGTCGCCAACCGCCTATGGCGTATTCGCGCTGGTACTGAACGGGCAGTTGGTTTCCTACCATTTCATGGAAAACCGCCAGTTGGAACAGCGCATTGATTCAATCCAAAAGGATGTTTAAACTCATGCAAACTATTGATTTAAGAACACAGTATAAATCCCTGTTCACCGCGTCTGCCAAAACGCCTGCGCTGGTGGATGTGCCGCGCCTGAATTTCCTGCGCATCGACGGGGCGATCGAGCCGGGGCATGCGCCCGGCGATTCGCCGCTGTTCGACGAGAACATGCAGGCACTTTATGGGGTTGCCTTCACGCTCAAATTCATGCTGAAAAAGCGCGCGGTGAACCCGATCGACTACCCGATGATGGCGCTGGAAGGGTTATGGTGGGTGGAGGACGGCAAATTCGACATTCAGGTCAAGGACAACTGGTTCTACACGCTGCAAATTCTGCAACCGGAAGTGATCACGCCGGAATTGCTGGCGGAAGCGCTGGCAGCGCTGCGCAAGAAACGCGGCAGCCTGGCGGCGTTCGAGCGTCTGCGCCTGGAGGGTTTCGAGGAAGGGCGCTGTGTGCAGATGATGCACATCGGACCGTACAGCGGTGAGCCGCAGACGGTGGCGAAGATGGAAGCCTTTGTTTCCGCGCAAGGGCTGCGATTGAGCGGCGTGCACCATGAAATCTACCTGAGCAACCCGCGCCGCACGGATCCCGCGCGGCTTAAGACACTGCTGCGCCACCCGGTGACAGCCTGAACGCCCGCTGCTGAAAGATCAGAGGGTTGGCGCGAGGACGGTCAATTCGCACGCAAGCGTGGCATAGGCGCGCACCCCGCGCAATACCTCCTCAACCGGGATCGATTCATCCACGGCGTGCGCCTGGGTGATCGAACCGGGACCGAAGATCAGGGTGGGAATGCCACGCTCGCCGCTGCTGGCGCTGCCATTGGTGCAGTACGGCGCGGCAAACGTCTCGGCGGGGATGCCAGCTGACTTGAGCGCGGTGGCAGCGCGGGATACCAGCGGGTCGTCGGGGGGCAGTGCCCAGGCAGGGTGGAAGTCGGGCTGGTGCAGGGGCACGCCGGTCCAGGTGGTGTATCCCGCCTCGTCGAGATGCACGTCCCAATTGGGTAGGTCGCTCAGGGCGCGCCGGTATTCTTCCAAAATGCCCGCAGCGCTCTCGCCGGGCACCAGGCGGCGGTCGTAGGTCACCTCGCACAGGTAGGGCTGAGTGGACAGGCTGGGGAAAGGCTGCGATTGGACCTGGATCGGTGCCATAAGTCCGCTGCCCACCTGCGGGTGAGACGGCAGCGGCATGCGGCGGATGCGTTCCACCAGTTCGGCAGCCCGGTAAACTGCGTTGCCGGACTGGTCGGGCGAGGAGCTATGTGCGGCGGCGCCGTGCGCCGAAAAAACCAGCCGCGCCCGCCCGCGCTGGGCGATTCCCAGGCGGCAGTCGGTCGGCTCGCCGACGATCACCCGGTCGGGCTGCACGGAGTCTAGCACGGCGGACAGACCGGCGCCTTCCAGCACTTCCTCACCCACGCTGGCGCAAAAAACCACCTCGCCATGCAGTTGTTCTGCCGGCAGGCTGGCGAGCGCGTAGAGCATGGCAGCCAGGCTGGCTTTGGTGTCGGCGGCGCCGCGCCCCCATACCCGTCCGGCGGAGACCTCCCCGCCGAAGGGGGCATGCTGCCACTCCACCGGGCTGGTGACCGGCACCACATCCATGTGGGCGTCGAACAGCACCCGCGCACCCGGCTGGCTGCCCGTGCGCCGACCGGTCACGTTGCCGAGTGAATCACAAGCCACCGCCTCAAAGCCGAGCGCGGTCAGTTGGGCTTGCACCAGGCGGGCAGTCTCCTGCTCCGCGCCGGAAAGGCTTGCGGCGCGCACCAGCGCCTGTAAACATTCGATCACCCCGGGGGTTGGGTTCATTGCAGCGGCATCCTGGCTGGGGCGAGGATCAAATTTCATCGATGTTCTGGATAATGCGTCCGACCAGCCCGTAGGCTTTGGCTTCCTCGGCGCTCATCCAGAAATTGCGGTCGGTATCGTGTTCCACCTTGTCCAGCGGCTGACCGGTCTGGCGGGCGAAGATCTCGTTCAGGCGGCGACGCATGCGGATGATCTCCTGCGCCTCGATCGCCAGGTCCTGGGCGCTGCCGCGCATCCCGCCCATTGGTTGGTGGAGCAGGAAGCGGGTGTTGGGCAGCGAATAACGCTGCTCTACCGGTACGGCGGCATAGATCAGCGCGCCTGCGCTGGCGACCCAGCCGGTGCCAATGATTTTGACTGCCGGGCGGACGAAACGGATCATGTCGAAGATCGTATCGCCGGATTCGACGTGCCCGCCCTGCGAGTTGATGATGATCTTGATATCATCATTGGAAATTTCGGATAGCAGCAGCAGTTGCTGGGTGACCCGCTCAGCCAGTTTCTGGTTGATCTCACCGAAAATGAGGATAGTGCGGGTTTTGAGAAATTTTTCTTGCACATCGAAGCGCGGCTCACCGGTTGGATGGCTTTCGGGTTGCTCTTCGGGCAGTTCTTCGGGTTCGGTTTCGAACATGGTTTTTCTCCATAGTTGGTGAGTGTATTGTGAACAGGATCAATTATAAATCAGCCGCGCCGGTTTGTGGCGGGCGGGTAAAAGGATTGAGGTGGTGAGCAAGGGAAGCAACCCGCACCCACAGCCTGGTGGTTGGTGCATCTCGACAGGCTCGATGACCGTGTGCCGAACCATCCGCTCGCATACTGGACAAACGCCCTGCGATTGTCGAAAGGTATCGCCAAGTGTATGGGTAGATTCGCAATGCCTGGCGGGATACCCGGCAGCGCGCAGAACAGGGGATGACCATATTCCCCAACTCTTTCAACGAGCGACCGGCACGGAGTATCCGTGCCGGTCGCCCAAACGACCCCTGTGGATTGGAAAAATTACTGTTCGATCAGCTGCCCGCGCACCTCGCCCGCCGGGTTAAGCGCGGTGTGCACGTTGACATACAGCAAACCGTTGCGCAGGTAGTTCATAAACTGGCCGCCCGTAACGCCCCAGGCAGAAAGTTCCGCCGCGCCGATCGTGCCGTTGATGACCAGGTTGCCGTCTGTATCGTAGGTACACGCGCCAACCACGGCTGGAGCCGGATTGCCACACAGCCCAATCAAAATAGGGGCGTTTTGAGTGCTGTCCGCCGGACCATGCAGGTGGACGCCGGTCGCCGGACCGGACAAATTGCGCACGATGATGCCAAAAATAACGCTGCCGTCAGGATTCAGAGACAGAATGGCAGACCCGCGTGCATTGGAGCCGACCACCTGGTGCAATTCATTAGTGGTCAACAAATTGGCTTTAAAGACCACCTTGCGGGCAGCCACGCTGCTGACCGGCAGTGCCAGGACGAGCACCGCCAGTAGAATGGCAATTAGGGGAATGAACGATTTGGAACGCATTAATCAACCTCCTGGCATTTATAAAACGGGGAGAAAACACAGGGTTATTCAGCATTGTACTGCGCCGAATTTTAGATTTCAATTACCATTTTAGTCAACTTTCTTATAAATTCGTGAGAATTTCACCGACAAGTGGGCGCGGAAAGTCGCGTCCAGCCTGCTATAATTCAAGCGATGGCTACCACTCAACACGTTTCGCGCCGCTTTTTTACGGCTGGCGCGCTGCTGGCGCTGATCTTGCTGCTGGCGGCTTGCACGACCCGCACGCTCCCCCCGCAGGTCACCCCCGGCGCAACACCCTCCGCCACCCGGCTTATACCGGCAACCGAACAGCCAACCCCCTCAGGGTTGCGCACTGCCCGCTTGGTTTATCCCACCCCGCGCCTGACTCCGGTAACGCCCATTCCGCCGCCGCTGGCGGGCATCCGCCTGCCGGTGGAGGTGCGCACGCTGGTGCTGATTGGGTTGGACAACCTGACTCCCTTCTCCGGGCGCGGCGACGCTGTGGCGCTGGTCTTCTACCACCCGCGCCTGGGACGCGCCAGCATCCTCTCCATCCCCCCCGACCTGTTCGTCAACATTCCCGGCTATACGATGCAACGGCTCAACACGGCTTACGCGGTCGGTGGAACGCGCGCCCTGGCGGATACGCTGGAGTACAATTTCGGCGTCCGCCCGGACGATTACGCCGTGGTGCGGCTGGAATCCTTCGTCTATTTCATTGACGATCTCGGCGGGCTGGAAGTGACCGTCGCCGAGCGCATGCCGCAAATCTGCAACGACATTCCGCCGGGACGCCACCTGCTGGACGGCGACCAGGTGATGTGCTACCTGCGCTACCGCACCGGGCAAGATGAGCAAAACCGCAACCTGCGCCAGCAGGAGATCCTGCGCCTGATCGTCCAGCGGCTGGTATCCGGCGGCAACCTGGTGCGCCTGCCGGAACTGTACCAGCGCTACAGCGGCAGCGTGGACAGCAGCCTGGCGCTGGACGACCTGCAGGCGTTGATACCCTTTGCGCTGCGGCTGGGTGATTCCAGCCACCTGGGGCTGTTTCAGATCAGCGAGGCGGCGCTGCGCACCTGGGAGATCCCCCAGGCGCTGCGCCCGGTGGTCTTTTTACCCAATCGGGATGCGCTTGCCCGCCAGGTACAGGACGCGATCGATTTCGTGCTCACCCCGCAGCCCAACACCGACCGCGTGCTGACCCTGGAAGCCGAACTGACCACCAGCCCAACCCCAACCAACACGCGCACGCCCACCAGCACGCCGACCATCACCGCCACTCTGCCGGCGACGATCACCCCCAGCGCGACCATCAGCCTGACGCCAACGCCCACCGGCTCGATCAGCCCGACCGGTTCGCTGACCGTCAGTCCGAGCGTCACGCTCACCCCCACCCCCTGAGCCGACTGGTTGCGTGGTGAATCTGCCGAAGGGGGCAACCGGAGCCGGACTTGTGCTTCCCGTGCGCTCGTTGGCAAACTCTACTGAATGGGGATGGTCTCGACGATCACGTTGCCTTCGCCGGCAGCCTGGCTCAGGTCGCGCAGCAGGCGGTTGGTGATGCCAGTCGTCTCGTTGGGAAACTCGAGCAAAAAGCGCGCGCTGCCCTCGAACAGGTAGAGCGCGAAGCGGTCGTTGCCGGGAGCGGCGCGCAGAATGCCGTGCACTCGTTTAAGGCGCTGCACATCGCGCTGGCGGTCACCGGTGGAACGCAGAATGACCTTGACCATACGCATCTCGCCGCTTTCTTCTGGCGGCACGCCGCCCGGCGGGATGGGCGGCACCAGGTAGCGCAGCCCGCTGTTGACCAGCGGCGCGTCCATCTCCAGCGGCGGGGGATCAACCGGGGCAGGCGGCAGCGAACTGCCGGTGCGCCCCGGCTCGGTGGATGGCGGAGGCTGATCGACGGGCGGTTGAGCTGCCTCTCCGCCCTGTGGCGAGACTGCCAGGGAGCGCAGCGGGGCGGCTGCCGATGAATGGAAAAGAAAATCCTCATCGAAATCGGGCGGCGGGGGTGGTTCGCGCTCAGCAACCGCATGCCCGGCTCTCGCGGCGGCGGGCGGAAGGTAGGGTTGCTCTTCCTCCAGATGAACGCCGTTGCCGTTTTCCTCATCCGGCAGGTAGCACAGGTATGGATCGACCGGTTCGCCGTTCTCCTCGTACTCGATGAACACCTCGCTGACCCGGTCGGCAAGAATCTTCGGCTCGCCGCCTTCATTTTCCAGTTTGCCTTCCACCAGCAGCACCCGGTCGGGGGTGACCAGCGGGGCGCACTGTTCCCACACCCGCGGAAAGGCGGTAACATCTACCGAACCCTGGATATCCTCCAGGGTAAAGAAGCCCATCCAGTCACCCTTCTTGGTTTGGTGATTGCGAAAACGGGTAACCATGCCTGCCACGCACACCCGCTCTTTGGAAGCCAGTTCGTTTAACTGACCCGTGAAACAGGTCACCTTGCGTTGCAGGGTGGGCAGGTAGGGGGTGAGCGGGTGGTCGGAAACGTACAGCCCGATCAATTCGCGCTCCCATTCCAACTGCTCGCGGCGGTCGAGCACGGGCACATCGTGCAGGGTAATTTGCTCGTCCACCCCGGCAATGCTGCCAAAAAAGGACATCTGCCCGCTGTTAAGCGCGCGGAAGTGGCTGGCGCTGACCGAGATGATCCGGTCGAGCCCTTCCAGCAGCGCCATACGCTCGCCAAAGCGGTCCAACGCACCGACCCGCACCAGGCACTCCAAGGAACGCTTACCAACCTTTTGCAGGTCGGTGCGGCGGGCAAAATCGTTCAGGTCTTTGAACGCGCCTGCGCGGCGCGCTTCGAGGATCAAATCCACCGGCGCCTGCCCAACGTTCTTAACCGCACCCAGCCCAAAGCGGATGGCGGGCTTTTCATCCGGGCGGTCTTCAATGGAGAAATCGTAGCCCGAGGCATTGATGTCCGGCGGCAGCACGTCGATGCCCATGCTGCGGCAGTCGGCGACGTAAAAAGCCACTTTGGCGGTATCATTTTTGGAAGCCGAGAGCAGCGCAGTCATGTACTCGACCGGGTAGTGGGTCTTCAGATAGGCGGTCTGCACGGCGATGATGCCGTAATCGGCAGCGTGCGATTTGTTGAAGCCGTAGCGCGCAAATTCTTCCCAGTCGGCAAAGATTTGTGCAGCGGTTTCGGCGGGAATGCCGCGCTGGCTGGCGCCGCGCACAAACTTCTCGCTGTGTTTTTCCAGCTTGTCCTTCTGCTTCTTAGCGATTGCCTTGCGCAGGTCGTCCGATTCCGACAGGGTATAGCCTGCCAGCTCGACTGCGGCGCGCATGATCTGCTCCTGGTAGATCGGAATGCCGTAAGTTTCCTTGAAGATCGCCTCCATCGACGGATGGCGGTAGGTGACCGCCTGCTCGCCGTGCATCCGCTGGATGTAATTGGGGATGTATTCCAGCGGTCCCGGGCGGTAGAGCGCCACCATGGCGATGACGTTGTCCACGTTTTTGGGCTTCATCTGGGTCAGGTAGCGGGTCATGCCCGAACCTTCCAGTTGAAAGACCCCCGCGGTGTGCCCCTTGCCGAGAAATTCGAACGTTTGCGGGTCGTCGATGGGGATGTTTTCGAGCGTGTAGGTCTTGCCGTGGCGCTGGGCGATCAGGTCGCAGGCGCGCTGCATGATGGTTAGCGTTGCCAAACCGAGGAAATCCACCTTGAGCAGTCCGAGCGATTCGACGATGGACATCTCGAACTGGGTGACGGTCTTGATCGGCGATTCCTCCGAACCGCTGGTCGGGCGGTGGAGCGGGATGTACTCGATGATTGGCTTGTCGGTGATGATCACCCCGGCAGCGTGGGTGCCGGCGCTGCGCACCGAGCCTTCCATGTGCGCTGCGGTGTCGATCAGATCCTTGAGATAGGGGGTATTGTCGTACAGCGCCTTGAGTTCCGGCACCTGTTCGAGCGCCTCAGAAATCGAGACCGGTTTGCCGGGTACATTGGGAATCAGCTTGCTGACCCGGTCAACTTCGCTGAGGGGGATGTCCATCACCCGTCCCACATCGCGCACCGCTGCCCGCGCGCCGAGCGTGCCAAAGGTGATGATCTGGGCAACCCGGTCGTCGCCGTACTTGCGGGCGCAGTATTCCATCATCCGCGCGCGCTGGTCGTCCTGGAAGTCCAGGTCGATATCGGGCATGGAAATACGCCCTGGGTTGAGGAAGCGTTCGAAGATCAACCCGTGGGCAATTGGCTCTACATTGGTGATGTCGAGCGTGTAGGCGACAATGGAACCGGCGGCAGAACCGCGCGCGTTGTACCAGATGCCGTGCTGCGCGGCAAAACGGCACAGGTCCCAAACGATGAGAAAATAGGCATCAAAGCCCATCTGGTGAATGACGTCCAGCTCGTAATCCAGGCGTTGGCGCGCCTGCTGCAGCAGCGGGCTGCTGGCGTAGCGGCGCTGCAACCCCTGCTCGCACAGGCTGCGCAAATAAGTCTCGGCGGTGCAGCCGGGCGGCACTTCGAACAGCGGCAGGTGGTAGCCGCGGGTGGATAGATCTACGTTGGCGCGCTCGGCGATCAGCAGCGTGTTGCTCAGCGCTTCCGGCACCTCGCGGAACAGGTCGCTCATCTCCTGTGGGGTGCGCAGGTAATAGGTATCGTCAGTCATGCGGAAGCGGTTAGGGTCGGTGATCAGCGAACCGGTCTGAATGGCGAGCAGGATATCCTGATAACGCGCATCGCCCGGCTCGATGTAGTGCACGTCGTTGGTGGCGACGAAGCGCGCGGTGTAGCGCGGAGCAAGTTCCTTCAGCGCGCGGTTGATCGATTCCAGTTCGGGAATCTGGTGGCGCTGCAGTTCGAAGAAGAAATTATCCTTGCCGAAGACCTCGTAGTACCAGTCAACCTGCTTGCGGGCTTCGTCGATACCGCGCTCGACGATCAGGCGCGGGATTTCGGCTGCCATGCAGCCAGACGTGGCGATCAGCCCTTCGGCGTGCGCGGCTAAAAAGTCGTGATCGATGCGTGGATTGTAGTAAAAACCCTCCAGCTGCGCGGCGGAGGCGATCTTGAGCAGGTTGCGGTAGCCGGTGTCGTTTTCCGCCAGCAGCAGCAGGTGGCTGGCAGATTTGTCCAGGCGCGAGTCGCGGTCGCTCATACTGCGCGGGGCAAGGTAGGCTTCCATGCCAATGATCGGCTTGACCCCGGCAGCTTTGGCGGCATTGAAGAACTCGATCACCCCGTACATGCTGCCGTGATCGGTGATGGCAACAGCGGGCATGTTCATCTCGCGCACGCGCTGAACGAGCTTTTTGATATGCGAAAAGCCGTCCAGCAGCGAGTATTGGGTATGCACATGCAGATGAACGAACGACATGACTCCGGCTCGAGGGTGGTGGGATGATCAAAAAAATTATAGCATGCCCCACCCTACGCCAAGGCGGCGGCTTGCTTAAAAGTTGAACCCGAGCGGGATTTGTTAACGTTGTGGTCGCTGCGGTTAAACCCAGGTGTATGGTGAGCCGGTCGAGATGGCGGGTAGGCAGCTGCCCTGGTATGATAATCACCCAATCGCCGCGGCGCGGGTGAAACACACAGCGGGCGGGCATACCTGCGCCCGCCCGCCGTGGTAAAGCGGAGGGTTTACAACCGGCGCTCGTCCACCAGCATGCTGAGGATATAAACCCCCACCGGAATCAGCGCGCAGGCGGCAAGGAAATACCACAGTGCGTCAGTGCTCATTTCGGGCAGGCTGCCATTGGCGGCAAAGGACACCCACATCAGCCCACCGGAAACCAGGGCGAATGCTGCCCAAAACGCGCGGTAACCAGCCTGATTGCGAATCAGCATGGCGCGCTCGTCATGCTCTTCAACGGTCAGCCGCCGCGCTGCGTGCTCATCCTTTAGTGCGGCGCGGTAGCGGACAATGTTGGCAGTGCCCAGCCCCATCAGCAGGATGCCCACCCCAGTGATGATGCGAAAGTTGAACGGCAGGCTGGCGAATTGCGCCTGCACCCACACCCCGGCAACGCCGATCAGTAAACCGGCAGCCAGCATGAACCAGCCCAGGCGAACCCGGGCAGCGATCCAGTTGGTTGAATTACTCATGTTCCACCTCGTTATCGGAATAAATGAAAATGTCCTCGATGTTCATTTCGAACACCCGTGCCAGCCGAAAGGCAAGCAGGATGGACGGGTTGTAGCGCCCGTTTTCCAGTGAAATGATCGTCTGGCGCGAGACCAGCACGCGATCTGCCAGTTCCTGCTGCGTCCAACCCTTTTTTTGGCGTAACTCTTCCAGGCGATTCTTCATAGCTGCTCCTGTGTTGATAAGGTTATCTCTATTATAGTAAAGTTCGCTTTACATGTCAAGGGGGCTTTACATTTTGGTCGGTAACCCATCCAGCATAGGCGTGCAAATAGCGCCCGGCGCTGCCGGGAATGGGCGCACGGGCGCAGCGCCAGTTTACCCGCCAGAGTGGGCGCGTTGCAGCGCGGCGATGTCGATCTTGCGCATTTGCAGCATGGCGCGGGTGGCGCGCGCAGCTTTTTGCGGGTCGGGGTCGTTGATCAGCTCAAAGAGCGCGTCCGGGACGATTTGCCAGGTGACCCCAAAGCGGTCAATCAGCCAGCCGCACATCTGCTCCTGGCCGCCATCGCTCAGCCGTTCCCACAGCCGGTCGACTTCCACCTGGCTCTGACAGTGAACGAAGAGCGAGATCGCCTGCGAGAATTGGAACACAGGACCGCCGTTCAGGGCGATGAATTCCTGCCCAGCCAGTTGGAAGGTGATGGTCATCACCCCGCCCGGCTCGCCGGGTCCTTCTGTGCCATAACGGGTGACCGCAAGAATTTTAGAATCGTCGAACAGCGAAAGATAGAATTCGATGGCTTGTTCAGCGTTGTTGTCGAACCAAAGGAAGGGGGTAATTTTCTGTGCCATTTCAACCTCTCCTCGCCATCCAGGATAGCCGGATGGACGGGCTTTGAAAAAAGCCGGATGCGCTGGAATCGACCGCCAAATGTGCAACTGACGGGGTTAAAACCGCATGTTTTAACGTATAATTAGGCTACATTTTACTACTCGATGCAAGGCTTTTATGGGTTGCTTTTGTTCCATGAATTCTTATTTATCACGGGTGTAAGCAGCAAATTCTACGCCGCGCAGGCAAGAAGTCTTTACCAATAATCGGATGTTTTTTTGGCTGTTCTTGCTGGCTGGCTGACCCATTCGCAATACCTCTGCCCCTTTCGAAAAAAAGCCCAGGTGCGACATCTTACCCCCTTCGAGGAGAAACCCGATGGATGCCTCCATGCTGGAAGAAGCCGTAACCTACACCGCCGATCATTTGAGCGTGACCAACAGTTACCATTTTCGCGTTCCACCGACCACGCTGGTCGGGGATGGTATCGCGGTACGCATGGGCGATTACCTGGATGAACTCGACGCGTGCAAGGTATTCATCGTCACCGATAAACAAATCGTCAGCCTGGGGTTGATGGAACCCATGCTGCGCTCGCTGCGCCGCCGCCAGATCGCGTATCAAATCTTCGACGAGGTAATGCCCGATCCGACCGACGAGGTGGTGCTCAAGGGGGTCGAGGTGCTGCGCGGTTGCAGCTGCGATTCGGTGTTGACCTTTGGCGGCGGATCGGTGATCGATGCGGGCAAAGCCATGGCGGTTTTTTGCGCTAACCCAATGGTCGCCGGGCAGGCGGTGACCAACACCAGCAAACTCCAGCCGCGCATCAAGCTGGTGGCGGTGCCTACCACCGCCGGCACCGGCTCGGAGGTGACCGACATCACCGTGATTACCGATGCGCGCACGCACATCAAAATACCCCACCAGCACCAGTACTTCATTCCCGACATGGCGGTGATCGACCCGACTCTCACCCTGGGCATTCCGCCCGCCATCACCGCGGCAACCGGCATGGACGTGTTGACCCACGCGGTCGAATCGTACCTGGCGCGCGGGGTGTGCACGCTGGGACAGGCGCTTTCGTACAGTGCCATCCAACTGGTGGCTGCCTATCTGCCGCTGGCGGTTGGCAATGGCAAGGATCAGTACGCGCGTCGCAAAATGGCGGAGGCTTCCTACATGGCGGGCATGTCCTTTTCCAACGCCGGGCTGGGGGTGTGCCATGCGATTGCCCACCAGATTGGCGCGCGCTACAAAGTGCCCCACGGGGTCGCCAACGCGCTGATCCTGCCGGAGGTGATGCACTTCAACATGCTGGTGCGCCAGGATTCACTCAAGGAGATAGCACGGGCGTTCAACTTGCGCATCGAGCATCTGGACGGCAAAGCGGCGGCGCTGCGGGCGATCGAAGCCGTGCGCGACCTGACCGCGTCCATTGGGCTGCCCACCCGCCTGCAGCAGATCGGCGCTATCCCGGACGATTTTCCCACGCTGGCAAACCAGGCACTGGAAGACCCGACCCTGCAAACCAACCCACGCGTGGTGGGACACAAGGACATTGTCGATATTCTGCAGCGCAGTTATTGAGTTGCCTGGCTGGCAGGCGAAAGTGAAAAACGCCCCTCGTTTTATTTACGAGGTTAACTTTTCTTGACGGGCGGCACAGGCTTGGAAAGCCACACCTTTTCGGAAACGCGCACAAAACCATACGCTTCGGCTAATTTTTGCATGGCAAGGTTATCGCTGCGCGTGCCCAGGTAGGCTGCCATCGCGCCTGCCGCGCGCAGGCGCTCCAGTCCGGTGAGGACGATTGCCTTTCCAAGTCCAAGCCGCTGATAGCGCGGGTGCGTGCCGATTGGGTCGGTGTAGCTGTGCATGCGGCTCTCATCCTCGAAGCCGCACACGCAAAAGGCAGCCAATTCGCCATCCGGCGCTACAGCCAGCAAGTCCAATTCGGGCGCGTAGAGCGGGGCGCGCATCATTGCCAGGCGCTCATCGCGGGTCATGTGGTCGCTGGCGAAGGCGGCGCGGTGCAGAGCCACCAGCTGGTCCAGCTCCACCTCGCCCCGCACCGGGCGGATGGAAAAACCGGGCGGCAGCGTAGGGGCATCCACCGGCGAATCCAGCTGGCGGGTGTATCTCTGTGTGCGCACCGCCTGGAGTTGGAAACCGTGCTGTTCCAGTATGGCAATACGTTGCGTATTGGCAGCGCTGCAGGCATGATCCAGGCTTTCCGGCAACCCGCTGGCGGCGTTGCGCTGCTGCATTACGGAAACTCCCCAGGCAATGATCTCGCTTTCGATCTGTGCCAGGCGTGGATGAATGGGCAGTGTATCGAACCACAGGTTGTTGTAATCGTCCACGTAGGCAAATCCAACCAGGCGGCTGCCGTCGTTCCATACGCGCAGAGTCGCGCGCACATTGGGCTGGAGCATTTGCTCCTCGAAATCGACGACGGTTGAATCGGCAGCCAGCCAGTGGATCAGTTCACGCGCGGCGGTAAGCCCGGTTTCGCTGTTGATCAGGGTTGACGACACGGCAATAACTCCGCTTGGGGAAAGAAAAATGGTACGAATCCATCATAAAGCTCGTGCAGTGAAACAGCGGGGCAAAGAAAAGGTTTTTTCCTGCTCCAAGAATCGAAAACCGATGTCGTTTTCTCTGCTCACGGCGCGTTTTTTGAGGCTGACTGGTGGGTATCTTCCTGCACGACCGCCTGGCGGAAGAGCGGCTGCAGCGCGGCGAAGAAGCGGGCAAACTCGCCCAGCAAGCGCCGCAAGGGCAGCCGTCCCTTGACCGGGTCGAGGTGCGCAAAGCCCATTTCGGTGAATTGCACGCCCGCTTTGCCTGCCAGCGCAGCGACCAGGCGGCGCGACTCGCCGACCGGGATGAGCTGGTCGCCGCGGTCATGTAGCAGGACGATCACCGGTGCGCGCAGCTCGTCCAGGTAGTTGAGCGGGGAGAGCGCCTCCAGCCGCGCCTGCAGTTCCGCTGGCAGGCGGCGCAACGCGTTTTCGGCGTCCGCCGCGTCCGCGGTGTCTAGCACGCGCTTCACCGCCTGAGCATCCGGCGAAAGCCCAGTTGCCGGGTCGAGCGGCTCGCCCGGCGGGAGGTATGCGGCGCGCAGCCGCGCGGCTTCGGCGGGCGGAAGTCCGGCGGTCAGTGAGTGGATGAACACCCGGCGGGTGAGCTGGTCCACCTGCCAGGCGGCGCGTTCTTCCCCGTTGGCAATACTGGCGCTGGCAATGTCACGCGCCAGTGTCCACATCGAGGAAAAGGGCGCGTATGCGCTGAGGAATGCTACCCGCTCGCGGATGAGCGGGTGGGCAGCCGCCATCAACGCGAAGGCGCCGCCCACGCAGGTGCCCAGCAAACCGCTGCGCGCCGCATCCACGTAGGGCTGCGCAATGAACCAGTCGTATGCCAGGGCAATGTTCTCGATGTCATCCGGGTCGAGGCGGAAATCGCGCATTGACGGTGACCAGTACAGCAGGGCGGCAAAGCCAGCCCGGGCAAGCGCCCTACCCAGCACCGGCACCTGTGGATGATCGACCTCAAAGGGTACCACGCCCAGGCAGACCAGGATGCCGGGGTGGGGTCCGCTGCCCGGCGGGCGGTACACCTCGCCTTGTGCCGTGCCGCTGCGGGTTGGGTAGCGCACTGTTTCGACCCGCGGGACGGGGGTGACCCAATCCACCGGGCGGGAGGGGATCATGGGGAAGACCTTGAGAAAAAAGACCACCGTGCGGAAGAAGGCGCTCACGGATTGGCTGGCGCGGCTGAACAGGGTTGGCATGACGGGCTATCCTTGGCTTGGGTGGGGGCTAAACCGGAAGACAGGCTGGTTATACCAGACAAACCCGGATTCGGGGGAGGTGGTTTGGCGCCGGTGTTACAGATCGTTTACGCGGCGCAGTTCAATCAGTCGCTGGCGCTGCCAATTGCGTTCGGCAGCCAACGCCGCCGCAGCGTCTTCTGCGGCGCTGGCGCGGTGAATTGCCTGCAAGGCGTAGCGAGCCGCTGCGATGGCATGCGCCGCCACATGCGCGGCAGCTACCGCCTGACCTGCGGCGCGGGCGGCGGAACGAGCCGGGTTATCTTCGCCGGTTTGGCGGGCAGCGGCATGGGCTGCCAGCGCCGCCTGGCGGATGACACGCATGCGGAATACGCCGCTGTCGATCCAGTCCTGCAGGGTTTGCAGCGCCTGGCGCGGGCGCGGGTCGTGCGGGTACGCGGCTTCAAAATACGGCAAGACCCGCGCGGCGCATTCCATGCCCCAAACAGCCAGTGTTTGATGAGCGGTGCTGGCAGCCAGTTCGTCGATGAGCCCGTCGGACTGGTTGAGCGAGAAGTGCGGTTTGTGCATGGCAGCGGGCAACGTCTAGTACCAGACCACGCCAGATAGATTGAAGTACGCCACTATGAATAGGTATACCTGAAGAGAGTAGCCCGCGATTGCCAGCAGCGCGCCGCCGGCGTAGGCGGCGAAGCCGCCCAGCCGGGAAGGCAGGCGCCGGATGAGCAGCCCTGCAGCAAAGCCCGCCGCGCAACCAGTCAGCAGGCTGCCCAGGTACCAGGCTGCCAGCCCGGGCACGCCGAACACCTCACTCCGAAAGGCTTGCGCATGAACCAGAGCAATTATCAATGCAGTAACCGTCCCGGCAAGGGTGGCTTTGCGGGTCACCACTGAATGCGGGGCAGCCATGGATGGATTTCTCCAAACCTGATCGTTCATGATTCAGCCCTCCGGTAGCGCATATAAACCACGCCGGTGGGCAGCGGCTTGACTTCCACCAGGGTCAAATTAAGGCGTTTCCCGTCCGGGAAGAGGCGCTTACCGCTGCCCAGCACCAGTGGATAGACGTGCAGACGGTACTCGTCCACCAGGTCGTGCTGCACCAGCGTTTGCAGCAACACGCTGCTGCCATCACTGAGGATGTGCTTGCCGGGCTGTGCCTTGAGCTGGCGCACGCTCTCGACCACATTTTCACGGATGAGGGTCGAGTTGCGCCAGGCGGCGGCAGAGGTCAGCGTGGTAGAGACCACATACTTTCGGAGGGCGTTGAGCGCATCCGCGAACGGGTCGCCTGCCATGCTTTCGAACGCACCGCCGTGGATCTGCCAGGTCTTTCTGCCGAGCAGCAGCGCGTCTGCCTGGGACATGGTCTGGTCGAAATGCAGCCCGATGTCGTCGTGCCAGTAAGGGAGTGTCCAGCCGCCGTGAGAAAAACCGCCCTCGGTGTCCTCGTCCGCGCCGCCGGGCGCCTGAATCACACCGTCCAGGGTGATAAATTCCGCTGCGATCAATTCTCGCATGGGTTTCCTCCTTTTCCAAAACCGGTCAACAGAACAGTGCTCCATGCCAGGCTGCAGCGGCAGTTGGGTTGGGGGGTGCAGCCGGGAAAGGGGAGTATATTTTGATTATATCAATCCATATTGTCGATACCAGATGTTTGTTGCGACCTGAGGCGCGGGATTGGTGCCAGTCAGTGTGGATGGGAGAACGGTTGAGATAATCACCAAGCGCCTGCCGACAGCCGGGGTGAGCGATGCACCAGCCGGGGGCAACCCCGATGCATCGATACACCGCGGGAGTGGTGGTGTGGGAATGGCAGCGGGAGGAACAGGCGCTGTTTAGCCGCGCCCAGAACGAACCGAGTTCGAAAATAACCGGTTGCGAAGTTTTTCGGCATCGGTCTCGCTGTCGCGATAAAATTGAGCTTCCAATTCCCCCAATTCAGGCGGACGCTGGACGGAAACGGGTGATCTTTTGAACACATTCCTTATCCAAAGGACGACACGTTCAACCAGTCCCTTGACGACCGTTTTTTCCCTGTTCATACCTGTACCTTGCCTTTCCCTATCGAGCAGTTCCAGCCAACCTATAATCCCGTGCAGTGACAAATAGTCTCTTATTGATTATACAAATCGACCGGCTGTTTTTTGTTAATGCCGAGTTAAGGATGCCTCAGGCTGCCCTAATTGCGTTGCTGGTCAAGTGACTTGCCCGGCAGATTTTTGCAGCCGTCTGGCATACGTTTGAAAAACGCCGGGTTTAGTAAAAATCAATAAACAATATATAAAATAATATTGACATTTAGAATAATTTGTTTTACTATATGTCTATATGTTTCAACAATTCAAGGAGTTTCAAAAATGTCTTACCAGGAAAAAAGAACGATCGTCGGAATTCTCTCCGGCATTGCCATCCTCACAGCCTACTGCGTGTATGCTTTCAATCGCTATGCATCGGGTGCGATTGCCCCGGGAGATCTGAAATTTTGGGCAACCACCATGCTGACCTTCATCGGCATTGGCATTGTGGTCACCATCGTCATTCAAATCGTTTTTCACATCCTCTTGTCGATCTCCATCGCGGTGACCAAATCCATCCGCAACGAATCGGTGGACGACAAGGAGATTGAAAAAACCATCAACGCGGAAATGGTCGAGGACGAACGTGACCGGCTGATCGACCTGAAATCCAACCGGGTTGGCTTTATTTTCGCCGGGATTGGCTTTGTGGCTGCCCTGCTCGCGCTGGTATTCGATTATTCCCCGGTGGTCATGCTCAATATCCTCTTCATTTCTTTTAGCGTTGGGTCGATCTTTGAAGGCTTTGCCCAGTTGTACTTCTACCGCAGGGGGTCCTGACATGGCGAAAAAATACACCATCACCAACCAGATCCGCAAATTGCGTTTCTTTGCCAACGAAATGACCCAGCAGGAACTGGCGGAAAAAGCTGGCGTTTCCCGCCAGACGATCATCGCCATCGAAGCTGGTAAGTATTCCCCCTCGCTGGAGCTGGCGTTCCGCATCGCCGACGTGTTCGGCGTAGCCATTGGCGAAGTGTTTGCCTGTGAAGTGAAAGAGGATTGACCGCATGAAAGCCGCGATCCACGGCAAAAGCCAATCTGTGGATGCGCCGCTGTTGCGCCCCGTCCGCCCTGATGTGCCGGTGGGCGGGGCGCTTGTTCACCTGCACATCGCTAAACGCCCATCGATAGGTTTCAGGCACGCGGTGTGATGCAGGTGTCGCCTGCTTTGCGGTATCACTAGCCTGTCAGGGTGTGCCTTTTCGCAAGTCTTCGCGTACCTTCATCAGGATCTTGCCCAGCCGATTTTTACCCGTCCCGTCAGCGCCGCAGCCCCAATAATAATCTTTGGTTGACTTTTCGATAATCTCTTCCTGTCTGGTTGATAGGAGCAATTCTGTCAGCTCGGCATAGGCTTTGAATTTTGCCAGCACCGCTCTATACATTACTTCATCTTTGATCTCTTCCCAATCGGGGCGAAAGGGCATTTTCCTGCTCCGTCCAAGGTGGGCGGCTATCCCAGGCGAAGAGGCTGTCCGGATTTTTTCTCGGTAGTGACTGTCCTCGAATTTCTGTGCTTGAAAATGATGCTCGCTGGTCAACTATAACAAGCCATCCAGTTCAAACGGATGTTGGGAGAAGTTGGAAAATTCGCCGTAGGGGTCTTTGGTGGAGTAAAAAAAGATTGCCATGTGAAAGTTCCAATGGAAAATGGTGGTCAGTCTCTTCGCAGATGCCCGGTACGACTTCGCCCTGGTGCTGAACGGAGCATAGTTTTCATTCTTTACCAAATGTTTCGCGGCTTTGCCGCGACCCTGGCAGGGGCACGTATCGTCTTCAATGCACCGCTTTCTGGACCAATGCGCGGATCTTTTCTTCCTCGGCGGCGGTTAACTCGATCAGCGCGAAGGCGGTTGGCCACATGGCGCCTTCATCAAGGTTGGCGGTATCATTGAAGCCGAAAGTCGCGTAGCGTGAATTGAACTTGTGTGCGCTTTGGAAGAAGCACACTACCTTGCCATCGCGGGCATAGGCAGGCATGCCGTACCAGGTCTTGGGTGAAAGGATGGGCGCACTGGCTTTGACGATCTCGTGGATGCGCATTGCCATGCTGCGGTCGGGTTCGGGCATTTCGGCAATGGCGGCGAGCACGGCATTTTCCCCCGCCGCCTTATCCCGGTCTGCGCGCGCTTCTGCTTTTAACTCTTTGGCGCGCGCCTTCATTGCGGCTCGTTCTTCGTCGGTGAATCCCTGGGATTCCTTCTTTGGGCTCATAACAGCCTCCTGGCTGTGGGTTGAGTAAGGGCGAGCGGAAGTCTCGCGCTAAATTACGGTTGCAACAATCTATTTTAGAACGTTTGTTAAATAATGTCAAGACAAAAGCAGTCCGATTTGACGAATTCGTCACTGCCTGTATCCTGGGGCGGTGCGTTAATCATCCAGCGTTAACCGGTCGA
Source organism: Bellilinea sp. (assembly GCA_034411135.1). Lineage (GTDB taxonomy): Bacteria > Chloroflexota > Anaerolineae > Anaerolineales > Anaerolineaceae > Bellilinea. Next base: position 184,295 of record DAOUMN010000003.1, read on the forward strand.
AATCGAAGCAGACCTGTCCTTTGTAAATCGCTTCCCGTGCCACTTCACGCACATCGCCTTCACGAGTCACAAGCACATCGACTGCATAGAAGGTGTGAGTATCACAGCCCATCTTGTGTGACCAATCAAACAGACGCACAAGGTAGCCGTCGGGGGTTTCGGACACGTGGGTTTCCTCGATCTCTTTCACCAGGTATTCCACATTGGCGTTGGGGTCGATATCGAAGCGCGCCCCCAGTGAACTGATTGCCATGGCATAACTCAGGGCTTCGTCCGCGGATTCAACCGGCGCAAAGATTTCTTTGAATTCGGATTTTTTGATGATCAGGCGGAAGGTTCCATCCTGAAAGATAACAAAACTGCGGTAGCGGTTATCCAGTCCGGCGGGCTGTTTGAAGTATTGCCGGTCGGGGGGCTCGCCCCGAGCATGAACACATTCCAGGACGGTAAGCGGCGGCTGGAGCCCGCCGAGATAAAAACTCGGCAATCCAATCTCGTCGCAGCCAAGCGCAGCCAGTTCCGGACAGGACTCCTGCAATGGCTGCACGCAACCCGTTTCGCGAAGCCGTTGCGCGTTGATGCTCCAGTCCAGGGGCGGATGCTCAATGACGGTTACGGATCGCTCACATCCCCCCAGGAGCAGGATGGGGATGATGAATGGCAGAAGAAAAATTCTGCGCATGCCGCTGCCTTCTTGGTGATGCTGTTCTTAAGAACCCACCCAGCAGATGGTTAAGCTGTTGGAAGAAACGACATCTCTCCCGGTTATTATGACACAAAGATGGGCGTTGTGCGCAATCTGTTTGGAGAAATGAGTTCTGGATGAACATCTTCCGAATGGAATCTAAAGACAAAAAACTTTCCTATTTTTGGTTTACAATGTAAAATATTTATGTAATTCCCAATAGTTGTGACAAAGCAATTATTTATCCGTAACGCAAGCCGAATGGCGCAAATGATCGGCTAAATTTCATTTATCAAGGCAACAAAATAATCTTGATAACCCTGACCTGTGTGGCTCTTGCATCGAGCAGGTGGGGCGTTTAATCGATCTGTATATCCATCAAAATTATCGTTTTGGCTAGAAAGAAAGGTAAACCATGAGCAAAATTCTGTTGGCGGGGGTTCGACTGCTGGTATTAACAGCCTTGCTTGCCGGTCTGGGGTGGGACTTTCAGCCGGTGCATTCGATTGAAGAACATTACGTGGTTAATTCAATCAGCGACAATCCGGATGCCAATCCGGGAAATTTGATATGCGCGGATGCCTACGGGAATTGCACCCTTCGAGCTGCCATCCAGGAGATCAATGCCTCCGGCTTCAAGAACGCGATAATGATATCCGATATGCCTACAGACACATTTTTGATCAATAGTACTTTATATATCAATCGCGCCATGACCATAACCGGACTGGGTAGAGACATCACCAAAATTCAATACAACGGTGTACTGGAATCCGGTGGTGCCAATGGGCTAACGGTGACTGCCCGCCTGACATTGAACGGTGTTACCCTGCGCAACTTCGTTCATGCCATGTATGTGGCTGCCCCCGTGGAAGTGCAGATCAATGACAGCCGGATCAGTGACAGCCGCGGCGCATTGTCTGTTTTGGAAAATGCTACGGTTCGCCTTAACCGCTCCGTTATCGAGGATAATTCTGGCTCGCATCATGCGATCGGCATAACAAATGGGCAGGTTTACTTAACAGAGACCAGTATCGTCCGCAACCAATACCCGGCTTGCGCAGCCGTTCAAGTCCAAGCAAATAACACGCTGATAGCCTTCAATTCCACCATAGCTTCGAATACGTCAACGATCGGTAACGGTGGCGGCATCTGCAACTACGGCGGCACGGTCCGATTGATCGATACCAACGTTTCGGGGAATACAACCACGCAAAAGGGCGGTGGGATTTTCCAGAATGGCGGTCAGTTGTATGTTTTGGGGACTTCGCAAATCAATAACAACAATGCCAAATTGGGGGGTGGTATTTACAGCGAGAAGGGCTCCGTGAGGATTATCTCCGATCTCACCTTCATGCCGCAAATCCGTGCCAACACGGTGCAATTGTCCGGCGGTGGACTGTGGCTTGGCGGCGATGGTGAATTCCAGATATTCGGCGCTTTGATCCAAAACAATCGAGCCGACAATACCGGCGGTAGCGCATCTGCATCCGGCGGTGGCATTACATTTATTCAGGAAAGCCTGCCACGTGATTTGACCATTTATGATAGTGTGCTTTCAGGAAATCAAGCCGTTAAGGGCAACGGAGGGGCAATCAGTGTTGGCGGTGGATATGCCTATTTGTTCATTAACAACTCCACCATCAGTGGCAACCAGAGTACCAATGATGGCGGCGGCATCGGGGCGACCCGCGGAACAGTCCTTTTATCAAATGCGACTGTGACCGACAATACCTGCAACAGCGATAGTGCGGGTGGAGGTCAGGGCGGCGGCATTGCCATTGAACCGCGGGCGACTGTGATGATCCGCAACACGATCCTGGCTGGCAACCAGGACTTGAAGAATACGGGGCAACCCTTCGATTTTTACGCTCCGGATGTTCAGGGTACGCTTCTTTCGGAAGGGTACAACCTGATTGGGAATGTCAATGATTGGGCTGTCATAACCGGGAACGCTACCGGTAACATTGTCAACATGGCTGCCGGATTGGACCCATTAACCACCGATGAGTTCGCTCCCCAGCCGAACAGCCCACACCATCCGCTGCAACCAAGCAGCCCGGCAGTCAATGGCGGCAACCCAGATGGCTGCCGCGCTACGTCGGGAGCATTGTTTATCGGTGACCAGCTCGGCAATCCACGTATCCGTTCGGGCCGCTGTGATATCGGTGCGGTTGAGTCGAGTCACCAGCCAGTATTGTTATTGATCGATTTGAAAGCCTCGCCCATGATTGTGCAAAGCGGCAACCAGGTTACCGGCACTGTGATACTCAACCAGATGGCACCTGTGGGTGGAGCCAGCGTCAACCTCTCCAGCGACAAAACCGAGGTGAGCGTGCCTGCCAGCGTCACTGTGCCAGCCGGTGCCTACTCGCAAACTTTCACGATTCAGACTTCTGCGTTGACCACCGATATTCTGGCGACTATTTCTGCCAGCCTGGGCAGCACAACCCGGACGGTGATCTTGTGGGTGCGCTCACAGGACGCCCAGGCGGCTCTGGTGGATCTCACACTTAACCCGTCTCAGGTCGCCGGTGGTGATAACCTGATGGCTGCGGTATACCTCGACCGCCCCGCACCCTCTGGCGGAACAACCGTCCATATTGCCAGCGATCAACCCGAAGCCACCGTGCCTGCCGCGGTCACCGTGCCGGCGGGTGCCAGTTCGCAAAACTTCACTGTCCAGACCTCCACGGTACCCATGGAAACGCTGGTGAACCTGTCTGCCCAATTGAGCACGTTCACCAGAACGGCGACATTACTGATCAAGCCATCGGTAAATTATTTGGTCTTTTTACCGATCATCGTGCGCTAGGCTGAAATTCGCCCGCCAGCTTGATATTGACGGGTCGTTCCTCCAGTTCGGTAACAACACCGGCCAGAGGAATGATCCGGGTGAACTTGTGCAGCGCTCAAAGGTTTTACTGGCGCAGGATTTTCTCCATCGCTTTGCCCTTTGCAAGTTCATCGATCAGTTTATCCAGATAGCGGATTTTTCGCATCAGCACGTCTTGGATTTCTTCCACGCGCACGCCGCACACCACACCTTTGATCTGTGCACTGTTTGGATTGAAAGCCGGTGCCTGCTCAAAAAAGGTTTCCAAACTGTTTCCCTGTTCGATTTGCTCTTGCAACCCTGCCTGATTGTAGCCGGTCAACCAGCAAATGATTTGGTCGACTTCTTCTTTGGTGCGGTTTTTCCGTTCCGCCTTTTGAACATAGAGCGGGTAGATGTGCGCAAATTTCATCGCGGACAGGGGTTGTTTTGCCATCGTGTTCCTCCGTTGGGTTTCTGCAAAACCGGTTAGCATGGTGCAGAAGGGGTGAACCTGCCAGGCACTACAAACGGTGTGGGGCAGGCTGCAGACGTTCGGTTTTACCGGAATTCGGGTTTTTCCTTCAAGAACAGATCGAAATCCAGTTCGCCCGGTGACTGATTATACCCGGTTAGGATGGCTGCGGCTTCGCTGCGATGCTGAATGCCGTGGGTAACCACGTGCAGAATTGTCTGCCAAACCTTGAGCCCATTGGAAGGATCGTCACCGTAGCCAACATGAATGTTCGTGTCGCTCAACGTGGCAAGATAATCTAGCCAGGCAGTGTGTTCCATGTCCCAGCGGGACTTCAGCGCGGCTACATCGTTAAAGTCGTCCGCTTCCAGAATATCATCGGCATCCAGCGCCTGCAAAACGCAGCGCCAGCCATATTCGGCATCCAGCGCATGCACCAGGATGCCGCGCAGGCTGCCCCAACCGGGATGCGGGTTGTGCGGACGGGTGAATTCATCGGCGGAAATTCGCTCGCATGCCGCCAGAATGCGCTCGTTTGCCCAAAAGTTGAAATTAACCAAAGTGACAAGGTCGCTCTTATTCATAGGTGGTAAATTCCTTGCCCGGATAACTCGATTACGGTTGTGCGAGTGATCATCGCACGGTGACTGTTGCGCCAATTTCCAGTCCACTCTTTCGCATCCATGCGGCAGATAAACGAAGGAAATAAGCTTGTCCCAATGCGCCCAGCCAGATCATTGATCGTTCCGGCGACAGGGTGGCGCGGTCGTGCTCCCCAGGTTTCGCGGGGTGAGCCGGGAAGTGCGATGAATGTAAAACAACCTTCCCTCTGGATGGTGGCAACAAATGGGCGGCTACTTCTGAACACGGTTCTCGGATAACTGAACCGCCAGGCCAGCCACTTTGCGGCTTGCAAAGGGGATGAAAGCCATGCCCGCCACAACGACAACGGCAAGATAATATCTCCATACCCATCCATCTGCGCCAAACACCAAAGGCTGGAAACCGGTTGTCGATGGACTGGTGCCCAAATTGACAACCGTCCAGGCATAGGTTGCCAGGACAATCTGGATAGGCGCAACGAGGAGCAGCCATTGCAGCCATCTGTGGTATCGGTTTGGTGACATTTTGTCCGGATATAAGCCCGAAACTTCGTAATTGAACATCCAAACAACGGGAAACCACAATACCAGTAAAAGAATTTCCGAAACTTTATGGGCAAAAATGGGTCCGCTGATATAACTGATTGCTCCCAGGGTGGGAATATCTCGGCTGGCGGATAGATAAAAATCCCTCAATAGAAAGAACAGACCAACAATTACGACCACGAGCAGAACTCGATCATTGCTGCGTAGCTGCTCCGGCGCCATTGGCTTGAATATTTTCCCTGATTTCTTTTGCATGTCACTCCTCGAATGCTTACCGGCTGTATGTTGTAAATACGATCAAAATATTCCAAATAATCGGTTGAAACAAGTATTTTATACCCGATTCCAGGTAAGCGTTTCAAGTCTGGAAGCGCACCGCAACGGACAGGATACGGGCGGTTTTCCGGAAAATGTTGATGATTTGATCGTTGTGTTCAGACACAAACCGCGGGACAGGGTGACTTCTCCTACTTGCGGTTGGTCGGGTAGATAGGATTACTGTTCCGCTGTGCAAAAATAGCGGTTGCTCCGGTCAGGGGTGCCAAACTGTCCGCCTGACCAGCCCCTCTCTCCCCCCTCGGCGGGGGAGGTTACCTTCGGCACGGCGTATCATCAGTACAGCATTTTTTATCCATGGATGTTTACGCCCTTGCAAACAGAAAGGCAACCTGGAATGAACCCAAGATTAAGACGGTTTTTGGCTGGTGCAGGATTAACCCTGCTGATTCTGGTGCTTGGCTACAGCCTGATTCGCCCAATTCACCTGCGTTGGGGAGCAAGCGATGCGGATCTGTTGCGCTCTATGCCCGGTGATTTGAGTGGTTCCCGATGGACACGCGCTGTTCTCATCGAAGCCACCCCTGAACAAATCCGGCCCTGGCTGGTGCAGTTTGGGCAAGGGCGCGGCGGCTGGTACAGTTACGATTGGTTGGAAAACTTGCTTGGCTTCGACATTCATACTGCCAATCGCATCCTGCCCGAATATCAGAATCCTCAAATAGGTGAGCCAATTTGCATGTCGGCATCTTTTTGCCCCAGCCGTGTCCATGTGATTGAGCCCGGGCAGTGGTTTGGCTGGCAAGCCGCCGAAGGCGGTTCGCCGGTCTGGACCTTTACCTTCGGATTGTTCCCCGAAAGTGAAAATCGCACCCGTTTGGTGGTTCGTGAGAGTTTCGATCCGGCTTTCATACCCCCACCGGCGGCAATAGCCCTGGAAATACCGGATACCGTCATGGAATTGAAAATGCTGGATACCCTCAAAGCACGAGCAGAGGGCAGATCGGTTGATGGATTTGTTACCGTTGTGGAAATTGTTATTTGGCTGGCGGCACTGGTGGTCTGCCTGTTGGCGGGCGGGCAGTTTATCAACCGCTCTGAGTGGCGCAAGCCCTTGCTTGTCTATGTTGCCGGGGTCGTTGTTTTGCTGCTCATTACCTTCCTGTTCCTGCCCTTGTGGCTGCGCGGTCTCCTGGTCATTGCCCTGTTTGCAGGGCTGATCTGGAGCAAAAGAAGGAACATCCCCTTGACCCATTCTAAGGAAATTCACCCATGAAAAAAAACATCTCTATAATCACTCTGTTCATTTTTATCGTGCTGACCTGTACCGCCTGCATCTCGGATGCGGCGAAACCACCTGCGGCTCAAGCCACCCCCACCGCACAGTCCGCGGCACAAACATCATTTCCAATAGCGGAACCCGCCACGCCGACCCCAGAGATTTTCATTGCCCGCACCCAGGCAATCCCTGGCGAGTTCCAACCAACCGATGTGCCTCAGCCGCCTGCTGGTACAACCGTCACCTATAACCCGTTGACCGTCACAATCCCGCATGGCATTGCCAAAGGCGCCAGCGGGAGCAGTCTGCCGCGCCAGGACGGGGAAGAAGCTGCCTGGTGGCAGAAGACCCCCGGACACTTAAAAGTCAGCCTGGCAGGTTACTACTTACTGCAAGGTAAAACCCACGAACCGGCAATTTACGTTTACCCGGCTTCTGCGTATGCCGAATTGCTGCCTCCCGCCTTTGAGAGCATTCACCGCCTGAATAACTTTTTGTACGAACCGAACAATATTCCGGCGCTCGATCAGCTTCCCGGTGTGCCATTTTTCAACACCCAAATCCTGTTTGCCTCCCATATCCAGTTTGTTGAATTCCAAAACGGCAGCGGTATTCGCTATGTCACCGAATATGCTCAGTCCCCTTCACCCGCCAATAACACCGACCTGTTCTACAACTTCATCGGTGTTATTGGCGATGGGAACTGGTATGTTGTGGCGATTTTCCCGCTCACCAATCCTGTGCTGGCTGAAACCAGCGCCATCGGAGCGCCCCTGCCTGAGCGGGGCGTTCCCTATCCGGCTGAACTCACCAGGATGGACACCTATTACATCGCTGTCAGCGACTTGCTCAACGCCCAACTTCCCGGAAGTTTTACCCCTTCCCTGGATGAGTTGGACCAATTGATCCAGTCAATGTGGATTGAGCCATAGCCCTATCCACCGAGCCAGTCCAGGACTATCCCCCAATGGCGCATTCGGTTTTTGTATCCTATCCCTGTACCGGCAAATTGGAATATGCGCCCTTGTAGGGAGTTAACCGCGGCGCAGTTCGGGTTCGCCAGCCTGAGGATGTTGCGGACACTAACCGGTCGATGCGGATAAACCAGCCGATTGGTCGAGACGTCCCGGCAATACTATTTTACGGGTAGGGCTGGCGAACTCCGATCTTCCATAATTAGTATTTATCAGGATCCGCGCTTGAGCGTTACCAGCGTGATATCGTCAAATTGCGGTGTATCGCCGACAAAGGCGCGAACGGATTCGAGAATGGCGGCATGAATCTCCGGCGCGCTTTGCCCGACATGAGCGCGAATCAGCTCCACCAGGCGATTTTCACCGTAGAGGGTATTATCGGCATTGTGAGCTTCGGTCACGCCGTCGGTGTAGAGCGTCAGCACGTCACCATGCTCCAGCGAGATGGTTCTGGCTTCCCAGGTCAAACCTTCCATGACGCCCAGTGCCGTGCCGGTACGGGTCAGCAGTTCGGGGGTGGCGGAGCCAGTTGATCGGAGCAACAGTGGCGGGTTGTGCCCGGCGTTGGCGTAGGTCAGGCTGGCGGCTTCAGGGTCGAGAATGGCGTAGAAAACGGTCACAAACATGTTTTCCAGCGCATCCTGCAAGATGCGTTCGTTGGCAGCCTCAAAAACATGTTCAGGGTTGCTCTCAAATTGGAAGGCAAAGGTGCGGATAAGGGTGCGGCTGAGTGCCATGTAAAGCGCCGGACCGACGCCTTTGTCGGCTACATCGGCGATGAGCAAGCCAATTTTACCGGAGGGCAGGGGCATGACGTCGTAGAAATCGCCGGACATTTGACGGGCTGGTTCCAGGCTGGCAGCAAGCTGCCAACCGGGGATTTTGGGCAGGGCATCTGGAAGGAAACCAATTTGGATGCGGCGGGCGAATTCGAGTTCGTTCAGGGTCTTCTGGTGCGCCAGGGTGCGCTCATAAATGACGTGCTTATGTAAGGCAGAGGCAACCTGGGCAGCCAGCGATTGCAGGGTAGGCAGCATTCGATTGAGGCTGGCGCGGCTGTAGGATTGTCCGAGCAGGTTCAATTCGAGGTAGATGCCGCCAATCGGATTGCCGCTTTCGACCTCCAGGATGGGCGCCATCAGCGTTGGGCGGAGTCTCTTTTTGGCGTGCGCGGTTTCCCAGGGGGCGGGCTCGCCAATGTTGACCGCAAACGCCTGCGGGTTGGCAGCCAGCCAGGGACGGAGGGTTTGCAGGTCGGCGTCCTCTTGCCAGCTATCCGGTTTTTTGAGCAAAATCTCTCCCGGTTCGAGCCAGACAGCCAGGCGGGCATAGGTGAACATGACGGCGGCGTATTCGGTCAGCAGGTCGGGCAGACTGCTGTTGTCTGGCGGGGCATTCAAGATGGCGCGTCCCAGGGCTTCCAATTTCCCGATTTGGGCGGTTTGAGCGCGGCTTTGTTCAATGGATTGACTCATCTGGTGAGCCAGCCAGGCGATGGCGAGCAATGCCAGGTTGAACATGAGGAAGATGAAAAGACCATGTTCGACATATGCGCCAGCCAGCAAGGGCGCAAACAGGCTGCCCAAGCCCGGCACGAGCACCGAGATGAGATACAGGCGAAGAATTGAAGCAAGCATGGCGGAGGTGATGTTGGCGCCCTCCTGCCGCAGGGTTACGCCCAGCCCGTATCCAAGGTAAGCCACCCAGACAAAAATCACCTCGAGCAGAAACTGGATACCCATTGCGCCTGCGCCAAGCACGAGGTTTTGCAGGGTCAGCCCCGAAATGGGATAGACACCACCCCAGGCGGTATAGGCGGAGAAAGCCAGCAGCGGTAGCAGGGTCAGCCCGGTAATCGTCATGACGATGTTTTGCAGGAACTTCCAGTTGCGGTCGAGTGGATTTTGCCAGGGCGCGCGCAAAAGGCGGACGACCAATATGCCGATTTCGAGGAAGACGGCAATCCACAACACGGTTGGTCCGAACAGGAAAACCGCCGACCAGCGCAGGGTGCCATCGAGGGTGCTGCTGGCATTGCCGTACGCGCCGCCGCCGCGCATGCCCAGGTCGGTAATCAGGAAGAAATTCCAGCGGTTGAGCAGCAGGATAATCACAATCATTATCGCCAGCGTAAGCCAGCTTTGCAGGATCAGCGTCCAATCGCTGACCCGCGCCAGCCAGGTCACGCCGACAACCGCCAGCGGCAAACTGATGAACGTGGACAGGACGTCGTTGACCCGCTCAACGCGTGCCTGGGGCGGCAGGGTGGGGATGTCGCGACGGAAGAGAGACGCGAAGCGGGCAAAAGGGTCGAGGTTTTGAGGGCGGGGGCTTTGGTTCATGGTGCTTTGTTTAATTTTATTCATCAGCCGCCCAACGGCAAGCGTTCGTCGCAAGTGGGCGGGGAAGTTGGCGGGAAAAAAGCCTGAAGCCAGAAAAATGCCTGTAAGGGGCGCAAATCCCCACCAGTCGGCTGCACGCTTTTTATTGTAGAAACATTAATTGAATTGCCGAAATTACCAGCAGAACTTCAACAAGCAAGATAAATTTCTCTCTGGATAATTTTTCAATAATTTTCTTGCCGGTCCAAGAACCAAGGATCATTCCAATACCCAGCAACATCCCGTAACCCAATTCTTGAATGCCAACCAAAGCGTATTTTTGATAAACAATGGTTTTTGTAACGTGCATGGCTATTGCAGTAACCGCTTCGCTGGCTATATAAGAAAGTGCAGGCAAGTCTAACCCAAGAAAAAACGCCGCCCCTAGCGGTCCCGCACTACCTGCCAAACCAGACAAGAAACCTGTTAACGCCCCACCTAATAACAAACCTTTATCGCCAAAATCAAAACGTGTAATTTTTAGTCGTCTCAAAATAACTATAGCAATCAATAAGATGCCGATACCGACAAGAATAAATTGCTTGGGTAAATCTACAAAAAGCAAACCGCCGATAATGCTAAAAGGAATAGCCGTAATGATAAAGTAAATCACTGGACGCCACTTAATTTCAGCTCGCCCAAACCAGACACGAGAAGCATTGCCCCATAATTGAGCAATCGTGAGAACGGGAACGGCGGCTTTCACCCCAAGCAAATTGGTAAGAATGGGCAATAACAAAAGCGCACCGCCAAAACCTGCTGCGCCTGAAACTGTTGCGGCAAGCCAACTGGACATGAACAATAAAAAGAGCTTGAGAGGGAGAGTCATTTTGGATTTTATCGTTGACCTAAAAACATTTGCGCTGATGGGCGAGCCGCCCAATGCTTCGGTTTAGTGGTGATCCGCGCAGTGGGCTGTCCGCCGTAACCGGTTGTTAGCCCGCCTTCACTGACGCTCATAGCGCAAGTGGGTGGCGGCTGGGCTATCAATGACTCTATCCAGGCGGAACTGCGGTAACGGTTCATTCAGGTTGTCGAACAGACGCTGCCCGCCACCAAACAACACGGGCGCCAGCGCGATTTCCAACTCGTCCACGAGGTCGAGGTTCAGGTATTGTTGGATCACGTTCGCACCGCCCGAAACGCGAATGTCACGACTCCCTGCAGCCTCGCGGGCTAACGCCAAGGCATGCTCGGGACCTTCGGTGATGAAGTAAAATGTCGTCCCACCAGGGCGTACCCACGGATCTCGTTTCTCATGGGTAAGAACATAGACCGGCGTGTGAAATGGCGGCTCCTCAGGCCAGCCGCGCTCGCCGCCTTCGAACATCCGCTTACCCATAATGTGGGCTCCTGTGCGCTCGAAGGTGTGACGAACCATGTCGTTGACCGGGCCGGTCTCGCCGCCGGAGCCAAGATTGAGATTCTCACGGAAGTACTGCTGGTTGAAGATCCAAGCCATCAGCGCGCCCCACTTAGCGCCCCAATTCTTGTAATCAGGATTGCCCCAGTGCTCCATGGTCATACCCTCGGGTGCCATATAACCATCGAGGCTGAGTGCAACGTTGATAAACACTTTGCTCATGATTCTCCTCCAGTATACCCATCTGTCCACCCAGCAATACATACGCGGTTACCTGCTCGGTCAGCGAGTGTCCAATGCGAAGGCGCGTGCGAATCGTCCACGATGCGACCGCCTGCAGCGAGGGCAGCCTCCAGCCGTGTCTTGATATTCTCACGCGCAACCGATACGTCAATGTGCATTGCGTGTCGCAACGGCTTAGCCTCATCAAGTTCCTGCATCCAGACCGTCGAGCCGTGACCGAGGGGGTCAACGGCATTGTCATCTGCCATTGGCTCATAGCCGAGCACAGCGCGCCAGAAGCGAAGGTCAATCTCTTCGCGCTTTGCTGCGATGGCTATCTGGACTTCCTGGACGGCGGCGCGATCTGGGATTGCACCACGTTCCCGTGCCACTGCTGAAACTGCCTGCGCCAGTTGGATGTGGTGTAACTCCAGATTCCAGATATCTCGGGTGAGTCGGATGGTCAGATGACCATCGGTGAGGGTCATCAGCCCCCCTGCATCCGCGATACCCGGTATCTTCGCAATTGCCTCAGCCAGGCAAGCCGCTTCCTTCAGTGATCCGACGCGAAAAGCGGCTGTTGCACCGCCGTGCAACACCACCCAGTCCTCCACATTCTCTGCGCCGAGGAAACTACGCCATCCCTGCTCGCTCATACTCATCCTCCATCTGCAATTCACCTCGATCCAACGGTGAACTGCTCAGTGAACCGTCCGCTGAACCGGTTGTTAGCTGCTCGCGCGCCGGTAGTGCATTGCGACCGCGCCGCTGCGGAACAACTGTGTCGAGACCAGCTCGAGCTGTCGCGTGCGGGGTAACCCGCTCTGGTAAAGGGTTGGTCCGTGACCGGCAATTCTGGGTTGGACGAGGAACATGTATTCGTCGATAAGGTCCAGCCGGTCCAGCTCGGCGGCAAGCTTGCCGCTACCGAGGAGCACTCCGGCCGGGGTCGCGTCCTTGAGCCTCTGCACGCCGGTGCGCAAATCGCCGACGATGGGGTGGCTGTTGGTCCACGGGTAGTCCTTTCGCGTCGACGACACGATGTACTTTGGCTTGGCTTCCAGCTTAATTGCCCACTCGCGCATCGCTGGCGGCGCCTCCACGTCACCGCGGGCTACCGCTGGCCAGTAGCTCTCCATCAACTCATAGGTGACGCGACCCCACAGCATCGCCCCGCACTCGTCCATAAGGCGGGTGAAGAACGCGTGTGTCTCCTCGTCGGCGATTCCCTCCCGGTGGTCGACGCAGCCGTCGAGGGTGATGTTGAGGCTGAAGGTTAGAAGTCCCATGCAAGTTTACTCCGATTTGGGCGTGCCGCTGGATCGTCGCTCGTCGATGAATACCACACAACGGCTAACTATTAATTGTGCAGATTCCAATAGACTGCCAAACTACAATTAGTATAACAAAAATGCATGTTTTACTGCGAGGTAAGCGTTGGTTAAGAGCGAATACCCCCAATTATCAACCAACGGCAGGCGCTAGCGATGGGCGGGTGTGGATTTGGCTTAGGAGCAGGGAAAAAACGAAAATTTTGCCGAATCTCATACGTCGGGTGCACGCTGTGTTGGGCGTGGTTTTTGTTTTAAGACTCTCACCAATATCCTGATTTTGGATATTCCGGATTGGGATATAAAATTTACCCATGAAAAGACGTGATGCGCATAATCAATTACGAGATGCTTTACTTGACGCTGACCTGCCCCCAAAAACCAATCCAAGGAATGAGTTAGGATTAGGACCAAATGGATCAACCCTGCGGCTGAAACCCGAATTCGCCAAACATGTCTGGAGTTATGATTTCATGCAGGAGCGCACGCATGATGGCAAGACATTCCGCATCCTCAATATCATCGATGAATACACTCGAGAGTGTCTGTTGGCAAAAGTGGCCCGCAATTTCACACACCACGAGGTACTGGAGAGTTTGACCGATTTGTTCTGTGAGCGCGGTGTACCGGTGTATTTGCGCTCAGATAACGGCTCAGAATTTAGCGCTCAGCGCCTGCGAGCCTGGTTGAACCGCTTGACCGTCAGACCCCTGTTCATCGAACCTGGCAGTCCCTGGGAGAATGGCTACATCGAGAGTTTCAACGGCAAGATGCGAGATGAGCTCTTGGACAGAGAAATCTTCTATTCTTTGAAGGAGGCGGAAATCCTGGTTGAGCAATGGCGTATTGAGTACAATACCATCCGTCCATATAGTGCCTTGGGGTATTGCCCGCCAGCTCCCAAGACGATCATCGAGATGCCCCCCCTATTTCAACCACTTGGACTATCATTATGAGTGGTACAAATTCTTGGGGGCAGGTCAGTCATAGATGTTTGATCTTGCAGAGCCGAGTGTATAATATTGTAATATTATAAGATTATTTTAGGCATAATTGCAGTATAGCATATTTCTTTCAGGTGGCTATACGGCATAATTGCAGTATATTGCTAGTCCGTATAATTAACAGTTGGCTTGCCCTTTCGTGAATTATGGAAACGAATATGAACATGTCTGAACTCGGAATCAACTTCATTCTAAACTTGGTGTCAGGTATTCTCGGAATTCTCATTGTGCTTTGGATTGAACGACAGCGACGCCCAAGCTTAACCTTAAAATTAGGTCAGACAGGTGAAATTAAAGAAAACGACCCTTTGAAGCGTATGCCGTCAAAATGGCTACATGTTCAAGTACACAATAGAAATGTTCCAACATGGTTGGCGTGGGTATATCATGGTGAGCCAGCATTATCATGTCGTGCATGGATTACATTTCACCACCTAGATGGGCAACGTGTATTTGACCGAGAAATGGTGGCTCGATGGTCTGGGTCAGATGAACCCAAAGTAGAAATCATAAGTACAGAAAAAGGTCAAGCGGCAAGATTAATCGGCGCTCAAAACTCTTTTGATATTCCTCCTGGTGAACACACTGATATTGACATCGTTTTTCGTGCCAAGTCCGATGATGATTGTTTTGGATGGAATAACGAAAGTTATCTTCACAATTGGCGTCATCCAGATTGGCTTCTTGAAAAAGGGCGTTACATTGCAAAAATCAGAGTCAAAACTGGCGGGCAGGAATATGTAAACGCTTTTCTTATCGCTAACGATGTACGATATGAAGATTTTAGATTGGCAGAAGTTGATGATGAAGTAAAAAGAAAACTGCGATAGCAAAAGGCAAGCCAACATTGCGTGCAGGCGGACGGGGGGCGTTGCCCCGCCCAAAGGGATTCAGCGCCATCGAGCGTTTTCTACCTTTGGCTTTTGTCTGCCAATTCCCCCGCCCGCCGCTAACGCTTGCCGTTAGCAAACATTAATGAGTCAAAACCCTCAGTTTCGCCACTCCGGTTTGAGTGACAAGCACTCTAGGTGCCATTGATGGAAACAATACGGACAAATCAGCGGACACATCGACCCGAACGGTATTATCTCCTCCATTGACCTGAATGTTAGTCACGAATGCATGAACTCCTTTGGCAGACAAGCCGGCTGTATTTGAGGTTACATAAGACTGGGCGTTACCCCAAGTTCTTGAAGTGGGAACAAGACTTCTGGTGTCTTGAAAAACTTGCTGACTGATCTCAGCGGAAGCGGCAACTGCTGCAGCATCCGCTGCCTTTGCCACTTCTGAAATGGCATAAAAATATCGTCCGAGTTCAATAGCCAACTATAATCACCTAATCCTTTGCGTTCGCGCAGAACGGCTTAAACCGCCAATGATTGTGTGGTACGTGCACCTGCGGGCGCAACGAAACCTCTACGAGCAGCTTAGCGCAACTTTTGTGCGGGGCGACGTTTAACTTGCGCGTGACGAGCTGGAATATTCTAATGCTATTCCGTGCTGGAAATACGGCGCACGACTTGATTTGCCCCCTTTTTTGGGCAATCAAACATCCGTCTGGGTGTCGTTCGGGCAGCGTTATTTCGCTATTGACAAATGAACTATAAGTTCATAAAATATGAATTGTGAGTTCACAAACGTATGTAATTCCTTTGTCCATTGAACAGGTTTACCCCCTGCTACTCAAGCTGGAAGAACAGGGTGTAATCACCCGCACCTTCCGCCGTCTGGATCCACCGCGCCAGCAGGCGATAATTGACGCCATTCTAGCCGAAACAGCCGCTAGCGGACCAGCGAAGATCAATATCAAAAATGTGGCTACTCGTTCAGGTGTGGCAGTCGGTTCGCTATACCAGTATTTTGGTAACCGTGAGGGATTGGTTAATTTTGTCATCGGGCTGGTCACCCACCAGGTATGCGAGACTTTCAACTATATCCAGCCCTGGCTGGCTGAAATGCCGTTGCGCGAGGCTCTGCGGGCTTATATCAAGGGGGGCGAAGACTGGAGCATAGCACAGGCCAGTTTTGTGCGCTTTTTCGCCGCAGCGGCTTATAGCCAAAACGCGGAGATACAGCAACGCGTAGTGCGGCCGATAGCCGAAACCATGCTGGATATTGTGCGCCAGATACTGGCTGCAGCGGTGGCGCGCGGTGAAGTGCGCGCAGACCTGGATCAGGAAGCCGCGGCGCGGCTGCTGCACGGCATAACGATCATTTTGGGTGATTCGAAGATTTTGCCTTACCTAAATGTTTATTTCCAAACCAGCGATGAAAACGTGGTCTGGCAGCGGGTGATGGATGTATTTTTGGATGTATTAACCCGCGGCATATTCGCCGTGAATCAAGTAAAGCATGAAAATTTGGGTAATGAAAACCGGGAGTCATGAAAGATGTCCATCAAGACCAGCAGAGCAGAAGGTGTGGCAAGTGTCGTAATTGATTATGAAAAATGCAGCGGCTGCGGTCTGTGCGTGAAAGTATGCAAGGGCGCGCCGCTAATTATGAGACAAGGGAAACCAAGTGTGGACCAGGCGCGCCTGTTTGGCTGTATCGGCTGCGGGAAGTGTCTGGTGGTTTGTCCCGAAGACGCCATCTCGGTGGAAGGGCGCGATTTAAGTGCCGCGGATGTACTGCCTATTCCCCCCCGTGAGCAGCGCGCATCCTATGAACAACTGCATAACCTGATGCTGGCGCGACGCAGCACGCGCGAGTTCAGCAACCGGGAGGTGGAACAAGATATGGTGGATCAGATCCTTGAGGCGGCATCCAGCGCGCCGATAGGCGTGCCGCCCAGCGATGTAAGCGTTTTGGTATGGCATGGCCGCGCACAGGTGCGCGAATTGCGTGATGCGATGCTGGCTGATTTGAAGAAAATTAGACCTTTTGTCTCGCACTCTTCGCTCAAACTGATGCGCCCATTCATGAAGCGTGAATCCTATGAGATGTTCGGCAACTTCATTGTGCCTACCATTGAAACCTTTATTGCGATGGAAGCCGAAGGCGCGGACTGGTGGCTGTACGACGCTCCACTGGCGGCGTATTTTTACTGCTCGCCTTATTCTGACCCGGCTGACCCAGTCATTGCTGCCACCTATGCCATGCTGGCTGGTGAAGCACTTGGTCTGGGCAGTATCATGATTGGAACCAGCGGATTTTTCTTTAAGTATAGCCGTCACCTACGCCGGCAATACAATGTCCCTGATAATGCCCAGCAGGGGTTGATGGTTCTGTTCGGCCACCTGGCGGTGAAATATCGTAAATCCATCCGCCGTCGCTTTGCGCGGGTGGATGTGCTGGGGAAAGATTCGATACCAGACCGGAACTGAGGTAGGTTTCCTCATAATTTAACACCTCTTGTAATTTGAGCTTATATATAGGATAATAGACATAAATCGTCTATTATCCTATATGAAATCAGAAAACCTTTCCTCTCTTGAATCTTTTCCATACTTTACCATTGAAGCGGTAAAACAGCTTCTTGGCGATGAATCCATTGCCGCCGGCACGATTCAAACAGCGCTGTATCGGTGGATGAAAGCTGGACAAATCATCCAGTTGAAAAAAGGCGTTTATATGACACGCCGCTTTTTCGAACAGCATCGTGCGGACGCTGATTTTGCACCCATGGTCAGCGCAATTTTGATCCCTCAGTCCTATCTATCGCTGGAATATATATTGCAGCGTCACGCCATTCTGACTGAAATGACTTACCCGGTTACTGCGGTTACGCTCAAACAGACCCGTGTATTCGAAAACAAACTCGGGACTTTTACTTACCGCAATATCAAAGCGGAACTATATCAGGGTTTTATATTTTCCGAATACATGGGCATTCCGATAGCCCAGGCAACGGCGGCAAAGGCACTTTTTGATTTTCTCTATTTTCGCCCCTGGAAGGGCAGCAAGCGGTTGGCGGGCTATGATCTGTCAGAAGATCTCCGTCTTAACCTTAAAGATTTCTCGGAAAGTGACCGGGTTGAATTCGAAACCTTCGTGGAGATCAGTAACAGCAAAAAGATGGAGCAGATATTGAAAAACCTGAGGATAACCGTATGGCGACATTAATCCAGTTGATGCAAAACATCCTGTCACAAAAAGACCCTTTGCTGCCCAATGAAACCAAGCGGGTGATCCTCAAGGAATTTTTACAGGCGTATACCCTCGATTTTCTTTACAATCACCCGGTCTACCGCAAGCTCAATTTTTATGGCGGCACCTGCCTGCATGTGATCTTCGGACTTAACCGGCTTTCTGAGGATATCGACCTGGATAACAGCAATGGAGTTGATTTGAGCAATCTCGAAAACGATTTGCTAACATTCTTCCGTTCCAACATCGGGTATGCCGATGTGACCGCCAAAACCCAGATTGGGGAGTGGGGCGTCCGGCGCACGACCTTGAAGTTCCCGATTCTCTATGCTTTAGGATTGACCTCGCATGTCAACGAATCACTGCATCTAAAAGTGGAGGTCAGCCAGCATAAGCAAATTTCTATCATTCGCAAAACACCGGTACTGCTTTTTGGCCGGAGTTTTGTGGCTGCGCATTTTTCGCTGGAAACGATGATGGCTGGGAAGATGCTGGCCTGCCTGGAGCGCAATTTTCAGAAGGGTGAAGGAGCTACAATCAAAGGACGCGATTTTTATGATTTGTTGTGGTTTATGCAGCAAAAGATCAAACCATTGGAGGAAAAGCTTGCCAAAGATGGTCGCCAGCCCTACACAGTTCAATCTGCAATGGAATTGCTGGGTGAAAGGATTGCTGAAATGAAGCTCTCTGATCTGGCGGAGGATTTGCTGCCTCTATTCGAACAGCGGTCCTTCATCGAAGCCTGGCTGGAAGGGTTTAAGGAGAATTTTATAGAGTACGCAAAGAATTACTTACAAAAAGGGTAAACACCTCAGCATCTGCCCTATTCTGCCCGATCTTTCGCAATGATTTCCGCCTGCTCCTACACAATTTGCGAGGCTTATTCTTGTTTGTCCGGTGGATAAACCATATTTGCGTAAAATCCGCTTGACCAACACCCGCAGCTTGGTGCGCATCGTTTCATGCACAGTCCAATCAATCGTCGTATTCTTGCGGACAGTTTCTACAAGTTCTTGCGCAATGTTCTTGAGTGTTTCGTCACCCAACACCTGAACAGCAGTGTGGTTGGCTTCAAGTGCATCGTAAAAGGTGATCTCATCACCGCTGAGATGGAGTTTTTCTCCGCGTTTTTTGGCTTCGCGCATTTCTTCAGCCAGCTTGATCAACACGGCGATCACTTCCGCCGATTCAAACGTGCGGTTCTGGTAAGAGCGGATTGTGCGCTCGAGCAGTTCGGTAAAAGAACGCACCTGTATGATGTTTTTCCTCATTCTATGACGGCATTATCATCTTCCGCCAGGCTACAAACGCCACAAACAAATAATAAGGCGAAGACCTTATGATTTAAATTTATCCGAAGTAGAGAAAAAAGCGCCACCATATTTCAGGAAGGCGCTTTGATCTTATAAAAGTCAAATTGGCTACGAACCAGCCAGCACTGGCCTAAACTTGTACCCGTACATCCGACTCGGTCCGCGGGGGAGAGGTGAGAGTGGAAATCTAACGGCCAGGTTCAGCGGCGGGCCGGTCTGCCCCTGACCCTTCCCCGCGCGCCGCCCGGCCCGTCTGCTGGAACCAATGTTAGGCCGCATTCCTCCTGCAAACTGAACGGTTTGAGCCGCAGCAATCTTGCTCATCAAGGGCAATTGGATAATTTGCCCCGAATGCTTATCTCGTCACCAACGGTAGATAGATAGGGTAAAAGATAAGGGTGCGCCGATAGACTCCCGGACTCATCAAGTCTGTTTGAGCCGCCTGACTCATACTGCTACAGGAGCTCGGGGTGACAATTCTGTACCCACCGGCTGAACC
>DAOUMN010000004.1:0-2137 GCA_034411135.1 Bellilinea sp.
CATGTCAAGACCATTCGGGGAGCCCGGTACACCGGGCTGAGAGGAGGGCAGGCAGCCCTCGACCCGCTGAACCTGATCCGGGTAATGCCGGCGGAGGGAGAGACCATCAACATGCCAGTCCATCTCCCTCCTCCCGGCGAGGAGGTTTTTTATCGATGTCTGAAAAACGAGCAGTCATTTTTGCCAACGGCGAACTGGCGGACGCGCGCGCTGCGCGTGCGTTGTTGCGCCCGGACGATCACCTGGTGGCGGTGGATGGCGGTTTGCGCCATCTGCAGCGCATGGGGTTGCGCCCGCACCGACTGATTGGCGACCTGGACTCGGTTGACGTCATTCAACTGGCGGAACTGGAAAGCGCCGGGGTGCGTATCGAGCGCTACCCGGTGGAAAAAGATGAGACCGACCTGGAACTGGCGCTGAGCGTGCTGCTGGCGGAAGGCTACCGTGAAATGCGTGTGGTGGCAGCCCTGGGCGGGCGGCTCGACCAGACCCTGGCAAACCTGTTCCTGCTGGAAATGCCCGGCATGGAGCAGGTGGATATCCGCCTGGATGACGGGCGCGAGGAAATTCTGATCATCCGCAATCAGGCGGTGGTCGAGGGTGCCCCGGGCGACACGCTCTCGCTGCTGGCGATGAACGAATGCACCAAGGGTATTGTCACCCAGGGTTTGAAGTACGCGCTCAACCACGAGACGCTGTGCCCAAACCGCACGCGTGGGGTAAGCAATGAAATGCTGGCAGAGCGGGCGGAGATCCGCCTGTTGACCGGGCGGCTGCTGTGCGTTCATACCCGCCGCAGCCGCGCCAATCCGCGGCTTTGAAAGGAGGCAGATATGAAAATCGGATTGCGTATAGTCTTGGTTGCAGCATTCATCGGGCTGCTGGGCGCCTGCGCTCCCGCGACTCCCCCGCCGCCCGCCGGGACGCCTACGCCGCTTGAATTGCGCGTGTTGACCCACGACTCATTCGCCGCCAGCGAGGAGGTCATCCGCGTCTTCGAGCAGGAAAACAACGCCAGGCTTACCTTTCTGCCTGCGGGCGACACCGGATCGGCGCTCAACCAGGCAATTCTGACCAAAAACGCGCCGCTGGCGGATGTGCTCTTCGGGGTGGACAATACTTTCCTCTCGCGCGCGCTGGATGAGGATATCTTTGAGCCGTATGCTTCACCGCTGCTGAACGGAATCGACGCTGGCTTCCAGCTCGACCCGCAAAAGCGCGTCACGCCGGTTGATTACGGCGACGTGTGCATCAACTACGACAAAGCTTACTTTGCCGAAAAAGGACTGGCGCTGCCGCAATCGCTGGATGACCTGACCCGCCCGGAATACCGCGGGCTGCTGGTGGTGCAAAATCCGGCCACCTCCTCGCCTGGGCTGGCGTTCCTGATGGCGACGGTGGCTGCCTTTGGCGAGCAGGGCTATCTGGACTACTGGGCGCGGCTGCGTGATAACGGCGTGGTGGTGGTCAATGACTGGGAGACCGCTTACTATACCAACTTCAGCGCATCTTCCGGGCGCGGACCGCAGCCGATGGTTGTCTCCTACGGCTCCAGCCCCCCGGCTGAAGTCATCTTTGCCGAACAACCGCTGGATGATGCTCCGACCGCCTCGCTGACCGCGCCGGGTATGTGCTTTCGCCAGATTGAGTTTGCTGGCATTCTCAAGGGCGCAGCGCAGCGCGCGCTGGCGGAGAAGTTCATCGATTTTCTGATCAGCGTGCCGTTCCAGGAAGACTTACCGCTGCAGATGTTCGTCTTCCCGGTTAATCCGGCGGCGCAGCTGCCGGAAGCCTTCGTCAAGTACGCCCAGATTCCCGACCAGCCCGCCACGCTCGACCCGGCGTTGATCGCCGCCAAACGCGAGGCGTGGATCGAAGCCTGGACGCAAACCGTGCTGCGATGACCCCGCCCACTTCTGGCGGGGTAACATTGCCCGCCGCCACCCCGGGGCGCAGAGTGCCTGCCGGATGGCAGGTGTTTGGGCTATGGCTGTTGCCCCTGGCTTTCCTGGCGGTGTTCTTCTTTTTGCCGCTGGGCGGTATCCTGCGTGTGGCAGCCGCGGGGCTGCTGGAACAGGGCTTGAGCGCGGCAGCGCTGACCCGCCTGAGTCGCGCGCTGGGTTTCACCTTTTACCAG
>DAOUMN010000005.1:0-56228 GCA_034411135.1 Bellilinea sp.
CTCTGTATATCTTTTCGGCGGTCGTGCTGCTGTTCGATCTTCTGGCAATCAGCGTGCGCGCTGCGCTGGTTAACACGCGCCTGGCGGTGCTGATGCAGATTGGCGGACAGCGAGCCGAAGTCAGCATGGAACGCGAAATGACGCTGATTGAAAATATCGCCTTCCGCCTTGGGCTGCGCCTGATCATTTCATTGACGCATGTTCTGCTGGCTGCCGCCGGGGTGTTCATCACCGCCAGCCTGCTGCCACAGCTCACTCAGCCGGTGCTGCTGGGCGTGTTTGCCGTGCTCGGACTGGTGCTGGTCGGGCTGGAAATTGCCCTGGAAGGCGGCGTGCGGCGCAGCCCGGAAGCCTGGCTGCTGCGCCTTTACCCGCTGGCGCGCGCATTGGAATTCGTTCTGCGCCCTGCCTCGGCGCTGCTCGGTGCGCTGATGGGCGCGCCGCTCAAACTCGACCAGGCGCGCGGCGGAATGAGCGAGGACGAACTGAAAACCTGGGTCGAGGTCGGGCAGCCCGCCGGAAGCCTGGAAAAAGGCGAACGCCAGATGATCTATTCGATCTTTCACTTCGGCGATACGCTCTGCCGCGAGATCATGGTACCGCGCATCGACATCCTCGCTCTGGAGGTCAACACCCGCGTACCAGAAGCCGTCCAGGCGTTGACTCTTTCGGGGCATTCGCGCGTGCCGGTCTATGAGGAAACCATAGACAATGTCATCGGGCTGCTGTACGCCAAAGACTTGCTGCGCGCCTCGCTGGATGAAAGCGAGCCGGACGACATCCGCCCGTTCCTGCGCCCGGCTTACTTCGTCCCCGAATCGAAAAAGGTGGACGAACTGCTGCGCGAAATGCAGTTGAACAGCATTCACATGGCGATTGTGGTGGATGAGTACGGCGGCATGGCTGGGCTGGTCACGCTGGAGGACATCGTCGAGGAGATCGTCGGCGAAATCCGCGACGAGTACGACCAGGGCGAAGAACTGCTCTACCAGCGCATCTCACCCGATGAGGTACTCTTCCACGGGCGCATCGACCTGGATGATTTCAACGAGATTCTGAAAACCCACCTGGTAACCGACCTGGCGGACACGCTGGGCGGTTACATCTACGGCGTCATCGGGCGCGTGCCGGTCGGTGGCGAGCAGGTGCAGGTAGAGGATTGGAACCTGACCGTCGAGCAGGTCAGCGGGCGGCGCATCCGCCGCATTCGCGCCCGCCGTCAGCCGGTCACCGTCAACAGTGAGGAGCAAAGCCAGCATGACCTTCGACCCTGAGAGCATCGACCGCCTGGTGCAGACCGCCATCGCCGCGCGGCATTGGGCATACGCCCCCTATTCGCACTATCCGGTCGGCGCAGCGCTGTTGACCGCTTCCGGCAGGATCTACGAAGGGGTCAACATCGAAAATGCTGCCTTTCCGTCTACCATTTGCGCCGAGCGGGTGGCAGTGTTCAAAGCCGTGTCCGAGGGGGAGCGCGAATTTCACGCCATCGCCGTGGTCACCGCCAACGGCGGGACGCCGTGCGGCGCCTGCCGCCAGGTACTGGCGGAGTTCGGGCTGGATACGCTGGTCATCATCGCCGATGCGCAGGGCGTCATCCACCACCAGATACTACTGCGCCGCCTGCTGCCCGAGGCATTCACCCCCGGAGATTTGCAGCCCTGACTTAAACGAGCGGCGGGACGCTTCGGTCCCGCCGCCATCCAACCTTGAGCCTTGAGGATTGGCTCAATCTGCCATTGGCTCACTCGGAGCAGTGCCCCGGACCGATGTAGCCGTTGTTATATTGATCCAGCGTGGAAGCCGTGCTTGTCCACAGCGCGCGCGATGAAGCCTTGAGCGCAGCCGCCTGCGCCGGGGTGGTGTTCGCCAGCAGGTATTCCGCCGTGCTGATGGCGGCGTCCACCGCGGGGGTCGAGGAAGCCCCATTGAGAATGTTCAGCTTTGCCGCCATGTACTGGTGAGCAAGGTTGTAGTACACGTTGCCCGCTGGCGGAGTCCAGAAGACCTGGTACCAGGTCTTGCCGCTCAGGAAGAAAAGGGTGCTCTCCAGTCCCGCCCAGCCCTCGTCGTACGGCGCCGGTCCGTAGGAGGAATGGGTCTTCCAGTAGCCCTGGGTGAGGGTGCAGCCGCCGCACGGGATGGTGACCTTCACCAGCGCCGACGCCGAGCCGGTTGCGCCGCTGTCATTGGTCACAAAGCTGGCAATATTCTCGACCTGGTAATCGCCGCATTTGTCGTACGGACCGATCTGGTACGGATATTCGAAGGTCTTAGGCGCATCCGCCGCGCAGACCGTGCCAAGCGCGCCGACCAGGCTGTCGGTTACTTCGATGCACTCATCGACTTCGCTCATGTGCGCCGCGACAAAATTGACCGCCGCGCTGCCCGAAATTTCGCTTACCCCAGCCGGGCTGGTGCTGCCATCGGCAGCATAGGCGTAATTCTGCAGAAGCGCAGTGGCGGTGTTGGTGCGCTCAGCCATGTCTGGCAGGGCGGCTTCGTAGGTACAGGTCAGCGATCCCTTGGCAGGCACGCTCAGCGAGGGGCAGACCACCGTGGCGGCAATGTCCGGCGAAACCACATCATTGACCGCGTTGAGCGGAGCAGCCATCGGCGCCGGGTTGGTGACCGTGATGCTGCCGGTCACTTTGAAATCCTTGTCGGTGTAAATCGCCTTAACGGTAACAAAGTAGTTGACCGTGGCAACCTGGCTGAGGCTGAGGGTGAGCGTATCCGGTTTAACGGCTTTGCCAATCTTCCACTCGTATTGGCGAGTGAAGTGGGTCTCGGCATCCTTGCTCACCTTGAGCGCGTAGCAGGTGACCTTTACGGTGGCACTGTCGTGGATGGACGACTGCTTGCCATCCAGTTTCAACGGGTTTGCGTAGGCTTTATTGAAATAGTCTTTGGAAGCGCCGCATTCGAAGGTCTTCTCGTAGCTCACCGAGCCGCTATCGCCAAACGTCCAGCTCATCCCGTTGGTGTCTTCAACCAGAATGCTGTCGTTCAACACCACCGGCGCAGCCGGGAACACGCTGTCTGCGGAAGGAGACGGTCCAAACGGTTCGCCAAGATGGCCGGAGTGGTTGGTGATGGTCACATCGGCGGTTACTTTGAAGGTCTTGCCGGTAAAGACCGCCGGATCAACATGGATGGTGTACGCAAAGCACTTGGTTTCCCCGGCATCCAGTTCGCCGGGACTGGCGATCGATCCCGAGGCAAGCGCCTCCTTGGAAGGCGGCTGAGTGACGCTGAGCGCAATGGCAAGGTTCTGTGTGGCAACCGCGCCGCCGTTGGTCACGCACACCTTGCCACTGATGAAGGCAGCCTGGTCGAAGCCGCTCTTGACCACCGCAACCGTGTACACAGAAGTCGCCGAATCACCGACAAACAGGTCCCACTTATCCGGGGCAACTGTTTTGGTCAGGCTCCATTTGAAGGCTTTTTTCCAGGTGGCACTGGTATCCACGCTGGCAGTCAGGGTGGTGCCGGCTTGTCCGCCAAGCGCCACAACCGGCGCTGCCGTCTCTTCAACCGGTTCGTTCGGCTGCTCATCTTCTGCCATGACTGGGTTGGCACTCAGCAGTGCGCCGGTCAGTAAAAGCGCAATCGCCAGCAAGGTGATTAACCATTTCATTTTCATTGCTACCTCCCATAAAGCACAAATTGAGTTGTCAGGTTTGAGGTTGTGCACAAACATCAACAACCCTCGGTGAATTTACTCGTGTCGTTTCCCTCCTTGGTGAGCAAATCAGCCTGTATGGACCGGTCATACCCAGGCGTTAATACGAAACGACGTCTTGTTCAAGACGCCTCGGTTTCGCTACTGGCTCCCTGTTGTCTCCGGTTGCCGAAGGCAACACAAGCGACCAAATCAAGACAACAGATCACTGCCCGGTTAAAGTATTCGGTTGTGATTGCCATTTCCTGGGGGGCGCTGTTAATCCGGTGTTTTATTACCCCTCATATATTTTTATATTACCTTAATTTAGATCGCTTAACATTAAAATTTGACTGCGCTCACCTTAAGAATTTTTTACCACCAAGCCTGACAATTTCGTAAACCCTGCCCGGCGGCTGAGCGGCTTGCCCGCAATTCCGCCCTGTGCTAAACTGGTAGCATGTCCGCCGACAACTCGGCATTTCAGGAAGTCTTCAACGCCATCGAACAGGGTGACCGCGCCCGCGCCCGCGACCTGCTCACCCGCCTGCTGCGCCGTGACCAGTCTAACCCCGATTACTGGTTGTGGATGAGCGCGGTGGTCGAAACGCGCAAGGAGCGCATCTACTGCCTCAAGGAAGTGCTGCGCCTCGACCCCGCCAATCAGTCTGCCCGGCGCGGGTTGACTCTGCTCGGCGCGCTGCCGCCCGACCCGCAGTTGATTGTCCCACCGCAGCTGCAGCGGCGCGGCTGGCAGGTTAAGATCGAAAAGCCCGCCGTCCCGCGCCCAAAAATTTCCTGGAAACAGATTGCCCTCTACTCGCTGGCAGCCGTACTGGTTGTGGGCATCTTTGCTCTCATGATTATGGCGCCGCAACTGCTGCGCCCGCGTGCGCAAAGCCAGCGCCCGACCATCTCCTACCTGCCGGTTGCCGAGGCAACCACCTTACCGACCGCCAGCCTGCCTACCCTGACACCCACCCTGCTGCTGCCCACCCCGCCCTGGGAAGGGCTGGCTGCCACCTACACCCCCACCGCCGCTTACGGACGCACCCCTCACCCGGTGATGGAAGCCTACTCGATTGCCGTGCGCGCCTTCGACCGTCGCGACTGGCAGCAGGCAGTCACCTACTATCAGCAGGCGGTGGATACCGAGCCACAATCACCGGATCTGCTCTACTGGCTGGGCGAAGCCTACCGCCTCAACGGGCAAGCCGCCCGCGCGCTGGATGCCTACAACCAGGCGATCCGCATCAATCCCAACTTTGCCCCGGCTTTCCTGGGACGGGCTCGCGCCAGCCTGGCATTGGGACGCGCCGCGCTGGAAGATGTGCGCAAAGACCTGCAAACCGCGCTCACTTTGGACGGGGCATTGTTCGATGCGCACCTGGAACTCGTCCGCCTCGACCTGAATACCAGCCGTTACCTGGACGCGCTGGAACGCCTGGATGCCGCCGAAGCCATCAACCCCGATTCACCGCTCGTCAACCTGTACCGCGCGCAAGCCCGCCTGGCACTGGGTGAGGCGGATTCTGCTCTCGAACAAGCCAGCCTGGCAAACCAGCGTGACCTGACCCTGCTGCCCGCCTATCTGGTGCTGGGCGAAGCGCTGCAAGCCCGCGGCGACTACCAGGCATCGCTCGACCCGCTGTCCATTTACGAGCGCTTTGCCGACCCGCCCGAAGCGCGCGTCTATGCCCTGCTGGGCAGAGCCTACCGCGAAGCCGGTGAGGAAGAGCGCGCAATGGAATCCTTCGAGCAGGCACTGCGCCTCGACCGGCGCAACTTCGACGCGCTCTACCAGCGCGGTCTGCTCTACCTGGATCGCGGCGAACCGCGCCGAGCGCTGGGCGACTTCAACGACGCGCTCAGCCTCAAATCCGATTCGTATGAGCTGGCTATTGCGCGCAGCCGCGCGCTGCTGGCGATTGAAGCCTACGGTGACGCCTACATCCAGCTCAACCGCATCCAGGCGGACGCGCTCACCGACAGCCGAAAAGCCGAGCTGTACTACTGGCGCGCACAATCACTCGAACCGCTCAACGTGCAGGCAGCCATCAACGACTGGAAACGCCTGCTGGAATTGGGTGAAGGCATCGTCCCCGCCGACTGGCTGGAGGCAGCCCAACGGCAATTGCAGGCATTGATCCCGCCTAGCGCGACCCCGCCGCCGACACGCACTGCCACGGCTACCCTGACCGTGCCCGCCACGCGCACGCCAACCATCACCCGCACCAGCCCGGCGACTTCCACCTTGACCGCCACGCGCACGCCGACCCCCTCCCCAACCCGTAATTCCAGCCCCACCCCCTGAACCGTGCGCTCGCTCGAGTCTATTCTGCTGGTCAAGAACCGCCAACGCCGCCGAACCACCGCGCGCCAGCGCGGCATTAACACCGCCCGCCGCGGCAGCTGGGCATTGCTGGCAATTATCCTCACCGGGCTGGCTTCCGGCGCGTTGGGACTGGCATTTCTGTACGCCGACCTGAGCGCCAACCTGCCACCGGTGTACGCGCTGGAAACGCTGCTCAACCCGCGAGACGGCACGCTGTACCAGCCCACCCGCCTGTACGACCGCAGCGGCGAACAGGTGCTACTCAGCCTGGAAAATCCCGGCATTCCCCGCCGTTACCTCTATCTCGACCCGGCGCGCGGCGAAGCCATGCACCCTCTGCTGGCGCAAGGCGCGGTGGCGCTGTTCGACCCGGGCTTCTGGCAGCGGCGCGGCATCCGCTGGGAATCGCTTGACGATCCGCAGGCGCGCACCATCCCGGAGCGGATGGCAGCCGACCTGCTGCTATACGACGAACCTGCCGGGCTGCGCCACACACTGCGCCTGCGCCTGCTGGCTGACCAGATGGTAGCTGCTTACGAACGGGCACAACTGCTGGAATGGTTCCTCAACAGTGCCAGTTTCGGTCACCTGACATACGGTGTGGATAGTGCGGCACAAGCCTACCTGGGCAAGCCCGCCAGCGCCCTGAACAACGCCGAAGCCGCCCTGCTGCTCGCCGCGCTGGAAGCGCCCGCTCTCAATCCGCTGGATGCCCCCACTGCGGCGCTGGAAAACCAGCAGGACGTGTTGCTGCGCCTGCTGGGGTTGGGCGTTTTGAGCCAAAGCGACTACGAAGCCGCCCGCGACACCCGCCTGAGCCTGTCCGATCCGCCGCCCACGCCAGATTCACCCGCGCGCGCCTTTTCCGCGCTGGTGCTCGATCGGCTTGCCAGGCAGATCGACCGCCAACGATTGGAACGCGGCGGCTTGAAAATCATCACCACCCTCGATTCATCCCTTCAACAGCAGGTGGCGTGTACGCTGCAAGCCCAACTGGCGCGGCTTGCCAGCCCGGCGGCAGGTCAGCCGCCCGCCGATTGCGAAGCCGCCCGTTTGCTGCCTGCACTGCCAATTCGCACCACTCCACCGGCTGGCAGCGGCTGGCAGGCGAGCGCCGTGTTGCTCGACCCCGCCAGCGGTGAAGTGCTGGCGCTGAGCGGGGATGCCAGCCTGCAGGGCGAAGGCGCGGCACTGCGCAGCCATCCGGCAGGCTCGTTGCAATCACCCTTGCTGGCGCTGGCTGGGTTTGCGCGCAGCTTGTCTCCCGCCAGCCTGGTGTGGGATATCCCCGCCGCAGATGGCGGGACGCCGGTAGCCAACCCGGACGGACGCTTCCACGGTCCGGTACGGCTGCGCACCGCCCTGGCAAACGATTACCTGGCAGGACTGTACGCCGTCCAGCAACAGGTGGGCAACGCCGCGCTGAACGCCACCGCCAGCAGTCTTGGGCTGGACGGTTTCCGGCTTCCGCCCGCCGCGGAAACGCTTCTCACCCGCGGCGAGCCGCTCGACCCGCTGGAGCTGGTGCACACTTACAGCGTCTTTGCCAGCCTGGGCATATTGAACGGCAGCGTCGAACAGGAAGGACAACTGCCCCAGCCGGTGCTGGTGCTGCGCGTAGAGGACAGCAGCGGCAGCCCGCTGGAGTTGTCCGCCCAACGGCAAAGCCGCGCGGTGGTCAGCGCGCAGCTGGCGTACCTGGTGCATCACGTGTTGAGCGACGAAGCCGCCCGCTGGCAAAGCCTGGGCTATCCCAACCCACTGGAAATCGGTCGCCCCGCCGGAGCAAAGATTGGGCAGGCGGACGGCGGGCGTTCCACCTGGGCAGCCGGTTATACACCCACAGTGGTCGGGCTGGTCTGGCTGGGCAGCGAAGCACCCGATGCCCCACCGCCGGGCGTGCTGCCCGCCGCGGGCATTTGGCACGCGCTGATGCAGTCGATAAGCCGCGACCAGCCGGTGCAGTCCTGGCAGGCACCGGCTGGCATTGCCCTGGTGGATGTGTGTGACCCGTCCGGACTGCTGCCCACCGCCGAATGCCCCAGCATGGTCAGCGAGGTGTTCCTGGAAAGCAACCGCCCAACCGGGGTGGATACGCTCTACCGCCGCTTCCAGATCAACCGTGAGACCGGGCGGCTGGCGACGGTCTTCACCCCGCCGGAACTGGTTGAGGAGCGCACCTATCTGGTCGTGCCTCCCGAAGCGCAGACATGGAGTCGGCTGGCAAATCTTCCCGTCCCGCCAAACGAATATGATCTTGTCCAGCAGCCGCCGATTAACCCCCTGGCGCAGATCAGCGAACCGCGCCCGTTTTCCTTCGTGCGCGGGGTGGTCAGCCTGCGCGGCAGCGCTGCGGGAGCCGGTTTTTCCAGTTACAGTCTGCAAATCGGTGAAGGTATCAACCCACGGGCATGGGTGACAATTGGCGAAAGCCACAGTGCGCCGGTCGAGAACGGCATACTTGGCGAATGGGACACCAACGGGCTGAACGGCTTGTACGTGGTGCGCCTGTTGGTAGTGCGCAGCGGTCAGCGTGTGGAAACCAGCCTGCTGCAAGTGACGGTGGATAACACCCCGCCTCAGGCGGGCATCCCCTATCCGCTGGCGGGACAGGTGTTTGCCGGACAGAAGAGCATTACCCTGCAAGCCGAAGTGAGCGACAACCTGGGGCTGGCGCGAGTGGAATGGTGGCTGAACGGACGCAAGATTGGCGAACGCAGCCAGAGTCCATACGCGCTGGTGTGGGAAGCGCGCCCCGGCGAACACAGCCTGGAAGTGCGCGCCATTGACCTGGCAGGCAACGAAACCCGCTCGGAAAGCCTGCCATTCCGCGTACGCTGAAACCTGCCTGCGTCTTTGGATAATCCGGGGTAACCATTGGTGGGCAAGGTTGGATATATTTACCCCCAATCTTGACGAAAACGGTACAATATGCCTTTATGAGCGCTAGAGGGTTTTTCACCAGCCACGGCAGGTCCGGTCAACGGCAGGCAGGGTGGTCGAAAACCGCTCTGCTTACCCCGGCTTGATTTTACCTTTCGAGGACATGCGCATGGAATGGCTATTGTTGATCGCAGGATTGCTGTTGTTGATCGCCGGGGGCGAGGGTCTGGTGCGCGGCGCGTCACGGCTGGCGGCAGCGCTGGGCGTCTCACCGTTGATTATTGGATTGACCGTGGTCGCCTTTGGCACCAGCTCGCCCGAACTGGCAGTCAGTATCCTTTCCACCGTCTCCGGGCAGGGCAACATTGCGGTCGGCAACGTGATCGGCAGCAACATCTTCAACATCCTCTTCATTCTGGGCATCTCAGCGCTGATCGCCCCGTTGATCGTCTCACAACAGCTGGTGCGCCTGGACGTGCCGCTGATGGTGGCAGTTTCGCTGCTGACACTCCTTCTGGCACTGGATGGGCGTTTCAGCCGCCTGGACGGCGCAATCCTGTTCGTTGGATTGATCGCCTACCTCGGCTTGCTGTTTCGCATCAGCCAGCGCGAATCCCGCGAAGTGCAGGACGAGTATGCACACGAATACGCCGCCACCCGGCGCAACACCGCACGGGATTCGCTGGTCAACGTGGCACTGCTGCTCGGCGGACTGGGCATGCTGGTGCTTGGCTCGCGCTGGCTGGTGGACGGCGCGGTGGCGGTTGCCCGCTCGCTGGGAGTAAGCGATCTGATCATCGGTTTGACCATTGTGGCGGCTGGCACCTCAATGCCCGAAGTGGTCACCTCGATCATTGCCAGCCTGCGCGGTGAGCGCGACATTGCCGTCGGTAACGTGGTTGGCAGCAACCTGTTCAATCTGCTTTGCGTGCTGGCTCTGACCAGCCTGTTTTCGCCTGGAAGCGGGGTAGTCGTACCGGCTGGGGCTCTCAACTTCGACCTGCCGGTGATGACCGCCGTGGCGGTAGCCTGTCTGCCGATCTTCTTTTTCGGGCGGCGGATTGCCCGCTGGGAGGGCGGCTTGTTCCTCGGCTATTACATCGCCTACACTCTGTACCTCGTGCTGGATGCCACCGGACACGATGCGCTGCCGCTGTTCAGCGCGGTGATGCTTGAATTCGTCATCCCGCTCACCGTCATCACCCTGCTGGTGATCGCCAGCCGCCGGGCAACCCGCCGCCGGGAGGCAGCCACGCAGGGCAGTTAACACCGCGCGCGTGCAGATGTGGTATCATCCCCGGCATGATCCTGGTCGCGGGGGCGATTCTCATTGCACTGTTCCTGCTGGCGGCTGCTGCGCTGTTGACCAGCCGGGCAATCCGTCCACGCCGCTTTCCCTACCTGAAAACCTACGCCATCGAGGTCGAAAAAGGCAAACTGGTCGAGGCAGATTACTGGACATGGGACAAGCAGCCCATCCGGCTACAATCGCCCTTCGGTTACAGCCTGTGTGGAGATTATTATCCGCTGCCCGGCGCACAGCGCACGGTGGTGCTGGTGCACGGCTTTACCTATACCCGGCTGGGCTGCATTAAGTACCTGCCCATCTTCCGCGCGCTGGGCTTCAATGTGTTGATTTACGACCAGCGCTACCACGGTTTGAGCGGTGGGGCAAATACCTCCTTCGGTTTTTACGAGCAGCATGACCTGCGTGTGGTGTTCGACTGGGCGCTGGCGCAGCTGCCAACCGGCGGGACGGTGGGCAGCATGGGCGAATCGCTCGGCGGGGCAACCTGCCTGCTGCACGCCGCGCTCGATCCGCGCCCGGCATTCGTCATCGCCGACTGCACCTATGCCGACCTGAAAGAACAACTGGCGCTGCGCCTGCGCCTGGACTATCACCTGCCGCCCTTTCCGCTGCTGCCGCTCGCCAGCCTGATCTGCCGCCTGCAAGCGGGTTTCTGGTTTGGGCAAGTTTCGCCGCTGCGCGCGGTTGCGGCGCTGGAGATGCCCACACTGTTCATCCACGGGCAAGCAGACGGTTACACCCCGCCTCAAGCCAGCCGCCGCCTGTACGAAGCCAAAGCGCGCGGGTTGCGCCGCCTGTACCTGGCGCCAAACGCCGACCACGCTGAGGCATACTGGAACAACCGCGCCGAATATGCCCGCCAGGTGGAGGATTTTCTGCGCGCCGCTGGGGTAATCTAGCCGCCTGCCAGGCACACCCTTCGGCAGGCAATCCGTCACCCGCCAGTGCACCTCGGCAAACTCGGCGTACCACCGGTAGCCAATTGCCCTGCGGCAGGCTCAGGGAATGCCCTGCCGCAGGCTTCGCCAGGCTCAGCCTGCGGCGGCAGAAAGGCATGCCCACCCGTATACCTTGATAGGCTCAGGGGGCAGATTTCACCTAAAAGATTAAACCCGGAAGTTTACTCGCGCGAAACGGTGACGTAAATCATCGGGCGGCGGTGGGTCTCGTTGTACAGGTAATTGCCCAGGTCTTTCTCGATGTCACGCGCCAGGTTGCCGTTGGTATTGCCGCCCAGCAACGTCGAAACCCGCTTACGGGCTTCTTCCATGACCGCGTCGGTGTCGCGCGAGAGCATGAAACCGCGGCTGGTGATCTGCGGTTCGCGGCGCAGCCCACCGCTGAAGCGGTCAAGGATAACGTTGACCAGCACGATCCCGTCGCGCGCCAGCACCTCGCGTTCGCGCATCACATCCGTATCCACCTCGCCCACGCTGGAGCCTTCGACAAAGACGAATGAGGTGGGCACTTTTTCCGCCAGGCGCAGTGATTCGCCGTCCAGCTCGATCACCTGGCCGTTTTCGACCACGGCGATGTTCTCGCGCGGGATGCCGACCTGCACACCGAGCTGGGCGTGCTGGTACAGGTGGCGCACCTCACCATGGATGGGGATCAGGAAACGCGGACGGGTCAGGTGGATGAGCAGTTTCATCTCCTCCTGACTGGCATGCCCGGAGACGTGCACCGGGGCGATGGCTTCATAGATCACATTGGCGCCGCGCTGGAACAGGCGGTTGATGGTACGGTAGACGTTTTCCTCGTTGCCGGGGATGGGGTGCGAGGAAAGCACCACCGTATCGCCGGGGATAATATCGAACAGGCGGTTGGTACCGGTGGACAGCCTGCCCATGATTGAGGAAGGTTCGCCTTGCGAGCCGGTACACATGATCACCACGTCCTTTTCGGGCAGGGTGAGGGCTTGCTCGATGGAAATTTGCCGTTTTTCAGGGATGTCGAGATAGCCAAGTTTGCGCGCCATCTTGACATTATCCTGCATACTGGTGCCGACGAAAGCCAGTTTACGCCCGTGCCGTTCGGCTGCCTGGGCAACCTGCTGCATGCGCGAGATGAGCGAAGCAAAACTGGCGATGATAATCCGACCGGGGGCTTCCTTGAAAACCCGGTCGAGCGCGTCATCGATCACCCGTTCAGAGGGCGTCCAGCCGGGACGCTCGGCGTTGGTCGAATCCGCGAGCAGCGCCAGCACGCCACGCTGCGAAAACTCCGCCAGTTTGGCGTAGTCACTGGGGCGTTCGTCCACCGGGGTATGATCGAACTTGTAGTCCGACTGGTGCACCACCAACCCGACCGGGGTGGTAATCCCCAGCCCGACTCCGTCGGGGATCGAGTGGCAGACGTGGAAGAATTCGACCTTGAAAGCACCAATCTGCACCGTATCGCCAGCGTGAACGGTGTGCAATTTGGCGCGGTCGAGCATGCCGCCTTTTGCCAATTTGACCTCCACCAGCCCGCGGGTGAGCGGGGTGGCGTAGATCGGCGCCTGGATCTCTTCCAGAAGGTGGCGGATGGCGCCGGTATGGTCTTCATGACCGTGGGTAATGAGAATGCCGCGCACTTTGGTACGCCGCTCGACCAGGTAAGAGATATCGGGGATGATGTAATCCACCCCGAGCATATCGCTGTCGGGGAACATCAAGCCAGAGTCGACGACGAGGATGTCATCGCCGTACTCGTATGCCATCATATTGCGCCCGACCTCTCCCAAGCCGCCGAGAGGGACGATGCGAAGTTTGTTATGTTTCATTCAGTTCAGTTTCCTGCCTTTAATTCAATGTAAGTTTTTAAACACACCAGGTGTGTATGGGTTCAAAATCATTTTCAAAACAAAACCCCGCAAAATGCAGGGCAATAAGAACACTACGTTCCCGCCTTGATAATATTTTTGAATCAGTTGATGTATTTTAACACAAGCAAGAGGAATTGTCAAAAAGCAGTTAAATCACTTCGCCGCCAATGCGAATCCCCTCATTTTCACCAGCCGTTTCGAAAAAGTGCTCCAGTGCCAGCGCCGCAGCGCCCATGGCAACCGATTCGCGCCCCAGTTGGCACAATTTGATCTCGGTGTTTTTCAGGGATTGCTCCAGGGCATAGCGGGCAACCACCTCGCGGATTTCGGCAAGATATTTTTTTCCCAGCAAGGTACCCGACCAGCCGCCCAGCAGCAACAATTGGGTATTGTACGCGTTGATCAGGTTTGCGATGCCCGCACCGAGGTATTGAACTGTCTCGTACAGCGTGGTGCGAGCAGCGTTTTCACCCCAATCTGCGCGTCGTATGATCTCTTCAATACCAGTAATCTGTTCCAGTCCTATGACATCCGCAGTATTGGGGTTCAATTCGCTATAACGGCGGATGATGCCTGTGGCACCAACGTATACTTCCAGGCAGCCGCGGCTGCCACAGCGACAGGGCGGCCCATTGAGGTTGAGGGTGGTATGCCCGAATTCACCGGCATTGTTGGAAACGCCACGGAACAATTTGCGGTTGGTAATCACCCCCGATCCGACGCCGGTGCCAACCAACAGGACAATCAGATTCTGCACACCCTGCCCGGCGCCGAACAGCATTTCGGCAACTGCCATTGCCTTGGCACCATTATCCAGATACATCGGCATGGCAAGACGCTCCTCGAGCAGCGCGGCAATGGAAACATCGTGCCAGCCCCAATTGGGGGTGAACACCGAAACACCGCGCTCCGGATCCACCAAGCCAGGGAAACCGATCCCCACCCCAATCACCTGCTCGCGGTGGATGGCGGTGTCTTTCAGCACGCTCTCAATGCCCGCTACCAACAGCGCGACCATCTCACCCGGTTCGATGCGGTAGTCCGTCAGTGAGATGGTGTGCTGCCCCAGGCGTTGAAAATTGATCGAGAACAGATCGAAGACGATAAAGGTCTCGCCCACCTCGATGCCGATGAAATAACCATAGCCCGGGTTGATTTGTAGCAGCGCCATCGGACGCCCCCCCTCGGATGGCTTTAATCCGGCTTCGGTGAGAATGTCGCGGGTTATCAGCCCGGCAACAATGTTGGTCACCGTCGCCGGGCTGATGCCGGTCTGCTGGCTGATTTCGTAACGGCTGATTGGACCTTCAAAGTAAATCTTGCGCAAAATTTCGCTCTGATTGGCGCGGCGCAGATCGTGAGAGGTGGGTTTGGTATAAGCCATCTTTTTTACCCCCTGTCCTCAGAATATTGGCTGGGAATACGTCGATTCTACCTGTTTTGTAGGGGTTGCAGAGGCAGATTCGACCCGAAAATCACCTTCCAAGCCGGTTTGGCTGTGTGCGCCAATCCAAACCCTGAATTCACCCGCTTCTACGCGGTAGTTCAGGTCGGCGCCAGTGAAACCCAAATCGCTGACCGGTATCTCAAAGCGCACACGGCGCTGCTCACCCGGATTGAGATGGATCTTCTGAAAGGCTTTCAACTCTTTGACTGGACGTGTAACGCTGCCAAACCGGTCGCTCACATAACACTGAACAACTTCCCAACCATCCCGTTGACCGGTGTTGGCAACGATCACAGAAACGACCAGCGTATCCTGCATGCTCAGGCATGGGGTTTCAACGATCAGATCACGGTATTCGAAGGTCGTATAACTCAACCCGTAGCCAAACGGGTACAGCGGCTGGTTGCTTTCATCCAGGTAGATGGATTTGTGCTCCTGATTGAATTGCAGAATGCCTTTCAGGTCCGCTGGTCGTCCAGTGCGTTTATGCGCGTAATAGATCGGTATCTGACCCTCGCTGCGCGGAAAAGTGACGGTCAGGCGAGCAGATGGCAAGGCAATCCCAGCCAGCAGGTTGGCAGCTGCCAACCCGGCAAGTGTGCCGCCCTGCCATGCCAACAGGATGGCGTTGGCATGCTGCACCAGCCAGGGAATGACCAATGGTCGTCCACAAAACAACACCACCACCACCGGCTTGCCGACCGCACAGACCGCCTCCGCCAGCGCTTGCTGGCTACCGGGCAATCCCAGGTGGGCACGCGAGTGCGCCTCGCCGCTCATTGCATCGCTCTCGCCCAGTGCCAAAATAACCAGGTCGGCACGCCGGGCAGCAGCAACCGCCGCGCTGAAATCGTGCTCGTTGG
This sequence comes from Bellilinea sp., assembly GCA_034411135.1. Lineage (GTDB taxonomy): Bacteria > Chloroflexota > Anaerolineae > Anaerolineales > Anaerolineaceae > Bellilinea. Next base: position 15,308 of record DAOUMN010000005.1, read on the forward strand.
CGTTGATGGCACAACCCGTTTCGTGAATCCACTCCACCTTGTTGGGGAAAACCTCGCGCAGCCCATCCAGCAGACTGGTAACGTCTTTTGCTTCACCTTCACAGAACCAGCTGCCCAGCAAACTCTGGCGTTCGTCTGCCAGCGGACCGATAACCGCAATGCGGCTGGGTGGCGGGTCGAGCGGGAGCAAGCCGCCCTCATTCTTGAGCAGCACCATCGAATCCTGCGCGGCGCGCAGCGCCAGGGCACGCTGGGCGGGCAGCAACATTGCCCGCTGAACGTTTTCCTCGTCGTAATACGGATTGGCGAAAATTCCCAAGCCGTGCTTGAAAAGCAGGATACGCCGCACAGCCGCATCTATGCAATTTTCCGGTACCAACCCTTCACGCACCAGATCAGCCAGATGAAAGTGGTAGCCGTCGCCCATCATGTCGATGTCCACCCCGGCAAGAACACTGAGCAGGCTGGCTTCGCGGTGATCGCGGGCAAACCCATGATGGATCAGCTCACCAATCGAATCGTAATCCGAGATGATCACCCCCTGGAAACCCCACTCCTCGCGCAGAATGCGCTGCAAGAGGAATGGATTGGCAGTAGCGGGGATGCCGTTCAGTTCATTGAAGGCAGTCATCAGGCTGGCTGCACCCGCCTGGATGGCTGCCCGGTAGGGCGGCAGATACTCGTCACGCAGGCGGCGTTCCGACATATCCACGGTGTTATAATCCTTGCCCGCCTCCGCCGCACCATAAGCGGCAAAATGCTTGACACAAGCCGCAATCCGGCGTCCGCCAGGCAGATTAGCGCTTTGAATACCGCGTACCCGCGCAGCAGCTACCTGGCTGCCCAGCCAGGGGTCTTCCCCGGCGCCCTCGGCAATCCGCCCCCAGCGGGGGTCGCGGCAGATATCCACCATCGGGGCGTAATTCCAGGTTGTACCGGCAGCAGCCGCCTCGCTGGCAATCGCCGTGGCACAGGTTTCGATCAACGCCAGGTCCCAGGTACATGCTTCCGCCAGCGGTATGGGAAAAATAGTTTTATAGCCGTGAAGCACGTCATTGCCAACCAGCAGGGGTATACCCAGTCGTGATTCCTGGACGGCGATACGCTGGTAGCGGTTGATCGTTGCCAGGTCACGGGTGGAAAGCAGCGAGCCGATACGCCCTTCGCGCACCAATTGGGGAATGTCCTGCTTCCAGGACAGATCGACCTGCACCATTTGACCGATTTTCTCTTCCAGGGTCATCTGTTGGAGCAATTGTTCAATCTGGTGACGGGCAACCGGGTCGGGGTCGATTAATGGAACAGAAGGGGGAGGGGTCATGGCACGTCCTTGGTTGAGGTTCTACGCTGCCATTCACCGCAAAACTGGCAGAAACTGGGTGATTGACACGCGAATTTTTTTATGTTATAAAATAAGTATCAAAATAACTTACATTAACTATAGCCCGGTTGATACGAAAAGTCAATACCCCAAAGCCAAAATCCCCTACCACCCCTCAAGGAGAAAGCCCACAAAAGCATACCCTGTATCGCGCTGGCAGTTCCTGCCGAGTTCCATCCTTTTGTTGTCCAGACACTCAAATTCATAATAAATTTAGGAGGAAGGAAAGATGTCTAGGAAAGTCCATTTCATTTTTGCAGCCCTGATTATCGCCGGAATGATACTGGGAGCTTGTGCCCCGGCAGCCACGCCGGCACCCGCGGCTGACCAACCTAACAGCGCCCCGGTCGTGTCCGAATCCGAGCAACCCGCCGCTCAACCCCCGGCTGCCGAGCCGGTCACCATCCGGGTGATGTCGTTCTTTGCCTACGACAACCCCGAGGTCGAAAACGCGGTAGTTGCGGCTTTTGAGCAGGCACATCCACTAATCAAGGTCGAGCTTGAGTTGGTACCCTTTGCGGATATCTTCACAAAATACAAAACACAGACCGCTGGCGGTACCGCCCCGGATGTGATCTCGATGAACTTCGAGAATCTGCGCTCGTTCGCCACGCTCGGCGCGCTCACGCCGTTGAACGATCTGATTGCCCGTGATGGCTATGATATGGGCATCTACTACGCTAACACTATCGATATGCACACCGTGGACGGTGTGACCTTCGGTCTGCCGGCGACATTTTCGGATGTTGTTCTTTACTACAATAAAACCATGTTCGATGCTGCTGGCGAAGCCTACCCGGATGCTTCGTGGAATTGGGCAAAGATGGTTGAGGTTGGGAAGAAATTTGTCAAAGACGAAAACGGCGATGGCATCACCGATGTATATGGTTACGGGCTGGCATGGTGGCCCATGTATCTGTTCCTCTACGACACCAATATCCTCACCCCCGACAACGCAAAGTGCGCCCTGTCCAGCCCGCAAGGCGTTGCTGCCATCCAGGCGCTGGTCAATGCCCAATCGGTGGACGGCATCACTGCCAACAAGGAAGCGCGCGATTTCCAGGGTGACTGGGACCGCTTCACTTCCGGCAAACTGGCTATGTACCCCGCTGGACCGTGGGCAGTCAAGCCTTTCAACGACTCAATCCAGGACTTTGAGTGGGATATTGCCCATCACCCGATGGGAACCGTTCAAGGCACTTTCCTTTACAGTAATTCTTACGCAATTTCAGCTTCTTCCAAGAATAAAGACGCCGCCTGGGAATGGCTGAAATTCTCCACCGGCGTGGAAGGCGCCACCATCCGCCAGACCGGACAGTTCGAGATCACCGCCGTCAAATCAGTGGCTGACTCGATCTTCATCGACTCGATGAAGGGGCAATCACCGGCAACCCCGGGAATCTTCATGGAAGCAACCTCCTACGGCAAACGTCTGCCCGATCACCCACGCTTCCAGGAGATCCTGGACGCCATCCAGCCGGAACTGGACCTGATCTTCATCGGCAAGAAGACGGTTGAAGAAGGTTTGACCGACGCCTGTCGGGCGGTTGACGCCATCGTGCAGGAGTAACCTGCCTGTTATGAAGCTGTTGGGGTGAGGCACCGTACGGCTCCTCACCCCATACTTTTGAACCGGGGTCTGCTGAAATGGATACAATTAATAGCACCCTGACGCAAAATCCCAGCCCGCCGCCAGCTGGGTGGACAACAGTGACCAACCCAACCGAGCAGGAGTCTGGCATGGCAGCAATTACCCGACCCAAACAATCCGTCAACTGGAAAGAAGCAGTCTGGGGCTACATTCTGATCGCTCCGGGGTTGATCTTTGTGCTGGTGTTCACGCTCATCCCGGTTCTCGGTGCGTTCGGTATCAGCTTGACTCAATGGAATCTGGTCAGTCCGCCGCGCTTCGCCGGGCTGGCGAATTACCAAAAAGTATTCAGCGATCCTCTGGCGACCAAAACGCTGCTTAACACGTTTTACTTCACCTTCGTCAGCGTACCCATCAGCATCGTCCTCTCGCTGCTGCTGGCGGTACTGCTCAATCAAAAAATCCGCGGGCTGTCCTTCTTCCGCACCGCCTACTACCTGCCAGTGGTTTCCTCCACCGTAGCGGTGGGTATGTTCTTCCTGTGGATCTTTGACTCAAGGTTCGGCTTGATGAACCGCTTTCTGGCAATGTTGGCGGTCGAACCAATTCGTTGGCTGACCGACCCCGACTGGGCTATGCTGGCAGTCATCATTGCCACCGTCTGGCGTAGCCTGGGTTTTACCATGCTGATCTTCCTCGCGGCACTACAGGATGTACCGCAGGACCTGTTCGACGCCGCCGGGATCGACGGCGCAGGCGGACTGCAAAAGTTCTGGTATGTCACTGTCCCTCTCATCACACCGGCGATTTTCTTCTCCACCCTAACCGGCTTCATCAATTCTTTTCAAAGTTTCGACCTGGTATATAACATGACCAGCGGCGGACCTGCGCGCGCCACTTACCTGGTCGGTTATTACATTTGGGAACAAGCCTTCAAGTACCTGAATATGGGTTACGGAGCAGCAATTGCCTTTGTCCTTTTCTTTATTATCCTCTTGATAACCCTGCTACAGTGGGCACTGCGCCGCAGATGGGTACACGGGGAGGCGTGATTCGATGAGTGTTTTTAACCCAACCACCTTCTTAAGACAACGCGACACCTGGCTGAAAGCGGTCATCTACCTCGTTTTGACCGCTGGCGCGCTGGTCATGATCATCCCCTTCTTCTGGAGTCTAATCACGTCACTCAAAGCTCCAGATGAGGTTTTTACAAAACCGCCTTTCTATATTTCCTTCCCGCTTAACTTCTCTGCCTATACCGAAATGCTCAGCCGGGTCAAGTTCCTCACCTACACTTGGAACACGATCAAGGTAGCTGGCTTAATAACCCTTGGGCAGTTGATTACCTGTTCGCTGGCAGGTTTTGCCTTCGCTAAAATCAAATTCCCCGGGCGCAATGTGTTGTTTCTGATATTTCTTGCAACGATGATGGTGCCTGCCGCGGTCACATTGATTCCCAATTTCATCGTCATGTCGCGTATCGGGCTGGTGGACAATCATCTCGGCTTGATCCTGCCTTTTGTGGGCAGTGCCTATGGCACCTTTCTGATGCGCCAGTTCTTCCTCTCCTTTCCGGACGAACTGGAAGATGCCGCCAAGCTGGACGGGTGCAACCCGCTGGGTTTCTATTATCACATCCTGCTGCCCAATTCGCGCCCCATCCTGGCAACGCTGGGATTGATGACTTTTCAGTGGGCATGGAATGATTTTCTTTGGCCCCTAATCATGATCAATTCAGAAAGTCAGCGTACCCTGCAGGTCGGGCTTTCCTACTTGCGTAACGAACATTACATTGACTGGACGCTGCTGATGGCTGCCTCGGTGCTGACCAATCTGCCCATCCTGGCGTTGTTTTTCGTCGCCCAAAAGCAGTTCGTGCAGAGTATTAAGTTGAGTGGGCTGAAAGGCTGAGCCCCCTGGAAAAGGACAACCGCATGGATGTTTTACACATTGCCAACGGAACCATCGTCGACCAGCACAACCGCCCGGTATTCCTGCGCGGAGTCAATATTGGTGGCTGGATGAACCTGGAACATTTCATCAACGGGCACCCCGGCTCGGAATCCAGTCTCAGGCGTGTGATGACACAAACCCTGGGTGAGGGGAAAGCAACCTTCTTCTTCGAGCGTCTGCTGGATCATTTCTTCAACGAGGACGATGTGCGCTTCCTCAAACAACGCGGGGTGACCGCCATCCGCTTGCCGCTCAATTACCGCCATTTCGAAAGCGACAACGCACCGTACGAATACCTGCAAAGCGGCTTTGACCGCCTGGAACGTGCCCTGGATTGGTGTGAACGGCACGGCATTTATGTCATCCTCGACCTGCACGCCGCTCAGGGCTGGCAGAACGGCGACTGGCATTGCGACAACAGCACCCGTCACGCCCTTTTCTGGTTCCAGAAGGAATCACAGGACCGCTTTGTGGCGCTCTGGCAGGAATTTGCACGCCGCTACGCCCATCGCGCGGTGGTGGCCGGTTATATCCTGCTCAACGAGCCGTCTGGCAATGCCCCGTTTGGACGCTTTCTGCCAGATGAAGACTACCAGCCAGACTGGCAGACCTTCAACCGAGTTTACCGACGGGCAATCGAGGCGGTGCGCGCCATCGATGCAGACACAATCATCATCTTGGAGGGTGACGATTACGCCCGCCGCTTTGAAGGACTGGAACTGCCTGAAGTTGCAAACCTGATGGTGTGCAATCACAATTACATCGAACCAGCCACTTCTGCCATCGAAACCTATCCGATCGAACTGGGCAGCGTTCGCTGGGATGCCGCCTACGTGCGTAAGCAGTTCGAGCAAACCAGCGGCTGGCAGTACAGCCGCGCACACGAGCTGCCGCTGCTGGTGGGCGAGTTCGGGGTCAACATGGTCTATCCCTCGGCGGGTATGCACCACCAGATTGAGGTGTTCGCCGATCAGATGGATGCTTACAACGCTCTGGGCTGCCATTGGACAGTTTGGACCTACAAAGACCTGGGATCAATGGGCTGGCTGCAGACCGACCCGCACAGCGACTATATGCATGTCATTGAACCGGTTCTGCGTGCCAAGCAAACCCTGCGCCCGGATTTCGGCTGGCTGGCGGGGTTCCCACCCGAGATCCAGGCTCACATCGACGGATTGAGCGCGGCATTATCCGCGCACATCCCCGACCTGCATCCAGCAATGATCCGGCGCTACTTTGCCCAGGCTGCCATGAGCACCTTCAGCGCCGACGCATTGCAATTCACTTACGCGCGCTCGTTTGCCAAGATGAGCGAGACGGAGATCGATACGGTGCTGCAGTCCTTCCGACTGGAGAACTGTGTGCTGCGCCGGGAGTTGTGCGCGGCAATTGAAGCGCGATTGCTCAATTAAGCCGTTTTACTCCCTTGCTCCACTCAACCAAACCTGCCGCCCATCGGAGATCAGTTCGATGCGCCCGTGGCGCGCGGTGGAGACCACCCCGCCACTAACCGGCAGTGTGCCTTGCTGCAACATCAGCGGCGGGTCAAATGCCTGCCACTCTGCCAGCGGGCTGTTTTTCAGGTCATCGTTGCCGAGCAACAGCACCGCGCCGTACAGTGAAGGCTGCACGCGGCGCAACACTGCCGCAGAAATACCGTTGGGAATCAGGATACGCAGCTCACCCCACCCGAACAGCAGCGCAGCCCGTTCGCCGTCTTGCGCCGCAATGCTCAGGTGAACGTCTTCGTCCAGCCGCAGGGTTTCAGCGTTGCCCAGGCGCACTGCATCCGCTCCGCTGCGTGCCAGACTATCACCAATGCGGCTACCAATCCACCCGCCCGGCGGCTCAACCGCCCAATACGCATGGCGGGCGGGCAGCCGTTCCAGCGCGGTTGGCAGCCCTTCCAGCTGCGCAGCGCGGCGGGTGGGAATAATCACTCCGTCCAGCCAGCGGTGGAAGACACCCGCTTCGCGCCCCAACGCTCCCGCCAGGCTGTTAGCGTGCGCTCCGCCGCCGATCAACACCCAGCTGCCACCCGGAGTGCGCACCAGCGCAGCGCAGCCATCTGGCTGATCAAGCAGCACAAGGTGCAGCCGCCCGTCCGGGCGGCGCAGTGCCCCATCCCACACCAGCAAGCAAACCAACCCGGCGGCTGCCAGCAGCACGGCAGGCTTGAGCAGCGGCTTTACCCGCCCCGGCTGGCGCGCCAGCGCAGTCAGCCCGAAGAGCAGCGCGTAAGCACCCGGCACAAAGGCGCCGCCAATCGCCCCCAGGTCGAGCACTCCGCCCGGCAGGGCAGAAAAGCCCTCCACCACGCGCAACGTATATGCCGAAAAGGGGTACGCCAACCAGCCCAACACCTGCCCAAGCGGTTCGAAAAGCATCCCTGCCAGCAACGCCAACCCGCTCAACTGCATCACCAGCGGCTGCACCGGCAGCACCAACGGGTTTGCCAGCAGCGCAGAAAGCGACAACCGCCCAAAGAGCGCCAGCACCACCGGCAGGGTGGTTATCTGCGCTGCCAGGGTAAAGAGAACATACTCGGACACCGGCGCGCTCAGGCGGCGCACCCATAGCGGCGGCAGGCGGCGGGCTGCCCAGCCCTCGAAGCAACGCTGCAGTGGCTCGGCATAAACTATCAGCCCCAGCGTGGCGGTGAACGACAATTGAAACGAGGCATCCCAAGGCAGCAACGGGTTGAACAGGCACATCACCGCTGCGCTGAACGCCAGCGGAGTCAGCCCGGCGGACGAACGCCCGACCAGCCGCCCAAACATTGCCAACCCGCCCATCACCGCCGCGCGCACCACCGCCGGGTTAGCACCGACCAGCAGAGTGTAAAAGGTTATCGCCGCCACGGCGCACAACGCTGCCCAGCCGTGCGGCAACAGGCGGCGGAAGAGGGTCAGGAACAGCGCCGAGAGCACGGTCATATTGAAGCCGGAAATGGCGATGATGTGGGCGGTGCCGGTATCCTGGAAGGCGCGTGCCAGTTTGGCGGGCAGGTCGCGCTCCAGCCCAAGCAGAATGCCCGCCAGCAGCGCGGCTTCTGGCTGGGGGAAGATGCGATTCAGGGTATTGTAGGCGTGGTGGCGCAGGTCGTAGACGACGCTCATCAGCGGGCTGCCACCCCGACCGGGCAAGGCGTCAACGGCCGGGTACATCAGATAGGTGTGAATCCCGCGCCGTGCCAGGTAGTCGCGGTAGGAGAAATCGGCTTCGTGCGGCGGGGTGAGCGGTGCACCCCACACACGCACGCGCTGACCGTAGTGCCAGTCACCGCCCGCCGCCAGGCGCAGCAACGCTTTGCCGCTGACAGCCAGCGCGTCCCCGCCGTCCGCCGGACGCAGCGATTCAACCTGCACGGTTAGCAGCGTGGCGGATTCACGCCGGTCGGGGTCGGCAGCAATCCAGCCGGTCAGCTCGGCTTTGCCAAGGTCGTTATAGTAAGCCAGATCATCCGGCTTGAAGATGGGTTGAGCAAGGCTCCAACGTAGCCCGCCGAGCAGCAGCGCGGCGATCAACAACCCAACCGGCAGCGGCAGGCGGCGCAGGCGTTGATCGGGGTACCCACCCGGCAGGTGGCGGCGCTCGACCAGCGCCAGCCCGGCTGCCAGCAGCCCGCCCGCCAGCCAGAAAAGCGGCGGCAAGCGCAGCAATGCACCCAGGGCTATGCCACTCAACACGGTTGCCGAGAGCCACAGCAGCGGCATGGTGGATCACTCCGCCCGATTAAGGCAGGGTAAGCCCGCTCGTTTCAGGCGGGGAATAAACGCTGGAGTGCGCCGCCGATAGGCAGCATAGGCTTCACCGAACTCGTCCAGCAGTTTGTCCTCCTCGTAACGCGAGCCGATGATGAAGTAGGCGGTCACTCCCAGGTTGAGCGCCAGCAAATTCCAGGTCATCACCGGCATCAACCAGAGGAAGAGCAGCGAGCAGGTGTACAGCGGGTGGCGCACCCAGCGGTACAGCCCGCGGTCGACGAACGGCACTGGGCGGCTCAATGCACCCTCGTCCAGGGCGGTGTCCAGCCCAACAAAGCGCAGCGCCCCGGTTTGCAGCACGCCGTAAACCAGCCCAACCAGCCCAACCAGTTGGAGCAGACCGGTCAGCAGCGACCAGGGCAGCGGGATGGTGTAGAGCGGTGCGTCCGGCAGCAGCGCCGCCAGGGCAAGCGGCGGCAGCAGGGTCAGCCCAGCCATGATCGAAAAGAACAGGCGGTAGTAGCGGCGAGCAGGCGTGCCCCAGCGCTGCTCTGCCCAGCGCTTGACCCGGCGCGCAGCCAGCAGCGAGTGCAGCGCACCATACAGCCCCATTGCCAGTAAAATCCACCAAAAGCCGGAAGCCATGGGCGGTCATCTCCCTGGGGAGTATTGTATATCATTTATGAAGGATTGGGGATAAAGAACAATACTCTTTTCCTCTTCTTCCCAATCGGGGAGATTTACGTCAGACCGCACGCCCCCAGGGGAGAAACGAAAGGGAAAATTCGATTCCAGGCAAGATAAAGGTTTGGGTCAACTGTATCTGAAACAGATGGAAGCCAAGCTCAGGAGAATACTTGCAGCTGGTGCAAGTGCGCACATAGACAACCGCCTCCACGAATTTCCCCAATATCCCTCCCCCATCTTGTAACAAACCCTCACTATGCGTGCAATTGCAGGGCATGGGCGGGCGTGGTAGAATCGATGATGGCACAATATTATTCATTTACTCACAGGAGGATGAATGGATCAGGAAAAGGGCACCTTCAAGGTTAAGAAAGGCCTTGCCCAAATGCTGAAGGGCGGTGTGATCATGGACGTGGTCACCGCCGAACATGCGCGCATAGCCGAAGATGCCGGTGCTGTGGCGGTCATGGCGCTGGAACGCGTTCCGGCGGACATTCGTGCGCACGGGGGGGTTGCCCGAATGAGCGACCCGGAACTGATCCTGCAAATTATGGACGCGGTCACCATTCCGGTGATGGCGAAAGCGCGTATTGGACATTTCGTCGAAGCTCAGATTTTGGAAGCCATCGGCGTGGATTATATCGATGAGTCGGAAGTGCTGACCCCGGCGGACGAGGAGCACCATATCAACAAGCATGCCTTCACCGTCCCATTCGTGTGCGGGGCGCGCAACCTTGGCGAGGCGCTGCGCCGCATTGGCGAAGGCGCGGCGATGATTCGTACCAAGGGCGAGGCGGGCACCGGCGATGTGGTCGAGGCGGTGCGGCATGCGCGTACCGTGCTGGGCGAAATCCGCCGCCTGCAAAACCTGCCGGATGAAGAGCTGATGGCATTTGCCAAGGAGATTGGCGCGCCGTACGAACTGGTGCTGGAAACCCGCGCGCTGGGGCGTCTGCCGGTGGTCAACTTTGCCGCCGGCGGGGTGGCCACCCCAGCGGACGCAGCCCTGATGATGCAGCTCGGCGTGGATGGCGTGTTCGTCGGATCGGGCATCTTCAAATCGGGTGACCCCGCTAAACGCGCCGCGGCAATCGTCAAGGCGGTGACACATTACAATGAGCCGAAAATCCTGGCGGAAATCAGCCGCAACCTGGGCGAGCCGATGGTCGGCAGACAGGTTTCTGCCATTCCGGAACATGAACTGATTGCCGGACGCGGCTGGTAGCCGCGCCCCGTTGACGCGCAGGTGCTATGAACATCGGTATACTGGCTTTACAGGGCGCTTTCATCGAACATCAGTCGGTGCTGGAAGGGCTGGGCGTGCAGGTACGCCAGGTACGCCTGCCCGAACATCTGGACGGGCTGAACGGGCTGATCATTCCCGGCGGCGAGTCGACCACCATTAGCAAGCTGGCGGTTGCCTACGAGTTGATGCAGCCGCTGCGCGACTTTGCCCGCCAGCGGGCAGTATGGGGTACCTGCGCCGGGGCGATCTTGCTCGCCCGCGACGCCGAGGGCGACCAGCCGCGCCTGGGATTGATGGACATTACCGTCCAGCGCAACGCCTTCGGGCGGCAGGTCGATTCGTTCGAGACGCTGCTGGACGTTCCCGCGCTCAGCGCGGTCGATCCTGAAAACCGCCCCTTCCCGGCGGTGTTCATTCGTGCCCCGCTGATCGAGAGGACCAACGGCGCCAGCCAGCCGCTCGCCCATCTGCCCGATGGGCGAATTGTGGCTGCCCGCCAGGGACACTGGCTGGCGACAGCTTTTCACCCGGAATTGAGCGGTGATGACCGCTTTCACCGTTATTTTTTGGAGTTAGTGCGATAGAAACGCGATTGTTTGCCTGGTATGACCTGTGGACGCTGTACCGTCACCGCGCGGAAGCGCAGTGCCTGGATACCACCCTGGCGCTGACCCGCGGCAGCCCGGTTGGCGCGTGGAGCATGCTCGAACACCTCCGGCTGGACCGCGGCATCACCACCTGCGTACGGCGCAGCAGCGACGGCGCCGTGCCGCTGATCGGTCAGATCCGATACGCCGCAGGCTTGCCCAACGCGCGGGTGGCGTTTGTCCTGCCGGCGCGCGGGGCGGAGGTCGAAAACTTGCCTGCCCTGCTGGATAGGCTGGCACAACATGCGGGTGAGAACGGCAGCCATGCGCTGCTGGCGGAAGTGGAGGAAAGCAGCCCGGTCTTCGAGGCACTGCGCCGGGCAGGCTTCAATGTGTTCACCTGGCAGCGGGTGTGGCGCTTTTACGAGCCGCGCCACGACCCAAATGCGCCTGCCATTGCATGGGAGTTAAGCAGCGAACTGGACCACCTGTCGGTGCGTAACCTGTTCCACACCTTGCTGCCCCCGCTGGCGCAAAGCGCCGAACCGCTGCCCGAAAACCTGGCGGAAGGCTGGGTGTACACCCAGCAGCAGGAATTGCTGGGTTACGCCGCGCCGGTGTACGGACCGCGCGGGATCGTCGTCCAGCCACTGCTGCACCCGGCGGTGGAGGATGTGCCGGCGCTGCTGCGCGGGCTGATCTCTGCGCTGCCGCTGCAATTGGGGCGCCCGGTCTACATCGTCGTGCGTGCGTATCAATCGTGGCTGGAGAAGGCACTGGAAAACCTGGGAGCGGAAAGCGGTGAACGCCAGGCGGTGTTGGTGCGCCACCTGACGGCTATGGCGCGCAAGCCGGTCTTTGCCAGCCGCAACAACGCCCTGGAAAAACACCAACCCGCCATGCTGGGCGCACCCGGAACAGAAACACCGCTGCCATTGGTGCAGCATAAAATCGAAGAAAGATTAAACTAAACGAACGATGACGCAAAAACGAATTACCGATGATTTACACGCTTTGATGGACGTACTTCCGGCGCGCATCCGCTCGGCGGTGGTTAAAGCCAACGACAGCGATAACCTGCTCGAAATTGTGCTCGACCTGGGGCGCGTCCCGCTGGCTCGCTTTGTGCAGGGTGAGGTGATTCTGGATAAGAACGAGATCACCCGCGAGGACATCGACCACGTAGTGGCAAAAATCGGCGAGTTCGACGCCGACAACCGTGCCGGGCTGGAACGCACCCTGCACCGCATTTCCGCCATCCGCAACCGCCACGGGCACATCGTCGGGCTGACCTGCCGGGTGGGGCGGGCGGTGTACGGGACGATTGACATCATCCAGGACCTGGTGGAATCGGGCAAGTCGATCCTGCTGCTCGGACGCCCCGGTATCGGCAAAACCACCATGCTGCGCGAATCGGCGCGCATCCTGGCGGAGCAGCACCGCGTGATTATCGTGGATACCTCCAACGAGATCGGCGGCGACGGCGACGTGCCCCACCCGGCGGTGGGACGCGCGCGGCGCATGCAGGTTGCCAAGCCTTCCTTGCAGCATGAGGTGATGATCGAGGCGGTCGAAAACCACAACCCGGAAGTGATCATCATTGACGAGATCGGGCGCGAGTTGGAAGCCCTGGCAGCGCGCACAATTGCCGAGCGCGGCGTGCAGCTGGTTGCCACCGCGCACGGGCGCACACTGGAAAACCTGCTGCTCAACCCGACCCTCTCCGACCTGATTGGGGGTATCGAATCGGTCACTCTGTCGGACGAGGAAGCTCGCCGGCGCGGGACGCAGAAGACGGTGCTGGAACGGCGCTCGCCACCCACCTTTGACGTTTTGATCGAGATTCAGGAGCGCGACCGGATGCACGTCCACCCGGACGTGGCGGCGGCGGTGGATGCGCTGGTGCGCGGCTACCCGCTCCCGCCAGAGGTGCGTTTCCGCGACGAAGAGGGCGAAATCCATATCGAAACCCCACCGGCAGCCGCCGTGCCGCGCCCGCTGCCGCAAACCAACCGGCGCTCGTTCGCCAACGGCTCGGACACGCGCCCGCTCAGCCGCGCCCGGCGTGATACGGTTATTCCCTCCAGGATAGGCGGAGAGGAGCTGCTTCTGCCGGGCGAACTTGCCAGCCAGCCATCCGCGCCGCTGCAAACCATCCGCGTGTATCCCTACGGAGTGGCGCGCAACCGCCTGATTCAAGCTGCCAAGCGGCTGGGAGTGCCCGCCCAGGTGGTGCAAAACCTGGACGAAGCCGACGTGCTGATGACGCTGCGCACTTACTACCGCTCGCGCCAGCAGCCGGTGGTCGAGGCGGAAGAGCGGCGCATGCCGATCTACGTGCTGCGAGCGAACACGGTTAACCAGATGGAGCAGTCCCTGGCAGAGCTGTACAACCTGAGCATGGAAAACGGCTCGGCAGAGTGGGAGATCATCGCCGCACAAACCCAGGTGGCGATTCAGAACGTGCTCAACGGGCAACGCTTTGCCGACCTACCGCCCGCACCCGCCAGCGTGCGTCGCATGCAGCACGAGATGGCACGCTCGCAGCAGTTGGTGTCACATTCCTACGGCAAGGAGCCCCACCGGCGGGTGCGCATCTTCCGCGAGTAGCCTTCCCGTCTGCCCCAAGATTCGACAGGCTCAGCCTGCGGGGTTACACTGGTTGTTCGTGCAGTTCCGCCCAGCGATTCAATTGCGCATCCAGCGCTGCCTGCACCTGCTGAAACTCCTCCCCCAGCCGGCGCACTTCCTGCGGATCGGCAGGCGGTTTTTCCAGCCTCCGGCTGAGCGCCGCCAGGCGCGCTTCCAACGCATGGATTTCATCTTCCAGTGCCGATAACTGCTGCTGGCGCTGACGCAGGCGGTTGTTGGACGGTTCGCCGCGCGGCTGACCGACAGCTGTGCGCGCGCTGACCACCGGCTCGCTGCGCCGCGCAGCTTCCGCTGCGTTTTGCGCCGCCAGTGCGGCTTTGTATTCGCTGTAGCTGCCCTCGAACAGGCGCAGCGTCTGCTGACCGGGCAGCACTTCCCATATCTGCGTTGCCAGCGCGTCAATCAGGTAACGGTCGTGCGAGACGAGCAGAATGGTGCCCTGGTAATCCGCCAGCAGTGATTGCAGCGTCTCCTGGGCGGGCAGGTCAAGGTGATTGGTTGGCTCATCGAGCAGCAGCAAATTAGCGCCTTGCAACGCCAGGCGCGCCAGCGCCAGCCTGCCGCGTTCGCCGCCGGAAAGCAGGCTGACCGTCTTGAACACATCGTCACCGGTGAACAAAAACCGCGCCAGGTAATCGCGCACCTGCGCCGGAAGCCAGTCGGGGACGATCTCGGCAATCGAGTCCATCAAAGTCAGTTCGGGGTTCAAACCCTCGTGCGCCTGGGCAAAGTAGCCAATCTTCAGGCTGGCGCCGAGCAGCACCTCACCGCTGTAGGGTGGAACTTGACCAAGCAAAGTTTTCAGGAAAGTCGTCTTGCCCGCGCCGTTGGGACCGATGACCGCGGCGCATTCGCCGCGCCGCAGCAGCAGGTCGGGAGCGTGGAAGAGCGGCTTGCCTTCATCTGCATAGCCCACTGCCAGCCCAGTGGATCGCAGCACCAGGTCGCCCGAGCGCCCGCCCGCCTGGATGTTAAAGTGCAGGCGGCGCGGTTTCTTCGGCGGGGCAAGGCGGACTTCCTCAAGAAGGCGTTCCAGCCGTTTACGCCGTCCCTGCGCCTGGCGAGTGTTCTGCCCGGCTATGTTGCGGCGGATGTAGTCCATCTCTTTTTCGATGAACTCCTGCTGCGCCTGAAATTCCTCCAACCGGCGCGTGTAGCGCTCCTCGCGCTGCATCAGGTAAGCGGAGTAGTTGCCGGGGTAGATCTCCAGCGCTGGCGAAACCCCGCCGATCGGCGGGTTCATTTCCCAGATGGTCTCGGCTACCTGGTCGAGGAAATAGCGGTCGTGCGAAACGCTCAAAACCGCGCCTTCCCAATCGCGCAGGTAGGTCTCCAACCATTCGACTGCCTCCATGTCGAGGTGATTGGTCGGTTCGTCGAGTAGCAGCAGGTCGGGGTTTTCGAGCAGCAATTTTGCCAGCAGCGCGCGGGTGCGCTGTCCGCCGGAAAGCTGCTCCACCGGGCGATCGAAATCGCTGCGCTGAAAACCCAGCCCGGTCAGCACCTGGGCGGTGCGCAGTTCGAAGGTGTAACCGCCCAGGTTCTCGAACTCGACCTGCAATTTGCCGTAGGCTTCCAGCGCGGCTTCGGCTTGCTGCGCGTCCGCCATGGCGGCTTCCAGGCGGGCAAGCTCCACCTGGCGCTCAAGCAAGTCGGCAAACACACCCAGGCACTCCTGCCATAGCGTGCCCTGCGAGTTCAGGCGGGCTTCCTGCGGCAGGTAGCCAATGCGCACACCACGCGCGCGCTGCACGCTGCCGCCGGTGGGCTCGTCCATACCGAGCAGGATGCGCAGCAAGGTGGTCTTGCCGACCCCGTTCGGGCCCACCAGCCCAATTCGCGCGCGCTGGGGAATAGCAAACGAAAGATCGCTGAACAGGTCCAGCGCGCCGAAGGATTTAGAAAGGTTGGTAGCGGTGATCAGGCTCATCTCACGGCAGAGTATACCATAGGGGTAAACGAAAATCGGGAGCGGCGCGTCGCTCCCGATTCGATTACGGGTCGAGATGTAAAAAGGTTATGCGGGCTGGGCTGCGCCGGTTGGGCATACATCTGCGCACGCGCCGCAGTCCTGGCATTTGGCGGCATCGATCACGTACAGTCCGTCAATCTCGGAAATTGCGCCTTCGGGGCATTCCGGTTCGCAGGCTCCGCACTGAATGCAATCCTCGGTAATTACATACGCCATGGCTGCTATCCTTTCTACGTTTTGTGAAATCTGTAACTTGCTGTGACAAGCATAGCACATGCCCGTTGGATTACCAGTGGTCGTTTGTCATCAATTCGGTGAAAAAAGATCATATTAAGAATGCCATCCCACAGGCGCTGGACGGGGTACAATTGCATGGATGACACCCAAACCCGCTTCCAACGCCAATCCGCGCCGTTTCAAACGCTCCCTGCTGGCGCTGGGGCTGCTCATCCTGACCCCGTTTGGGCTGTACTTTGCCCTGGAAGGCGGCAACGACCTGCTGGCAGCGCTATTGTTCGCTGTGCTCGGCGGTGCAATCCTGCTGGTTATGCTGTTTGCCTAACCCACCGGCGGGCGGGCAACCGCTTCCACCTGCAGCAGCCGCTCGACCACACCGTCCAGTTCGGGCAGGCGGACCTCACCGGTTCTGCCACTGTCGCACAGCGCAGTGACCTGCGGGTCAACCGGCAGGCGTGCCAGCAGCGGTGCTCCGGCTGCGGCGCAAATTTCCGCCGCGTGGCTTGCGCCAAAAATGGCGTGCTGCTTGCCATCGTCCGGGCAGACAAAGTAACTGAAATTTTCCACCACTCCCAAGATGGGGATGCCCAGGGTTTGCAGCATGTGCACTGCCTTGCGCACCACCAGCGCCGAGAGCCCCTGCGGCGCGGTAACCAGCACCACCCCGTTGACCGGCAGGCTGCGCAGCACGGTCAGTGCGGCATCCGACGTGCCGGGCGGTAAATCCACCAGCAGCACATCCAGTTTGCCCCACAGTACCTGAGTCCAGAATTGCTGGATGGTGGCAGCGATGACCGCACCGCGCCACACCACCGGCTGGTCGGCTTCGGGCAGCAGCAGGTTAGTGGACACCACGCGGATGCCCTGGCGGGTAATGGCAGGCAGAATACCCTGATCGCTGCCGCGCAGCCCCCCCGGCGGCAGCCCAAACAGGTGCGGAATACTGGGTCCGGTCAGGTCGGCGTCCAGAATGCCGGCTCTACTGCCGCGCCGCGCCAGTTCCACCGCCAGCAAGGCAGTCAGCGAGGACTTGCCCACCCCGCCTTTGCCGCTCATCACCGCAATAACGCGGCGCACCTGATTGAAGGCATTCAACTTGGGCGGCTGTGGCGTGGCGGCGGCAAAAACCGCCTTGCGCTCCGCCTCGCTCATTGCCCCAAAGGCAATCTCTACCGTATCGAAGCCGAGCGGTTGCAGCACCTGGCGGGCGTCAAAGGCGATCTGATCCTTCATCGGGCAGGTTGGCACGGTCAGCGCCAGGGTGAAGGACAGGCGGTTAGGCGCGGCAACGGTCAGGTCGCGCACCATGCCCAGTTCGACGATGTTGCGCCCAATTTCGGGATCGACCACCTTGCGCAGCGCAGCGAGGATTTCGGCTTCGTTGCTCATGCGTCCATCCGGCGGGGCGTGAGGGTAAGACGCATCACACGGCGGTCAACAGCACCGAAGCGGTATTTGTAGTCCTCGTCACCGCGCATGAAGTCGAACTCGCGGTAGCCGTGCTGGTTTGCCCACTCCAGCAGATAGCCGAGCAGCACCCAGCCGGGCGAATATTCATTGAAGCGCCGGTCGTAGCCGGAGTTGTACACCCACAGCCGGTTGAGGTAGTCGAAACTGAGGTAGGCAGCAGCTTTCTGGCTTTCCACTTCCAGAAACGCCAGGTTAAGGCAGCCCTGGTCAAAGGCGCAAGTGATGATCTCGCGCATCGTGGTGCGCATTGCTTCGCTCAAAAAGCGGCGTTTTTCCTCGTCCTGTTCCATCAGCGCGAAGAAAGCATCGATGTCTGCATCGAGCCGGTCGCGCTCCTGGCTGAGCCGCCAGCGGGCAGGCGGTTCGAGCGATTCGGCGCGGCGCATTTTGCGGCGGATCTCGTGGCGCTGTTTCTTGTCGATCCCCGCCAGGTAGGTTTCCCAATCGCCAGGAAGCGGAATATAAGGGCAGCGCTGGCAGGGCTGGCTGTCGAAACCCCAGCCGTGCTGACGGGCGGCGGTTTGCAGTGCAAGCAGGCTGGGAGACTCCTCCGGCAGGTTGTACAGTTCCAGCGTGTGCCATTCCGGCAATCCGGCAGCGCCGAGAAAAGGCAGCAGCCCGGCACAAAAGTCGTCCAGGTCTTCCGGGCAGGCAATCAGATCAAGATAGTCGCTGATCTCAATACTGCCCAGTAGCATCAGCGCTGGCTGTCCGGCGTGATCGGGCGTCCAAAATAGCGGCGCAACCGCGCGCAGTTGCCCGCCGCGGCGGGCGGTTACCAGCGCCAGGCGGCATTCTGGCGGCCATTCGCCGCCGCCGCGCGTGCGCCACCAGATATCCAGAAATTCAAAGCGGGAGAACGGAAAACGCGCGCTGCTGTCCGAAACGAGTTGATTCCATTCCTCGCGCAGGGATGCATCCCAATCATCGTGTAATTGATAGTCCATGTTCACCGCACGGATTATACCCCACTTGCCGCTGCGGTGCGCGCTGCTCAGGCAGAGTCGGATGGGTTCTGGCGGCGGCGGAATTCTTCCAGTACGCCGAGCAGCTGGTCAAGCTCGGCTTGGATTTCGTTAAGGTCTGCCATTGCCTGCATCAGCAGTGCCTGGAAGGCGGGTTTTTGCGATTCAGGCAAGGTGTGCAACAGGCGTTCGGTTCGCGCGATTTGGGTCTGTTTGTGGCGCAGTTTGCTCTCCAACCGTTCGCGGTAGCCTTCGTAGAACTCCTCGTCCTCCATTGGGCTGTGCAGCGTGCCGGTGGACAACTGCCGGGTGAGCACCTCCGCCACGGTGAGCAAAAAATCATCCGGGTCGATCGGTTTTTCAATGAAGGCAGCCGCACCCAGGCTGAGGGCAAAGGCTTTGTCCTCCGGCGTCAGGTAGGTGGCGGTGACGAAGATGAACGGAATGCGGCGGGTGGCGAAGTTCTTGCGCAGGGTATGCGCCAGGCTGTAGCCGTCCATTTTGGGCATCAAAATATCACTGATGATCAGCGCCGGGCGTTCGTGGGCGATCCGTTCAAGGGCTTCTTGCCCGTTGCGGGCAGTGACGACCGGGTAGCCCTTGAAGCGCAGTGTGGTTTCGAGCAATTCCAGCACATTGGAGTTGTCTTCGACGACCAAAATGGGCCCGCTGGGAATATTCATCATGTCGATTTTGCCTTAAGGGTTCTAAATTATCAATTATTTTTCAAATCCGTCTGCTGCCGGGACGGGCGTGGAGAATGATAATCTTCCTCTTCTGGCAGTATATCAGGATTCGCCGTTGAATTCACTTATCAGTCTTGCAAAGTAATCTTCCAGATAGGCGTGGCGCTGTTCGGCAATCTGTCGCGCTGCGGGGGTGAACAGGCGCTCGCGCACGCGGCGCAATTTGAACAGAAATTCGTGGTAGGCGCTGTGCGGCTCACCGGGTTCCTTCTCGCCGCTTTGCAAAAAGCGCGCCGAGGGCGGGGCATACGCCGGTTGACCGGCTTGAAGGGCATAGCCAAGCACACGCACCACGCCGACCGCGCCCAGCACGTCCAGCTTGTCGGCATCGAACAGCACCATTGCCTCCGGCGTTGACGGAGGCTCGCGCCGGTCACGGTAGCGGTGGGCGCGGATGCAGTGCTGCACCGCTTCGATGCGCGCCTCGTCCCAACCCTCCTTGCGCAAAATCTCGGCAGCCAGTTCGGCGGACTGGTGGTGGTGATCGGCACGCCCCTCGCCTTCCGGGTGGCTGCCTTCAATGTCGTGCAGCAGTGCGGCGGCACGGACGATTTCCAGGTCGGCACCGGCTGCCTGCGCCAGGCGTTCTGCCATGCGGTACACCCGTTCGATGTGATCGAAGCCGTGCACCGGGTCGTTGTGTGGGTACCATTGGCGGGCAGTTTCAAGGTCAAGCGGCATGTCCGTCTCCTCCAGCGGTGGGTTAGTAGAGCAATTCGCCGCGCTTGAACAGGTGCTCCGCCAGGTTGCCGCCAAAGCGGTAGCCCAGGTGACGGTAATCGTTAACGCTCAGCACCAACAGGTCGGCTTGCTTGCCCGCTTCCAGCGAGCCAATCCGCCCGGCTTGTCCAATGGCGGCAGCAGCGTTGATCGTCGCGGCGGCAATGGCTTCCGCGGGGGTCAGGCGCAGGTAGCGGCACGCCAGCGCGATGACGAACTGCATACTCTCGCACCAAGCGGTGCCAGGGTTTAGGTCGCTGGCAAGCGCCAGCAGTCCGCCAGCTTGCAAAATCTGCCGCGCCGGGGTGTAGTGCGGGTCAGCCAACCCAAAGGGGGTGCAGGGCAGCGCCACTGCGACCGTGCTGCTGGCTGCCAGCGCGGCGATATCCGCCGGGCTGGTCTTGACCAGGTGGTCGGCGGAAACTGCGCCAAGCGAAGCCGCCAACGCCGCGCCGCCCAGGTTATCGAACTCGTCGGCATGGATCTTAAGCGGAAAGCCCAGGTCGCGGGCAGTTTCCAGGATACGCTGCGACTGCGCGCGGTTGAAGGCGATCGATTCGCAAAATACGTCCACAAACGGCAGGGGACGCGGCGCAGCGTGCGTCTGCCACCAGTCGCGCGCCTCGGGCAGCATGACGGTACACAACTGCTCGACATATCCGTCCGGGTCGGCGGCATATTCAGGCGGGATGTCGTGCGCCGCCAGGTAAGTGGGCAGAATCTCCAGCGGTCCTTCGCGGTCGAGTTCCAGCAGCGCCTGCAGCTGGTTGAGCTCGCCAGGGTGCTGCAGGGCGTAGCCGGTTTTGGCTTCGGCGGTGGCGGTGCCATGACGCAGCATGGCTTCGATGCGCGGACGCGCCTGCGCTTTGAGTTCCGCCACGCTGGCAGCCCGCGTGGCGCGCACCGTCGAGCGGATGCCGCCGCCCGCGGCGGCGATCTCCTGATAGGTTTTACCTTGCAGGCGCAGTTCGAACTCTGCGGCGCGGTCGCCAGCCCAGACCAGGTGGGTGTGCGGGTCAACCAGAGCGGGCATCACCACCTGCCCACCGGCATCGAAGCGCGGTTCGTCAGGGAAGCCCGCCAGCAGCATCGGCTCGGCAGCTATCATCTCGATGATTCCACCGCGCACCAGCACAGCAGCACCCGTCTGGATGCCAAGGCTGCCCAGCGCGCTGCCGCGCTGCGCTCCGCCCGCCAGGGTCAGCAGTTGAGAAATATTGTGGATCAGCATGGCATGTGTGGGTGTAGTACGGGTAAAGTGATTATTATAATTGTACCCGAATCCGCCAGCGGCGCAGCAATCTACTCCCTTGTCCGGTTATAGTCTGAGCAAGCCATAGCCTACAACCTGCCGCAGGCTCAAGGCGCGTTGTTTTTCCCCGCGTATGCCTCGCTCAGCCGCTCCCACTCTTCCAGCGCCAGTGTTTCGGCGCGGCGCTGCGGATCGATTCCCACCCCTTGCAACAGCGCGCCTGCCTGCTGAGCAGAGATGCCCAGCCCGGCTGAAAGACTGTTGCGCAGGGTTTTGCGCTTTTGAGCAAAGCCGGCTTTCGCTAGCCGGAAGAAGACATCCAGCCGGTTGAGCGGGATGAGTGGCTGGGGATACAGGTCGATGCGCAAGCTGACCGAATCGACCTGCGGCGGTGGGTAGAACGCCCCGGCAGGGATGCGCAGCACCGCACGCGGCTTGCCGTACACCTGCACCGAAAGCGCCAGCAGGCTCATCTCACCCGGCGCGGCGCAAATTCGCTCGGCAACTTCGCGCTGCATGGTCAGCACCATGCGCGCCGGGCGCGGCGGGCTTTCCAGCAGGTGGCGGATGATCGCCGAAGTGATGTAGTAGGGAATGTTTGCCACCACCAGGTAGTCACTCGCATCGATCCAGTCCGCCGGGCGCACGGCGAGGATGTCGCCCTCCACCAGGGTGACATTATCCAGCCCAGTCAGCGTCTCGCGCAGCAGCGGGATCAGGCTGGAGTCCAGCTCGACCGCCACCACGCGCCGCGCAGCGCGGGCAAGCCACACCGTCAGGCTGCCGATGCCGGGTCCCACTTCCAGCACCGTTGCGCCAGGCGGTATCTCCGCCGCAGCAACCAGTTTGCGCAGCGCCTGCACATCGACCAGAAAATTCTGTCCCAAGCCTTTACGCGGGGTCAGGTTGTGGGCGTGCAGCAGGCGCGCCACATCCAGCGGCGCGGGTTCTGCCACCGCGGGCGGTTGCACTTCGCCGGGTTTTGGAGGTTGCACTTCGCCGGGGTTTGGCGGGGTTACCCCGCCTGATTTTGGCGGGGTCACGGCAGGATCCACGGAATGCTCGCTGGAACCGGGGTAAGAAAATAAACGGTAACGTACTTTGCCCAGGGAACGTAATCGGCATCCGAATACCCCAGGTCGATCCAGTAACGCCCGTCGGGGTAGCCGCCACCGGTATCTGCCACCACGCCCCTGCCGTAGCCGGGAATGTACATCTGCTGCCCGCGCATCCACGAATACCAGGCGCGGGTGACCGCCAGGATGCCCTTTTGCAGCGTTGCGCCGCTAGCGGTGATGTACGAGCAGCGGTTGACAAACCCGCACGGGTGGTAGGCAGTGGCAAAAACGGTCACCGCCCGCCAGTATTCGATCGTCCCCTCGGGCGTTTCCAGTGTGCGCACCACCACCTGCGTTCCGTAACCAAGCACCTGATCGACCGGCTGCTTAGCGACCCACTGCGCCTCCGCTTCGCGGCTGACCTCGACCCCGTCTTCGTAGCGCACCCGTACCCGCGCAACCTCCACCCCCAGCTCGCCCGGCTTGACCACCGAGCGCTGATCGAGTTCGGTCTGCGGGTCGGGCTGGTAGGTGGACTTGAATGGGATCGGCTTTTGTTCCAGCAGAACCTCTTCGCGCACACGCACCACACGGATGACGCGGTCGGACGGAATGGGCTGATCTTCTGCTGGCAGGCTGTAGTCCAGGTCTTGCAGCGGGATGCCCGCCTGCGCAAGCGCCTGCCCGACAGTTTCGGCGTTGACCGGGACAATGTGCGTGCGTCCATCGGCGCTGATTTGCACGGCGCGCGCCGGTTCGATTTCCACCGTCAAGGGCTGGCCATTCAGCGGCGTGTCAGCGGGCAGCGAGAGCTGGTCTGCTGGGCGCAGGCGGATGCCCGCATCCCACAATGCCGCCAGCAGCGTGGCACGCGCCGAGACAATGGTCAGACTTTGCCCGCCAACCTCAATCTGAATGCGGGCAGCCGGGCGGAAGGACAGGTTGAGCGCAGGCAAGCGCGGCAGCGCCTGCGCCGGGTCAAGCGGCATGCCGTTCCATTCCAGCCGGTCGCCAGGGAAGAGCACCAGCCCTGCTAGCGCCAGCAGGTTGGCAGGCAGGCGTTCGGCGGTATACAGACGGTAGGCGGCGCCGTCGGCGCTATTGACAATGATCACCGGGCGGGCACGTTCCAGCGAGATGGCACCGTCGCGCGGCAGGGGCGCATCCGCTGGGGGAGAGAGTCGATCGGCTTCACCCAGTGGTATGCCGGCTGCTGCCAGCGCGCCACCCACGCTGCCCGCGCGGGTGCGCAGGGTCAGCGTTTGACCATCCAGGTAAAGGGTTACTTCACGTTCCATACCGGCATAGAGCAGCGCCGCACCGATCACAATCAGCGCCGCCGCCAGCCCGGCGAGTACTCTAGGCTGCTTGAGCATGTCTTGATTCTAACAGACTTTATGCAGGAATAAACAAACACCCCCTCACGGGGGTGTTGTGCCGAGAGCCAGAATCGAACTGGCGACACCGCAATTTTCAGTCGCGTGCTCTACCAACTGAGCTATCTCGGCGTAAATGTGGGCACATTGTACCGCCGGACAGGCAGGCTGTCAAGAAAATCGACCGGCGCATCTTTCAGCGCAACCCGAGGGCGTTGACAATGATCACCCCCGCCGGGGTACGGTCGAACACCAGGCGCACACCTGCCAGTGCATCCACATTCAGCGCCGGGTTGGCTTCACGGAACCACACCAGCGGAAACTCGAAACTCTGGAAGACTGGCTCGGAACGCGGAATAGCAAGCATAACAGCCGACTTGGTGAACACACCTTCGATCTGCGGCTGAAGCAGCGCATAGCGACTGAGCGGCAGGCGGGCAAGATTGCCGTGCCGGTCGAATACCTCAATGGTCAAATCGATCGGCGGACGTTCCGCACCCAGCTGCGGAATTGAGCGGGGATGATCCGGTAGCGGCGGCTGGTTGGCATCCGCCAGCGAGAGGTTCAGCACGCTCTCCGGGCTGACGGACAGACCACTTGGCGGCAGGTGCAGGGTGTAGGCAGCCCCGGGTTGCATCTGTGAATCCCAGCCGAGGTAAGCACCTTTGAAGCCGAAATCGCCCCACTTGCCGCGCACCACCGCCTCGCGCCAGATGGTCAGGTGGCTGCCTTCCAGCGTCGCGCCAGGCAGCGCTGCACTGGTCAGGTCAATGTCGGCGGCGTAGTCGGTCAGCGAGCGGGTGTGGCTGTCAGCGAAGCGGGTCAGGTAGAGCGTGTCCGGCAGCCAGTACCTGCCGCGGCGCGCATCCTGAAAAAGCGGCAGGTAGCCTGTCTCGCCGCGCAAGGTGCAGTCCAGGTAAGCACTGACTAGCACCGCTGCGATTCGTTCCTGGTCGCGGGCAGGCAGCAACTGGCGCAGGTTGAACAGCCGCGCCACCGGCTCAGCCAGATCCTTGCTGCCCCAGTCGCGGTTGAACTGCCCGTGGTTAGCGGCGTAGATATAGTAAGCCGACTTGAAGTAATAATCCTCGCCGGTAAAGCGCAGCCGCTCAAAAGGCGCGCTGCCCATCAGCGTGACCACATCCATGTCGTGCGCGCCATGCAACAGCAGGTAGTTGACATCCACCAGCGGTGTGGCAACCCCGGAAGGCTGGTATTGCCCTTCCGCAGGCGCAATGGCAACCAGCGAACGAATGTTGAAGCCATAATCGAAGGTCAGCGCGGCATCGTCGGGATAGTGCACCAGGCGGTTGAAGGCTGCCGCAATGGTCACCGCCTCACCGCCGCGCGAATGCCCGATCAGCGCAATGCGATCCAGATCCACCCGGCGGTGGAACGGGTTGCCCGGCTGCTCATTCCACGCCCGCCACAGGCGCAGGTGTTCGAGCAGCAGCCAGCCGCGCGCGTCGGATTCCTGTTCCAGCCGCTGGAAGAAGAGCAGATCGCCCCAGGCAGACAGGTTGAGGAAGTTCTCATCCACCGCGGCAACAATGTAGCCGCGCGAAGCCAGCAGTTCACCCAGGTAGGCATAGCCGTTGTCGGAGTAGTGTTCCATAGGGTGGTTGCCATGCGCGATGATGATCAGCGGAAAGTGCCCCTCACCCTTTGGGTACCACACTCGCCCGTTGAGCGGCATGGCTTCGGGGCTAAACCCCCAGTAGGCGCTGCGCAGCGGCGACCAGCCCGTCACCAGCCGCGAGCCGTCCACCGGCGGGGTAATCAACGCAGCATGCGCGCCAAATTCCGGGCGGCGCAGGTCGCTGCCGCTTCCATAAGTCAGCGTGGCGACCGGGTAAGCGCCGGGCAGGGACGGGTTGGGCAGGTCCAGCGGGGCGATCTGGTCGGCGTTTACCCCAGCAGCATTGAGCGGCGGGCGGGCAGGTGCGCCCTGCCACGCGAGGAACACCCCAACCGCCAGCAACAGCAGCGCGCCACCCAGGCTCCCGGCGTAGAAGAGCACACGCTGACCGCGGGTCAGTTTGGGCAGGCTGCCGCGGAGAACCACTGCCAGCCCGGCGCCCGCCAGCGAAGCGCCAATCAGCAGCGCCGCCAGCAGTCCCAGCGAGCCGGGCAGCATCGGCATGGTCAGGATGGCGAGCAGCCCAGCACTGCCTGCGGCTGCCAGCAGCGCCCAGCGGTACAGTTGCGTGGTTTTACCCAACAGCCAGCCAACAGCGTACAGGATGGAAGCCAGCGCCAACACCAGCAGCATTCCCGCGGCGGCAACCGCGGCGATGATGCCCACCCCGGCGTGCGCTGCCAACGCCCCGAACGAGACCAGTGGAACGAGCAGGGTGATGATCAGCACGCCAAGCGCAGCTCCGCGCCAAGCATTGGTGCCCGGCGAAAGCCCGCGCAAGCGGCGGGCAAAACGGTGGATGCGGTTATCGGCAGGCGGTGAGGACTGGGCAAACTGGGTCATGGATGATACCTCGCAGGTTTGAATGGGCGGGGAATCGCCCAGCACTACTGTACCGCGTTCGAGCATGTTCATCCTCCCGCTGGGGAAGAGATTTACCCTGCCTGAATGGGCAGGCTGAATATCCAACCGGCGGCGCATTCGCGGGTAAAATAGCAACATGTCCCCCAACCGCATTTACTTCGGCGACAACCTTCCCATCCTGTGCGCGCTGCCCGCAGAAAGTGTCGAGCTGATCTACATCGACCCGCCGTTCAACACAGGGCGGATTCAGCAGCGCGTGCGCCTGCACACACGTAGCGACGGCGGCGGCGACCGGGTCGGTTTTGGCGGGCGGCGCTACCGCACCGAGCGCCTGGGGGCGCAATCCTATGCCGACATCTTCGATGATTACCTGGCATTCCTCGAACCGCGCCTGCGCGAAGCCCACCGCCTGCTGCAGCCCAATGGCAGCCTGTACTTCCACATCGATTACCGCGAAGTGCACTACTGCAAGGTGCTGCTCGACCACATCTTTGGGCGCGATGCTTTCCTTAACGAGATCATCTGGGCATACGATTACGGCGGGCGCACACGGCGCAAGTGGCCCCCCAAGCATGACAACATCCTGTGGTACGCCAAAGACCCGGCAAACTATATCTACAATGTGGACGAGATCGAGCGCATCCCCTACATGGCGCCCGGACTGGTGGGGGCGGAAAAAGCCGCGCGCGGCAAGCTGCCCACCGATACCTGGTGGCATACCATCGTCCCGACGAACAGCCGCGAGAAAACCGGATACCCCACCCAAAAGCCGCTCGGTATCCTGCGGCGCATCATCCAGGCGTCTTCAACCCCAGGCGGACAGGTGCTGGATTTCTTTGCTGGCAGCGGTACGACCGGCGCCGCCTGCCTGGAACTGGGACGCTGCTTCACCCTGATCGATAACAACCCGCAGGCACTGATGGTGATGCGCGCCCGCTTCGCTGGGGTGGAGGGCATCGAATGGGTGGAGGATTTTCCTGCCAGCACGGAGAGGGGCTGAATGGTAGCTGCCAAACCGCACCGCGCGGCGCCCTTTTGGGAAGGCGTGCGCGATACTCTGCCGCTGCTGGTGGGCATTGCCCCTTTTGGAATGATCTACGGCGTGCTGGCAGTCAAAGCCGGTATCCCGCCCGTCGCTGCCCAGGCAATGTCTGCTATTCTGTTTGCCGGTTCATCGCAATTCATGATTGTCCAGCTGGTTGGCGCGGGAACGCCCTGGCTGGTAGTCGTCGCCACCGCGCTGATCGTCAACCTGCGCCACGCGTTGTACAGCGCCTCGCTGGCGCCTCACCTGCGCCGTCTCTCGGCAGCGTGGAAAGGTCTGCTGGCATACGTGCTGGTGGATGAAGCCTACGCAGTTGGCATCACCCGCTTTGAGCGCCCAGGGGTGCAGGGCGGGCAGCATATCTACCTGCTGGCAGCCGGTTTGGCAGTGTGGGTGTGCTGGCAAGCCAGCACCGCGCTGGGCATTTTCCTCGGCGCGCAAATCCCGGCTGGCTGGTCGTTGGATTTCACCCTGGCGCTGACCTTCATCGCGCTGGTGGTACCGGCGCTGCGCGACCGACCGGCGGTGCTTGCCGCGCTGGCAGCCGGACTGACCGCCGTGGCGGCTCACGGGCTGCCCTACAAGTTCGGGCTGATCCTGGCGGCGCTGGCAGGGATTGGGGTAGGTTTATGGAGCGAACGGCAGTGGCGCAAAGTGGACTGATCATCGTACTGGCTGGGTTGCTGACCTACGCCGTGCGGCTGTCGTTCATTGCGCTGCACGGGCGCTGGCAGCCGCCCGCGCTGTTCCAGCGCGCCCTGCGCTACGTCCCACCGGCAGTGCTGAGCGCAATCATCCTGCCGGAAATGCTGCTGCAGGACGGGCAATTGTTGTTCAGTCCGTTCAACCCGCGCCTGCTGGCGGGTATCATCGCCATCCTGGTTGCCTGGCGCAGTCGCAGCACTTTGCTGACTATTCTGGCGGGTATGCTGGCACTCTACCTGATGCAGTGGATGCTGGGCTGACCGCGTGCCAGCATCTAGCTGGCAGCTGCGTCAGGCAGCCTGATGTGCGAAGAAAGACTTCCACATGTGACCCGCCAGCAGGCGCACTTGCGGATGCGCCGCCGCCCAGGCTTTAATGCGAGGAACATGTGCTCCAAGCACCAGGCGGTTCAGCCAGGCAGGGGTAAGATCGAACTGCGCGTTGACCGGCAGGGCGTCGGCGCAATGAAAGATCCAGCCGTCGTCATCCTGAATGACCACCCCGCAATGCCCGTGGGTATGCCCAAACAGCGGCACAAGATACATGAGCGGAATAAATGGAAGACGAATGGCTTCCCATCCAAGCCATACATCTTTGGGCTGATCGTACATAACCCAGCATGGGTTATGACGGAAGTCAGCCCGGTCGTATGCCAGTTCGATCCACGTGCGCGGATGCCGCATGGCTTCCAATTCGCGGCGATGCACATGCACCTGCGCTTGGGGAAAATCGGGCAGACCGCCAGCGTGGTCAAAATGCAGGTGGGTCATCACGATGTGCTGCACCTGCTGGGAGTTATAGCCGAGGCGGACGACCTGACGAAGCGCGGTGTTCTCCGGGTCATTGGGAATGCCAAAATTTCGCTTAAAACAGCGTACCAGGAAGGTTGGATGTTCATAATCATGCACACCCAAACCAGTATCTACCAGCACCAGCCCGTGATCGGTCTCCACCAGCAGGCAAGTGCTGCCAGTCCGCCAGCGCGGCAGCCAGGGAGCCATCGGCGCGCAATCCAAAATGTGAATGGTCATGGTAAACAAACCCATTCCAATATATTGTATCTTGTCCGAACAAAATTCATATCCCGACTGGCGCAATAAACCCGTACCCATCATGCCACCGAGCCAATTTTTGATGTCGAACACAACGGCAATGCGAATCACATCTCCAAATTGAGCACTGCTGCCTGTTTTCCTTTTTCTCCCTCCGGTCGGGGATATAATAAGACCATACACCATCACAGGAGAAACGAATGGGGAACTTCGATT
This sequence comes from Bellilinea sp., assembly GCA_034411135.1. Classification (GTDB taxonomy): domain Bacteria; phylum Chloroflexota; class Anaerolineae; order Anaerolineales; family Anaerolineaceae; genus Bellilinea. The sequence goes on from DAOUMN010000005.1 coordinate 44,429, forward strand.
CCAGGCAAGGCATCGGCACACTGGTCAATCACTTGGGCGAGGGCGAGCACCCTCACCATGCTCATGTGTCGCCCATCTACCAGACCTCGACTTTTGGCTTCCCGGACGTAGCCACCGGCGCCGCCATCTTCAAGGGGGAAGACCCCGGCTACACCTACACGCGCATCAAGAACCCCAACCAGGTTCAGCTGGCAGCCAAGATCGCCGCACTGGAAGGCTTGGACCTGCTGCGCGCCCAGCCGGACAAACAGCCCGGCGAGGTGGTTGCCGGTCAAGTGTTTGCCACCGGCATGGCAGCCATCACCACCGCCATTCTCTCGCGGGTCAAAGCGGGCGATACGATCATCGCTCAGGAGGCACTCTACGCGGCGACCTTCACTTTCCTCGATCAGATTGCCCCGCAATACGGCATCCGGGTTGTCTGGCTGCACGACCTGCACCCGCAAGCCTGGGAGGATGCCTTTCGCAGCCACCCCGGCGCGGCGCTGGCATATGCCGAAACCCCCGCCAATCCGACCATGGCGATTGTTGACCTGGCAGCACTGGCGGAAATCGCCCACCGTCACAATGCCTGGGTGATGGTGGATAACACCTTTGCCAGCCCATACGCGCAGCGCCCGCTGACGCTGGGGGTGGATGTGGTGCTGCATTCCACCACCAAGTACCTGTCCGGACACGGCACATTGGTCGGCGGGGCGGCGGTCAGCCGCCACGTGGACTGGGTAACCAGCAAACTGACCAGCATGCTCAAAACACTGGGCGGCTCAGCGGCGCCGTTCGACTGCTGGCTGACCAGCCTGGGTTTGCGCACCTTTGAACTGCGCATGCAGCGTCATTGCGAAAACGCTGCCCAGGTGGCTGGCTACCTGGAGGATCATCCCAAAGTGGCGCAGGTCTTTTACCCCGGTCTCGAATCACACCCCGATCACCGCCTGGCAAAGCGGCAGATGTCTGCCTACGGCGGGATGATCTCGTTCGAATTGAAAGGCGGGCTGGCAGCCGGAGAAGCACTACTCAACCACGTGCGCCTGATGACCCTGGCGGTCTCGCTGGGCAACACCGATACACTCATCCAGCACCCCGCCAGCATGACTCATGCCAACGTGCCGCGCGAAGAGCGATTGAAAATTGGGTTGACCGACGGGTTGGTGCGCCTGTCGGTTGGGGTGGAGAACGTGGAGGACATCCTGCGCGACCTGGAGCAGGCACTCGCTTATGCCTGACGCGGGCGGGCACACCGCGCGCCACATTACGGCGCGGGTCGGTGGGGAGAAGCATATTCCCCTTAATGAGGAGGTATGCACCCCATGCCCGTGCTTTCGACACGCTCACCATGCGCCGCCCGTACACCACAACCGGCTCGGTTTACGGGCAGTATATCCTTAACGCTCGCCTGAGATCATCGCAAGGCGGCGAGGCGTACCGCCGAAGCCCTTTGCCTGCCGCGGGCTTCGGCGGGCTTAACCAGCGGCAGGATGTGCCCTCCTTTCGGGTTTGCGCCGTTCCAAAATACCAGTTGAACGCCAACCTGTGCTATGATTAGGCGAAACTTGGTCAGGAGACGATGAGATGGCGCAGGTGGAACAGGGGCGCGCCGGATTTGCAGAGAGCTTCACCGAGCTGCCGGCTGCTCCTAGTTCATTGTTTCGAATCCTAAAGTATGCCCTCACCCGCCTGGTATTGATGGCGACGATGCTGGCTGCCGGTTTGTACCTGGCAGTGGTGGTGATCAACTATGGCGGTTTTATTGACAAGATCATCGAGGACAACATCACCAACACTCTGATCGGCATGTCCATGGGCATGTCCGGCATGCCCATGGAGGAAAAATTCGCCGCGCTGGAACTTGCCGAGCAGCAAATGCGCGCTGCCAACCGCCTGGACGAGCCCTTCCTGCTGCGCTGCCTGGAATGGACCTGGCGGGCAGCCACATTCAATTGGGGCATAAGCGGTGCACAGGCTGTCGGTCGCTCATCTCCCCCCGTTACCGCGGAGATCTTCGCCAAGCTGCCCAATACCCTGTTGCTGGCGGGTTCCGCCAACCTGATCCTGTTTTTCGCCAGCGTATTCCTCGCTCTGGTGCTCTCGCGCCGTTATGGCAGCCTGCTGGACAAGCTAGTCGTCGCGCTCTCACCGCTTTCCTCTGCACCTAACTGGATTTACGGTGTGCTGCTCATCCTGATCTTTGCGATCGAGCTGCGCATTCTGCCGTTTGGCGGCATGCATGGTCCCGTCCCGCCAGAAACCCGCCTGGAAGGGCTGGGGGTGCTTGTGCGCCACATGATCCTGCCGGTCAGCGCCATCTTCTTGAGCACCTTTTTCAAGAGTGTGTATGCCTGGCGCACCTTTTTCCTGATCAATTCACAGGAGGATTACGTCGAATTGGGGCGCGCCAAGGGACTGGCACCGCGCATGCTCGAGCGCGCCTACATCCTCCGCCCGACGCTGCCCTTCGTGGTGACCAGTTTCACCGTCCTGCTGATCACTTTTTGGCAGGAAGTGATCGCCCTGGAGGTGCTGTTCAATTGGCCCGGCGTGGGCGCATCCTTCCTCGCCGCCATGCGCTCCAACGACCGCGACATGATGATGGGTCTGATTGTCATTTTTGCCTATTTGCTGGCGGTCTCGGTAATTGTGCTGGACATCTTTTACGTGCTCATCGACCCCCGCGTTCGCCTGGACAGACCGGGGCTGCACCCGCGCGCCGCGCGCAAACCGTTCCGTCCGCTGGACTGGCTGAAACCGCGCCGCGTGCTGCCGCCTACACCCCTGCGCCCGTTAGCGCATGGCGGGCAGGATGTTGCGGCGCACCCTCACCTGACCGCGCCGCGCATCCAATCGCGCAGCCCGCTGGATGAAATCGTCCACGAGACCCGCCGTTACCCAACCGCCATTGCCGGGGTGGTGGTGATTCTTGCCCTGACGGTGCTCTCGATCTATACCCTGGCGTTTATCCCCTATGATGACGCTGTGCGCTACTGGCGCGGCGAGCCGCGCGACCTGTATGCCAACCCGGTCAACGCCCACCCGGTGTGGGAAAACCTGTTCCGTAAGGACAAGCAGCCCGCCACGTTGGTGCTGGACAGCCGCAAGGGAGATGGACAACGCGAAGAGGTGATGTTATCGGCTAGCCAGCACAACATTGTCCTGACCTACCCGATCGAGTACACGGCGGACGGCTTCCCGCAGGACCTTGTCATCTATATGTCTGCCCGCTACCGCCAAAAGCAGCCACTGGTCAGCCTGTATTGGGGCACGCCCGATGGGCGTGAAATCCGCCTGACCAACTTTACCATGCTGCCCAACCAGAGTTATGCCGTATCGCAGGACGACCGCCTGCGCCGCCGCCTGCGGGCGGACGATTCCATCATTGCGCTGTTCACCCTGCCAGAGGGAGAAACCAGCCGCGCACAGAAAGGACAGTACACCCTCAAGGTGGACGGTGTTTTTTTCGAAGAGGATGTGGATTTACAAGCCGAAGTGATCCTGCATGGGCAGGTGCACGGGCTGGCAGGCACCGATCACCGCCGCCGCGATCTGATGCTGGCAGTGCTGTGGGGCGCGCCGATTGCCCTGGCGTTCGGACTGCTCGGCGCGGTGGGCACCACGCTTTCGACCATGTTCCTCGCCTCGATTGGGGTGTGGTTTGGCGGCTGGCTGGACGAAATCATCCAGCGCATTACCGAGATCGTCATGATCTTACCGGTGCTGCCCATCGCGCTAATGGTCTTTTACATTTATTCCAAAAGCATCTGGGCGATTCTTGGCGTGGTCATCCTGCTCAACCTGTTTGGCAGCGCAATCAAGAATTACCGTTCCATCTTCCTGCAGATCAAGGAATCCGCCTATGTCGAAGCGGCGCGGGTGTACGGAGTAGGGAATCTGCGCATCATTACCCGCTACCTGATCCCGCGCATCATGCCGGTCATGGTACCGCAGCTGGTCATTCTGGTGCCTGGCTTCATCTTTCTGGAAGCCACCCTGGCTTACCTGGGTGTCAGCGATATCTACCTGCCAACCTGGGGCAAAGTGATCAAGGACGCCATCACCATTGGCGCGTTTCAGGCGCACCACTACTGGTTCATCATCCCCATTGCGCTGCTGCTGGTCACCGGCTTGGCGTTTGCCATGCTGGGTTTCTCGCTCGATCGGGTGTTCAACACCCGGCTGAAGGACTTCCGCTAGCACTACCCGCCAGCCAGCGCATGGGTGCAGGGCAGCCGAACTGCGCCGGATACTCGAACAAACTGCTCGCATGCAACGTCGTGTCAGCGTTGCTGATTGGGCATCCACCCATCACAACGGAACGAGGTGACATGGATTGCGCTAATGAGCAAGCTGCGCGCCAATTCTTACCGTGGTTTTGTTTGCAAAATTCTAACCCCATCCCTGTTGGTGTTCTCGGACTTGTAGTCTATAATGAAAAAACCATAGGTCGTTTTCCGGTGTATTGACGGCTCGGTGTTGGACGGACAAACAACCAGACGCAGTAGTGATTGTGGGGTGGAAATCATGCCGCTTTAGCGGGTGTGCCGCAAGGCAGAATAATCTGTAGCGCTCAGCCAGGAACATTATTGGGGATTACTCATGGCAGCACAATCGGTCACCAGTTCCATTCGGACATTCTGGAAAACCTCCCTGATCGCCAGCGCGGTGGTTGTCTATTTGATTATCAACGTCTTTGAGGTGGGCGGGGATGCTTTTGTCATCAACCTGAACAACAATATAGTGGGTCTGCTTGCGCTGGTGGTGACGATCCTGGCAATGCTGCTCTGGCGTCAGGTGGGGGTTGGCAGCCGCAACCGCTTGCTGTGGGGCGGGCTGGCAATTGGCTGGGCGTTGTGGACGGTGGCGGAATTCTACTGGGGCATTGCCGCCTGGCTCGGTCAGGAAGTGCCCTACCCTTCCTGGGCAGACCTGTTCTGGGTGGTTGGCTATATTCCCATGTGTATTGCCCTGTGGGCGCGTATCCGTGACCTGCCGCAGCACCTGAGCTGGCTGCAGCGCGCTGCCATCTGGCTCGCCGGGTTGGTCTCGATTGGCTGGACGGTGTGGTTCGTCATTCTTCCAGTCATCCAGACGAACAACCCCGCTGCCCGCTTGCAGGGCATTTTGAACGTGCTTTACCCGGTGTTGAACCTGGTGCTGTTGGTGATGGTCTTTCGCATTTTCTTCGCCTACCAGAAGGGCATTTACGGGCGCGCCTGGGCGTGGCTTTCAGCTGGCATCGCCCTTAATTCCCTGGCGGGGTTGACCTTTTCATACGCCACAACCGCCGGCTTGTACTATCCGGACGGAACGGTCAACCTGCTCAGCACACTGGGCAGTGACGTGCCCTACAACATCAGTTACCTGCTCTGGTTGGTTGGACTGCTGCATGTCCGCAATATTCAAAAAACACACCGCATAATCGAAGGTGGTGGGCTGAACCTGGCGGTGATCGCGGATACGCACCTGGTCTTCTACACCCGCCACGACAACATTGTCATCGAAGTCAGCCGCAATTACCCGCCGCTTTTCCCGCTGGAAAAGCCGGCGGGCGAGCCGCTTGGCAAGGTGCTTGGCATGCCAGATGCTGAAGTGAATGCGTTGCAGTGTGAACTAATTGAACACAAAGTACTCAAAGAAAGAACAGTTCCGTTGATTACCCGCCTGGGACAGCGCAGCGGTGGATTGTCCGGGATTGCGGTGATCAGCCCGGAGGGGGAATTCGAGGGCAGCATATTCTTGCTGCGCCTGGTGAGCGGCGATAGTTCGCTGGATGACCTGTTAACCGATTACCAGCGTGCGATGGTTGCATCGCTGCTTCAGAAAACAGGCACCGGCGAGAAAGAGGAAGGCGAAATCAAGGACCTGCTGGTCGGGTATCATCGCGCCTACTTGCGTGCGTTTTACAACCGCATCCTCACCGAAGGCGGCAGCCTGTTGGGCGATGCTTTTCTGACCGAGCTGCGCAGCAAGTTTGAGTCATATCCCTGGCAAATGCGCTTCGATCCGCAGAACCTGGTGGATGTCAGCGCGCTTTCGCTCGCCGAAGCACAGGAAGCGCTGCCGCTGGTGGTGGAAAGCGCCCGCCAGATGCTTTGCAAGATCACTGATGAAACCACAACCTATGCCGTCGCTCAGGATGTCCAGGCTCAATTCGACCCGGCGGTGCTGAATGCGGTTGCCCGGTTGAAGAAGAGCTGAAAACGCGGAGCACCGAACGCTTGTTCCACCCCGTCAAGATGATGCTTGAATATCATCCCTAATTCTTGTACAATCTTGACAGAAAAGATATTCTTTTGAGTCCCCGAACCCTTGTTTGCTTGGCATCGAACCTGATCACAGAAAGGAAGATACCAGCCATGGATGTCATCAAGGTCAAAGCAAACTCTCGAACCGCCGCCGTTGCAGGGGCAATTGCGGGTGTCATTCGCGAGCACAAGCGCGCCGAGGTGCAAGCCATTGGCGCGGGCGCTGTCAATCAAGCCGTAAAAGCGCTGGTGCTTGCCAAAGGTTATCTGGCTGAAGATGGAATCCCAGTGGTGTGCATTCCAGAATTTGTGGATGTCGATATCGACGGCAAGGTGCGCACCGCCATCAAGTTGATCATCGAACCGCGCTGAGTCGCACCCGATTTCAATCGCTCGCCAGAGCCACTTCTTCGGGAGAGAAAACCACCTCTTCCTTCCCGGTCAGTTTATCCTGAACCTTGTTCAGGATCAAGTCCAGATGACGGGGGTGGGCAACAAAATCCAGATTGTCGGCGGGGACGGTCAATACCGGGCACAGGGTAAACGCGGAGATCCAATCTTCATACAACTGGTTAAGCCGCTCCAGGTAGGTGTCACTGATTCCACGTTCGTAGTCGCGCGCGCGCTGTTGGATGCGGCTTTGCAGGGTGTTCACTGAGGCGCGCAAGTAAATGACCAGATCGGGCGGGGGGAGGAACTCCGCCAGAGTCTGATACAGCGCATGATAGGTTTCGTAATCCCGGTCGGTCAGGTAGCCTTGCAGGTACAGATTGCGCGCGAAGATGTCCGCATCCTCGTAGATACTGCGATCCTGAATGACCGAACCGTGCCAGCGCAGAATCTGCTGGTGAATGCGCAGGCGGTGGGTGAGGAAAAAGACCTGCGAGTGAAAACTCCAGGCGTGCATGTCGGCATAGAAATCCGCCAGGTAGGGGTTCTCGGTAACCGGCTCGTAAAATGGCTGCCAGCCCAGCCGTTGGCAAAGCCGTTCGACCAGCGTGGATTTGCCCACCCCGATGTTTCCGGCAACCGCGATGAACTTTTTCATGGGCTACTCCCCTGGGTGTTATTTGGTCAGTTTACCAGCCAGTTCCAGATCGATCACTTCCTGAAACACTTCGAACGGCTGCGCGCCGATCAGCGCTACGCCGTTGATGAAGAAGGTGGGGGTGGATTGCACTCCCAACTGGCGGGCAAACTCGAAATCGGCGGTCACTTCTTCCGCGTAGCGCTTTTCATCCAGGCAGGCTTTGAATCCCTCCAGGTCAAGGTTGACCTGGCTGGCATAGGTCTCATAGGCTTGCCGTCCCAACCCATCGGAAGCCTGGAACAGCAGGTCGTGGTATTCCCAGAACTTGCCCTGTTCGTTGGCGCAGTTGGCTGCCTCGGCTGCCGCGCCCGCGTTGGGGTGAATGCTGTAGAGCGGAAAATCGCGGTACACCAGGCGGATCTTGTCGCCGTAGGTCTGCTGCAGTTTGGGCCACACCTCGGCGTGCCAGCGCGTGCAGAATGGGCACTCATAATCGCTGAATTCGATGATGGTGATCGGCGCATCCGCGGGACCGAAGGACGGGTTGTTTGCCTCGTCCACCGGGTAACGCACCACCTCGATCGGCGCGTTGGGGTCGCGGGTCGGCTGCGGCGCGCCTAAGCCCGCCTGCTGCAGGACCGCCTCGGCTGCCTCCGCCCGCGAGAGGGCATCTTCCAGCGCCTGGCTGGACTGCGCCAGGGGCTGCCCCCACACCATGTAGCCGGTCAACAGACCGACGCCAAAAAACAACACCACCAGGACGATCACCAGTGGAAGCGAATAACCCGCCCGGCGGACTGGCGGGTTTTCTTGATTCTCTGCAATTTCATCAGGATTCGGTTTTTGGATATCTTCGATCATGGATGGAATTATACCATCACGATCAGAAAATCCAGATCAGCAATAACACCGGCAGCGCCAGGACACCCAAGACAATCACGATTGCCAGCACAATTGCGCCAACCGTCAAGCCCAGCACCGTGCCAATCAAACCGACCACCAGCCCGAAGATGCCGGCGATCAAGCCCACAACGAGACCGATAATCCCGCCGATGAGATCAAAGAGAAATTTGAACATCGCGTCTATCCTTTCATTACGTAATTGAGTGTAACGTAATATTAATACGCGATTTCCGCCGCTAAAGTTGCGCAATTCTGCCTTTCCAGGTGTTCAAAGCGGGTTATAATCCCCGCTGGAGAGCCATTCCATCCTACTCCCTGTGTGTTAACTCCGTACCCAATGCTCATTTTGCTGCCCTTTCTCACCTGGTTGAGCCTGCTTCTCCTGTTTGTGCGCAGGCATTATTTGCCCGCCGATCTGCGCTTGAACGCGCTGCTCGGCTGGGTGGTGTGGGGCGCATTGCTCACCCTGATCAGCGAAGCTGCCTCGCTGTTCAACGCGCTCGACCGACTGGGGCTGGCAGCGGGTTGGGGAATTGTACTGCTCGGCGCACTTTACCTGTTGCGCGCCTGCCGCCCGTCTGGCGCGCCATTCGACCTCACTCCGGTGCGCCGCTCGCTGCGCCCGGCAGATAGCCTGCTGCTGGCAGGGGCGGGTTCAATCGCGGCGCTGACCGGGCTGATCGCATTGGTGGCAGCGCCCAATAACTGGGATTCGATGGTTTACCACCTCAGCCGGGTAATGCACTGGCTGCAGAATCACAACCTCAACTTTTACCCCACTCACGTGCTGCGTCAGCTGTATCTTAACCCGTGGACGGAATATGCCCACGCCAGCCTGTACGCGCTGAGCGGTGGTGACCATTTCCTTAACTTACTGCAATGGTTCAGCGGGTTGGGGATGATGCTGGGCGTCTCGCTGCTGGCCCGCCAGTTGGGCGCGCGCCCCGCCGGTCAGGTGCTGGCGCTGGTCTTTGCCGCCAGCCTGCCAATGACTATCTTGCAGATGACCAGCACGCAAAACGATCTGACGGCTGCTTTCTGGCTGGTTTGCCTGGCGGTCTTTCTGCTGGAGGATTGGCGCGCGCCATCGCTGCCTGCCCGTCTGGGCATTGGGCTGAGCCTTGGACTGGCGGTGCTGACCAAATCCACCGCTTATCTGTTCGCTTTCCCGCTGGTGGCGGTGTACGCCGTGCGCCGCCTGCGCGGGCAGGGTTGGGGCTTTGTTGCGCAACTGGCGCTGATTGCCGCGCTGGCACTGGCGCTCAACCTACCGCATTACGCCCGCAACCTGGCAGCCTTTGGCAGCCCGCTGGGTCCCGGCGAGGAAACCCGCCTGTACCGCAATGAACGTTTTGGGCTGGATGTACTTGCATCCAACCTGAGCCGCAACCTTGCCCTGCACCTGGTCTCATTCTCACCAATCAACCAGACGGTTCAGGGCGCGGTGGAAGGCTTGCACGGCTGGCTGGGGATGGATATGAATGACCCCGCCACCACCTGGAAGGATCATGCTTTCCGCCTCAACCGCTTCGTGGTCAACGAAGATTTTACCGGCGCGCCGCTTCACCTGGGGCTGTTGTTGGCTGCCTTTGTCCTGCTGGTGCTGCGTCGTCGGCGGCTGCCCAGCCGTGAGGTGTGGCTGTTTGCCGCCTGCCTGCTGGCAGGGTTACTGATCTTTTGCGGCTTTCTGCGCTGGCAGTTGTGGCACGCCCGTCTGCACCTGCCACTGCTGGTGCTTTCCGCCGCGGTGTTTGGATTGCTGCCCGAGGTACTCGACCTGCGAGTCAGCCGCGCGTTTGCCGCCTTGCTGCTGCTGGCATCCCTGCCGGTTTTCTACTTCAACCAGAGCAAGCCGCTGGTGCAGGATTGGAACATTTTCAACCTGCCCCGCCGCGAGGTGATGATCATTCGCAAGAACCTGGTCGTGCCGTACATCGAAGGGGTCAACTACCTGGTGGATGAGCGCGCCTGCACTCAACTTGGGCTGTACCTGCCCGACGAGGAATGGGAATATCCGCTGTGGGCATTGTATCGAGCTGCCGGTTTGCCCGACATGCGTATCGAGCATGTGGGCGTGACTAACCGGTCTGCGGAGCTGCCGCGCGCTGCCTTCCAGCCATGCGCGGTTTTTGCCACCCGCCCGCTCTCCGGTGGCGATCAGCCAAACCTGGACGGCGTGGTCTATCGCCTGGGCTGGCAGCTCGATTCGGTCTGGATTTATGTGCGCGATTGACCCACGCCTGCGGAGGCGTTGCCCATTCGTCGCCTGAGCGTCAAGTAAAAACGTCCGCCTTTGCGGTAAAATGAGAACATGAAACACATGTCAGTCTGGCAGCGCAGCCTATTCATAACAACGATTATCGGTATTTTGATGGGGGGCATGTTTGTATTTAAGCCAGTCTCTGCCCAGGAGACACCGCCTGGGCGGGTGGAAATCCTTTCCATCAATAGCGAACGATTCCCGCGCATTCAAATCAATTTCGAAGCCTTTGCCGCCGATGGTGAGTTTATCAGCGGATTGGACGCTACCGATGTGCGTGTGATCGAAGATGATGACCCCAACGCTGCACCGCGCCCAGCCGACCGGCTGGAATTGCTCCAACCAGGGCTGGATTTCATCCTGGCGGTGAATTACGGCGCCGACCTGAACACCCGCTATGCTGGCATGCGCCGTTTCGAGAATATCCAGCAGCGTCTGCGTGAATGGGTGACTGCCACTGCCGAGACCAACGACCGCCTCAGCCTGGCGACCAACAGTGGATTGGGCTTGATCCGTTCGAGTGACCGCCAGGAATGGCTCGATGCGCTCGACAACATGGCGCAGGTCAACCTGCTCGAAGAACGCCCCGACCTGACCGCGATTGCCCGCGCGCTCGACCTGGCAACCGATATCGGCAGTGCCAACCACGCCCGCCGCGCCATCCTGTTCATTACCCCGCTGCTGCCGCCTGCCAACCTGGACGCGCTGACTAACCTGACCGAGCGCGCCGCCCGCCTGGATGTGCCGGTGTACATCTGGCTGGCGGCTTCGCCGCAGGGAATCCGCACCAATACAGCCATTTTCGATGCGCTGGGCGATCTGGCGGGCGCAACCGGTGGTGAATTATCAATATACTCCGGTGCGGAAGCCTTGCCCGACGTGGAGGGCTACCTGCGCTCGCGCCGCAGCCAGTATCGGCTGGAATACACCTCGGCTTTGAATACCAGCGCCACCCACGTGCTTGCCCTGCAGGTGGATTACGCCGGGGAGAGGCTGCGTTCTCCAAACCGCCCCGTCTTTCTCAATATTTTGCCGCCCAACCCGATCTTCCTTTCCCCGCAAACGAGCATTGAACGCAAGTTCCTGCCGCCGGACGCCCGAAATACCGACCTGGAACCGGATGTGGTGCCTTACCGCATCATCATCGAGTTTCCCGACGGCTATCCACGTGCCGTGCGGGCTGCCCGTCTGTACGTCAACGGTGAGGTCGTTGACGAAAACACCGCTGCCCCCTTCGATGTGTTTGGCTGGAACATTGCCGCCATCCAGCAAGACAGCCAGCACATTCTGCAGGTTGAGGTCGAAGATGCCTTGGGATTAACCCAGCGCAGTATTGAAATGCCGGTCACCGTCCGTGTGGAAACGCGCCAA
>DAOUMN010000006.1:0-3161 GCA_034411135.1 Bellilinea sp.
AAAAACGATCCTGCTGTTCCAGGGCGCGAAAGTAATGATGTAGACTGCTAAAGTCTTGCATGGGATGTAAACAACCCCCTCCAGGCGGACGAGGAAATCCTTTCGAAACGAAAAACTATCCTCTATTTTACCGCCGGAATACAAATTGATGGGACAGACTTGCCACCCGATTTGCGAGGCTATGATCAACGCGCGGGCAAATATCCCTGGATGGCTTCCAGGAAGATCTCCACCATGCGCGGCTCGAAATGGCTGCCAGACTGGGAGCGGATGTATTCGAGCGTTTTTTCTACTGCCCAGGCGGGGCGGTAGGGACGGTCGGAGCGCAGCGCGTCCCACACGTCCACCACGGCGAAAATCCGCGCCGCGAGCGGGATTTGCTCGCCTTTTAACCCGCGCGGGTAGCCGCTGCCGTCCCATTTTTCGTGGTGGCAGTAAGGGATGTCCAGCGCCGGGCGCAGGTATTCGATTGGCATGAGCAGCTGATAGGCAAACACCGGGTGCTGGCGCATGATCACCCATTCTTCGGCGGTCAGGCTGCCCGGTTTGAGCAAAATTGTGTCGGGAATACCCATCTTGCCGATGTCGTGCAGCAGCGACCCGCGGCGGATGTGCACCAATTCTTCATCGCAGATGCCGGCTGAACACGCCATCTGTTCGGTTAGTCCGGTCACCCGCAGGGTGTGACCCTCGGTTTCCTTGTCGCGCAGGTCGAGCGCGCGCGACCAGCCCTCGATGGTCGCGTCGTATGCCAGGGCAAGTTTATCGTTGGCGCGCTGCAAGTTGTCGAATAATTGGGCGTTGTCCACGGCGATGGCAGCCTGGCTGGCAAAGGACACGAAGAACGCCTGCCACTCCTCCTCTTGCTGGCGATGCGTGCGGGAAAAGACTTCCAATACGCCCTTGATCTCGCCTTTGGCGATCAGCGGGGCGGCATGATAGCAGGTAAAGCCCTCACCTGCCAGCAGTTCCTGGCGCTCGAATCCATCCGCCAGTTTAGGGAAGTGATGCAGGCTGAGGGTGCGGCGTTCCAGCACGGCGCGCCCGGTATGCCCTTGCCCCAGGCGGATGTGAGTTTTTTCAATTTCCCGCCCTTGAAAACCCCGCCCGGCCGCAAAGCGCAGCGTGCGGGTGTGTGCATCGTAGAGCAGTACACTGGCAGCGTCCATCCCCAACTGGGCAATTGTCTGCTCCAACACGACGTTGAGCACTATTTTGAGGTCCAGGCTGGCAGTGATTGCCAGGTCTATGGTGTGCAGCGCGGATATCTGTTGCAACTGGTTTTGGATGCGCTGGGCAGCCTGCTTGCGCTCGGTGATATCTTCCAGCATGCGGATGGCAAACTGAGGTTTATTGTACTCGTTGCGTACTAATGAAACGATCAGGTTTGACCACACGGTACTGCCGTCCTTGCGCAGGTATTTCTTCTCGATCTGGTAATTTTCCCGTTTCCCATCCACCAGCTCGGCAAACAACGCCAGATCCTGGGCGGCTTCCTCACCGGTAGAGAAAATCGAAAAATGTTGACCGATCATCTCTTCGATGCTGTAGCCGAGCATTGCCGAGATTGCCGGGTTAGCGTGCAGAATGCATCCTTGCAGGTCAACCTGGGTGATGCCGATGGCAGCGCCTTCGAATATCGCCCGCAAACGGGCTTCGCTCTCGCTCAGGGCAGCCATGGTGCGGATGCGCTCGGTAACGTCGTTTGCCAGCACCAAGCGGGCGCGATGCCCGTCAAATTCCAGGTCATGGGTGGTCATTTCAACGTCGATAGGCTGCCCGTTTTTCTTGTAATGCCGCCATACCCCGGTTTTTCCCAGCGGTCCTTTCAAGTTATTGACCACCTCGCGCACCGCTGCCAGGTCTTCACCGGGGCGGATATCCTCAATGGTCATGCTCAAAAATTCCTCGGTACTGTAGCCATAATGCTCGACCGCTGCGTCGTTGACCGCCAGGAAGCGGAAGGTGTCCAGGTCGAAGATCCACATTGGATGCGGGTTGTTCTCGAACAACTTGCGGTAGCGCTGCTCGGAATCGCGCAGGGCTGCTTCCATTTCGTGGCGGGCACTCACATCGCGGATGATCATGGTGGTGCGTTGTTCGCCAGCATTGTTGCGGAACAGGTTGGTGGACACTTCACCGGGGAAGCGCGAGCCGTCCTTGCGGAGAAAGGTCAGCTCACCGCGGAAGCGCCCCGTGCGGGCGCGCTCTTCCAGCGCTGCCTGGAGGCGCGGGTCGCGGCTATCGATCAGCCCATTGCGTCCGCGCCGACAGATTTCTTCTTCCGTCCAGCCGAATATTTCAGAAGCCGCCCGGTTGGCGGCGAAGATGCTGCCGTCCGGCGCGGTGAGCAGGATGGCATCCATGCTGTTTTCGAACAACTGGCGGTAACGCTCCTCGCTTTCGTCCAGACGCTGTTCGGCGTATTCTCTCAGGCTGCGCGATTTTGCCAGGAGCAAGGAGAGCAGCACCGCGCTGATCAGGACGAATATCGCCCCTTTGTAGGTTTGAAATTGGGCGTATTGGGGATATTCGGAGAGCCAGATGAGCAGTAAACGATCCGTCAATAAAACCCACAGCAAGCCGAAAACTGTGTACAACAGTGTAATGCGCCAGATAACCCGATTCCGGAAAAACTTCATCGAAATATATCCTTCAGATATTCCCGCCCTGGTTGTAGTGAAGTGGTTTTGAAACCATCTGGTTTCACCGAGCACTGCATGTTAAGGAAAGTGTTCGAAAGTGTTGCTTGCCTCACCCCTCACCCATTTACTTAAAAGATAAGGAAATTGTGCATAACCGTTAAAGCAGCCCTGCTTAAGATATTTTTGAATACAAAACCGCTCTGTTAAAATTTGCTGCCTTCCACACGACCTATAAAGATTATACGTTTTCCGTCTTCAAAGTCAACCAAAGGTATCTATAAAATCGCAATATTAACAGCGATTTTTCATCAACCGCAGCCGGTTCCTCCGCGCCGTTCAGGCGCTACGGTTGGGCATGGGTATCCCGCTGCGCATCTCCTTGTCTTGACAGGCGGAGCGCGCCGGGCTATACTTACACATGTCAAGACCATTCGGGGAGCCCGGTACACCGGGCTGAGAGGAGGGCAGGCAGCCCTCGACCCGCTGAACCTGATCCGGGTAATGCCGGCGGAGGGA
>DAOUMN010000007.1:0-19198 GCA_034411135.1 Bellilinea sp.
GATGTAACCAAGCGTTTTCAATGTGCGCAGTAAAATGAACAATGAACTGCGTGAGACACCCAGGCGGGGGAGAATTTCCTGGGGAGTCAATCCTTCCGGATTGCCAAAAAGCAGTTCAACCAGCCGCAAAGTTCGTTCGGCGGTGGTTGTCAGGGTGTCGGTTTCGCTCATATCGTTTGTATTTTGGGACTTTAGTGTTATTTTATGGACTATGGTAAAATTGTCAAGACAATAGGATCAGTCCTCACTACAACAAAACCATTTTTAAGGCACCTCCATATTGATGAATAGAAAAATTCCTCGCTAATATGCTTTGGTTGACCTGAGGTGTTTCGAAAAGGACGAGAATGAAATGTTTGGCGGACGAGTAGCCAATTGGAGAAGCAACCCGACAGTGGCAATCCTTGGTGGAATTACCCTGTTGCTGGTGATTGTGATCAGCCTGCCGCGTGCCACCTACCCCGAAGTATCTCCCAGCCGCCTGGAGGATGACCCCTACCTGGGCAACCCGACCGCGTCCATTGTGCTAATCGAATTTGGCGATTACGCCTGTGAACCGTGTCGGATATGGCATACAGCGGGTATTCTCCAGCAGTTGCTGGAGCAGTTCCCCGGTCAAATAAAATTTGTCTGGCGGGATAACGCGCGGATCAGTACAGCATCCATAAAAGCCGCCGAGGCGGGGCAGTGTGCCCACAACCAGGGCAGATTCTGGGAATATCACCAGCTGTTGTTCGAGCAGAGTGCAGGTCTTGGCGAACTGGCTTTAAAAGGATATGCCCAACGCATTGGGCTGGATATGGCGGCGTTCAACCGCTGCCTGGACGAACGCCAGATGCGCCGCAAAGTTTCTTTTGACATGCGCCGGGCAGGGGAATTTGGCTTTAGCGTGACACCGGCTTTCCGCCTAAATGATGAAAGCATCATCGGCCCACCGCCATTGGAATACCTCACCCAACGGATTGCTGAGCATCTTGCCCGTCAGCAGCCGTGATATATTTCGCTGTTGGCTGGACAATTTGTATGACAATTATCCCACTCGGCTGTTACAAGTGTTATTGACTCGAAAAATTCCGGTTGCTATAATTTAAAAGTCTCTTACGAGAGTTAAATATTCACCCTTTGTCGCATCTTCACCTTCCCTCCTAATAAACCCGTACAGGTTACCAGACACTCAAACGGGTTGTTTTTATTCCATGTCAAACCAGATCGGTATAGGCTGGTCTGTACGCTAAATCCCCCATATCCCCTTAAAGGAGCCGTGTAATGAAACTTACCCCCCCAACCCCTGTTTCCGTTGATACGCTGACGATCGATATTGGCGAGGTCGAGGCGATCCTGCAGGGTTACCCGATGCAGCTGCCCGCGTGGCCCGAATCGACCTTCCTGCTCAAGGACGGGCGCACCCTGTATCTGCGGTCGATGACCGAAGAAGATGTCCCCACCCTGCTGGGTTTCATGGAACGGGTGATGAAGGTCGAGAAGGATTTCTACGACATTGTGGGTGTGCGCGTATACGGTGAAATCCTGGCGGTCAAGCGCAAACGCATCAAGGACGCTTTCACCATTTTGGGTTTGATTGACGGTGAACTGGTCGGTTTTGCCAACGGGCGTTTCTGGAACAAAGATCTGGCGATCAGCCTGCACACCATGGCATTTTCGCGCCGCGGGCGGGTTGGCTGGGCAATGTACTATGCCAAGACCTACTACGCGCTTGAGATTTGCAAAGCTAAGGAATGGTGGTCAACATTTGAAAGCTACAACGGCTGGCGCATGGCGGGTCTGGCAATGGCGCAGCCGACCAAACCCTGGCCCGATTACCAGCACGAATTAGGTGGCGCCAAGGTGTTCTATGTTAATCAGGATCATTGGAACATCCAACTGAAGCAATACCTGGTGGATGCGGTTGGTAACGACCTGAACTTTGAGGTGCCGGAAGAGGTACGCAAAGCCAACGCAGTACTGCGCGTGCCCGAAAACCTGGAACTCTAGCCCTTGTTGGTTGAAACGGCTTGACCCGACCGCCCGATCGGGTCAAGCCGGATGAATAATGGTGTTCTAAAACATTCGATTGACTCGCGATTTTGATAGTGATATACTCAATTAGTCAGTTGTCGAACAACCTCAATTCCTGGCATGTGCTTGCCAGTCTCTTTTTGAGCGCTCCACAGGCTGCAACGCAGCAACAATCCCCAACAACATAACCTCTCCACACTTCCTTTTCAGGTGAAAACCGAAATGGAATTTCCTTTTTCTGTTAACCTCAACAATACAACCGGCGGGATGCAAAATCTCGAGTGGTTTTCGAAAAAACATGGACTACAGGAGTGAAAAATGAGCGTGATTAAAGCCGAAATTCGCACCGGCGTGTACTACGACTCGGCTGTCTTGATGCAGTTGCAACGGTCGCTTTCTGACTTACCCGGTGTGGAGGATGCCGGTGTGATTATGGGTACCCCGACCAACAAGGAATTGTTGGCGCGTGTAAATCTGGTTTCACCTGAAGTGGAAGCTGCCCGGGAAAACGATCTGGTGATTGTGGTGCGGGCGGGGGAAGAAAAAGCCGCCCTGGATGCCATTCAGCGGGTGGATGAATTGCTCAGTGCGCGCAAGTCTACCGTTCAGCAGGATTATCGCCCGCGCAGCCTGGAAGGCGCAGTGGGCATGATTCCGGACGCCAGTTGGGTATTGATTTCGGTGGCTGGCCGCTACGCCGCCGGGGTTGCCCGCGAAGCCCTCCGCCTTGGTAAACATGTCTTCCTCTTCAGCGATAATGTTCCCGTTGAAGAGGAAATTTCTTTAAAAGCAGAAGCCAAACAAAA
The DNA here is from genome assembly GCA_034411135.1 of Bellilinea sp. Classification (GTDB taxonomy): domain Bacteria; phylum Chloroflexota; class Anaerolineae; order Anaerolineales; family Anaerolineaceae; genus Bellilinea. The sequence goes on from DAOUMN010000007.1 coordinate 2,823, forward strand.
AGGTCTGCTGGTGATGGGCCCCGATTGCGGCACTGCCATGATCGGTGGTATTGGGCTGGGCTTTGCCAACAAAGTCCGCCGTGGTCCTATCGGCGTTGTGGCGGCTGCCGGTACGGGTTTGCAGCAGGTTGCCTCACGTATTGATCAACTTGGCAGCGGGATGACTTTCGGCATTGGCACCGGCGGCCGCGACCTGTCCGAAAAAATCGGTGGGGTCACCTTCTTAATGGGACTGGATGTGCTCAGCCGCGACCCGGACACCAAGGTGATCGTGCTTGTATCCAAGCCGCCTTCACCCAAGGTTGCCGAAGAGGTGTTACGCGTGGCGCGTAAAGCAGGCAAACCGGTGGTGGTCAATTTTATTGGGCGCACGCCAATTTCGCGCCGGGTGGGTAACCTGTTCTTTGCCTCCGGGCTGGATGACGCAGCCGCCATCGCAGTTGAACTGGCAAAGAATCCGCCCAAGCTGGAAGCTGAAATTGACTTGAAACTGGAGCGCTTTGCGCCGGGGCAGAAATATCTGCGTGGATTGTTCTCCGGGGGAACGCTGGCATATGAAGCCCAGCACCTGCTGACCGAATACCTGCCCAAAGTGTATGCCAATGCGCCGATCAACAAGGAAAACAAATTGAAGGATTCGCTGGTCAGCGTGGAGCATTCGATTGTCGATTTGGGCGAGGACGAATTTACTGTTGGCCGCCTGCACCCAATGATGGACAACGAACTCCGTATCCGCCGCCTGCTTGAGGAGGCGAACGACCCTGAGGTGGCGGTGATTGTCCTGGACGTGGTGATTGGATTTGGGTCGCATCCGGACCCTGCCAGTGAACTGGCACCGGCAATTGCCGAAGCCAAAGCCATAGCCGAAAAAGCCGGTCGTTACCTAGAGGTTGTGGTGGTGTGCACCGGCACCGAGGACGATCCGCAGGTTTTGAGCAATCAAATTCGCCAGTTGAAGCGCGCCGGAGCATGGGTGGACACCAGCAACGAGGTTGTGATTCGCTATGCCGGACAAATTCTGCAGGCGCTCAACCAGCCTGAGCAAGAAGCCCGTGAAGAGGCAACACCGGTGGATCTGGAAGTATTAAAGAAACCATTAAAAGCGATCAATGCCGGTCTGGAATCTTTTGCCGAAAACCTGACTGCCCAGGAAACGCCGGTGGTGCACGTGGATTGGCGTCCGCCCGCTGGCGGTAATGAAAAACTAATGGGCATCCTCGAACGGATGAAGAAACTTTCCACCAATTAACTTGCGGAAAAAAAGTGAAAACCTCTGGAGGAATAGCAATGATCAGTATCGAAGAAGCCAATAAAAAGGCTGCGGAAAAAATGATGGAAGCGCGCCCCGTCGTGACCGGCGTTGCCCCGGCAATTGAAGTCATTCCGGGAATGAAGGAGGATTTATTACTGCATGCGGGTCCCCCGGTTACCTGGGAACGAATGGCCGGTCCCATGAAAGGTAACATGATTGGGGCTTTGTTATTCGAAGGTATAGCCAAAGATGCACAGGAAGCCGAGTCGATGCTGGCATCTGGCAAGTTCAAGTTTGCCGCATGCCATGATTATGATTCCGTGGGTCCGATGGCTGGCGTCATTTCTCCAAAAATGATGGTTTTCATCGTTGAGGATCAGGTCTTTGGCAACAAAGCCTATTCTGGTCTAAACGAGGGGCGCGGCAAAGTCATGCGCATGGGGGCTTACAGCCCGGACGTGATCGAACGCATGCAATGGTTGAATGAGGTGTTTGGCCCAACCATGGATGCCGCATTGAAATCCAGTGGTGGTATCGACTTGCGCTCACTGCTCGGTAAGGCATTACATATGGGCGATGATGGTCACAACCGGCTGGACGCAGCTTCAATTCTCTTTACCAGTCAGCTGGCAGCCCACGTTGCCAAAGTTGCCAAGAACGTGGATGCAGCTTTCAATGTTTTGAAATTCATGGCTGAAAATGCGCTCACCATTCTCAATCCAGTCATGGCTGGCTGTAAAACGGCTTCGATGGCAGCACATGGGATTGAAGGAAGTACGGTTGTGTCCATTATGGCACGCAACGGTACCGATTTTGGTTTGAAGGTCAGTGGTCTGGGTGATCGCTGGTTCACCGCTCCGGCGCCACATGTCAAAGCATTGTATTTTGCAGGTTTCACTGAAAAAGATGCAAACCCGGATATTGGTGACAGTGTAATTACTGAAACAACCGGAATTGGCGGTTTTGCCATGGCAGCTGCCCCTGCAATCGTGACGTTTATCGGTGGCTCCGCGAGCGATGCAATTCGAACCACGCTGGACATGTACGAAATCACCACGCTGGAACACAAATACTTCACCATTCCTTACCTCGATTTCCGCGGCACTCCCACCGGCGTGGATGTTCGCAAGGTGGTTGAGAAGCAATTGCCGCCGCGCGTAAATACTGGCGTTGCTCACAAGGATCCGGGTGTTGGACAGGTCGGTGCGGGTGTGGTCAGCATGCCGATGTCCGCTTTTGAAGATGCCCTGATTGCGTTTGCCGACAAGTACGGAATCTAATCTATTCGGTAACCTCGGAGGGAAACAATGGATCGCGAAAAATTTATCAAGATGATGGCGGAAGCCAAATTATACGACCTGACCCAGGGTTGCAGCATCTTCACACCGCCTTTCCCGGGTGACAAAGCACTGGAAGTTCACTTCTTCAAGCGGGTAACCGGTGCTTATGGCGGCGGTGCTGGTGCCAATGGACAGATCCTCAACTGGTCGAACACGGTTGGTACCCACCTGGTAGGCGAAACAGCTTATCACTCTGGTGGCCGGGCAATCTCAGATGTGCCCTTGAGCGACCTGTGTGGTCAGGGCGTGGTTGTGGATATTTCCGACATGGTTTCGGACTACAGTCTGTACACACCGGAAATGATCATGAAGAAAGCCGATGTTCGCAAAGGCGATATTCTGATCATCAACACGGGCTACCACCGCTATTCATGGGATCAGCCGGATGTGTTCAATCCCAAGGCTCAAGGCGGGGTTGAGTCCAAGGAATTCGGTTTCCTGGTGCGACACCCGGGACCTGCACCGGAATTCTATCAATGGGCGCTGGATATGGAATTCAAGTGGATCGGCGTGGATTGCGGTTGCGTGGAACATCCAATGAATACCCCCATCCGCCGTTTGCATGAAAACGAATTCAAGAAAGCCGAAGACAAACTGGTCAAGGAGTACGGCAAAACCTGGGATGAGATGTTCCCCCAGGACTGGTACTACGAGATGACCCATGTGACCATGCCCAAAAAGCACATGCTGTTTGTAGAATCGATCGTGGGTGAAATCGACAAACTCAAGAATCAGCGGGCGTGGATTGCGGCAATGCCGATTCCGTTCATGGAAGTAGAAACTGCCTGGGCACGTGTCCTGGCTTATCAGGCGCCGGAGTGGATGGATGAGAAAGAATTCTTTGCAGAGATGGACCGTGCGCAAATGATCGATATGACCGTCCCGTTCTCGGTGCGCTCCCCGCAGTGGGCAAACTATGAACCGCTAACGGTCAAATACTTCAAGCGGGTTGGCGGCGCGTATTTCGGCATGGCGCGCAACGGTTCAATCTGCAATGCTTCCATTCACCTTGCTACACACATGGATGGCGAAAAGCATTTCTATCCTGCTGGGCGTTCGATTGGCGAAGTGCCGCTGGAAGAGTGGGTTGGACCGGGCGTGATTGCCGATATTTCCGGCATGGTCAGCAATTCCAGCGTTTATTCGCCAGAGATGATCGAAAAAGTGGTCGATATTCGCGAAGGCGATATCCTGGTCATCAAAACCGGTTGGTACAAGTACGGCTGGATCAGCCCCGATTCGGATGAGTTCCGCTACATGATCAAGCATCCGGGTCCATCCGCCGACTTTGCCGCCTGGGCTGCGGAGAAGAAGATCAAGTGGATCGGCGTGGACTGTGTGGCTGCCGATCACCCAATGAACACCATCCAACGCATCTGGCACCCTAAGACTTTTCAGGAAGCCAACGAAAAGTTGAAACGCGACTTTGGTAAGGATTGGGATGAGATGTTCCCGCTCGACCAGTACTACCAGGACATGCACCTCAACCTGTTCCCGAAGAAGATCGTGCATGCCGAAAATCTGGGGTACCAGATTGCCGACGCTCCCAGTGGACGCTATTACATTGGCTGCTTCGTGCAAAAAGCCATGGAAGTCGAATCGATGTGGGGGCGCTTCGTGGCATTCAAAGAAGGTTAGAACTCTAAAAATTGCAGCCCCCCGGCGGTTGCGAAAACGGGGGGCTGCAGCGATAATTTAAACCTGTTTTTATTTTGGAGACCCTTTGTATAGCGAGTTGTTGAATTACACACTCCGGATCGAAGATCTGCACGGACACGTTGAAGCCCTGCTGGTCGATTTGTCCGCGGACGTGCTCAACTGCCGCCCGTTCGCAGATCAGCAAATTATCGAAGTCAACTCGCTGGCTGAACTTGCTCTGCACATTTCTGGTGCAGAGCATTTTTGGATTGGAGAAGTGATCGGTGATCTACCGCGCACTCGTGACCGCCAGGCAGAACTGAACGCGCACGTTGCCTCTGCGGAGGAAGTCATCGTGGTTTTGCGGCGTACACTTCAAGAGACGCGCAAAGTCCTCAGCGCACTTTCAGCAGCGGATCTGGATCAGGCCCGCCAGGTTGATGGGCGGGATGTTCCGCTGCGTTGGGCAATTCTGCATGTTATCGATCACACCGCACTTCATCTTGGTCATATGCAATTGATTTATCAAATGGTTCATCAAGGGCGGGCTTTTCCTGCGCCGACTTGGGATCAAAGGTTGCCCGCCTTGTGAAATCCGCAATCATTTAACGAGGCAGGCGAAGACGCCAGTCTCAAGGAGGAATCTGCTTCATGAAACCAGCTCCGTTCGATTATTATGCACCAACCAGCGTAGAAGAGGCGCTTGCCAACCTGCACGAGCTGGGTTATGACGGAAAGGTGCTCGCCGGGGGGCAAAGTCTTATCCCGGCGATGAATTTCCGCATGGCGCGCCCGGCAGCGCTGGTCGACCTCAACAGGGTCAAAGAATTGTTCTATATCAAGCCGACGGATGACGGCGGTCTGGCAATTGGCACGATGACGCGCGACAGCGTGGTTGAGCATGACCCGCTGGTTGCCCAGCGCTTCCCGATTGTCCCCTTTGTAGTCAAGCACATTGCCCATACCCAGATTCGCAACCGCGGCACCTTTGGCGGCGCCATTGCCCACGCCGACCCGGCGGCGCAAATCCCTGCTTTGTCGGTAGCACTCAAAGCGCGCCTGCTGGTGCGCAAGCAAGGTGGCGAGCGGTGGGTCAATAGTGAGGATTTCTTTGTAGGTCCTTTCATGACTGTGCTGGAGCCGGAGGAGATGCTGGCAGAGGTCGTGTTGCCGCCCATGGCAAAACACAGTGGCGCTTCCTATCAGCAGGTGTCCCGCCAAAAGGGAGGGTATGCCCAGGCAGCAGTGATCAGTGTTGTTACGTTGGATGATAGCAATCGCTGCAAGGAAGTCAGGGTGGTTTTGTTTAGCGTAGGTGAAACGCCCATCCTTTCCAAGGCGGCATCCCAGCTGCTGGTCGGCAATGCGCCTGATGCAGCCGTTATAGCACAGGTAGCAGAACAGATTGCTCGCGATGAGGTCGATCCTGGCAGTGACCTGCACGGCACTGGTGAATACCGCCGCCAATTGGTGAATGTGCTGGTCAAGCGCGCATTGACCGAAGCCTTTGAACGAGCAAAGTAGAAGGAGGATGACATGGCTCAAAAAGTAAAAATTAGCGTTACCGTCAATGGCAAACCCTACGAGCGCGAAGTCGAACCGCGCCTGCTGTTGAGCGATTTCATCCGCCACGACTTGGGCTTGACGGGTACCCATGTTGGTTGTGAACATGGTCTGTGCGGCGCCTGCACCGTTCTGGTGGACGGTCAGGCAGTACGCTCATGCATTTTGTTTGCCGTGCAGGTGGACGGAAGCGAAATTCAAACGGTTGAATCATTGGGAACACCGGACCATCTGCATCCATTGCAGGAAGCCTTTATTGAGAAGCATGCTCTGCAATGCGGCTTTTGCACGCCCGGTTTCCTGATGACCATTGTGGAATATCTGGGAAACAATCCCAATCCAACCGATGAAGAAATCCGTGAGGCGATTGATGGCAATTTTTGCCGCTGCACCGGCTATGTCAACATCGTCGAGGCGGTTAAACTGGCTGCCCAGAAAATGGCGTCTCACTAAAGAAGGATGAAAGGAGAAGCAACCGTGGCAGGAAAATTTGTACATCAATCCATCAAACGCAATGAAGACCCCGATCTGATCACTGGGAAAGTACAATTTCTGGATGATATTGAACTTCCGGGTATGCTTCATGCGGCATTCAAACGCGCCGATTATGCTCACGCCCGCATCCTGAGTATTGACGTCAGTGAAGCGCGCAAACTACCGGGCGTGATTGGGGTTTACACCGCCGCTGACTTTGGCGACTACATCAAACCCGGACCGCTGCAAGTTCCGCCGCCGACTGCCATCAAAGGCGCAACCTACACAGCACGGACGACCATTCCAATTGCGGTGGATAAAGTGCGTTTTTCGGGCGAGCCGGTGGCTGTGGTGATTGCTGAATCGCGCTACATTGCCGAGGATGCCTGCGACCTCATTTTCGTGGATTATGAACCACTGGAAGCGGTGGTGGACCTGGAAAAAGCGCTCGAGCCTGGTTCGCCGCTGGTACATGACGATACCGATAGCAACCTTGCCGGGCATGTTTTTCAGGAACGCGGCTCGTGGGAGCAGGCGGTCAAGGAAGCCGACCTGGTGGTTAAGCGCAAGTTCTTCATCAATCGTGTGGCTGGGGCGGCAATGGAAAACCGCGGCATTGTGGTCAAATGGGACGCACTGGCAAAAGAAATGACCATCTGGTGCGGGACTCAGTCTCCCATTGCGCTGCGTAACCAGACCGCCGCGCGGCTGGGCTTGTTCGAGAGCCAGGTGCGAGTGATTTCTCCCAACACCGGCGGTGGCTTCGGACCAAAAATCAATACCTCGCTGCCGGATGATGTGCTGCTGACTTACCTGGCGATAAAACTGGAACGCCCGATCAAGTGGTACGAGGACCGGCGGGAAAACTTCCTGGCGACCACATCAGAACGTGATCAGGTTCACTATTGCGAGATTGCGCTCAAGAAGGATGGAACCGTTCTCGGTTTCAAGGATCGCTTCTTCCATAATTCCGGGGCGTACAATCCGTACATGATGACCATCCCCCTCAACACCCAGACTCACACAGTCAGCAACTACCATATCCCGCATTTCCAGACCGAGTTCAACCTGGTATTCACCAACCAGATGATTGCCACACCGGTGCGCGGTGCCGGGCGCCCGTTTGGCACCTATGTGATGGAGCGCATGATGGATGCCGCTGCGAAGGAATTGGGCATGGACAAGGTCGAAATACGGCGTAAGAACTTGCTCAAACCAAACGAGTACCCGGCATATACCGGCATCATCGGGCAGGACTTTGTCGAGGGTGTGTTGGACAGCGGTGATTATCCCACGGCGCTTGAAAAAACTGTCCAGATGATTGGTTACGAACAATTCCGCAAAGAAGTTCAACCCCGGCTGCGTGCTGAAGGTAAACATGTGGGTATCGGCGTGGTTTGCTTCACCGAAGGTACTGCGGTTGGACCGTATGAAGGGGCAAAAATCACCGTGGGCGGCAACGGCAAGGTGGTCATTGCCACCGGTATCTCGTCCCAGGGGCAGGGGCATTACACCACCTTTGCCCAGATTGTGGCAGACCAGTTGGCTGTGGACGTCAAGGATGTCAAGGTCATCACCGGCGATACCGGATTTTTTGGTTGGGGTGCCGGAACGTTTGCCAGCCGTGGCATCACTGTGGCTGGAACAGCCACATATCTGGCTGCCCAAAAGGTGCGCGATAAAGCGCTCAAGCTGGCAAGCAAGATCCTGGAAGCGCCGGTCGAGGAACTGGAACTTATCGATGGCGTTGTGCGCGTAGCTGATATTCCCACCAAATTCATCTCGCTGGGCGACCTGGCAACCCGCGCCAATCCGCAGCGCGGCGTAATGGAACCAGGCACGGAGCCAGGTCTGGAAGCAATTGCCTATTACGGACCTCCCTACGGCGCGACCGGGGCAGGCGCGATGGCAATGATTGTTGAAGTCGACCCCGAAACGATGAAGGTCAAAATTGACCGGCTGGCAATGGTGCATGACTGCGGCACCCCTGTCAATCCGATGATTGTCGATGGTCAAATTCACGGCGGAATTCAAATGGGTATAGGGGATGCATTTTACGAAGAATTAGTGTATGATGATAACGGTCAACTAGTGACTGCATCCTTCATGGACTACCTCTTCCCCCAAGCAACCGATATGCCTGCCAAAATTGAATTAGGCCACATGGAAACACCCTCGCCGTTGAATCCACTGGGTTTGAAAGGTGTGGGTGAAGCCGGTGCTATACCGACCCCGGCGGTATTTGCGCAGGCAGTGGAGGACGCCTTGAAGGACAGCGGTGTTGAGTTTACACAAGATACCCTCAGCCCGAGCCGGATTTACACCTTTGTTCAAAAAGCGAAGGGCGGCTAACGCCCTTCGCTTCACCCGGTTCTACCGAACCATATCCCATTTTTAAAAACCTTATGGAGGAAAAGTAAGAATGAAACTGGAAGGCGAACACGTATTTAAAGGTCCTCGCGAAGCGGTCTGGGAAATGTTTTATGATCCAGAAGTGCTCGCCAGCGCATTACCCGGTACCCAGAAATTGAACATGGTTTCGGAAAACGAATATGAAGGCGCAATGAATGTCCGCATTGGTCCGGTCTCCGGCTCATTTACCGGTAAACTGGTGATTTCTGATGTGGTTGAACCCGAATCGTGCACCTTGACGGTGGATGGCCGTGGCACCCCTGGTTTTGCCAAGGGCGTTGGCAGAGTCCAATTTGTCGATCAGGGCGACGGCTCAACGCTGCTGAAATACGAGGGCGATATGAACATTGGCGGCGCGTTAGCCAGCGTTGGACAGCGGATGATCGATTCGGTTGCCAAGAGCATGATCCGTCAGGCATTCGAAACCCTGGACAAAGCCCTGGAAGCTCGCCTGGCTGCCAAATCCAGCGGCAGCGAGGTTGTTGACTTCAAACCCCCGTCGGAAACCGAATTTGCGGCTGCCGTAGCCAAAGATATGGCTGGGGGTTTAACTAAAGTGCCAGAGATCCGCTTGTTGATGTACATCATCCCTCTGGTGGCTGTGCTGGTGCTGGCTGCTGTGCTGCTTAACAGCTGCGGTGGATAAGCACCTTAATTGTTTGGCAGACAGAAAGGAGGTGTGAATCGAAGCCCCTGATCCAACCCCACCCCGATGGTTCGGATGTCCGACAGTAAGCCGCAAGGAGGAGAGGATCCAACCATTGCACCCCGGATAGCTCTTCCGAACCAAACTTCCCAAACCAAAATCCATTTTTTATCTTAATCTTTCTTCAAGGGAGGAAGACTCAATGGCAACCAACGTAGAAAAACCAGCAATTACGGGTTATCTACCACAGGATACCCCTCCTGTCGGTAGAATGATCCTGCTGGGCTTCCAGCACGTGATTACCATGTTCCCGGCAACCGTGCTGTGCGCTTTGCTGATGGGTTTCCCGGTCAGCACTGTTCTGACGGTGACCGGCTTTGGAACCGTTGTGGCTTTGATTGCCTCGAAACTCTCGATTGGCAATTATATCCCCCTGTATTACGGTTCCTCCTTCAGCTATATCGCGGCGGTAACCGCCATCACCAAACCAACCTTCGGCGTCCCGGCCGACCCGGCGCTGCTGTCGATTGTTCAGACCGGGTTCATCGCGACCGGTGTGATCAATATTGTTGTTGGTATCATCATCCGCGCTTCCGGCGGTAAGGAAGCGTTGGATAAGGTTCTGCCCCCGGTCGTTACCGGTTCGGTAGCTTGCACGATCGGTATCGGTCTGGGCAAGGCTGCCCTGGATATGTCCTCCGGCGTGGCTGGCGGCATTTTGACCGGCGATATGACCTGGTGGTCGGTATCCCTGATAACCCTGCTGGCAGCCTTCATCTTTTCGGTGTATCTGCAGGGCAAGGGTTTCATCGGGATGCTCCCGATTCTGCTGGCAGCGATTGTCGGTTACATTGTCGCGATCCCCTTCGGCTTGGTCAATTTTGACCTGCTTGGTCAGTCGGCTCTGTTCCGCGCTCCGGCATTCACCTTCCCCAACTTCGCCAGTGATCTCACCCTGACGGTGATCTTTGGCGTGGGCGTAATGGCGATTGCCACTATCCCGGAATCGACCGCGCACCTATACCAGATCAGTCTTTATGTTGATCACCTGGCGGAAGAAACCGGGCGCGAAAAACTGCGCCTCAACCGCTACATCGGCATCAACTTGATGATCGATGGTTTGAACGATCTGGTCAATGGTATCTTTGGCTCCACGGCTGGCACCAACTACGGCGAGAACAACTCGCTGATGGTGATTACCCGCAACTATTCCGGACCGGTGCTGATTACGGCTGGTTTGATCTCGGTTCTGCTTGGCTTCATTGGACCGCTGGCAGACCTTGTTTCGACCATCCCGACCGCCGTTTCCGGCGGTCTGTCGATCTACCTGTTTGGTGTGATCGGTATGCAGGGTATTGCCCTCATGCTGGCGGAAAAGGTCAATCTGTTCGATCCGCGGCAGCTGGCAATCGGTGCGACAATCCTGATCATCGGTATTGGTGGCAACATTGGTTACAATGGTGGTTTCCTGCCCATCCCGATTTTGCAGGGTTTGTTCCCGTTCGGTTGGCCCGCCATTGCAACCGGTGCTGTGGTCGGTATTCTGATGAACCTGATCACCAACATCTGGAAACCGCCGGTGGAACGCCACAACATCATATAATCGTTGGGTAGTACGACCGGTGAGCGGGTTTCCCGAACCGCGTAAAGGTTCGACCCGCGCCTGAGGCTCCCGATGTCGACACCCGGACATCGGGAGCCTTTTCTGATAAAATAGTTGCGATTGGAGCCAATGACCACCAAAATTTTAGTCACCGGAGCAGCCGGAAAAACAGGTATGGCGATTTGCCGCGCATTGATTCGGGCTGGCGCGGATGTGTGTGCCTGGGTGCGCAGAGAATCCCAGGTGCAAAGCCTGCGCGAGCTTGGTGTACAGGAGGTTCTGGTGGGTGATTTTCTGAATCCGCTTCTGGCGGAAGAGGCCTGTCACAACCGAACCGGTATTTATCACATAGCGCCGAACATGAGCCCGGCTGAGGTAGAGATCGCCGATGGTTTGATTTGTGCAGCCCGCAATGCTGGTATTCAGCGCTTTGTCTATCACTCGGTGTTGCACCCGCAAGTGGAAGCCATGCCGCATCACTGGTTGAAAATGCGGGTGGAGGAGCGTTTATTCGCCAGTGGGCTGGCGTTCACCATATTGCAGCCGGCAGCGTATATGCAAAACCTGCAAGGTTATTTGCCTGCAATTGTTAATGAAGGTGTATACCAGTTACCGTATTCCATCGATGCCCGGCTTAGCCAGGTGGATCTGGAAGATGTTGCCCAGGCGGCGGCAATTGTCTTGACCAGTGCGGGTCACGAATACGCCATCTACGAATTGTGCGGGGCGGAAGCGCTGTCTGCCCGCCAGATTGCCGTCCGACTGTCAGCGCGGCTGGGGCAAGAGGTGCAAGCCGTCACATTGGACCGTACCACCTGGGAGAGTACTATGCGGACTGCAAATCTGCCTGAGTATGCCATTCAAACCTTGTTGAAAATGTTTGTTTACTATGAAAAATATGACTTTCGTGGCAGCCCGCGCGTATTGGAATGGCTGATAGGACGACCGTCAACCCGCTTTGATCAATTTCTGGAGCGCATTTTACCCGTCAACCGCTGAAGGATACCGAATGGATAAAAACAAAAGCCAGCATTTCAATTTTTGCCACGAGGCTCTGCCAGTCCTTTTCCATTCGCAAACAAAGGGATTTTTTGAATTTCTGGAACGGGATGGCTTGAAATTTCTCAAGTTTTGGTGGGATCATGTCGGCGAGCGGCTGGATGATTCCAAATGTTCCTCGTTTGCCGGGACGCAGTTCGAAATCCGCGAACTACCGGAGAAAAAAGCCCGGGTTGTTCTGGTGCGTTTGCCCACACCCACAACTGATTTTGAGTTCTATATGATGGCGCTCATCCGCACACCAGAGCGCCGTCTGCCCATGGTGCGCTTGCCCAACACGCGCGTGTTTGCTTTGGAGCGTGTACCAACTGAAATGGGCGCAAACGGCACGTTGCTGGTCGAAATTACGCCGCGAGGGCGTATGCTGCGGGTCGGGGCAGGTCCTAAACCCAGCCTGCAAACGTTTTACAACACGGTTCTTAAGTACGTGTGGAAGAAAGATTTTGGAGACACAGCATGAAGTTCGATATCGGTCTGGTCATCACAGGTCTGGCGATGTTGTTTTTCTACTTGCGCCTGGCTATGCTGCGCGGTAAAAAGCGCCGCTTGGAGCGGGAAGCCGCCCTGCAGGTGAAAAAAGCGGGCAAAGGCGCCAAAGCGCCGCTCAAAGACCCACAAAAACCGGGTTATGAAATCAGCAGCTGGGTTCTGCTGGGCGCGGCGATCGTGCTGATGCTGCTTGGGCTGGCTGCCAGGCAGTCGGATACCTTCCCGCAATTGATGCGCGATTACTGGTGGGTGGGGACTTCCGCGGGGGCGGTGCTCTTTTCGTTTTGTTTTAAGTAATCATGCACGGCAATACCAGTTCAACGATTCACATCAGCATCGAATTTACCAACCTGGCAAAAGTGATTACCGGCACGTCTGTGCTAGAAGTGGAATTCGCCGCGGGAACAACGTACGGTCAAATTGTCGCTTGGCTGGCGGAACAATACCCGGATATGATCGGCATCTTGATCCAGGAGGACAAAAAAGCGCTGATGAATTCCAATCTGTTCATCATCAACGGAGAAATGAGTCAACCGGCGTTTATTATGGAAGAAACGCCACAAGATGGAGATCGCCTGACTCTGGTTTCGGTGGCGACGGGCGGTTAAGCAGCGACCACACCAGTGCCGTTGGTGAGGGGCAGCCCCAGGTTCAACGCAGGAAGAATGAGAGAATGATCAGGATGGCAAAGAACGAGCCAGCCAGGATGCCGATTCGTTTCAGGTCCTTGATGATCGGGGTATAATCGGGATTGAATTCGCTGGTGGATGCATAGCGACCGGTGGGCGCGGTGCTGGATTTCTGTACGACTTCGCGCACCGGTTCGGCGGTTGAGGTGCGGCGTTTTTGTTTTTTACTCATGGGGACTCCTCAAAATTAACGTTGTTCAACAAAATCAGCGGAGATGATAATGCGCTGGGTATTGACTCGATAGGGATAGCAAGAGATTAATGTCACAACAGCTTCGCGGGTTGGCGCCATTACTTCCACCCGGGTCGGCTCGACCAACTGGCTTTGCGAAACGACATAGACATAAGCCCGCTGGCTGGTGTAGATTACGATCTCGTCACCTTTCTGCAATTTGTCCAGGTCGCGAAATATCTCGCCAAACACATCGTTGTGAGCCGAAAGCACCAGGTTGCCTTTTTGACCCGGATTCGGTGAGCCGATCATCTGCCCGACGCCTTTTTTCAACTGTTCCCATCCGTCGCCCTGTACGATGGGAGCATCCACGCCGATAGCGGGGATTTGAATGCGCACCGCTTGCTCCGGGCTGGGGGTCGGAATTGGCAGGCTGGCAAAGGTCTGCACCAGCGGGCGCAGGTGCTCTGGGATTTCCGCGTCGTTCGGTCGGACACCACCGGGCGCATCCGGGGGCGTGTGACCACCGGGCAGCACAACTGCCTGGATTAGCGGCGTGGGGGTCAAGGTGGGTTGTTGCAGCGCAGCGGCAACTTCCTGGTTCAGGCTGCGGATCAGGTTCATGCCATTCAGCAGGACAAATGCCAGCCCGACCACTGCGGCAATCTCAATGAATAATAGAAAACGATCCAACCAGGCATTACGTCTGCGCCGCGGCTGCCGGCGTTCTTCCTGCGTTAGCAGGCTATCATCCAATTCGGCAGCGGATTCGAAGGCAGAGGATTGCGGCTGATGCTCGACGACAACCACCCGTCCGGTACGGCGGAATTTTTCCAATCGCTGCTGGCGTTCGGCGCGCCGTTTTTCGACCAGCAACTGGCGCAACTCGTCTATGGTTAATTCTTCAACCGATCGTCGGCGGCGCAATGCGAAAGCGATCCTTTCCGTTGGTTATGCTGAGAATTATACCCGATTTTTACTGGAGACGTCTTCGACTTGAGATCGTCTGAAGTATGGTAAGATTGCCCGGTAGATTGTTTGGAAATATCTTGTAATTGTCAATGAGGTTGAATTGGCTAGTGCCTTAGCACGATTGCGTTGGGTGTGGTGGTTGGGTTTGGTCTGTTTGATGTTGCTGCCAGCGGCAGCCCAGGCGCAAACCACGCCTACGCTGGATCGACTGCAGATCGAAATCTGGCCCGAATATGACCGTCCGGATGTGTTGATTATCTACCGCATGACGCTGTCTGCGGATATTTCGTTGCCTGCGCAAGTCAGCCTGCGAATTCCGCGCGAGGCGGGCGCGCCGTACAACCTGGCGTGGGAAGATATGGATGGTTTGCTGTACAACCTGTCGTATACTACTACCGTTCAGGGAGATTGGCTGCGGATCACATTCACTACGCCTTCGGCTTCACTGCAACTCGAATATTACGATCCACGCCTGGAACGTGACGGCAGCCAGCGTAAGTACAAATACGAGTGGAATGGTGATTTTGCGGTTAATAACCTGTTAGTGTCGGTGCAGCAACCTGCCAATGCCACGGTAATGAAAGTTTATCCGGGCTTTGGGGAGGGTGTGCCCCAGGTGGATGGTTTCGTTTACTATGCCAACCCTGTAGGCACGGTAGATGCCGGTACGGTCTTTCGAGTCAACCTGAATTATGACAAAGCGGATGATTCGCTTTCGATTGGATCATTGCCGGTGCAGCCCGCGCAACCGCTGACCGGGGACGTGCCTGGCAAAGTAAATGCCAGCAGCCTGCTACCCGTTATATTGTTTGTGGTTGGCGGCGTGCTTCTGGTGGTGGGGGTATCCTGGTACCTGGTGCAGCGCAGCCGGGTGAGCCAACCGGAAAAAGCCCGAAAGCGCCATCTGCGCAGTGAAGCTCAGCCGAATGCTGCCCCAGCCAACCAGCCGATGTATTGTCACCAGTGCGGACGACGGACTGTTCCTGGAGATGTCTTCTGCCGCACCTGCGGGGTTCGACTGCGCAGGAATTAAGCCTTGTTCCTTTGGCTGTGGGATACTATAATGAGGCAAGTCCTTAGTGTCCGTTCATATTATGCGATGGATGCGTGCTCAGGAGTATAATAAAGGCTTGTATGTTCGCATCCATCAAAATCAGATGGAACGGGTACTTAGTGGTATGGAGGATTGAGTGAATTCGACTCATTCTGAACTTGATCAATATCCAGACTCGCCAACGGGCAGCACGAAGCGCACCACCTTTCTGCGCACGCTGGTTGAAATTTTACAGACCTTACTGCTTGCATTTGTGTTGTACTTTTTGATCGATGCAGTGGTTGCACGGGTGCGGGTCGAAAACATCAGCATGCAGCCAACGCTCAAACCAGGGCAGTTCGTGCTGGTGCACAAACTGGCATACCGCTTGGGAGATATTCAACATGGCGATGTGGTCGTGTTCCATTACAGCCCGGAAGAGGATTACATCAAACGAGTCATCGGGTTGCCCGGTGACCTGGTTGAAATTCAGGATGGCTTGGTTTCTGTCAATGGACACGCGCTCAAAGAGCCCTACATTAACGCGCCCCCGCTTTATGCCGGCAGTTGGGAGGTTCCGGTGGGAAGGGTGTTCGTACTAGGCGATAACCGTAACCAATCCTCGGATTCGCACACCTGGGGTTTTGTGCCGATTGAAAATATCGTTGGCAAGGCTTTCGTGGTATACTGGCCTTTGAACGAGGTAAAAGTCCTCACTACCGGAATCACGGTCAACGCCAAAAACTGAAGCATGAAAATCGATCGAAGAAAGAATCACCCTACCGATTACAACATCCCATGCAGCGAATGCCAGGCAGGGCAAATGCACCGCACCCTGGTGGTTTACTATACCTGGTTGGGTGACGATCTGATCACTGTACCGGATTTTCCCGCCTGGGTGTGCGATGTGTGCGGGCGGCGCGAATATGATTTGAACGCGCTCAATCAACTATCGCTGATCCTCAGTCCGAATGCCGGAAAATCCACCAACCGCCAGCGCCGTTTGAACCCCAAAACGCCGCAAAAGCCGAAAA
>DAOUMN010000008.1:0-27496 GCA_034411135.1 Bellilinea sp.
TAATGATATGGTGGGCAATGTCCACCTAAAAATCCATTTGGCGTCATCTGGGCTGGCATTCACACAACCGTGCGACATGGGTTCGCCAAAGTTGTTGTGCCAGAAGGTTGAGTGGATCGCCACCCCATTTTCTGCAAATAGCGATGTCCAGGCAATAGCAGGCAGATCCCACCCCCCTCCGGAAGATCCCCCGCTCATATGGAGAGAAATGAGTTTGCGCCAGATTGGGTATTTCCCCAAAGGTGTTGCCCAGGCATCGACTGCATTACCCCATGCATCCCACAACGCGCCGGATGAGATCCGGCAAAAGTAGACTTCATTTTGCCCCTCAAAACAAGACAGGGTCTGTCGGGGGATATTGACCTCAATCCGTTTGTCCATTGAGTTTGGATTAATAGGTGAGACCTCATCGGTTGTAAGTGGCCGAAATGCTTCACCCGATGCCCAGTATATATCCCCATAACTACCAAACGGTTCGTTGACTCGATAAAGGATTCGTCCATCCTGAGCCAACTTCGTCTGGTCGAGCCAAGTGACTTGGCTATAATATAAGCGGGGTGGTAGGTTGTTCTCTATTCGATTACGCAGACCCGGCGACCGTGCGGGAGGGTTTGCTAACATAAGATCAACGCAAGGCACACTCACTTCTACCCACATTCCTGGCCCGCGACTGCTATCCAGAAGTGATTGACCCGGTTGATTGAGGATGTTGCGGACAGGCTGCAAGTAAGGAGCCCATATATAACCTTCAGGCGTTTCCACATACCTTTGGTTATTTCGGTATGCATTGGTTCCAACGACTTCACGACCCCATTCGACAATCGCGTCTTCGTACAGGACACTCACCGTCTGGCTATCTGCGTTTGGGCGAATCTTGATCTCGACCTTGCCAACGTTGACTCGCCCAAGTCTTTCTGCAGCAGGAAATTCAAACCTATCGAGATCTTGAATCGCCGGTCGTAAAAGAAAACCGGCAATCATCAAGTATGAATCTTTGATAAATTTTCGACGCGAAATTAACATAGGTCTTTCCTGCTTTTATCGATGTGGTTAGAGTGCCATTAAATAATCCTAAGATTGATATTGACACCTGGTGTTTCACCGAGCGGCTGCAACTTACAGGACATAGGCTCCTTATAGTTAATTGTTCCGAACAAAATCTAAGGCGTATTCAGCATCGAAATAATCAGGACGCACAGCCAATGCTTCATTGAACAACTTGATAGCCTCCTCTTTGTTCCCCTGGCGATACATCGCCCAACCACGCCAAAGTTTCGCTTCTTCCGAATTAGGGGTTCGTTTTAGCGCATATTCGGTCAGCGATAAAAGGTCTTCGATTCTGCCCGAATGAAAGTATGCAAAGAAAGGTCCGAATTGATAACGCAGCATACGTTGCGGCAGTCCAACATTTCGAGCATTGTCATATGCCCCTGCAGCCTGGGCATAGCTTTCGAAGTAAACCAGGTTTGTCCCGATGTTGAACCAGGCGAATGCATCGTCTGGATTTTGTTCAACTTCCCTTTTTGCTAAATCCAATGCGTGTTGTCGATTTGTGTCAACATCCCATTGATCAACTAACAGGGATTGAACTAATTGGCGCGATTCAGGTTTATAGACCAGGATATAGACATAGTTAAAAGACTTCCATCGCTCCTTGAGTGTTGCATAAGAGATTTGCATATCAGGTCCAAGAAATGAATCCTGAACCTGGAATGTCTGTGCGCTTTCGTCATACCCGGTCAACAGCAGATAATGACCAGCCCAGCGATCATCATTCAGCCAATAACTTTCTTCCATGATGAAAGATTCCTCGATCATCACGGGAAAATCGGCTGCCAGAAGACGTTTCAGTGTGTCCACATCCCCACCTACTCGGAATTGGATTTCATACCCTGGCGTTTGGGTGTTCACGTAAGCGACCAGTTCCTCAACGTTCACATTGCGATCTTCACTTTTAGGTTTGGTGATGCTGGCGATGGTCGCCTGGTCTCCTTCCCAGCCGTAATAGCGTAAATACATGGCCAGAGTGGCCGGCCCACAGTTGTTGATCTCCTGCTTTTCATAAGCCGGCGGAGCTAATTGAACAACTCCAGGGATTGGGGTGGGGGCAAGAGTAGGCGTTGGCGAGGGTGTTGGTGAAGATGTGGTCACGTTTGTTTGTTGCGTCGCCTGCTGAATACGTGTTTCCACAGGAGGATCTGTGGGTTTAATTTCCAATTGATCATCCAATATTCGGGTTGTTCTTATTGCGGGCAATGGTTTAACCGGATCCACCAGAGAGCGAAGAAACGTCAGAGCAAAATCCACCCGCCAACCGTAGCGGTCCTGGACTGATGGGATTTGGAACAAAGCAACCGAGAACAGCGCCAGGACAACGCAACCAACACCGATTCCTAACAAAAACCCTGACACTTTTCTTTTCATCGATAACTTCTCATTCATAATTTTGAAACCTGTTTCTTGGGGCCAGTTCTATGATCATTACGCCCCACCCGCGCCATAGAAACTGGGGTCGGTCGGGGTTTCGCCGGATGGATCCCAGACATAAACCCAGTCTCCTTCTTTAGCCCATTGAAATAACCAATTCGCATCTCCCAAAGAAAAATTTACGCAACCATGCGAACTAGCAACCCCGAACCAGGGTCGCCAATAAGCTCCATGTAAAGCTCGCGCTTGATCAAAATACATGGTCCATGGGACATCTTCCAGATAGTAGTAATCTGACTTGTCCGGTTCAAAAGCGCCGCTCATGGTTTCAAACGGCTTTTTTTGATAGATTTGAAACAAACCGGGGCGTGTATAGAACGGCTCACCGCCGGTGGCGACCAGTGTCGCAAATACAAGCTGCCGGTCTTCATAGACCGTAACGATTTGGTCATACAGATCTACGGATATCCAGCGGTCTCCGGTCACTCCTTGTGGGGGGGTAGTATCTACCCTCGCGCGGCGAGCTTTGAGGTAAGGAACCCAGCGGTCCATCCCAATCAGGTACCATTCCATCCCTTCAGCTTCAACTACTTGATAAATTGGGACAAAAGATTCTCTGTAAATCACATCACCAACTTCAGGTGCAGAAAAGCTGGGTTGTGACCTTGCCCGAATTGTATCGATTACCCACCCGAAACCGGTTGAGGGCATTCTCGTAAAAAGAACTCCCTGGAATGTCGAAGATCCAGCTGGCGATGCGCGCACCCATTCGCCACTTTTCAACATAACAAATGAATTGCCATCAATACGCGCTTCCTGGATATAAGAAACGTAACGTAACCCGTTACCAGGTGCGATTGACCGCACCTGGTTTACACCGCTGACCGCATCATCCAGGCTGGCATATAAGCGGACAGGTTCGGTAGGATCGATGTTTATCTTAGCGATAAATGCCGGATTCCTGGTTAGATCTTTGGGGGGAGATACCACCGGTAAAGGTCGTAATGGGTAACTCATTCCCATTCGGGCCAATTGGGTTAGTGTTTGTGAAGGTCCTAATGGCAGACAATCAGCCGGCGGAATTAGATAGGCATCGGGAAGACAAAGGGGAATGCCTGAATAGGGTTCGCCTGGCTCCTCAAAGCTGGCTTGACCAGTTTGCGCGTTGAGTGAAATGGCAACAAGGATGCTGATCGATACCAGGACCCCTTGTAATAGTTTCATTTGTGATTTTCCTTTCGGATGAGAATAATTCGGCATTTGCCATTACACACAGCGGGTTTGCTTTCTTCGAGTATCATGTCATGGAGACCTTCGATGACATTGATAAATTCTTGGGAGGGAAGTACCTGGCTACCAATCCTGAAACCTCGGTACCATCGGTAAAGACGAGATAGCCAATCCTTGCCTTTCAAGGAACACTCCCAAGATACTAGCCGGCCGCCTGGACGAACGACGCGCCATGCTTCCCGCATTGCCTTGGCATGATCCGTTTCGTTGCCTAAAATTGGGTTAAATATCACCGCGTTAAAACTACGATCTCCATAAAGAAGGGATAACGGATCCATTTTTTCCAGCGTGACATAATGACCCTTCGTTTGCACACGCGCTTTTTGGAGTTTTTGAATGCTGGAATCGATACCTGTAATCCATAAACCTGATGGAAGGAATGGGAAATCCTTACCTGTACCCACTCCAACAATCAGCAATCGTTCCATCGGTTGAAGTTGAAGCATGTGAATGGCTTGTTCGCGGGTGGATCGCAATAACAGATGAGATATCCAATCATCTGCAAGAGCGAAAATATTCGCCAGGATTAGATCAAAATTCTTTTTCATCGCTCATCGCCAGCTAACGATCCATGCACCGCTACCATTCGAGGTGTCCACTTAATCTCTGTGCCCAAGGGGACACACCTCTTCGGGAAAATAGCGCCAAGAACATGATCGATACCAAGCTTCATTCATGGCATCAGGCTCCAAGGATTTACTAATCCGCCAAGATAGCGGGTTTCAAAATGCAAATGCGGCCCGGTAGAATTCCCAGAGCTTCCGGATGAGCCGATCGCAGAGCCTTGATAGACGCTGCTTCCGCAGGAGACCGAGACCTGACTCATATGTGCATATAAAGTTTGATAACCATTCCCATGATCGATCATGACCATATTCCCATAACCTGTGTTATTCCATCCGGCATAAACCACCAATCCACTGTCTGATGCAAATACAGGAGAGCCCATGTTTGAGGCGATATCCAGGGCCAGATGGCCTGACCAATAATCATTCCCTGACAGATAGTTATTTACAGCCGGCCACACAAATGTACCCGTGCCATAAGCTCCGTCGGTGGTATCACAAGCGCCTGGGCCTGCCAATGTTTTGGAGACCCCTGCCTTTCCCCGCGGGATGGTTGGCATGACCCAGGAGACCATCTCACGCGTCCCTCCTGGGATCATCACATAAGTATCTGGGGAAACCTCCGGATCGATTATGTCCAATCCGTTTTCTGGCCATAAGAGAATCGCGTCAGGATCGACCCGAAAGCGCGCAGCAATATCGGGGATCGTGTCTCCCGATTTCCATCTGTAGTAAATCCCATCCGATATGGGAATGTTTAAAACCATGCCAATGGTTAACAACTCTGGATTATCATTAAGCGTTTCCGGGTTCGCCCACAGGATTGTTTCGGGTTTGATGTTGAATTGCTTAGAAATTTTGAATATCGAATCGCCTTTCGTGACAGTGTAAGTGATGGCATTGAGATGTTTCTCTTCCTGGACAACAGTATTGAGGATTGCCATTCTATGAATTCCATCGAATTCGGTATCAACCACGAAACCAGGAAGGGTGATTTCAGGCGGGGGCTCATTGGCCAACATTGTTCTCTTTGTTTCACGATTGATTGTTTCCGTGACGGGCTGAATCCCAAACAATTGGAGCCAGGTAAACCAGATTAAACCGGATACAACCATAACGGTTATGATCCAACTGATGGCAAATGACAATTTCTGAAGCTTGCTCCTCGACAAACTAAACGGTTGTAAAATGGCCGATTTCATTCGTTGGCTTACCTGCTTTATCCCTTGTTTCTCTGCACTATGAAAGAAGCTCAATTCGATTTTGAAATCGCTCGGCGGATTTCCTGGCTTAAAATATCATATTGACTACCATTTTCAACCAATTTCCCATTTACGAGTAAAGAGGGTGTGCTCCGAAGTCCAAGGTTTTGGGCTTCCAGCGTTTCTGCTTTCACCTTATCGGTGTACTTACCGGTTGCCAGGCATTCGTTAAAAGTATCGGTCTGTAAACCTAAATCAACAGCAAATTTCTCTAAGTTCTCTTTCCGGAATGCACCCGCATTTTCACCGTCCTGGGAAGAATACAGTTTCTCGTAAAACTCCCAATACTTGCCCTGTTCATTGGCGCATTCAGCAGCTTCAGCTGCCCAGAACGACTCTTCGCCAATGAATTGAAAACTACGGAAGACGAAACGTACTTGTCCGGAATTTACAAATTCCTCTACAAGTTTTGGTTTGATCGTTGACGCAAATCGTCCACAGGCCGGGCACTGATAATCGCCGTACTCGACCACTACAACCGGGGCTTCGACTTCACCCATGCTCTTATCCTGGCTGGTTTCGACCGGCTCGGCTTTCGCTTTATTCTGGTTCTGTTGCAGCACGATGGTACTCACCCCAACGAGCACCACAGCGACGATTAACCCAATCACCCACCAGTTCGCCTGCTTCCGTGTGTTTCTTGACCGTTTGCTTGAATTTGACTTTGCGTATTTCTTAGCCATCTCATTACCTTTCTGTGTCGTGTTCTTATAGAACCCAAATTAAAAGGACCAACCCAATCAGTGCCATCACACCGCCTGTGATCCCGCGCACCTTATGGGATGAAGCGCGTTCCCATGCCTGAATCTTTGCTCCCATGACCGGGTTTAAGGCCAGGATCAGGATGATCACCAACGGCATGATAAACATCAGGTTATACAGCGCCAGGTATCCAAAACCTTCCCAAAAACCAGTCTGGCTGCCCAGCAATCCTAAAATAGCAACGTATGGTCCCCCAGAGCATGGGAAACTCTCCAGACCCATGAGCGTACCCAAGACAATGGTGGCGGGTAAGGTCGCCCGGTACATCCAGTTCTTGAGTCCTTCTTTCCCGATTTCGGGGAGTTCCAAACGAATGGGAAACTTTGGGAATATGGCCCCCAGGAGATTGGTCAGACCAAACAGGATCAACAAGCCTGCCCCCACCTGTCCCAGCCAGTGCCCTTGTACCAGGGAGGTCGCGCGGAGCAAACCAAGACCGACTAGAAAATAAACGATGTACACACAGGCGATGTAAACCAATCCCATCCGGGCAATCGCTGCTCTTGCCTTACGAATCGTAAACAAGAACGTGATGAAAAAGAGCAAAATGGCCATTGCACAGGGATTGATGCCGTCCACAAGACCGGTCAGCAGGACGGCTGGAAGCAGCCTGCTTGCGGAACTGGCGATGCCTGAACTTTCAAACGATGCCTGGTTTGCCTGATACCAGGTCAGGTAGGTTGTGACAGGTTCGTTGACCCCATAGCTTTGGACCGGGCCAGCGAAAGCCCAGGCTTTATAACCATCTTCCTCGCCCTCTTCGCTGTAAATCAGGATCCGATCGGGTAGCTCTTGGGCGGATAGCAAGCCTTCAACCACGCGCCTTGGCGGCTCGCCCTGCAAGATAATTTGGCCCTCGTCGACAAAGGTAACCAGGTGACTTTGCAATTCCAGCGGTACACCCAAGGAATCGTTCATTTGGTTCAATTCCTTGCGGTTCTCCCGCTGGTTGATATAGTCTTTTCGAACCATCTGCACCTGGTTGGCCTGGAGGATTTCCTGCAGTTCGCCATTGATATAGGTCGCGCACTCGTCGCACGCTTCGTTGTAATAGATCACCGCCTGCCGTCCGGTGCTATCGGCGTTGACCGGCAGCGCCGAGAGAAGGAGCACGAATAGGGTAATGGCAATCAATCGAAGCTTTTTCATGTTCATTCCGATGTCCTTCTTAGCAGCACGTTAACGTTTTGGGCAACTCGCCCTCGGCAAGCGGTCCGAAGGGATTGCCGTACTGGCGGATATTGGCAATCATCATCTGATTGGCTTCCGTTTCGATGCCGGCTGATATTAAGCCTGCCCGAATGATCTCACCACCCGGGTCGTGCCCAACTGGACAGACGACCCGGCAGGTACGACATAGGGTGCATTGATAAAAGACCAGGGTCTGAATGCCAGCGGAACCCAGTATCGCGCGACCACGGGGGCTGTACTCTTCCTGGCGTTGGATCTGAAAAACCGGGCAGACCTCTCGACAAAGTCCACACTCGGTGCAGGCAGGGTTTTCGGTAAGATCAATCAACATAACTTCCCTCGGTTGAAAATATGCTGTGGATCGAACTGCCTTTTCAGCGCCAGAACTTCCGCCTTCAATGCCTCACTGGCCCACTGCCGCTTTTTCAGCCCCATCCCATGTTCTCCACTGATTTGCCCACCGGAGGCAGAGACCCGGTAATAAAGCTCCGCAATGCGCGCATCCTCCCGCAAAAACCGGGGATGCAGGATACCAACCCCAAGATGGCCGAAGACGGGAATATTTTGCACCGTCAGCCAATCCAGGTTATCTTCCAGGGTTTCGGGGGGGAACTGGGGATCCTCGGAAATGGGGAATCCCGCCTGCGTTAATCGGGCAGACAGGCTTTCTCGCGCTCCCCATAGGTTTGCCATTTCGGCAGGGTCACGAATCTCCCCTTCAGCACTATGGTACTCGGCCAATACACAATGTCTTGCCGTCCACCCGACCAGAGCAGCCGCATGGGGATTGAGATATTCCAACGCGGAAAGGGCAGAATTCGTTTTCAACTGTTTAACTTGCTCCAGCATGTCCGCCAGGTGTTCAAATGAGAACAGGGTGAGCGAGCGACTCTTGGGGATCTCCGTCAGGCGGAGCGTAGCCTGTAGGACCATCCCGGTGATCCCTTCCCGGCCAGCAAAGACTTTCCGGTCGCCGGCAGACAGTCGCTGAACCTCACCCTTCCCATCCACCACAACCACTTCCTCGACCCAATCACTCATCCTGCCGTAGCGGACGGCGTGCAGCCCGGCGGCATTTGTGGCGATCATTCCCCCGATGGTCGCCGAGCGATGGCTGCCAGGGATCACGGGGAAGAACAATCCATCTGGGCGAAGCGTTCGGTTGAACTGATCCAGGGGGATGCCGGCATCGACTACCACCATTTTTGATTGAACATCACGAGCGCCGATTTTCCGCAGACAGGAAGAATCAACCACGATCGAGTTTTGCGGTGTTGCTCCGCCACACAGTCCCGTACCTGCCCCGCGTGGCACCAGATCGATCCCAGTTTCGGCAGCCCATTGCGCCAGGCGGACAACATCGTCAACTGTTTCCGGCCAAACAACTCCCTGGCACGGACCCTGAATGCGAGATGCATCCCGGCTGTAGGCCGCCTTCGTTTCTGCACGCGTGGACACCTGACCGGGTTGAAATAAAGATTCGAGCGATTCCATGGGTTAGCGCCTCGCTTCCGCAGCCTGCGTCAAGGCTTCACTGAACTCCATCACCTGAATATCGCCGGCATTTTCCTTGAAATGGGCATAACACAGGGGGCAGGCGGTACATAATCGGCCATTGTTCACCTGGGCCAGGCGGGCCTGAGCGATTGTGTTGGATAGATCTGGGTAGTTTGATTTAACGCCACCCCCAGCCCCACAGCACAGGCTCATCTCCCGGTTATCTGGCAGTTCTACAACCTCCCAACCTGCCTGATCCAAGAGACGGCGGGGTTCTTCGTAAATATCTGACCAGCGACCGAGATGGCAAGGATCATGATAGGTTATTGATTGTTTTCCATCCGGTTCGTATTGACCGGGCGGGATCCTGCCTTTTTCAGACAAAACCTGTGTCGTATGATAGACATCGAGCTGGTACTCGTATTTCAAAGTGTGATAACAGCCAGGACAGTTGGTGATGATCTTATTGACGCTGAAGCGAGCAAATATCTCCAGGTTTTTGGCCTTCAACCGGTCAAAATCCTGTTGATATCCGGCCCGCCTGACGGGACTACCGCAGCACTGAAGCTCACCGGGTAAGACGATAAAGTCGATTTTGGCCTTGCGCAGCAACCACTCGTACCGCTCTTGTACCTCGGGTAGAGCATAGCGAGTAACGCAGCCAGGATAGTACAGGGTATTTCCAACGCTCAACTTCTTTAACCATTGTTTGAGCATTGAGCTATCCTTCCGGCTTTTGGATGATGACTCGAAATTCTGCTTCCGCTTCCGGGGTTGCCGGGTCATTACTACGCAAGTAAATAATGCGTTGGATATCGCCGAATAAGTTATCTTCTGCCGGGTCAAACCTGACACGTAGTTTGGTTGATTCACCGGGCAAGATGGTGTTTGTTTCCAACTCAGCCGTTGTGCACTCACACGAGACACTTACTTTTTCGATCACCAGGTTTGCGTTACCAGTGTTTTTTACCTCGAATACGAGATCGATCGGTTGTTGAGGTTGAGTTCCCAGATCTTGTAAAGCGGGATCTACGCTGATCTGTGGAGCCTTCCCGCCACATGCTGCCAGGATCCCGGTAATCAGTAGTAACAGTAGGAACAGAGCTGGACGTATGGTAGATTGTTTTTTTTGTAGAGTGATCATTGTGTCATCTCTTATGCAAAGTTAAGGACCCGTTTCCACCGGATAACCGGCATTCTGCCAGGCACGAAAACCGCCAAGAATAGGGGTAACATTCTTGAAACCGTTATCCAAGAGAATTCGCGCCGCACGGGCGCTCGATTCTTCTGACGGTCAGGTACAGTAAGTAATGATCCATGCATTCGGATCAAGGTCTTTATATTGGCTATCCAATTGAGCGAGTGGAATGGATAGCGCATTTGCGATATGTGCTTCGGCATATGCGCTATTGTCTCTGACATCGATAAATACCGCATCGCCCGATTTATTTGCGGCGAGCGCATCCTCTAAGGAAACTCGGGGAATCTCGGGGAACGTCTCTTCCTCAGCCACCAAAGGCTGAGTAGTCGGAGTTTGAGCACGTGGTTGAAGGCTGATCGATATGGATGTTATCAATATCGCAACCCCAATTATGATCAGGAGATAAGGTAAAACAGATCTTTTTTTCATTTATGAAATTCCTTCTATAAGGTAAATGCATACACAACGGATGGCAGCAATAAGATTGTGCCTGAACCGGTTAACTCGTTCACTGAGATACGCAAACGAAACAGCCATTGAATATTCAATGGGTTTTTCAAATGCGATTATTCAGTTGTATTTAAGCGATAGGGGGATGGAAAAAGTTGAAGACGAATCCGGATGGAACAAATGGATTGTATTTGACAATTAGATCAGGAAGTTGAATAGGTTTTAATGCCACTAAATCAGGCGTCCAGACTCCAACCTGTAACGTACATACCAGGCAATCCGTATCCCCGGCATTATCAAAGGTTGCTGGCACCGAACAACAGGATGCAGGCGAAGCAAAATGACCAGCCAGATTTATGGCTGTCATAATCAACAAAATCAATAAGAGAGACCGCCGAATGGTAGGTGCCATATTTTGAGAAAGTATATCCGGTTTTGTTTGTTCTGTCAAATTCATGGGCCCATTTCGGCATACCCCTTTTTTGTTTTCTTTTGGATGATCCGTTTGGCTATTTTCTCCGCTTCATCTATTGACTGTGTTTTGATCATTCGCACCCGATGATAACCATTCTTGATACTCCCCCAGGTGCATACAACGGCATGACTATCCAGAAGGGTGGACTGAACATGCACCTCATAAAAGCGAGCCATTTTCTGTTCAGGAACGAATTTTATCATCAGCATGGATAAATTGTAGCACAAACGTTCGCCTGGAAGGTGCATATTTTACCTCCAGACCCAATGAGCGCATAAACCGAACGATCAGCCCGTTACCTCATATCCGTTGGATGATTTGTGATGAAATGACTGCCAGAAGCATAATCGGCAGACCGGGCAGCCGGTGTGCCTTTACCTTCCGCTCCGTTTTGTAGGTAAACGCCATCAAACCGAATGCGACAATAGCATGACACCCGAAAAACGCCAGGAAAAAGCCCGGTCCCGGCCAGACCAGGCTGAGGGCCATCGCGCTAACTGCGTCAGCACCACCCCACCAGCCCAATTCCCAGGCGACCCAAAAGCCGACAATGGACATCGCAGTGATGGGGCTGTTTTGCACCGACCAGAACAATGCCAACAACAAGAACGGCAGCCAGGTCAACACCCGCCCAATTTCCTCAAAACCAAAGAGTTTGGAAATCCGCTCCCGTTCGCTGATCAGCGCTACCAATCCCGTCAGGACGACAAGTTGCCAGTCCCCCTGCCAGAAACGGTAAGCGCCAGCCAGCGCCAGAGGAATAATGACCCACAGGCTGTGCGGAACCTCGCCTTTCCGCAAGTCAAACCAGGATACCGCCGCCAGCCAGAGGATGACAATGCCAAGGATTATCCAGTCCATACATACCTTTTAGGGAACGATTTGCTCTTCAATCCTGCGAATATATTCCGCGCCGCTGCCACAGCCAGTCGGGAAGTTGATCGCAATCGCGCTCCAGGAGCTGGGATTACCGGTATGGCGCAACGCCTGGTAGATGCAGCCAGTTCCTATGTGATAATTTGCCAGCGATAACCGCCAGAAGTCTTCATAACTCAGAAGTTCCGCCGGCCGCTTCCCGGTCGCCAGCCAGAACGTCCGGTTAGATTGCCGGCAGCTCGCATTCAACGATTCTGTGAGCACAGTAACTGCCTGGTCGCCCCTGGTCGGATCCACCCCGCCCGGGCAGGTTGGGCAGGTCGCATCAATGCTCTTCAACATCAGACCGCGTAGGATACGTTGAGCGGCGAGGTCGAGACCTCCATAACCTTTGGCGCAAGCCGCTTTATCCAATCCTTGACTGCAGATCGCTAGAAAATAATCAGGCCGCCATGCCAGAACCAGGTCTGCGCCCATCTCGGTCATCTGTCCCAGGCCAATTTCCCCTTTCGCCCAATTGGCGGCTGGCCAGAACTGCGATTCAACCGCGATGACCGCCTTGAGTACCTTCGCAGGCATGTTCTGCTCCGATGCTGAGGCCTGAATCGACGCATCGTAACGGTTTTGCCAGCGAAACACTTCTTCCCGAGAAGTTTCTAATCCGCAGGCATTGGGTGATCCATCCGCATTCAGCCCGCCGGAGGGACATCGTGAACCATCCACAATGGCGCCCTTCAGCAGGTGGCCGGCCAGGAGTTCATAAGACTGAGCGGTCTGTAAATCTGCCGGTTGCTCAACAGGCTGTAACCAGCCTGGCAGGGGGTCAGGCAAGTTCGCGCCATATGCCTGGCTGCATGCATTTGGAGAAACCGGAAGCGGGGGAACAGCCGCCGAAAGGCAAAACCAGATCAGGATTGAGAGGATCAAGGTGCGCCGCATTATGGCCTCCCATGAACGGAGTACCAGGAAACCGTCCAGGTATTGCTGTTGGTGCGAAAGGCACGCCCTGCAGAATCGGTCAGATCAGCCCAAACGGTCCAGGTCCCCTGCTCCGTTGTGCCAAAATTGATATCCCCTGCTGCTGAGGGTGACAACGACCAAGCCGAACCACTTCGCGAAAAGGTGGTGACCGCCCCGGAAGGCGCACGAACTGAAACTACCGCCAGATAGGGCGGTTCGCCGCCAGCCACCGTTCCGGTCAGGGTCTGCGCCGGCAAGCCAAGATTTGGCCCAAATAACACCAGCCTGGCAAAGGTCGGTGAGACTGTTCCGGACAGCGGCGCAATCACATACACGGTGACCGTGTCGCTCCGCGTTCCTGAGACATTCGAGCAGGAAAGCGTGTACGAGTGGGTCCCAATCAGCGCTCCGGAGATAGGCGCGCTACCGGAGACAGTTACGCTTCCGGTCCATAGGGCATCCGAACTGGCAGCCGTGCAGGATGCGGCATACTGGCTCGTCCAGGTCAGGGTATAGCTCCCTGGTTCCACCTGGGTAATCGGCCCATTGCCACCCTCAACTTGCAGATCCACGATCGGCGGAGGCGGGTTGACATTAACAACCACCGTGTCGTTTGCAGTCGTTCCGGCCAGGTTCATACATTGCACGGTGTATTGATAGGCGCCCTGCAGTACATTGCTGAGAGCTCGGTTGCCACTCGTGCCTACTGGCCCGGAAAGATTATTCAACGCGGAGCAGGAAACGGCATTGGCGCTGGTCCAGCTAACCGTGTAACCGGCCGGTTCCTGAAAAGTGAGCGGCCCATTTGACCCGTTCACCCGCACGTCGACAGATGGCGCAGCCACAACGATCATTCGCACCGTATCGCTGGCGGTTGCCCCGGCAGGATTCTGGCAGGTCACGCTGTAATCGTAGGTGGTTCCTGCCGGTACGTTTGCTTCCGAACGCGTACCCGCAAGTCCGGAATATCCTGCCAGGCGGGCAGAACCCGTGCACAGCGTGGCATTACTGCTGGTCCATGTGGCCAAGTAGGTGATCGGACCGGTGCGAGTCACGGTAGGCCCGTCCGAACCGTCCACCTTCAAGTCAACGGAAGGGGCAGCATATACAACCGTTCGTTTCGTGTCGGTTGCTGACACGCCGGCCGCGTTGGTGCAGGTAACGGTGTAATCATAGTTCCCTACGGGGAGAGCTGTCTCGGCCCGCGAGCCTGTCAGTCCACTTAACCCTATGAAACGGTTTGAGCCTGTGCAGGATGTGGCGTTGCTGCTCGTCCAGGTTGCCATGTAGCTGGCTGGAGCGGTGGCTGATGCCGGCGCATTGACGGTCACCGTTGGGGCAGACAAGACATTTACAGTGACGCTGTCACTGGCGCTGCCGGATGGATTTGAGCAGGTCAGTGTGTAAGTGTACGTGCCACCACTTACATTATTAATACCCTGGGAGCTACCGGTTGCCTGCGCCCCACTCCAACTCCCCGACGCGGTGCAAGATGCGGCGTTGGTACTCGTCCAACTCAACGTATAACTTGCCGGTGCACTGAGGCTGATTGGGCCATTCGACCCATTGACCCGCAGATCCACAGTCGGCGCGGGGGTTGTCCGGTAAGTGGTTGTTACTGCGCGGACATCCACATATCCACCGCTGGCGGAGATCGACCAGGTACAATCGCTCGCGGTTGGCACGTTCCAGGCCGGGTTCGGCAGGTTATTGAACCCGGGAACGCTCTGGTTTGCCAGGTAGAGGTCATCGGTAAAGATGACCTGCCCGCAAGCCCGAACAGTCACCGTTCCGACATTGGAATCGCCGCTGTAGGCAGCCTGTACATTGAAGGTCCGGAGATATGTGAAGTTGCCGGAAATCGAACTGCCGCTTTGAATGCGCGTGACTTGTTCGGTGCAACCGCTGCCACAGAATGCTCCCCCTTCGCTAGGCGGGAGCGAAGTGCTATCCCGGTGAAACAGGTTTATGTAAGATACCGATCCATTCCACTGGATGTAGGTGCTTTCCTGATCATACGTTCGCCCATTCCGCAGATACTCAGGGGAGATGTTGGCGTAGGCCAGCCGGTAGCCAGCCAGTAGCACGGAAAGAACAACCATAAAAGCAGCGGCTTTCAGCCAACTGGTATTCTTCGATGATCCAATTTTCAAAGTAAATCTCATTGAGCCACTCCCGCAGAGGCAAACACGCGCACGGTTTTTTCCTGGACATTCAACATATCTAACATCAACCAATCCACCGGAACTTCCAGATACACCCCAACCGCCGGTTCATTGCTGCTCCACTCACCAAGGCTCTCACCCAGACGTACGGGCCGTAGTGGAAAGCCCGGGATACTACCGCCGCCCGCATCCGGTAGAACACGTACATCCATGGTGTAGCCGCTTATTCCGCGTGAAGCCATTTCTGCGATCAACACCCTTTCTGCCTCAGCTTTCGCGGTTGCGCTGTCCAACCTCATTTCAAAGCCGGTCATAAGGGCGCTCCAATCCCGTCCGCGGGATGCCCCGGCTAAAGCCGCTTCCTGGGCTGCCGAATAGGCCCAAATACGGGCAGCGTACAGCCGATAGATATCCACCAGGCCGGAGGCGATCGCGATCAACGCCAGCATGGTTAGAAATCCCCATAGGGCCGTTTGGCCTTTTCGCTCAGAGATCATGGATAACGCTCGACAATGCCCCAATGGCGGACACGAATGGTGATGGCCGAATCTGGCAGAAAGGGAATGTCTGTCTGAAATGGAGCACTGGCCTCGACCACAAAGGCGGTCCCGAATGGGCTACCCGAGAGCCACGCAGCGCTGCGCAGAGAGTTGGCAGAGTCGTAAACCTGCAGGGTGATCGGCGCATTGCCGCCCATCACATTCTGGTCCACAGTCTGCTGTACAAGGGTCTCCGCGAACGTCCAGCGGGATGGATCCAGTGATAACGCCCTGGAAGCCGCACCGGACCCGCTGTCTAGGGCCTGGCGGACCGCGATCCCCTGGCTCAGCTCAATGCCGCCAAAGATCACCAGGGCGAGGATCATCAAGACCAGCAAAGCTTCCACCGAAGCCTGTCCTTGCTGGGCATGTTTACGATCCAATTTCGACGTTGACATCATTGAACTTGGTTTGCAAGGTCGTAAAGATTTGCCACAACGCGCCACCCACCAGGCTGATGAATATCGCCAGGATCACGATGTATTCCACGACACTCTGTCCATTTCGATCGTGTAACATAAACACTCCTTACCACACATCCTGCGGCCGGTAATGCCAGCCGCAGGATGTGTTTCACTTAAGTCGGATTACGGGTGCGCGGCCGGCACGGCGATACTGTCGATCCAGGTGGCGACGCCATTTCCCTGGGAACCGATGTTGCTGAGAATACCCCAGACGGCGGCAGCACCAAGAACGATAGCGATCGCCAGAACGACCACGAACTGCGGAATTTCGGAAGCTTTCCGATCAAACAACATAGATGCTCTCCTTCAAGATTAGAATCCGCCGCCGATTGCCGTCCCCGAGAGGGTTTTGAGAATGCGGTCGACGAGCGGGTAGAAAAACAGGATGACGATGGGACCGAGCAGGAAGGGCATGGCCAGGAGCGTGATGCGCAGCGGCAGGCGCTGCATTTGCTCTTCGGTCTGCCCGTTGATATCGTCGGTCAACTCTTCGATGGATTTTGCGACTGCCTGATCTACACCCAGTAAACCGCCGGATTGCTGGGCGGCCTGGATGCGCTGCGTGATGCGGGTCAGGTGCGCCGATTTGAGATCTTTTGCCATCTGCTGGAAAATCTCTAGACCACTCTTCACCTGCCCACCGGACATGCGCAACCGTAAAAGCCGGTAGACCAGTTGGTTTTCGCCCGTCGTACTGGCAATGCTCTCCAGGCCAAGCAGGAGCGAACCGCGCAGGCTCATGTGCAGCCTGACATCGATCAGCAACTGGCGCAGCTGTCCCAACAGGAAACGCCTGCGCTGCCGGATGAGATAGCCTTTGAAAAGCCAAACCAGGGCCGGGGCGGTGAGAAAACCCAGACGGATGGATGGAACGGCCTGCCCAATCCAGAAGAACAAGGCCAATCCAAGGATGGCTGCTCCTGCATACAGGTTCGTCCAGGGGATCCGGGTCAAGCCAAGAATCTCATCTTCACTGGTATGCCCCTGGTTTTGGCCGTTAATGCCCAGCGCATGCAGGTGATAGCGCCGGCGGCCCAATAATCGTAACCACCTCCTTCCTAACTCATAAAATGAAGACAATGTGGCGTTGACGATCAAGCCCACGCCGATTGCCAATGAGAAGCCGACCATCAGGGGGTAGGTATCCATGTTTAGAATG
The DNA here is from genome assembly GCA_034411135.1 of Bellilinea sp. Lineage (GTDB taxonomy): Bacteria > Chloroflexota > Anaerolineae > Anaerolineales > Anaerolineaceae > Bellilinea. The sequence goes on from DAOUMN010000008.1 coordinate 17,285, forward strand.
CCTCCCCGCTGCCCAACTGGTGGACTTCAAACTCGAAATATAGGCTGGCCAGAACTGCGCAGGAAAGCAGGCCGGTCAGCAGCGTGCGATGAGGAATGTCCTGCAGGAAGAATGCGCGCCAGTCGGGGGCCATCAGTACGAAGACGGTCGCCGCGACCGCGACACCCTGCAACAATCGGATCGTTCCCTTGACCAGGGCCAGGGTCTGGCGCATTTTGGAGCGGATCAACTTCTGCCGATGGGCCTCACCTTCCAGTTCCTGGAACAAATCCATTTGAACCTCATCGGTGATGCGCGCGCTGTTGGCGATCAGGGCCGCCAGGCGCGCCGTGACTGTTCCAGGCAGTTCTTTCAATGCCAGGGCGGCTTGCTCAGGCTGTTGGTGCATTTGTAACCGGGCAGCTACATCTCGAATGGCATTTCGCAGCGCCCCTTCTGGCAATTCCAACCCGTTCAGCGCGTTAAGCAGGGAGTGATCCACGTTCAGCAATGAGCGCATCTGGAGCGTGCCCAGTTCTGCGTCTTCGTTGACCCGCATGCGCTGTGCTTCACCTGCCTGGTAGCGGCTCCAGGCAAATGCGGCCATGCCAATCAGTAAAATCAATGGAGAAAGGAGCGCATCGTGTACCGCAGCAGCGATCAGGAGGATGGCGATGAAGATCAAGATTCGCACCCAATCCACTGCCAATCGCTGCCGGCTCTTCTCCTCACGCAGGACACCTAAATCCCGCAGCCGCAGCGTGGTCCAGGAGGAAAACATTCTCCGCCATAAATTGGCAAGGGTATCAACCAAAGTTCGCAGCGTGCTATATAGAATGAAGAAAACACCAACTGCCAACGCGAGGGAAGCACCCTCTGAAACCCACCGAAAGATACTCATTCTTCCACCTCTTTCGATCCACGGATGTGGATCCCGAGCGACTGGCAGCGTTTTTCTAGCTCCCAGCGGGTGATCCCGAGCAGGCTGGCGACTTCCCCTATGTCCATGCTCTCTACCAACTGCTCCAGATCACGTATTTCCCAATCCTGGTAAGAAGGATCACGCCGGGATGGCCTGCCCAACAAACGCCTGCCACATAATGGACAGCGCCCTCGTTGGGTTGGCTTCTCTTGCGATGGATGGGTATTGCCCGTCTCAAGATCATCTGATGCCATTGCCATCACCAATACCGGGTTGAAACCTGGACTGGATGCTCAACCACCGGCTCGATCGACCAGCACAGGAAACCATACATTGGGTAAGTGGGCGGCTCCCAACCGTGGCGAATAAATCCATTACTCAGGCCGGTGCCCTGGTCATCCAGGATCAGCATCGTATCGATGGTGTTGGCCAGGCGACAGTACTCGCTGTCACAATCAGACCAGTCTACGCCCCACTGCCCAACATGTTCGCCGAATAGACGCACAGCTACGATCTGTCCGGGTTGAATCGTTGAGAGTGCAGCAGACTGATAGCCTTCGCCTGGAATCTCGACTCCGGTGGTTACCCAGGTGAAGGTCAGGTCGCCATCGGCTTGCAGGTAGTAGACCTTGATCAGGTCGAAGGATGTCATGAACTTGATCTGGCGCGTTTCGCCTGTCCAGCCGTAAAAGCGCCATTCCTGTTCTGTGGGAAGAAACCGCAATCCCTGCCAGGGCGCGCTGAGCAGTTCCTTCGAGATTTCATCATCCTGACCACGCAAGTCCACCGTTTCTATGGTTGGCTCTGCGGTTGCTTGCGGCAGCATAATCCCCCGATTCACATTAACAAAGAGAAATGCCAGGCAAGCCAAAGAACAGGCAATCAGGATGGCGATAATGAACCAGCGACGGAACCTTTTCATGCCCCTACTCCTGCCAAATTCTGATAGGCCTGCCCAAGGATCTGGTTGGCCTGCTCGCTTTGAGCGCGGTAAAGGAAATCCAACTTGTACTCTCCATCCTCGTCCAGGCCATTGACCACTGCGATCGCCTGCAAGGACCGTTCTACTCGTCCGGCGCGGTGAACGCGGCCCATGAGTGCCACGACATCCACGCCCATAGAGACCATTGAACGAACGGCCGGCAAGCCCAATTCCGGGGCGGACGCCAGCGCCAGTTGTTCCAGGCGCATCAGCGCTTCTTCAACGGTTCCGCCGTGGATGGTGGTCATGGCTTTGCGACCCAGGCAGGTCGCTTTTAGAAATTGCAGAGCCTCTGGGCCAACCACCTCTCCGACCAGTACCGCAGCCGGATTCATGCGGGTGTAGATCACATTAAGCACCCAGTCAAGCGTTACCCCGGGCGTGCCTTCGGGCAGTTCCGCCGGCGCAACAGCACGCAGCAGGAAGGGGTGCTGGATGTCCAATTCACGGAAAGTTTCCAGCGCCGCGACCGGGGCCAACGCGGGCAAGAAACCGGAGAGCGCATTGAGCAGCGTGGTTTTCCCAGAGCCCATTTCGCCCGCGACCAGGATACTGCCTGAAAGGGTGGCTATCATCCAGGCCAGGAAACGATCCGGGCCGTTCTGCAAGCCGGCGATCCTTTGCCGCAAGGAGGTATCGGCGAGATCAGTCAGCGAACCGGTCATCTCAAAGGCCTTCTTGCGAAAAGTCCCGGTTTGCTCCATTTCTTCCAGCGTTTTTACCCGCCGGCCAAAGGTGCGGATGTTGATAGCCGTCCCTTCAGTGGAAAGCCTGGGAACAATCGCCGTAAAGCGCTCGCCATTGGGCAGGTCGATCAGCACCGCCGGGCGGTCGCCGCGCAGCGTTGCCCCGCCCTGATCCGCCACGTGGATGGACAGATCTTCGAAGTAGCGATCGTCGGCCAACTTTCCCAAATAGTGAAATGCCCCGTCATATTCCACCGCTACTTCACCTTTGCGCACGAAGATCTCTTCCACATACGGGTCTCTAAGCAGCTGGTCGAGCAGCCCCACGCCGGAGAGGGCATCCGTGATGATCTGGGCGCGCCGGTTGATATTCGAGCGGTCACCGCCCTGTTCGATCAATACGCCGCGCACTTCGTCGAAAAACTTACGCCGTTTCTCCGGATCGACGTCGCGCCAGCTGGGTGGCTTGATGGCTCGCGCCACCAGGACATCCCGCACTCGGGCGATCATCTCCAGATCGGTCTGGCTCAACGCGTCCAAACGAGGAGGGGATGGGCGAGCCGTTATGGCCTGGCAAGCGTTGTCCATAACAGACCTCCCTGTTTTTTTGCTGTGGCAACGGCGCGTAATACTTCCTGGACCTGATCGGGAGGCAGCGCCAGGGTAAGAATTTGGGTTTGTTCTACCTGCTGGCTGCCGGAAAGGGACGCACTCTCTTGTTCCTGGTCTTGGAGGGAATCGGCAGCCAGACCTTGAGATGAGCGCACGTCTACAACCAGGATGCCGGCGGCAATCTGCTTGACCTGCAAGCTTTGTTCGATTTTCGATTTGTCGGTTGCAGCGGTTTCAGATTCATCTTGATCTATCATTTGATACAGGTTCACGCGCTGGCCAATGTGGATTTGACCGCCCACTGCCGAGACCGGCTCAACCGGGATGGAAACTACTTCAAACTCAACGTCTGCCAGGCGAAAACTATCGGGCATTACGGCCAGGCTTTTGGCAACCGGCAACCCGGCCGGAAGTTGGACCGTAGAGATCAGGCCGCTCATCTCTTCTGGATTTTGGAAGTACGGAAGGGTTTGCATCGCCCGGGGTACTTCCCGAAGGCTAAATAGATCGGGTGAGAGCAGGGTATAGGGTGCGATCGGCTGTACGGGCACCGCGATCTGTACAGTGGAAACTTCCTTTAAATACGCGTTACGACCGTAAAAGCCTGCGCCGAGCGCCAGCACCAGGGCAACTAGACCAATTGCGAATTGTATGGGGCGGTTCATTTGGACCTCCGGGACCAGCCTGGATAAGTCAATTCGAGGATGGGATCTGACAGGCGGGGATCGAGCGTATTTGCCCAAGTTTCATTGAAGGGCAAAGTCACCGCAGCCTGAGCGCCTGCCCGGTCCGCCAGTGAGCGGACCATGTTGAGCACTAAATGGGCGTTCTCGTCCAACTCATCGGCCAATCGCTTTGCCTGGAGCAAGGCGTCATCGCGTGGAGAAGAGACGATTAGATTTATCCTTCCAGGCTGGGGAGTGGATAATTGACCGAATAACGGATGGGCCGGGTTAGCATCTACGACCAACAGCGTATGCTGTTTGCGGGTTTCTTCGATCACGCTCAGCACCCGTTCCGGCTCCTCGCTCCACATCACATCCGCGGTACGCCCATCCATCGGGTATAGGCTTACTCCATGCCAGCGCGCCGGCGGCACATTTTGGGTGGCGATCGCAAAAAATTCAGGAACGTCTGCGGAAACTCGTGCGTGCAGTGCGCAGCCGCCCATCCCCAGTTCGAGCAGGGCGGCAGGTAGGCTGGTGCGCTCGACAAAACGCTTACAAATCCCCATCGCCAGAGTCGTTTTTCCAACCCCGCCAGACCAGTTCACCAGGTTTACCTGCCGTGAGGGCAAGATGCTCACCTGACGGGCACTGGTCAACCGTGCCTGTGCCATCCATTCATCCGGCCGTTCCAAAAAATCTTCGGCTGAGGTCACCGGTATACCGCTGGTCTCGAGGGTTCTGGCCAGAACGTCCGCGGATAATCCGGTCATCGGCATAACTTCTCCCAGAATGACCAGGTTCACACCCACCAAGTTCTGTAAGACTCCCTGAGTGGTGAAAGCTTCTCGCAGTGTCACCATTGGGCAACTTGCCAGAACGTCCAGCAGTTTTTGGTCCGGTTGTTTCGCGGCCAGAAGAACAATCAGGTCTTTCTGGCGCTTTTGAGGTGAGAGGATTTTCGAGAGGTTAAAGTTCAAGGGACTGCTTCTCCTTTACGGTGGATAGATCGGCAGAAATTAGCAGAACGGTTGCGGCGATCTGCAGAACGGCAAGAAAAGCCAGCAAGCCGGCCAGGGTTGCTGAAGGCACGGGCGCGGAGCGGAAAACCAGGAGCAGGCCGCCAATCCCAATTGCCATCCCGGTGGTGCGAACCAGTATAAGATTGGATAAGACCGCGCCAGTAATCATGAGAGCCACGACAAACCCGATGAGAGCATCTGGTAAGTGGGTAACCTTCAGCGAAAAAGCTGAACCGATCGAGAGTGAAAAGAGAATATTGGAATACATCCTAGACATTGGATATTGGCGAGCCTTTCCGCATTTCTGGTATGTGCAGCCTGGTTTATTGATTCACACTGATCGAGAATGTGGAATCAAAAACGACCGTCCCGAAAACGAGCCCAACTCCAGATTGGGTGGATCTCTTTTACGAGAGCAGTCGCTCTAACGATGAATGAAGGATTACCTAACGATGCGTGCGACCGCGATTCGATATTTCAAGTTCTATTTTAGCATCAGGAAGCCTGCATTCCTAGTTATTTTACAATTCGATGGATTGCCTCTAAGGCAAACAAAAAGAAGGGATCCAAAATTGGCTCCCTTCTTTTTAAGAAATCTGGCTTACGAAACTACATTTGGGTTGCTGCGAAAATAGAGGGGTTGACCATTCCAAAAATCATCGCAACATGAGCGACCACAAGGAAGATGGCAACGAAAGTGGCATGCAGTTTGTGCTTGTAAGTGTCTTCTTTCCCGCGGGCGACAAGACCAATCTCCAGCAGCGCCATCCCAAACAGGGGAACAACTCCCAATAAGTAGAAGGTGACGGCAATCACATCCGCGAATCCGCGCCACCCGCCGTTGATTGTCAGCGGGATCCAGGCGGTTGTGAATAAATAAGCAAAGATGCCCAGGAAGTAGAAGCCGACAATAATTCCGGCAATTTTGTTCCACTTCCTGGCAGAGCCATTGAAATTTTTGGTGAAAAGGATATACAGTTCGGTGATCGCGATGAACTCGGCGAAAATCACCGGAATGGCCATAAAGATGATCAGGTTCCAGGGCTGGTTGCTTGCCAGCAGCTCCATGTAGTGCGTCATTGAGTTTTCCATCGATCTAATTCTCCTAAAGTTTTTCTGTGTCTGGATGGTTGGCTACGATCGGGAAGTTTGATGTTATTTATGCTATCTTGTAATAGAAACCTCCTTATCGAGTCTGTAGAAATAGGTCGGCTTACACACCACAATTATTTCCACCGCCAGGTGCATTTTCGAGGTATCCATTTTCATCCAGCCATTGGTGTATTTGTTTGAAACCGCTTCCTGACGAATATTGCGTTCCAACAATCTGTTTTGCACCGACCTCTGCGTAATCCGTCTTTAGTACAGTGTTGATGTAAATCGCCTGCTCAAAAGTTTGCTGGGGGAACCAGTAAGCGTTGGCATATTTTGCGGCTTGAAACATTTCAGCGGTTGAGGCATTCTGGGAGGCCATTAGTTCGAGCAAGCCAAGCATCGCCATGCCGTGATTGCAGTCCGGGAAATGGGTGGGATTGTCACAGCATGGTCTGTAGACTGCTTTGGCTACATCCTCAACCCGGGCTTGCTGCTCAGCAGTCAGTCGGATAATCTCGACGCTGGAAAATAGCTCTCTGACCGGCTTTGTTCCTATTGTCCAACCGCCAGTCGAAGCAAACTGGTCAATCTGCCCGCCGCTGGCTTGATGAATAGGTCCTTCATTCAGGACAGCGTTCTTGTTTGTCAAACCTAAGGCCCAGAAGTAGTTCAGGAGAAAGTGAGCATTTTCCCGTGTTATGGCAATTTGCTCCGGGCTACCCCTGGTTAAAACATCCATTTCTTGTGCGGAAAGCGGCTGCCCGGCTTGTTGGTACAGTTGTGTAAAGGTTACTAGATCAATAGCCCCGGCCGCGATCAGTCTTGGGCCGACGTCGCCGTAGATTGCCTGGATTATGATGCCATCCTTGGGGTTGACTGCGTTCATCAATGCGTTCATCTCAAGAGAGGCTGGTTGATTTGAGCGATTGTGTCCCCAGATGAAATAGCCGCTCCCCAGTCCAGATACGAAAATTATGCTCGCCAAGGCGATGCGTGCAATAACCTGCTTCCATGTACTTGATCTAGATATCCTTTGATCCATAGGGATATCACGCGCCTCTCGATTGACGTCGTTCCGTCCCGGGGCTTGCGTTTCTTCAGTCATGCAAATTGACTCCTTGTCAGGGTCGGGGATGATAGCTATGTGCCAATCTTCACAAAGTGTAATCAACCCAGCCTGGTTAGGTTAGCGTAATTTAGCGGTATTCCAATCAGGCATTTTGGCCTATTCCGAGAAGAAAAATGGCATGGTATCCTACCCGAACCGATTGCATCGATTTCAAGCGACGATCAAAATGATTGAGCTCCGCCAATTAAGGAGAGTATAGAATGCAGAGAAATCCTCAGATAGAAACCCTCGCGATTCACGCCGGTCAAGGAGCGGATCCAGCCACCGGGGCAGTGATCATGCCGATTTACCAGACATCAACGTTCGCCCAGGCAGAGATAGGTATTACCAAAGGTTTTGATTACAGTCGCACAGCGAACCCAACCCGTCTGGCCCTTGAACAATGTCTGGCAGCGCTTGAAAGTATAGGGTTGAGCCAACCTGCCTACGGATTAGCCTTTGCATCTGGTATGGCAGCCACCGACACGTTGCTGCGCCTGATTAAGCCAGGTGAGCACGTTCTGGCCTCGAATGACGTGTATGGCGGGACATTTCGCCTCTTCGAGCGCATTTTAAAAGAGTACGGCCTGCAATTTTCCTACACTGACATTAGCGATCCGGTTCTGGTGGAAGCTAATCTGCGTCCTGAAACGCGATTGGTGTGGATCGAGACGCCAACCAATCCGCTATTGAAAATCGCGGATATTACCGAAATATCCCGGCGAGTCAGGGCCCGGTCAACAAACATCATGATTGCGGTGGACAATACTTTTGCTTCCCCCTATTTGCAGCAACCGTTGACACTGGGCGCAGATTTTGTCATCCATTCAACCACAAAATATCTGGGTGGCCATTCCGATGTCATTGGTGGGGCAATTATTGCTCGTGAGAAAAGTGCATATGATCGATTGAAATTCCTGCAAAATGCAGTCGGCGCTGTTCCCGGACCAATGGATTGCTGGTTGATCTTGCGTGGGATCAAGACGCTGGCAGTGCGTATGGAGCGCCATTCCGCCAATGCGGCCAGGGTTGCTGACTATCTCACCGGGCATCCTGCAGTCGAAAAAGTGATATACCCAGGCTTGGAAAACCATCCAGGACATGCCGTCGCCAAGAAGCAAATGAGACTATATGGCGGAATGATTTCGCTGATTTTGAAAGGTGGTGAAAAAACCACACGCAAGATAGTGGAAGCTACACGGGTATTTGCATTAGCCGAAAGCCTGGGCGGTGTAGAATCCTTGATTGAGGTTCCGGCAGCTATGACACATGCCTCGGTCTCCGGTAGTGCACTCGAAGTACCCGCTGGTCTGGTGCGGTTATCCGTGGGGATTGAAAATATCGACGATTTACTCGCTGATCTGGAACAGGCCTTGTGCAGATTGTAATATCCATTGGGGACTAGAAATTAAAAAACAGCCGGCGTTTCCAAGTAGATGGAAACGCCGGCTATGGTTTGGGCACTCAGCCGATTTTTCCGGTGAGGTAATCGATCAAATCGATCTTCGTCAGCATCCCAACGGGCCGCCCTTCGTTATCTGTGATGACAACCACTTTGCCACGATCGAAAGAAGGCAACACACTTTCAATGCTGGCATCTGGCCTGGCCGTCAGTACACCTGGATTGATGATCGAGGTGATGGCTTCCAGTGGATCATGCACATGATTGGAATGCAGAAGGTGATCGAGAATATCTGACTCCCCGACCATCCCGATCAATTTACCATCATTGTCGATCACCGGGAGCTGGGATATATCATACCGGGTCATTTTCTCTACGACCGTGTTCATTTCTTCGTCTGGGTGAGTTACAACCAGGGAGAGCTTCCTGTGCGATTCAAGTACTGATGAGATAGGATCGGTGACTTTACTATCCGGGAGAAACCCATTCTCCCGCATCCAGTTGTCGTCAAATAATTTGGTCAGGTACCGGTTCCCAGAATCGGGCAAGATAACGACAACAATTTGTCCCGGCTTTAAGGAACGTACGATCTCCGATTTCAATAGCCCGGCAACCGCCGACCCGGAAGAACCGCCGGCAAAGATCCCATCCTCTCGGACAAGCCGCCGGGCCATTTGGAAAGACTCCCGATCATCCACTTGGACGATCTCATCGATAATCGATAGTTCCAACGTAGATGGCAGGAAATCCTCACCGATTCCCTCGATTTTATAGGTCTTCGGATGCGGATCAACAGGCAGATGTCCGAGTTTCCAGGTATCGTAGAGTAGAGAACCCTGAATATCTACCCCTACCACTTTGATTTTCGGATTCTGTTCTTTTAGAAACCGTGCAGTTCCGCTAATCGTGCCGCCGGTGCCAATGCCTGCTACGAGCACATCGATCCTACCTGAGGTCTGCTCCCATATTTCGGGTGCTGTAAAGCGGTAATGGGCGCTTGGATTGGCCGGGTTGTGATACTGATTGGCTAAAATACTATTCGGTGTCTCTCGGACGATCCGAGCTGCTACGCTGTAATAACTTCGGGGATCCTCCGGTGCTACAGCGGTAGGTGTAATGACCACCCGTGTCCCAAATGCACGGAGGAAGCGGACTTTCTCATCGCTCATTTTGTCAGGCATCACGAAAACGCAGCGGTATCCCTTTACTGCGGCTGCGAGAGCAAGACCGGCCCCGGTATTTCCAGATGTTGCCTCCACGATCGTTCCACCAGGTTTCAATCGTCCTTCCGCTTCGGCGTTTTCGATGATGGACAGGCCGATACGGTCTTTAATCGAGCCGGCAGGATTGAAAAATTCAACCTTGGCGAAAATATTAGCGGTGGTACTTCCAAACACAACCTGGTTGAGACGCACCAAAGGGGTATGGCCAATGGCCTGCAATATGTTTCGATAGACTCCAGCTTGTCGTTCCACGATGGTGGAGTTATTAACTGCATTCGTAGTTGTCATTGCTATTCTTCCTTGAAATGAAAAAGGCCAACTGCAACAAAAAACGGCAGACAGATGCACGTTGCACATTACGAAAAGTGCGGGGTGACTGTCTGCCGCCTGCGGCAGTTGGCCTTGAATTTACGGGCTAGGTTCGCGGCGGTGAAGACAGTCCCCGCCTTAGACAGATGCACAGTTCCATTTTGCTGGTTTCAGATCTCATTTCCATGGTGGCCCAAGTATACCATC
>DAOUMN010000009.1:0-32289 GCA_034411135.1 Bellilinea sp.
CACCGCTATCAATTCTTGTTCTGTGAGGTGATAATCTCGGGCTTTTGGCATGCCCATAGTTTATCACGTTTGTTAAAGTACATTCGACTGATTACTTACTGAACAGGGGTTGTTTTATTTTTCAGCAGCACCATCCAATAAATAACGATTGATTGGTCGATAGATACATGGAACCTGTCGCCAAATCATGACGTTGCTTTCTTTTTTGCTGTCAGGCGTGCAATTTCTACGCAGCCTATGGCAACCAGGAGAATAACCACAGATAATTGAGTTTCTTTCCCTACCAAAGGATAGTCCATTAATCCATGAACCAACCCGGTAAGAAGTAGGTTGCCGGAACGAATAAACAGGTAGGCAAACCCCAAACCCAGCAGGAACAATACCAACAGGCTGATCAGGAGTGTGAACCAATCCAACTCCCCAGAAATGACCTCGATGATTCGAACCGGGAGATGCCAGAGAGAAAAGAATATGCTGGTCAGTAGAACAGCCTTGAGCATTCGCCTTCGGTCGGTCTCGAGGGTGAAGTGCCGCCAAAACCCTTTAAGGAAGTAGCCGCGAAAAAGCAATTCTTCGCCCAGCCCGACGAAGAACCAGGTGCTGAGTATCTGCAATCCAATTTTCCAGATTGGTGTGTTCTGCAAAGCCAGAAACACAGTTGGAAATTGCACCAGCCCGAGCAGTTGAATTAAAAGCACAAAAATCAGCCAACCAACCAATGACCATGCCAGTGCTTCCACAATTCGCCATTTGGTGAAAGACAGGGTTACCTGTTCTTGTTGGATACCCCACCATGCGAAGAGGATAAAAAGCAGGTACAACCCAAGCTGAGCGAAATAGAGGGTGAGCCCTTGCAATTGGAATATCTTGATAGTTGCCCAGAATAGAATCGTCAAAATTACAGTCAGGGTGATGGTGATGGCGAGAACAACTTTTCCTTTACTACGGATTTCGGGTTTAACACTGTTCCCCATGATAAAAACTCCTTATTATGAAAAAATTTGGGATACCTCCGCCTGTGTAGCAGCCGGGCAGCCGGTGTGTGTTTATGCAGAAACAGGGTTTTCTGCAGGGGGAGGTTGTTCGAGCCTTGTATGGACGTGAAATGACCAGCTGGATGCCGATCACTACCTCGCAAATCCCTGGATTAGATCACCTTTCTTGCTTCCGCCAATAGCCATCCCTCTAACTCCGGGATGTTTTCGCTCAAACGCGCGGCAGCAATGACTGGCAGCCAGCGAGCGTATTCTGCTGTGCTGCCGGGATTCCATTTGAAGTAGCGTTGCAAATAAACGGCATGAAACAGGCGCGCCAGCAGGCGCACCAATGGGTTTTGGATTTGACGGCTGGCTGCACCGGATAGAAGGATGGTGGTGCGGGCTGTATCCGCCAGTGGGTTACCCATCGTCGCATCGATCCAGTCGATGATCACTGCCTGCCCGGATGGCACCCAGAGGATGTTGCCGGGATGAAAATCACCGTGGCAAACCCGACTACCGTCTGGCAAATGGCTTAAGCGTGCCAGAATGGTCTGCCGCAAGTCATCCGGCAATGCATTTGCCTGACGAATTTTGTCTTCCAGCCTCTGGCGTTGGGAAGGAATGGCGATAGTCAGATTTTGGAGGTGCATCTGGCTGTGCAGATCAGCCATCTGCCGCGCCAGGCTGACCACCCGCCATGGCTGGCGCATCAGCACATCTACCATTGCCATTCCTTCTGCGCGCTCGAAGATCAGCCCGCGCCGTCCTTCCACCTGCACAATCTCACCGGCTGCCAGCGCGGGCACGCCGGCTGCGACCACCGCCTGGGTGATACGGGCTTCCAGCCGGATGTTATCCTCCTCAAACCAGTTGTGATACAACTTGAGCACTTTCCCCGCGCCCCAGGTATACACGTCGGCGGTTCGCCCGCGCGCAAGGAGAGCTTTTGATAAAGAATTTGTTGAAGGCTGATTATCGAGCATACTCGGCATCATAGACGGATCCAACCAGGGCAATTTTGCGTGCTGCAAAGCGTTGCTCACGCAAGCCTGCACTGACTGCCAGATGGCTGAGTTCGTCACGGGTCAATCCCTGCCCTTGTGGTTCGCGTAGCAGCAGCCGTCCACCGCTCTTGAGTTTGCCTGCCAGGGCACGGATGGTATCCACCCGTTCCAGGGAGGGGATGTCGTGCAGGACGAAATGAATCACCACGGCGTCATAGCAGCCGGCGGGCAAATTCAACTCTGTGATGCGCCCAAGATGGAAACCGGTGTGGGGGTAGCCTTTCAACGTCTGGCGGATGACTTGCATCCAGCCATGTGAAATATCTACACAGTCCAGCCAGCCGCCACCGTACTGCAGCCGGGCAGCAATATACCGTGAACATACGCCCGATCCACTGCCAAAATCCAACACTTTCTCGCCGCCTCTCAGATTTAGACTATGGACAAACCCCTGGTAGTATGGGCTGAGCAGGGTTTTGCCCAGCGCCAGGGTGATCTGGATTTCAAGCTCAGAAGGTTCGTAACCGGAGTTGGTCATGGTTATGCCTCAATGATACCAAGAGATTATTGGATGGACCCCAGCAGCCGATCAAGGGTTTTAACGCTCCAGCGGCTGGCAGGCTCGGAAAACACCAGCAGTGCCGGTCCAGCTTTGCCCTGGAAGGATACCATTGCCTGGCGGTAGATGCTGCCTTCGGAGTTTGCTGCCTGGCTAATCACCAGGGTTTCTTCCTGCCCGCGCAGGGTGATCGTGCTCGTTTCCAGCACGGTCATGCGGGAGTTTCGATCTCGGAGACCGGGTACCATTTGTGACATCATTCTTTCCAATTGTTCACGATCCGTTTCCTTCTCGGACTGGATCAGGTACAGGTGGCAATTGTTTTCATCGGGCGGAGCAAACATTACCAGGGTGTACCCAAACAGGCTGGTACTCAATTCCGGCTCATAACCGGCGGGTGGTTCGAATTCGATAATTCCGGCTGCTGCCCGCGAGATGCGGATGGCGTCTTGAGTTAACAGATCATTGCCAGAGCAGGCGCTCAGCGTCAGCATCAGGGTAACCAATAGTCCAAACGAAATCAAAGAGGTTCTAAGGTTCATGATTTTTCTCCACAAGATGAAATTTGAGTTGTTTGCTTGCATAACCAGTCTACGGCTTTCCAGTAAGGCGGTCACCTGTCTTTGGATAGGCGATGGGTCAGGTAATTGGAAATTAAATAACGTTCACTTTATGGGTATTTTTTCGCCTCTCGGTTATAATTATTAATGTCTATTAATTTCGGGTTCTTCGGATTCCCCCACCCCCCGTCCGTATTCAAAGTTTACCGACCGCGCAAACCAGAACCGCCCTTTCGGTTGAATTGAGAGTCCAGTCTGGAGAGGGGCGCGTGGGTTCAAAAAAACGCCCGAACTTAAGTGGTTAGATTTCCCAATCCCATACAACCGAACACAAGGAGACTTCATGTTACATGAACCAGCCACACCTGTAGGTCGGGACCCTGCCGGTCCGTACAAAGCCAGACTGGGCATTCGGATGTTCATCTTATATTCACTGTTTTACGCCGGTTTTGTAGCGATTAACTTGCTCAGTCCGCAAACCATGGACACGATCCTTTTCGCGGGTTTGAACCTGGCAACTGTTTATGGTTTTGCACTTATCATCGTGGCACTGATTGAAGCATTGATTTACGATGCCATGTGCCGAAAGAAAGAAGCCGAGTTAGCCCACCAAGAAGACAAGCAGGCGGAGGGCTAGTTTCATGGCAATCATTGTCTTTCTCATTTTTGTGGTTTTTGTCGTCGGCTTATCCATGTATCTGGGCAACAAAGCCAAAACGTCGAGCGGCTATTATGCCGCTGGTGGAAAGATTCATTGGTCGGTTAATGGGATTGCCTTTGCCGGCGATTACCTGTCGGCGGCGTCCTTCCTTGGTATTTGCGGAATGATCGCAACGGTTGGATACGATGGTTTTCTGTACTCGATTGGATACCTGGCGGGTTGGATCGTTGCGTTGTTTGTGGTTGCAGAACCGCTCAAACGTTTGGGCAAATACACGTTCACCGATGCGGTGGACGCCAACTACAATTCGCGCGGAATTAAGCTGGCTGCCGCGATCAGCACACTTGTGGTTTCGATCTGCTACTTGATCCCGCAAATGGTCGGGGCGGGCGTGCTGGTTGAACCGCTGCTGGGCATTCCCCACGCCGCGGGAGTGTTGATGGTCGGCGCGATCGTGATCACCATTGTCGCGACTGCCGGGATGGCTTCCACAACCTATGTCCAGTTTCTCAAAGGTGCATTATTGATCGTCTTCTCCAGCGTCCTGGTTGGGGCTGTCCTGATCCGTGGGTTATCCACCCAGCCGGACCAGGGTGGAAAGGTGCCTTTTTATGATTACAAACAGTTGGAAGCAGTTCGGAATGGGGACCAGATCGAGGTCAGCACGGCTGGTTGGACGGTGCTCGAACAGGTGGAGCTCAAGAACGGGTTGACTTTTGTTAATCTGGCGCAAGGCGGGCAGGAAACCTGGTGGTATGCCGCCCAAAAGGAAGGCAAGCTCAGCCTGAAAGAGACCCAATCGGTGGTAACCGGTGAGTCCGGCAAATGGATCAACGGAGCGCCAGCTTCGGCGGATAACCAGTTGCGCCAGGTTGGCAACCTGACCCTCATGCGCGGTCACGAAAACCTAAGCACGGGTAGTTTGTCGGTGTTCGAATTCCTGTCCATTTTGACCGATAAGGAAACCATTGTGCGCACCTGGAAATCAGCCTCGTTCGAGGATCAAGACGGCGCCAAGGTGACCGTTTATTATCCCAACGAGGTGCCCGGCAACCGCTTCATGCGTCCCGGGCTGCGCTTCAAAGTCGAGGGAACGCCATTGGAACGGCTGGACTTTCTCTCGTTGATGCTGGCGTTGTTCCTTGGCACAGCAGCCCTGCCGCACATCCTGATCCGCTATTACACGGTACCCAACCCGGTCAGCGCGCGAAAATCCACCATCGTGGCGATTGCTGCAATTGGCTTTTTCTACATTTTGACCCTCTTCATGGGGCTTGGTGCAATGGTCAACGGGGTGGTCAACCCGGCGGATAGCAACATGGCAGCCCCGCTGCTGGCGCGTTCGTTTGGCGAACTGCTCTTTGCCATCATTTCGGCAATTGCCTTTGCCACTGTGCTCGGTACGGTGAGTGGCTTGATCGTGGCAGCCTCTGGCGCGGTCGCGCATGACCTTTTCGACCGCTATTTGAAAATCAAGATGGATGACCGTCAGAAGGTGCGCGCGGGAAAAATTTCCGCCTTCGTTATTGGTGGAATTGCTATCCTGTTGGGCATTCTGTTCAAGGGCATGAATGTTACTTTTCTGGTTGGGCTGGCGTTTGCTGTGGCGGCTTCCGCCAATCTGCCAGCCATCATCATGCTGTTGTTCTGGAAGCGCACAACTGCGCGGGGAATCGCGGCATCGATTGTAGTGGGTATTGTTGCCTCTTTGGTTTTGATCGCTTTCTCACCGGATTTATACGCGCTGTATGGCTTGAATCCGCTGGATGCGCCCATTCCGATCAGCAATCCGGGCATCGTTTCTATCCCGCTGAGCTTCATCACTTTGGTGGTTGTTTCTTTGATGACCGCCAAAAAGACCAATAATCTCAATGCCTGAAAGGGTAGCGGGTGTGGTATCCTGTTTAAGGATACCACACCCGCTTTGGCAGGATACCCCTGCCCGGCAAGCCAAGAAAGATCGACAACTCGGCGCTCGACACGTTCTTTCCGGTTCGTTGGCACTCTCCGGAACCACCCATGAGCGACACAATCCCTGTAAACTTCCATAGCCACTCCATATTCAGTGATGGCGAACTGACCCCCGAAACCCTGGCTGCCAACCTGGCGGCTGCCGGTGTGCGCTACGCCGCGTTGACGGATCACGACAGCTTGGAAGGGCTGGCGCGTTTTCAGGAAGCATTGAAGAAACGCGGCATTGGTTACCTGACCGGGGTGGAATTGACCGCCTACTACAACGGTCGTGAAGTCCATTTGCTGGGATACGGTTTCGATCCGGAAGATCCCGACCTGGTTGCCACTCTCCTGTCGCTGCGCCAGACGCGTGATGTGGATGTGCACAGCATTGCGGTATCGCTGCGCAAAAGCGGCGCAAACCGCACCGGCGCTCACGAGCCTGACCAGGCAGTCAGTGCAGCACCGAACGGGTTGCTGACCGTCAGCCGCGCCATCGAGTTGATTCACCGCGCGGGCGGCAAGGTTTTTCTGGCTCACCCGCTGTTGTTCGAGAACGACATGCAGCGGCTGGAGGTTTGCGTTGCCGATCTCAAAGCGAAGGGATTGGACGGGATCGAGGCGCTATACAGTGCATTCAGTCAAAGCGAGTGCGATGAGCTGTGCCGCCTTGCCCAGAAGTACGATCTGCTGGTCAGCGCGGGTACCGATTTTCATCTGGTCAACGGGAAAAACCTCGGCACCAGTGTTTATGTTATTAACATGCCTCGATCGTTGTGGGTTCAATTCCGCGCGGCGGTCTTTACCAGCCCAACCTTCGCAGCTCGCAGCGATGCCTCGCCGGATTCCCCCGCCGATCAGGGTGTTCAACCTCCGTCTGGAAAACCGCACCACTTCCGCCGGCGTTCCTACATCCTGCGAATCTTTTTGCCAACCTTGATTGCCATTGGTTTGTTCCTTTCCGCCATTTGGGGCATTATCCTGCCATCCTTTGAGCAAATACTGCTTGACCGCAAGCGGGAAATGATCCGGGAATTGACCAATTCAGCGTGGAGTATTCTGTCCTCGTATGCCAGGGATGAGCAAAACAACCGGCTCACTCGCGAGCAGGCGCAATTGCTGGCAATTGCCCGCATCGAAGCCTTGCGTTATGGTCCCGAAGGCAAGGACTATTTCTGGATACAGGATATGACCCCGCGTATGATCATGCATCCGTACCGCAGCGATTTGAACGGCGAGGACTTGACCAGCTTCACTGATCCGCGCGGGGTGCCGATTTTTGTCGAATTTGCCGAACTGGTGCGCAAAAAGGGAGAGGGGTACATCGATTACGTCTGGCAATGGAAGGATGACCCTGCCCGGCTGGAGCCGAAGGAATCCTATGTCAAGGGTTTTGAACCCTGGGGATGGGTGATCGGTACCGGCATTTACACGGATGATGTCAATGCGGAGATCGCCCGTATCGAGCAAAATTTGATCAACACCTCGCTGGTTATATCCGGCGGGATGATCCTGCTGCTCCTGTTTGTGCTTCAACAAAGTTTGCGCATCGAGCGCGAGCGCCAGGACGTGTTGGATAGCCTGCGCGAATCGACGGAACGTTATTACAGTCTGGTGGAAGCCACAACAGAAGGTACGCTGTTAATCCTGGAAGGGCGATGCCGATATGCCAATCCCACCTTCTTGAGAATGGTGGGCTATACCGCCCGGCAGCTCGAATTCATTGATCTGGCAGACCTGTTTCCACTCGATGCCGGCAACCAGGCGATTTGGAGGCGGCTGGAGCAGTTTGGCACTGAAACGCTCACAGAAAGCGAAGCTTTCGACGGTGTACTGAGACATGCTGATGGTCATTTGTTGGAATGCGTTTTGATGACCAACCCGATTGTGTTTGCCGGGCAGCGGGGGTTTATCCTGCTGGCGCGGGACATCTCCCGTTCTTCGGCGCTGCTGGGGGCAGAGGCAATTTTCCATGCCGCCCAATCCGTCCCGGTTGGCATCTTTCGCGCCCGCGCAGCACGCCGGGCGACGATGATTGAGATGAACCCGGCAGCGCGGGCTTATTTCAGCCAGTCGCAGCCCGCGTTGGCTGATCTGTTTTCGGACCCGACTGAATTCGATGCGCTGATGCAGCGTTTGCAGCGGGAAGGGGAAATTCGCGGCTATGTCCTTCACCTGGAAACCCACACTGCTTCGACGCACTACCTTTCCCTGTCGGCTCGATGGGTGAACGATGAAGGCGGTTCGTCCGCTTTTATTGACGGCGTAATCGAAGATGTTACCGCGCTTCGCAAACAGGAAGCCGCACGTGAGGCTTTGATCGAGCGCTTGCAAACTTCGCTGTTGTTTTTACACGAGCCAATTTCCAGCCTGGGGCGGGATGTAATCATTTGCGACATGAATACCACCATTAGCCAGCTCACCCGCCTGATGACGCAGCGCAACCGCACCGCGGCATTGGTTTCAATGGGTTCTCCGGGTACGGTGGTTGGCATCATTACCGACCATGACCTGCGCGCCCGTGTTCTGGCGGGCAGTGTTGCCCTGGACAAACCCATTCATACCATTATGAGCGCGCCGCTGATCAAAATATCCGAAACCGCCTCGATTTATGAAGCCTTGATGCAGATGGAGGAAAATGGTGTGCGCCATCTGGCGGTGCAAGACCTTAGCGGTCAAATAGTCAATGTGATTGACAACAAGGCACTGGTGCAGTTTCAGCGTTATGGACCGGTTGTGCTGGCGCGGGAAATCTCCCATGCGCCGGATAGTGCGGAGGTTGCCCGCTTCGTCGAACGCACCCCGCTGCTGGCAAAAGCCCTGATCGACAGCAGCGCACGCCCGCGTTACGTCACCCGTATGCTGACAACGATATGCGATGCAGCCACCGCCCGCCTGATTCAGCTGGCTATCGAGGATCTGGGCAACCCGCCAGCGTCCTTCGCCTGGATTGCCATGGGCAGCCAGGGGCGGCAGGAGCAAACCCTGGTCACCGATCAGGATAATGGCATTATTTACGCGCCTGTAGAGGGCGGAGATGCCCAAGCCGTCAATCATTACTTCCTGCGGCTGGGTAAATGGGTATGCGACGGGCTGCACCAGGCGGGTTATGCCCATTGCCGGGGGGGTGTCATGGCAAGCAACCCACGCTGGTGCCGTGCATTGCCCGAATGGATCACCGGATTTCACGATTGGGTCAACAAGTCCGAGCCTCAGGAAATTATCGATCTGAGCATTTTCTTCGATTTACGCACGGTTTACGGAGAAGACGGCTTGACCGCTGAACTGCGCCGCATCATTCACGCTTCGTTGAATGGTCAGGATGCCTTCTTCCATCATTTTGCCCAAAACGCGCTGGCGTTCAAGCCGCCCTTCCGCTTGCTGGGCAATATTTACCTGGGCGGCGGAGCAACCGAGCACAGCGGCGAGATCAACCTGAAAGACGCGATGATACCGGTGGTCAGTTTTGCTCGCCTGTATGCCCTGCGCCAGCATATACTCCCGACACACACACTGGAGCGGATCGAAACCCTGACTGATCACAATGTGCTGCTGCCCGCCAGCCGGGATGAAATCCTGATCGCCTACGATTTTTTGATGCAACTGCGCCTGCAAAACCAGATTGCTGCCATCCAGGCAGGGCGACCGCCCACGAACCTGATTCATCCCTCCCGGCTGGGGTATATTCAGCAGGAATTGCTCAAACAAGCCTTTGCGCAGATTGCCGCGGTGCAGAAGAAAATTGGGTTTGATTTTGGCGGCGGCAGTTGAGCCAATCTGCTCGCGGGATAACCACAATCAGTATAGGCACGCTTCCGATCGCCCCAGCATTGTCGGTAGTTTGACCTTGGGTGGCATTTTGAAAAAATCAAACAAACCTACCAGCTTTCACGCACCGGTTCGGGCTGCGATAATATCCAACCGGCAAGGTGATCAACATCGTTCTTCCATGCACGAATGCAGCGCAGCGTTTGGTTGTTCGGGTTTCTGCGGAGAAAATGCTGTGCAAAGCCGCTGAATCCAGCCGGGTAAGCGGGTATTTTTCCCTGGCAATGGACAATCTGTGTTGTGGTACTGGCTGAGGAATTTTTCCTGGCGCGCCTGGTTTTGGCGTTCAATCATCAATATTGTAAAAACCAATGGGTTCATGGTTCTTGTCCTTTCTGTTGGTGCAACCGGTTGCATTTAGTTACAAAAAAAATAATCAGGCGGAGCCGCGTACAATCAGCTCGATCGGCAGAGTCACGTTATTGACGATGCGGTCGCGCAGGTACTGGATCAGATGGCGTGCCAGCAGCCGTCCGGCAAGCGGTATATTTTGCCGGATGGTGGTTAGTGGTGGATTGCTGAACGACGCGATCGAAAGATCATCGTATCCGACCACGGCCACGTCGTCTGGTACGTGTCGTCCGTGCTGGCGCAGCACACCCATCGCGGCAATTGCCATCAGGTCGCTGTTGGCAAACACTCCATCCAGCACGGAGTTTTCTGCCAACAGACGGCGCATGCTGCTTTCAGCCGATTCGGCATTAAATTCACCAAACTGCACCAGGCTGGGCTGCAAGGGAATGCCTGCTGCTTCGAGAGCGTGCCGATAGCCCTGGTAACGCTGCTGGACTTCCATCTCGTCCTGCGGACCGCCCAGGAAGGCAATCTGCCGTCTGCCCAGGGCGAGCAGGTGCGCCGTGGCCAGCTGCCCGCCGCGCACATTATCACCCATCACGGACGGATAGGAATGGTTGGGCAGTGGAACACCCCAAACGATGAACGGTGCGCCATGCTCAATGAGTGCCCGGACGTGGGCTTGTTTGTGGCTGGAGGTGAGCAGAATAAAGCCGTCCACACGTCCGGTATCCAGGTACTGGCGCGCCCAGCCAGTTTCGCGCGGATCGACATGCACCACCAGCAAGTCGTACCCGCTGGCTGCCAGTTCGCTCGAAATGCCGCCCATGATCTCCAGGCTGAACAGGTCGGCAACCGAAAAATCCTGGGCGCAGGCGGCGTGGGTGACAAATGCCAGGGTATTGCTCTGCCGACGGCTAAGCTGGCGGGCAGGCACGTTAACCTGAAATTGGTGCTGGCGGGCGATTTCGCGGATGCGCTGGCGGGTCTCGGCGCTGATCAGCGGGCTGTCGTTCAACGCGCGCGAGACGGTTGACTTGGATACGCCAGCCAAGTGGGCGATATCGGCAATGGTAAGGACAGTTTTTGGGCTCATCTTATCACGCTTTTTGCAACCGGTTGCATTATAGAACGAAATGAGTCGCTTGTCAAGAGGCGACCAGGCTTGCAAAGCGGTTAAAGAGCAGCGCCCCGCAGGCGCCAGCGCGCCAGCAACCCAAACACAATCATCAAAGCCGGAATGATAACCAGCAAGCCCATCCCGGCAACGTTGATGCCCTCCTCGGCAGACGGTAGCCCATAATATGCGCGGTAATCCCAGGTGGCGTTGTTGATGGCTTCGAGCAGCGCAGCGGCAAGTAGCCCGGCAATCAAAGCCAGGACGCGCATGAGTGGGTTTGAGACGCGAAAGAAACCCCATGCACCAGCGCTCAATGCCAGCGTGTTTGCCGCAATGAAAACCAACAAATAAGGGTTGTGGTTCTCGTCTGCCAATAGGAATACCCAGGCATATAAGACGTACAGAGCAAAAGGAAACAGGGTCAGGTCGCGCCATAGATTGGCGGCAATTGCACGTGCTGGCAACAGAGAACGTCGGATGAGCAGGGCAACCGTGATCACTGTCAACAAGGGTAGCCAGATCTTCCCACCCAGCTCCAGCCCGGAAAATCGCATTGGTGTCCACCACCAGGCAAACAGCACTGCCCAGGCGAAATAACTGAGTGCCCAGCGCGGAAAACCGGCGATGATACCGGCTGCCAGCCCAAGCAGAACCAGTCCATTGAATAAGAGATAGGGATTAATCAGCACAGCCTGCCAGAGTGGCAGCGCATCGGCAGCTGAACGCAAAACCAGCCGGTCTGCCAGACTGGCCAGCCCAAACAGCAGGAAGGGAAGCAACGCGAGCAGTGTTTGCGGGATGGTCAGCGGCACCAAGCCAAAAGTGACTTCTTTTGAGTCGGTCTGCATAATACCTCCTTTTTTGCGCCAGGTCGGGCTTGCCCACCACTGCGCCAACAGGCTGCCCAGCCAGTCAGGCAGCATGTGCATCCAAAGCAGAGCAAGTCCGCGCCAGCCTGCAAGAGTAAAATTCTCCTCACATATAGCGCTAAATACCTGCATCATTTCAGCGCTGAACCGCGCTCGAAATCCTGCTGGATAGGTTTTCAACAGGCGTCGGTAAACCCAAGCGGAGAGCTGGAACGGGTCAAGTGTCATGCGTGTTACCCCCCTCTGTCAGCAAACCTTGTTGGGCGGCAAATGTGACCAGCGCCCGCAAGCGGCGGGCTTCCCGGCTGGCGACCTGCTCGCCCAGCCCGGTCAGGCGGTAATAGCGGCGGCGTTGGTCGTCCATAGACGGATCGGGACGTTCGCCGCACTCCTCGATCCATCCTTCATCCAACATGCGCTTGAGCAAGTTGTAGAGCGTGCCGGGTAGCAGCTTGACGCTGCCGCGGGTGCGTGTTTCGACATCCTGCAAGATGGCGTAACCGTGTTTTTCGCTATCCTTTAACGCCAACAAAATTGAAAATGCCGCGGGTGACAGGGGTTGCATGGTTGATCCTCTTTGTAATTACAGGCTGATTTATATTTATAAAAAATACATTTACACTAAATATAATAGCCAAAAAAATCCTGCCAGTCAAGAGGGCAACTGACCTTCGGGCATTCCGTTGTAAACGAACCGCCAGGCGTGGGGGGGCACGCCTGGCGATCCTCAGGGAGGGAACTCCACCTCTAGCCTGTTACTCAGCATGGGGGGGACATACTGAGCTGGCTGTGAGATGGAAGACACCAGTTACCAGTAAATAATGGTGTCATTGGTAATATACACTAATTTAGTCCAAATTGTATTAAAAATGTATAAGAGTTTTCTTATAAAGGAGGTGGTTTTTTCCCCTGTCGGAAAAGGCGCAATAACTCCTCATTTTCCGCCGGGTCGGGTTGAGGTTTTTCCTCACTGCCGGAACGGCGGCGCTGGCTGGCAAGCAGCTGGCTGGCAAATTCGGCGGCGCTCATTACCTTTGCCCCAGCGATGCGCGCCGCGGATTGTACTTCGTGGTCGGAGCTGACCACCACCCAGTTGGGCGCCGTCTTACCCAGTTGAACCAGCCGGGCGCGAATTGCCTGGTCTGCACTGGAGGTGCGCACAATAAAATAAGCGCTGACCAACCCGTGCGTCTGCCGTCCAGCGCTGCCCAACGAGGCGCGGTCGAAGAACACCTCTGCCTTCTGTTTTTTAACCTGGCAAAAGGCTTGCAGCAGGCGGATCAATTGTTTTTCATCATCCGGATTATCCAGCCGCAAGCCGGGAATATTCGGAATCAGGTTGTGACCGTCGATCAGGAAAGGCATGGTGCGTTCTCCGTGCCTGATTTTACCGGAAAAATGTGCTATGATTCAACATATCGGCTCTACCAGTATCATCTTTACTTTGGTCGAAAGGCGATTATGCGATCCTGGAAACGCGTACTTCCCTTCCTGTTGCTCAACGTGCTCATCTCGGCGGCAACCACGCTGACCGTACTGATCATCTGGGATCGCACCCAGCGACCGGTTTTGCCCGCCGCGGGCAGCCTTAACCCGCTACAAGCGCAGCCAGCGCAAAACAATGCTCAGGGTGGCGCCCCACCCGTTCAAGCTACCCTACCGCCATTGGAAGAACCCGTAATCCTGATCGAGACGGTCATCGGGGCAGGTGATTTGCAAAACGAAGTCCTGGTGTTGCGCCGGGTTGGCGAGGGTGAATTGCAATTAAACGGCTGGAAATTGAGTAACGGGCGCGGCGCTGAATATACTTTTCCCGACCTGGTGCTTAACAAAAACGGTTCGGTGCGTTTATACAGCCGCGAAGGGATCAATACGGTGATGGAATTATTCTGGGGGGGCAGGCAGCCTGTCTGGCGGGCAGGTGATGTTGTCTCGCTCACCGACTGGCAGGGCAACCTGCGTGCCAGTTACTCAATCCCATGAGAATTAATGGTTGGAGTTGGAATGCAGGTGTTTGAACGGATTGCCGAGGAAAAGATTATAGCTGCCCAGATGCAGGGAGTGTTCGACAATTTGCCGGGCAGTGGTAAACCGCTGGTGCTGGAGGACAACCCTTACGAGCCGGAAGCGTGGCGCATGGCGTATCATCTGCTGCGCAGCAACGGATTCAGCCTGCCGTGGATCGAGGAACGGCGTGTATTGGAGAAAGCCATCGCCCGGTTGCGGAGTGAGCTTCTGGCGGATCAGCCGCAAGTACTTGACCCAGATTTAACCCCCTGGAATGAGATTGTTCAACACATCAATCGGCGAATTTTCCAGTACAATTTATCAGCCCCTGCGGCTTGTTTCCATCTTCCGGCAATTAATCTGCCGATCGAATTGCAACGGGCAGGCAGGATGATGATCCGGTAGTGGATTGGAAAGTGGGATACTCCATGTCACAAGCTTTGTATCGAAAATGGCGTCCTCGTTTATGGGAACAGATGGTCGGGCAGGACCATGTCATCCTGACGCTGCAGAATGCCATTCGCAGCCAGAGGGTGGGGCACGCATACCTGTTTGCCGGTCCGCGCGGGACTGGAAAAACCACCACTGCGCGTCTGTTGGCAAAAGCCGTCAATTGTCAGGCGGAATCAGCTGCCGACCGCCCGTGCGATCGCTGCGATTACTGTCAGGCGGTTAACAACGGGCGCTTTCTCGACTTGATCGAGATCGATGCCGCATCCAATACCAGCGTAGATGACGTGCGTGACTTGCGTGACAAGATCAACTTTGCCCCTTCACAGGGCAGGTACAAAGTATACATTATCGATGAAGTGCACATGTTGTCCACCGCGGCTTTCAATGCATTGCTCAAGACGCTGGAGGAGCCTCCGCCGCATGCCATATTCATTCTGGCAACCACCGAGATTCATAAAATTCCCGCCACGGTGCTCTCGCGCTGTCAGCGGCACGAATTCCGCCGCATTCCGGTGCGCATGATCGTTGAGCATTTGCGTGCATTGTGCCAGCAGGAAGGCGTCGAGGTCGATGAGGATGCATTGACCCTGATTGCCCGTCAGGCGACAGGCAGCCTGCGCGATGCGATTTCGCTGCTCGACCAGCTTGCCTCCACCGGCGAGCCAATTGGGTTGGGGCTGACCCAACAGGTGCTCGGTACGGCTGCCAGCCAGTCGGTCATCCAACTGGTCGAGGCGTTGTTGCAGCGTGAACCCTCCAGTGCGTTCAGCAGCCTGCATGTCGCGCTAGACAGCGGCAGCGACCCGCGCCAGTACGCTCGTCAGGTTGTGGAGTATTGCCGCAACCTACTGCTGGTCAAGCTGGGTAACAGCGCGATGATCGAAGCCACTGCCGAACAGCAGGCGCAGATGGCGGAGCATGCCCGCCGCTTTAGTCTGCCGCGCCTGATGGCTTGCATACAGGCGTTCAATGCGGCTGCCAGCGACCCACGCAGCGGGTGGCAGCCAGCCCTGCCGCTTGAGCTTGCCCTGGCGCAGATCATCACTCAAGAGGAAGCAATCCAGCCATCTGTGCCGGTCGAAGAAAAATCCTCGGCTGTGTCCCAGGCTCAACCGACAACTGCCCCGCCCGCCGGGGTGGAAAAAGCCACTCCAGCGGGTGATGACAAGCCTGCCGTAAAAAAGGTGCCAGCACCTGCGCCAGCCGAACTCCCTCCATCTCAGGCTGCCGGGGAAAACGCGGTTGCTGCCAAGACAGATGGTGGGACGGGTGAGATCGAACTGCAAACCATCCTCGATCACTGGGTGAAGATCCGCCAACGGGTCAAGCTGCATAGCGTTCCGGCGGATGGACTGCTCAACTCATGCAAGTCAATCATGCTGCGAAACGGTGTGCTGCAGCTCGGTTTTGGCAGTGAAGTGCTCAAATCTATGATGGAGAAGGACAATAACGTGAAAATCACCCGCAAGGCGATCCAGGAAGTGTTAGGGATCGATCTGCCGATAAACTGCGTAGTGGTGCGTGGCAAGGGCAGCAACCTGGCGCTGGATGCCGACATCGAAGCGGACGGAATGGTCAGCACGGCGCTCAGCCTGGGTGGGAAAATTGTGCAGAAAGAATAAGCCGCCGGAATTTACGGCGGGTAATGGTTAAAGTAAGGAGGAATGAATGGGAAAAGGCAAAGGAATGAACCGGGGGCTGCCCGGCGGCGCGCTGGGAGGCGGCGGCGGGATGATGGCGCAAATCCGGAAATTGCAGGAGCAAATGGAAGCTGCCCAGGCGCAATTGCAAATCGAAACCGTGACCGCTACCGTTGGTGGAGGAGCGGTTAAGGTAACCATGACCGGTGCCCAGGTGTGCACCGCAATTGAAATTGACCCTGATTTATTGAAGGACGCTGATGCCGAAATGCTCCAGGACCTGATCCTGAGTGGGGTCAACCTGGCGCTCGACCAGTCGCGAAAAATGGCAGAAGAGCGTATGGGTCCATTGGCAGGCGGGCTTTCTGGGTTGGGGATGTAAATCGAGGCGCATAAATGCCGATATTGCCCGAAGCGGTTCAGAATTTAACCCTGGCGTTCGAGCGCCTGCCCGGGGTAGGTCCCAAAACCGCCTCGCGGTTGACATTTTACCTGTTACGCGCTCCGGAGGAGGTTACCCGCGCGCTGGCGGAGGCTCTGTTGGCGCTGAAAACCGACACCGGGCTGTGCCAGGTGTGTTACAACATTACCCGTGCTGGCCAGGATTTGTGTGATGTGTGCGCCAGTTCCCAGCGCGAGGAGGGGGTTATCTGTGTGGTCGAGGAGCCGCTGGACGTGCTGGCGCTGGAACGCACAGCGGGATTCTTTGGTCGCTATCATGTGCTGCATGGCGTGCTTTCCCCCATTGAGGGAATCGGTCCCGATGATTTGCGCATCAAACCATTAATTGAGCGGGTGCGCAGCGGTAAAGTGCGTGAGGTTATCCTGGCGACCAACCCGAGCATGGAAGGCGATGCGACCGCGTTGTACATTCAGCAGCAGCTGGCTGCCAGCGGGGTGCGTATCACCCGACTGGCGCGCGGACTGCCGGTGGGTGGCGATCTGGAGTACGCCGATCAAAACACGCTACTGCGTGCGCTGGCTGGCAGGCAGGAACTGGGCTAAGAAAAACTGTTCAACATTAGATTTTTTCATGTTCAATTAATATAATTGGGATAGACTTTGTTTTATTCCTGAATCACAATTTGCAGCAGATGAGCAAACCTCAGGAGTAAAAGGAGACTTCTCAATATGATAAAACACACCGGCGTTTTGTTTGCCCTGTTGATCTTCATCCTGGCGGCTTGTAATGCAGCCCCCACCGTTCAACCTTCTCCAACATCACAATTGGCGCAGCCGACGGAAGTGCCACCGACCGCCACCCAACCACCGGCGGTGGAAACTTCGACCAGTGAACCAACCACCGAACCGACACCGGAAGAAATCACTCCGGCGGGGGGCGGACAGTTCAGGGTTTTTCGCATCGTTCCGGGTGAATCCAGAGTGACCTACGAGGTAGGTGAGACCTTCCTCAACCAGAACAACCGTTTTGCCGTGGCAGTCGGGGTAACCACCCAGGTGAGCGGAGAAATCAATGCCAACCTGGCAAACCCTCTGGAAAGCTCTATTGGTGTGATCGAGGTGGATATCAGCCAGTTCAAGTCAGATTCTTCGCGGCGTGACAGTGTCATTCGCAACCAGTGGCTGGAATCGGCGCGCTTTCCGATTGCCCGCTTTGAGCCGCTGCGGGTCGAGGGATTGCCAGAAACCTACAGCGAAGCCACTCCCTACAGCTTCAAGGTGGTAGGCGACCTGACCGTCCGCGAGACCACCCGCGAGGTGACATTCGATATCTCTGCCCGGCTGGATGGGGACACCTTGTCTGGCACTGCCACAACCACACTTTTAATGAGTGATTTTGGCGTTGGACCAATCTCGATTATTGGCATTTTGAACACCGAAGACCAGGTCAAATTGACCTTTGATTTTGTTGCCCGTCCGTAGGCGGTGCTCTTGTCGAGCGAGAAAAAGAGGTTTTGGCAGCGTGAGCCAGGACCTCTTTTCGTGCTGGGCGGGTGCATGTGCGTCGGTTCAGGCTATAATCAATGTGATCCGGGTGAAGCCAAAACGGATTTACCGGCGCGAAAACCAACAGGAGGTGGTGTGATGGAAAGTTATCGAATCAGACAAGGACAAAAGGTGCGTTTGCAGGACTGGGACGCTGGCGACACCTCGCAATATGACCAAGGTAAAAATGAAGGCAAAGAGCGCCTGCAGGAATTGAACACTGAACTAGAAGCGCTACAGGAACTGCTCTACGCAGAGAACAAACACAAGGTATTGATTGTGTTGCAAGGCATGGATACCAGCGGCAAGGACGGCGTCATTCGTCATGTCTTTGAAGGCGTCAACCCGCAAGGGGTGCGGGTGGCGAACTTCAAAGTCCCCACGCCCGAAGAGCTTGCCCACGATTACCTGTGGCGGGTGCACCGTCAGACGCCCGGCAAGGGGGAAATCGTCATTTTCAACCGCAGTCATTACGAGGACGTGCTGGTGGTGCGTGTTCACAGTCTGGTGCCGGAGGCGGTGTGGAAGCGCCGCTATGCCCAAATCAATGATTTCGAACGGCTGTTGGTCGAGGAGGGTACGTTAATTCTCAAATTCTTCCTGCACATCGATCCTCAGGAGCAAAAGGAACGTCTGCAAGCTCGTCTGGACGATCCGACCAAGCAATGGAAATTCAACCCCGGCGACCTGAAGGAGCGTGCCCGCTGGGACGAGTATATGGCAGCCTACCAGGACGTGCTCGAAAAAACCAGCACCGATTACGCCCCCTGGTACGTCGTCCCGGCTAATAAAAAGTGGTATCGCAACCTGGTCATTGCCCAGGTGCTGGTCGGTGCCTTGAAGAAACTCGACATGCGTTACCCCACACCGGCTGAAGATCTGAGCCGGATTGTGATCGAATAAGCCGGATTTGTCTGGTTATGCTTTATCTGGTCGCAACGCCAATTGGCAACCTGGGCGATATATCGCAGCGTGCGTTGGAAACGCTGCGCAACGTGGACTATGTTGTCAGTGAGGATACTCGAAAAACCGGCTTGCTTTTGAAGCATTTTGAACTGCGAAAACCGCAGATTTCATTTCGTGAGGACAATGAGCAGCGCACCCTGCCGCGCCTACTCGATCTGCTCGCAGAGGGAAAAAGCCTTGCCCTGCTTACCGACGCCGGCACGCCAGCGATTTCCGACCCGGGCTATGTTTTGGTGCGCAGCGTGATCGATGCGGGTTACCCTCTGACAGTCATCCCTGGCGCAACTGCGCTGATTGCTGCGCTGGTGCTTTCCGGGCTTCCGGTGCATAGTTTCACCTTTCGCGGTTTTCCACCGCGCAAGAGCGGCGCGCGGCAGCGCTTTTTGGCGGTGGATGCTGACAGTCCGCACACGTTGATTTTTTACGAAAGCCCTTACCGGTTGCGGGCGTTTCTGGCGGATGCGTTGATTGTGTATGGCGATCGCCCGGCGGCGGTTGCCAATGATCTGACCAAAATGTTCGAGACGGTGTACCGCGGCAGCCTGGCGCAGCTGGTGGAATTGTTTACCAAAGAACCGATCCGCGGCGAGTACGTGGTGGTGATCGGCGGCAAAACCTAGTTCACTGCAAATGGCGTGAAGCGAGTGTGAGTGTCGAAGTAATCTTCGTTCTCGGCGTGCTTGAGCGCGTTGACAATGCGGTATGTTAATGGTGTCATCATGGCTTCGATGCCCACCTTGAAGATATAGTTGGTTAGTACCAGGCTGGCGAATAACGTCCACGGAAAAACGCCTGCCAGGGTGGCGACGAAAATAAAGATAGCTGTATCAACCCCCTCGCCGATCAGCGTGCTGCCGATAGTGCGTAACCACAGGAAGCGCCCGCGGGTGAGCACTTTCAAGCGTGCCAGGACGATCGAATTGCTCAGCGAGCCAGCCAGGTATGCCACCAATGAAGCCAGCACAATTCCACCACTGCTAACCCCGCCGAGAATGGCTTCGTAGGCGGACTGCCCGGCATAATCCTGCCAGGTCGATTCGCCAGGCATAACCCGCACCAGCCACAACACCAGGGCGGTCAGCGCCAACATGGCAAATCCGGTCCAGATCACCCGTCGGGCGCGGCGGAAACCGTATACCTCGGTCAGCACATCCCCAAAAATGTAGGAGATGGGGAATAACAGCGTGCCGCCGTCGAATGCCAGGCGCAGCCCAGCGAGGGATACACCCCAATCAATGATCTTGGCGGATGAGGCGATATTGCTGACGATCAATACGGTGACGAACAGCGCCATCACCCAATCGAAATAGCGGTAGACCCGCGGCGTATCCTGATTGTTCATTCTTATTATTAGCATCTCCCGCGCAATCGTTTCACCCGAGGCGGGTAAATTTTACCATTTGTGGGTACAATTAATTGGATCGCATGAGCGGTCGGTTGGATACCCGTTATACATCCAGAAAGGGTTGGGCTTCGAACAGGTTCTGGATTAGGACAATGATACTGCACTTTGAACTTTGCAAGGAGCAAAAAAATGGAACTTCAACTGGTCACCATTCAAAAACCGGAGGAGATCAATTTCATCCTGGGACAGGCGCACTTTATCAAAACCGTGGAAGACATGCACGAAGCGCTGGTCAGCAGCGTACCGGGCATCCGCTTTGGTCTGGCATTTTGTGAAGCCTCGGGCAAATGCCTGGTGCGTTGGAGTGGCACGGATGAGCAGATGATCGAATTAGCGCGAACGAATGCCCTGGCACTGGGTGCAGGTCATGCCTTTATTTTATTCCTGGGCAATGGATTCTTCCCGATTAACGTGCTCAAGGCGGTGCAGAACGTCCCGGAAGTGTGCCGGATTTACTGCGCTACAGCCAATCCAACCCAGGTGATTGTGGCGCAAACCGATCAGGGGCGCGGTATCCTCGGCGTGGTGGATGGATTCAGTCCCAAAGGCGTGGAAGGGGAGGAAGATATCGCCTGGCGCAAGAATTTTCTGCGCCAGATAGGCTACAAAGCTTGATTTCCTAAGCCAATCTCGTTTTGGGAACCGGGGTGTTGTTTTTTGCGTCTGAATCCTGTGGTGTTCACTACCATCACGTAATTACACTGAAAAAGGAAATCCCATGAAAAAGATCATTCCCCTGATTTTTACAATGATTTTGCTGGCAGGCTGCGGCGGGTTATTGCAACCGATGCCCACGCCCGATGAATCCACCATGGCAACTCAAGTGGCTGCCATCCTGACCACCATGCCCACCGCAACCAGCCCTGTGTTGGTAGAACCGACCCAGCCGCTGCCGACCATCCAGCCAACCGAGACTCAGGCACAGCCGACCGAGGAAATTAAGCAGCCAGAACCTTCTCCGACTACCGCCGCGCCGGAGGCAACCCCGCTGCCAACCGAAACCGCGCAGCCCAGCCCAACTCCCACCCAGCAGCCAACCGCCACGCTGGCTTTCACCCCCTCGCCCAACGACCCCGTTGTCCGGCTGGGGAATCCATCCTGGGTGGACAATATGGATCGGGACAACAACTGGCCGACCGGTGGCGATAAGTTCACCGATATTGGCTTCAGCGACGGCGTCATGTACTTGAAAGGCTTGAGTACCACCGACGGCTGGCGGCTGACCTGGCCCGAGCTGACCAATTTTTACCTCGAAATGACTTTTCAAACAGATGATTGCTCGGCGAACGACCGTTACGGGATGATTGTCCGCGTGCCGGAGAGCCGCAATCCCGATCGGGGGTATCTGTTGGGCTTGACTTGCGACGGCAAGGTTTCGCTGCGCCGCTGGAATGCGAGCGTAGGCGCAAACGGTGAAATGGTCAATCTGATCCCGTGGACCGCCAAGGCGGTCATCAAGGCTGGCAGCAACCAAACCAATCGGCTGGGTTTGATGGCTATTGGCGACCGGTTGATTGTGTACGCCAACGGTGAATTGGTTGGTGAAGTCAAAGATAACACTTTTCCCAAGGGTTATTTTGGGGTGTTCGTTGGTGCGCGGGATACTGCCAATTTCACCATCAAAGTTGACCAGGTACGTTACTGGGAAAATCCCACTCCCTAAGGGCTGACCATGCATATACTGACCGGCAAGGAGCTGCTCCCGCACCTGAATCAAATTCGCAAAGACACCCCCGATTTTTTACACACCTGTGCGCAGCGCTATGGCGATCTGGTCGGGTTTGCGTTGGGGAAGACGAAGGTTTTCTTCATCAACCATCCCGACCTTATCCGCCGCGTGCTGCAGGATAATCATTACAATTACAGCAAAGATACCATTCAATATAACACCCTGGCGACCGTCACCGGGCGCGGGTTGCTGACCAGCGATGGAGAGGACTGGCTGCGTCACCGCCGGATGGAGCAGCCTGCTTTTTCGCGTACCCGGCTGGCTAATCTTGATCAGGTGATTCTTCCAGCGGTGGAGGCGATGCTTGATCGCTGGCAGCATCTGCCGCCGGGCAGTGAAGTGGATATCGACCGTGAAATGATGGCGGTGACGCTGGAGATCGTGGGAAAAGCACTTTTTTCGATCGATCTACGCACCAATGCGCCGCGCCTGACCAGTGCAGTGCTGACGGCGCTGGATCACGTCATTTACAGGGCGCAAAACCCATTCGCCCTGCCCGATTGGTTTCCAACCCCCCAAAACCTTGCCTTTAAGCGCGCATTGCGCCAATTGGATCAGGCTGTATTGGATATTGTTGCTGCGCGGCGCAGCGGCGAGCCAAAGGATGATTTGCTCGGTATGCTGCTGGCAGCGCAAGACGAAGCCAGCGGCATGCCGTTGACCGATCAACAGGTACGCGATGAGATGATCACCTTGCTGATCGCCGGTCATGAGACAGTCGCCAGTGCGCTGACCTGGTCGTGGTATTTACTGGCGCAGCACCCGCAGATTGGCGAGAAAATGCGCGCCGAAGTGCTAAAGGTTGCAGAAACACGCATGCCCGTTTATACCGACCTGGAGCGACTGAGCTTAACCAGTCAGGTGTTTTCCGAGGCGCTGCGTTTGTATCCTCCTGCCTGGTTGATCACTCGCAAGGCGGTTAGCGAGGACACGCTCGACGGACAAAACATCCCTGCAGGAGCGCTGATTGTAATCAGCCCATACGTAATTCATCGCCATCCGCAGTTCTGGGAACAGCCAGAAGCCTTTTGCCCACAGCGATTTGCGGAAGGCAGGGAGAAGAACGTGCCGCGCTATGCGTACATTCCGTTTGGTGGTGGTCCGCGATTGTGCATCGGCAACTATTTTGCCATTATCGAGGGAGTACTGATCCTCGCGGCGGTCTCGCAGCGCTTCCGGCTGGAGCTGCCCGAACATAGCCAGATTAAGGTGGATCCACTAGTGACACTACGCCCACATGGCGGGCTGCCTATGCGGCTGATCGCGGTTTAACACCTTCCGGATTGCTTTCTATCTGTCTGCTCGTATTTGAAAAAATCATGCCGATTGAGGATGTTCGATTCGTTTTGCTCCGATTCCAATCGGGATGGGGGTAACATTCTAGTTGGAAAAGATTAGAGTTGTATTAGAATTGTACAAAGATGCTGTACAACCCTTGTAAAACCTGCTATAGTATCTACATGTACAATGTTCGTATAATTTGTGCAATCAGATGCCTCAGGGATGGTTGGATAAAAAATTTGCACGCTATGGCAAAGAGAGGAACCCGGCATGACTTCGATAACTGATTTTCCCGATGACCCCAAGTACACCATCAAGGCGGTGGCTAGCCAAACGGGCATTCGTCCGGTAACCCTGCGAGCGTGGGAGCGGCGTCACGAGGTTCTTAATCCGCACCGCTCGGACAACCGCTACCGGTTGTATTCGGATCGTGATGTGGCAATTTTGCGCTGGCTTAAAAAACGGATCGACGAAGGTGTATCGATCAGCAGCGCAATTGGAGAATTGCGCAATATGACCCGCAACGGCATTTGGCCCGATGCTGTGCCCAGCGGACCGTCGTTGGAACGCATGCGTTCGGAAACGCCGCCAGATGTATACGCCGTGGAACTGTACAAAGCCCTGATCAAGCACGACGAAGCACGCAGCGGTGAGATCATGAAGGAGGTGCTTTCCAGTTTTGATCTAAAAACCATCTGTACCCAGGTATTAACCCCGGCGCTGGTCGAAATTGGCGAAGCCTGGTACCGTGGCGATATTCGCATTACCACCGAGCATTTTGCCAGCGCCTACCTGCGCGGCAAGTTGCTCCACCTGCTGCAAGCCTATCCCTCGCGGCGCGGCGCGCCATACATCCTCATTGGAGGTGCACCCACCGAACAGCATGAAATTGGGGCGTTGATGATGGCTGTGTTGCTGCGCAGCGAAGGGTATCGGGTGGAGTATCTCGGTCCGGATATTCCCCTGGACGACCTGGTGGATTATTCACGCTTTGAGAAGCCGGCAATGCTGATCTTGAGCGCCAGCCTGGAATCCTCGGCAATGGAGCTCAAGCGCATGCAGGAAAAGGTCAACCGTCTGCGCCCAACACCATTGTTTGGCTTTGGCGGCCAGGCATTCAACCTCAAGCCTCAGTTGCGCACCCAGATTGGCGGAATTTTCCTGGGCGAAACCCTCGACCAGGCGCTGGATAAAATCCGCGACCTGCTAGCGCAAGGCAAAAAGTCTGCCCCTCGCCCGGCGGTTGCTGAAGCCATGTAAGCCAGGAAGGTGTAAAAAGATTGTACAAAGCATGCCTCAGGGTTGAAAATCATGCGCTTTGTTTATATTATTGGTGAATCAGGTGGTGGATGTGGAAACAATAAAGGTAACTTTAGGTATGGATGATCCGATGCTCAGCAATCCGCAGTACGTACCGGTTTACAATATCAAGGCGGTTTCCCGGTTGGTTGGATTGCTGCCGGTGACCCTGCGTGCCTGGGAACGGCGCTACGGAATACCGCGTCCGTCGCGTGGTGACCAGGGCTACCGGCTGTATTCCGAGTACGACCTGCGTTTGCTGCAATGGCTGAAACAACATGTCGATGCAGGAATGAGCATAGGCCGGGCAGTGGATTATTTACACGAGCTGCGTTCGATGGGCAAGGACCCGCTGGTAGAAGGGTATGCTGCCCAACCGGAGCGACCTGCCTCGCTGGATGCGCTTTCCAGACAATTCCTGACTGCTCTGCAAAACTTCAATGAAGACAGCGCAACCGAAGTGTTGCGGCGGGCATTTTCGCTGTATTCGGTCGATCAGGTGCTGGTTGAAATCATCACGCCGGTGCTGGTTGAGCTGGGCGAGCGTTGGCACCGCGGTGATTTACCAATTGCGGTGGAGCATTATGCCACTCAATTTTGCATGCAGTATTTGATGAGCATGTTATCAGCCTCGGCGCCGCCTTCGCGCCCGGGGGTGGTGGTGGCTGCCTGCGCACCGGGCGAACTACACCAGATTGGCTTGTTGATGCTGGTGGTGATGCTGCGCTGGCGTGGCTGGGACGTGAAGTATTTCGGTCAGGATTTACCGCTCGACCGGCTGGAAGAAGCACTGCAACCCATTCATCCGCGCTTGATGTTATTTACCGCCACTCGCAAAGAGGCGGCGGCGCAGTTGAGCGGTCTGCCGGATGTGATCCGCGGCTTGCCGGAGCCCAAGCCAATGATTGTGCTGGGTGGGCAGGCATTTTATGATCACCAGCTGCCGGAAAGCGTGCCGGCGGTGTACCTGAATGGCAATCCGGCGGACGTGGTCAGTCGCATCGAGCGTTTGTTGATGGGAGAGGCGCCGAATCGCTGAGCGGCGAAACCGGCTCGAGCTCGCTAAAATTTTTCGCGCCTGATTGCAAAGTCAGGCGCAAATTGTTGAACCAACTGAAATTACGGAAGAATTATGTTTAAAAATAAAGCGCTTTCGACCGTTTTTTTGATCATCTTCATTGACTTGTTGGGCTTCAGTCTGATCCTGCCTCTGCTGCCCTATTACGCTCGCCAGTTCGATGCCAGTCCTTTCGAGATTGGCTTGCTGGTGGCGGTTTATGCGGCAGCCCAGTTCCT
Source organism: Bellilinea sp. (assembly GCA_034411135.1). GTDB lineage: Bacteria > Chloroflexota > Anaerolineae > Anaerolineales > Anaerolineaceae > Bellilinea. The sequence continues at coordinate 25,852 of DAOUMN010000009.1, forward strand.
GGCTGCGCCCATTTTTGGACGCTTATCGGATCGTTTTGGCCGCCGTCCCGTGCTGTTGATCAGCCTGGTGGGCAATATCTTCAGTTTCGTTCTACTTGGGCTGGCAACCCAGTTGTGGATGTTATTCGCGGCGCGAATCCTGGCGGGCATTATCGGCAGCAACATCAGCGTTGCACAGGCATACATTACGGACGTAACCGATGAAAGCAACCGCGCCCGCGGTTTGGGCTTGATCGGCGCTGCCTTTGGGCTGGGCTTTATTCTCGGTCCGGCTATCGGTGGTTTTCTCAGCCGCTGGGGATTCGACATTCCCTCGTTTGCTGCAGCGGGGCTTTCCGCGATCAATGTGGTAATGGTTTGGATGTGGCTGCCCGAATCGCTCAGCCCGGAAAAACGTTCAGCGTTGGCGCATGGCAGCCGCCCGGCAGTCACTCTGGCTGCCATGCTGACGGCGCTGCGTCGTCCGGTGGTTGGTCCCTTGCTTCACACTCGTTTTTTCTTTGCGATTGCTTTCTCAACCTTTCAGACTATTTTTGCGCTGTGGGGTTTGCAGCGCCTGAATATCAATGCGCAACAGACCGGTTACCTGCTAACTTACGTGGGTGTGCTTTCTGCGCTGGTGCAGGGCGTGCTAATCGGGCGATTGACCCGCCGCTTTAGTGAACCAACATTGATCTTTGCTGCCACCGTGCTGATGGCGGTTGCACTGCTTGGTTGGGCGCTGGTGACCAGTATTCCACTCTTAATGCTGGATCTGCTGCCGGTTGCGCTGGCAGGCGGCGTGTTGAACACGGTCATTAACAGCGCGATCAGCAAATCGGTCTCACCAGTTGAAGTGGGCGGGACGCTTGGTCTGGCAGCTTCACTGGAGAGTCTCACGCGGGTGTTCTCGCCTACTCTGGGCGGGCTGCTGCTCGATACGCTGGGTAGTTGGGCGCCGGGTGTATTCTCGGCGCTGGTGCTGGTCTGGCTGTCAACCTATGTCTATCGCTACATCTACCAACCGGCACGGGCAAGCCGACTGGCAGTCCAGCCGCCGGCAGGTTTAACCTAGGATGTGTATGGCTGAATTTCACTACCACTTCGATGTCGATGCGCCGCTGGCAGCTGTGGCGGATTTCCACCGTGACACGCGTGCGCTGCGCCGCCTGACCCCGCCGCCATTGGTGGTTCAATTTCACTCGGTGCAGCCGCTGGGCGAAGGCTCGACAGCAGAATTCATCCTGTGGTTGGGTCCTTTACCGGTGCGCTGGAAAGCCGTGCATGAACAGGTTGACCGGCTGCACGGCTTCACCGATGTTCAGGTGGAGGGTCCGCTCAAATTCTGGCGGCATCGCCATTGCTTCGAGCCATTGGGAGCGGATAAAACCCGTATCCACGAGCACATTGTATTCGAACATCACGCCGGTGTGGCTGGTTGGTGGACTCGCCTGGTGTATTCCCAACCTGGCTTGCGGTTTTTGTTTGCCTACCGGGCTTGGGCCACCCGCCGGTTCTTGAAAACAATTAAATAATCCGGCAGGAAGTAAAAAATGCTTCACGCAAGCACTCCCCATTATGTAATCATCGGCGCCGGCATGGGCGGTTTGACCGCCGCGGCGTTGCTGCTCAAGCACGGAATGCGGGTTACCGTACTGGAGGCGCATATTTACCCGGGTGGCTCGGCAGGCACGTTTTTTCACCAGGGTTACCGCTTTGATGCCGGGGCGACCCTGGCGGGAGGATTTGCTCCCGGTGCCCCTCACGCGCGGATTGCTGAATGGCTGGGAATCGAATGGCCCATTCAGCCCACAGACCCTGCCTGGGTGGTGGTGCTTGGTGACCGTGCCGTGACCCAGTGGTCAGACCGCAGCCAGTGGCGCGCTGAACGCCAGGCGCAATTTCCGGGCTGTGAGTCTTTCTGGCAGGCTCAGGAATGGCTGGCGGACCAGGCCTGGCAGGTTTCAGCCGGAGATTTTCCCTTTCCGCCCCAATCGCTGCATGACCTTGCCAGTCTGCTGCGCGCGCTCACCCCGCAGGTGCTGGCGGCAGCGCCCTTTGGATTACGGCGTATGGTGCACCTGTTACCTCGCCATGCAGATCGACTTTTGCGTGCCTTTGTGGACGCTCAACTGATCATTTCGGCGCAAACCACTGCCCGATACGCCAACGCGCTGTACGGCAGCGCTGCGCTCGACCTGCCACGGCGCAGTGTGAACCAGGTGCGCGGCGGCATTGGCGGTCTGGCGAAAACCCTGGCGGATTGGATTGTCAACCACGGTGGTCAAATTCTTTACCGCCAGCCGGTTGAACGGATCATCACTCGCAATGGGCGGGCAATTGGCGTGCGCACTGCCAAGGGGCTTACCCTGGAAGCTGATGGGGTGGTTGCTAACCTGACCCCATGGGGATTGGCTCGGGTGTTGGGTGATGAAGCGCCCCCGCGCTTGCGGCGAGAGATTCAACACCGCCCGCCGGGCTGGGGCGCTTTCACGCTCTACCTGGGCTTGCAAGCGGATTTGCTGGGTTATCTGCGCGCGGATCATTATCAAGTGGTGGTAGATCCTGCACAGCCTATGGGCGAAGGTAATTCGGTCTTCATTTCCCTGTCCGCTGCCGATGACCCGCAACGTGCTCCGGCGGGAATGCGGGCTGCCACGCTTTCGACCCATACCCGTGTCCAGGATTGGTGGATAACGGATGACGACTATGCATCCCGGCGGGAAGCGTACACGCAGCTATTGCTTCAGGCCGCAGAGATGGCTATTCCTGGAATCCGCGCGGCAGTGCGCTTTCAACTGCCGGGAACGCCCAAATCGTTCGAATATTTCACCCGCCGTCCGATGGGAATGGTCGGCGGTTTTGCCCAGACAAGTCTATTGCGCGCCCGAGGACCCTGGAGTGGGTTGCCAAACGCCTGGCTGGTGGGGGATTCGGTTTTCCCCGGGCAATCGACTGCGGGGGTGACCCTGGGCGCTATTCGTGTGGTTGTCGATATTCTGACACACCATGCGCCAGCCAAAGGGTGGAAAGGACTTTCCTGGGTAACGAAACAGCAAATTGGTTCTACATAGCTTCTACAAACGGTTGCCAGTTTCGGGTATTCATGACAGAATCAGGTATCTCGGGGTGGTGAACCATTGCCGAACTCACTTTCATTGGAGGGAATCATGTCGAAACGCATCATCGTAATTGGCGGGGGTTTTGGCGGGCTGGCAACGGCCGTCCGATTAGCAGCCCACGGCATGGATGTTGAAATATTCGAGCGGCGCGATAAATTGGGCGGGCGCGGCTATGTCTATGAAATCAATGGATTCAAGTTTGATGGCGGTCCAACCGTAATCACGGCACCGTTCATGTTCGATGATATCTTCCGGCTTGCCGGGCGAAAACGGGAAGACTACTTTCAGATGGTGCCGGTCAACCCGTTTTACCGTATTTTTGATCATACCGGCAAGGCGTTCGATTACAACAATGATCCACAATTCATTCTCTCGCAGATTGATCGTTGGAGTCCGGAGGATAAAGAGGGCTACCAGCGCTTTATCCAGACCACCAAAGCCATTTTCCAAAAAGGCTTTATCGAGCTGGCAGACAAGCCTTTTTTGAAACTGAACGATATGCTCAAGATCGCCCCGGACCTGATCCGTTTGCAATCCTATCGCTCGGTTTACAACTATGTTTCACAATATGTGAAGAACGATTTTCTGCGCCAGGTGTTTTCATTTCATCCACTATTGGTGGGTGGCAATCCTTTCGATACCACCAGTATTTACGCGCTAATCCATTACTTGGAGCGCGAATGGGGCGTGCATTATGCAATTGGCGGCACCGGTGCCATTGTCCAGGCGCTGGCAAAATTGTTCGAGGAACTGGGTGGCAAAGTGCATTTGAACGCCGATGTGGCGGAAATTACCGTTCAAAACCGTCAGGTGACCGGTATACGCCTGCGCAACGGGGAGTTTTACCCGGCGGATGCGGTGGTCTCTAATGCCGATGTTGCCACCACCTATCGCTCTATGATCCCGGAAACTTTTCGACGCAAATATACCAACCGGCGGATCGAGTCGATGCGTTATTCGATGTCGTTGTTTGTCATCTACTTTGGCACTCGCAAGCGCTATACCGATTCACGTCTGGCGCACCACAACATTATCCTCAGCAGCCGTTACAAGCCGTTGCTGGATGATATTTTCAACAAGAAAGTGCTGGCGGATGATTTCTCGCTCTACCTTCACATGCCTACATTGACCGACCCGGGCATGGCGCCGGAGGGGATGGAAGCCTTCTATGTGCTTTCGCCCGTCCCTCATCTGGGCTCTGGAATCGATTGGAGCAAGGCTGCCCGTCCGTATCGCGACCGGATTATGCAGTTCCTGGAGGAAAATTACCTGCCGGATCTGCGTGCTAATCTGGTAGCGGAGCACTACATTGATCCGCTCCACTTCCGTGATACACTCAACAGTTATCTGGGTTCTGCGTTTTCGGTCGAGCCAATTCTGACTCAATCCGCCTGGTTCCGCCCGCACAACCGCTCCGAAGAATTCGAAAACCTGTATTTCGTTGGGGCAGGAACACACCCTGGCGCCGGTCTTCCGGGTGTGCTTTCTTCCGCCAAAATTGCTGAGAATTTGATCTGTGAATCGATTGGCTAGGGACTAATGGGCTATGAGTAGCAATCGGGTATCGTGGCAGTCTGCTGATTTTGACGCGGTGATTTCGAACCCGATTGCTGCTTTTCGCGCCACCGAGAGAGTCATCCGCGAACATTCCAAAACATTCTATTTTGCCACCGCCCTGTTGCCGAATAAGGTACGCCGGGCGGTGCGCTCATTGTACGCCTTCTGCCGCGCGACGGACGACCTGGTGGATGCAGAAGACGCCAGCCTGACGGATATTGAAAGCTGGCGCACACAAGCCAGCCTGCCGCCTGAAAAACAAGCCCACCCAATTTTATATACCTGGTCACTCACCCGGCGCGAATATGGGGTAAATCCGCAGTACGAGCAGGAATTAATCGATGGTGTGTGCATGGATGTTCACTTTAAACCCTACCCGACCTGGGAAGCGCTGCAAGGTTATTGTTACCGCGTAGCTTCGACGGTTGGTCTGTTGTCGATGCCGATCATTGGGTTGGCACCGGGCGTGACGTTTACCCAGGCAGCACCCTATGCCATTCAACTGGGGATCGCGCTTCAGTTAACCAACATTCTGCGCGATGTGGGCGAGGACGGTCGGCGCGGCAGGGTGTATTTCCCCTTAGAGGATCTGGAGCGTTTCGACTTAACGCTGGAGGACATCCGCGGGCAGGTGTTCGATTCGCGCTTTGTCCGGCTGATGAAATTTCAGATCGAACGGGCGCGGCGACTGTACGCCGAGTCATTTCCCGGCATCGCGCTACTATCCAGGGCTGCCCGGCCGGCGGTAGGTGCGGCGGCGCTGCTTTACGCCGCCATCCTCGACGAGATCGAAGCACTCAAGTATGATGTATACAATCACCGCGCACACACCGGCGCACTGCGCAAACTGGGGCTGCTACCGGGCATTCTTTGGAAAGTCGCCCGTCTCAACCCCGTAACAGCCGGGTAGGTAGGGATGATTGTGTCGTTGGAGCTGCTTTGGCTGGCGGCTGCTTTTCTGTCCGGTAGTGTGCCCTATTCACTGCTGCTGGGCAGGCTGGTGCTGCGTACCGACATCCGCCGCTACGGAGACGGCAACCCAGGTGCTACTAATCTAATCCGAGCTGGCGGCGGCTGGTGGGGTGGGTTGGGCATACTTCTGGACGGGTTTAAGGCAGCCATCCCGGTCGGATGGGTGTACTGGAGCCGAACGCATGAATTAGCATGGATGGTGGCGATTGCAGCAGCACCGGTATTCGGGCATGCCTTTTCTCCTTTTTTGCGTGGCCGGGGAGGCAAGGCAGTGGCTGCTATCTTTGGGGTGTGGACCGGTTTAACCCTGTTCGAAGCCCCGCTGATCCTGGGATTATGGATGGTTTTCTTCTATGCGTTGCTGATGAACAGCGGTTGGGCGGTGACCTTTTCACAATTGGGTCTGGGCGCGTTCCTGGTGATGTATCACCCCAGTCCACTTAACCTGTGGGTGTGGCTGGTGCTTTTTTGCCTGACGGTGTGGAAACAGCGGGCAGAGCTGGGTGAAAAAATCACCCTGCGCCCCGCCGTGATGAAATTTGTTGCACGATTGATTGGTCGGTACGCAGGACGCCGCTGAGAAAAAAAGAGCCTGTGACAGGGGAAGCACAGGCTCGTTACCAAATACCGATAATAATTTGGCATTAGACCACTAAATGTGGATCGCCGGGGTGAGGGGGGCACCCAGGCGATCTACAAGAGTTATTATATATAAATTAACTAAGTAATCAGTCGAATGTACTTTAACAAACGTGATAAACTATGGGCATGCCAAAAGCCCGAGATTATCACCTCACAGAACAAGAAT
>DAOUMN010000010.1:0-45905 GCA_034411135.1 Bellilinea sp.
TCAAAAATGCGTTCCAGGTATTTTTCGGCGATTCCAGGACCTTCGTCACGGATATCTACATTGACGCCATTTTTTACCGGTTTGATTGTAATATAAACCGGTGAGTTAGGCGCGTATTTTTCCGCGTTGGTAATCAAGTTTTCAAAAACCTGGATCAGGCGGCGGGGGTCAGCCTGGATTGGTTTAATTGGCTGCTGAATATCTGTGATGATCTTCATTCCGGGGTGGTGCAGATTGACGCGGGTGAGCAGGTCGTTGACCAATGACTCCAGGCGCACCTGTTGAAAATTCATTACAATCTGACCGGATTGAAGTTTGGCTGAATCGAGCAGATTGGCGATCAAATCCTGTAGGCGGTCGGTTTCGTTGTCGATGATGGATAAAAACTCGTGCTTGGCTTTATCGTCCCACCTGGCGTCTGTGCGTAGCAGGGTGGTGGTGTATCCCTTGATGAAACCAAGCGGGGTACGCAATTCATGTGAGACGGTGGATATGAAATCTTCCTGAACCTGGAAAACGCGGTATTGAAATTCCAGGTGATCACGTTCTCGTTTTAGTTTTTCCTGCAACAATTGCAGGGATAACATCCGGCTGAGATGGTGAGCGAATTTGATCTGTTCTGAGGAATAAGGCGGACTGCCAAAACGGATGAACACCAATGCACCGAATATGTCGTTAGGGGTCGCAAGCGGCAGGGCAAGAGTGTATGGTCGGTGCAGGCGATTTTCGAGCAGGGCTTCGTCCGGCTCTTGCAGAACAATCTGGCGGCTTTCGATTACCCGGTTGGCAATGATTTCACCCCAGGCTACGTCTGCCTCGGCGGATTTGCCCCGCCCGGTGGCTTTGGCGTATGCTACATCCAGATTGAGGGTCATTGGGTCACTCAGGTAGACAACCAGGTTATCAAAGATGAAATACGGACGAATCATTTGCACCAGGCGGTCAATCGATTCGCGCCAGGTTTTCTTTTCCCAGAATATCTGACTGATCTGGAAAAAGATCTCTGGAGTTAAAGGTTGGATTACCTGTTTGCTGTTCATCCGTTACTTCTCCCTGAAAGGGTTGAGCTTCTTTTTCAAGGCAAACGAAAAACGGCTGCCTCTACCCATTTCAGAAATGACTTGGATCGATGAGTCATGGGCTTCGATAATTTTCTTGGCAAGAGACAACCCCAACCCGGTGCCGCCGTATTTGCGTGTGGAGCTGTTGTCCAGTTGGTGAAAAGGTTCGAATACCTCGCTCAAGCGGTTGGGTGGAATGCCAATGCCGGTGTCGATCACTCGTACTGTGACATGCAAATCATCCGGGACGAGCTCGACGGTGATTTTACCGCCCGGTGGGGTGAACTTGATAGCATTGTCAATCAACTGGTGCAGCACCCATCCGATCTTCTCGTAGTCTCCGTACACGTCCGGTATTTCGTTGGGGGCGTTCAGGGTCAACTGGTGTTGGTGATCGAGTGCTTTGGGGCTGATCTGAGCGATGATCTCTTCGCACAAAGTGCGCAGGTTGACCGGCAGCCATTGCACCGGCAGTTGGGTGCGCTCAGCGGTGGCAAACAGGATCAAGTCCTCAATCAGCCGTTCCAGCCGGTCGGTGGATTTTTGCATCGTGCGCACCGCCATCAATTGCTGCTCGTTTAATTCACCCAAATCCCCGGAGATCATCAGGTCCTGGTAACCGCGCACGTGGGTGAGCGGGGTGCGTAACTCATGGGAAATGTTGGCGATAAAATTGGCTTTGAGCTGGCTGAGTTCGGACAGTTTTTGAAGCGCTTTTTCCAGTTCAGCCGTGCGTTCTTTGACGCGCTGTTCCAACTGCCGGTTGGTTTCCTGTAGTGCATTGCGAAGTTGAAGGACATGCTCGGTGATGGCTTCATCCAGCTCACTGCGGGTGATCATTGCCAGGTTGACAAGTAAATCGCCCAGGCGGGGCACTTCGGATTGAGTTTTGCGTAACACAGCCTGGTGCTGAAGGGCGCTTTGCAGTTGTTGGGTGGTGATCAGTCCGCGTTCGACCAGGTAATCGCCTAAGCGCGGCACCAGGATTTCCGGCGTCAGAGCGGGTTTCCTCTCGTCAGCGGGTTTTTGCATGGGCTACCTTTCCCAGACCCATTCTCCAGCCACCATTGTGCGGCGTGGCTGTAAGGTGTATAGTTGATCGGCTTCAATTTGGAAGGGGTTGTCATCCAGAACAATCAGGTCAGCGTAATAACCGGAAATTAATTTTCCAACCCGGTCTTCCCAACCGGCTGCATACGCTGCACCGATGGTGTAGGCTTGCAGGGCTTGCAGCAAGTCAATGCGTTCCTGGGGATACCAGCCTTCCGTTGAGGGATAGCCGCTTTGGCGGCGGCGGGTCACGGCAGCGTGGATGCCCCAAAACGGGTTTGGCGATTCCACCGGCGCATCGGAACCAAATGCCATGCGTGTACCGCGGGCAAGCAAGGTATTAAAGGCATAGGCATAACGAGCCCGCGTCCCCCAATACCGGTCGGCGATGTCCATATCCGAGGTGGCGTGAATGGGCTGCATCGAAGCAATGACGTTCAGTTCTGCCAGCTGGTCGAGATGGTCGGGGTGAAGTACCTGGACATGTTCAATACGGTGGCGTAGATGGGGCAGGTGCTGGCTGGTTTCGTAAGAACGCAATTGAGCGTAGGCAGTGAGCACTTCATGGTTGGCGCGGTCGCCAATGGCATGGATAGTCAGGCTTAAACCGCTTTCGGCGGCTTGCTGACCAATCTCGAATATCTCTTCCGAGTCTAGGAAAAGGAGGCCAGCATCGCCAGCAGATTCTTCGTATGGCTGCAGCATAGCGGCAGTTTGGGGTCCCAAAGCCCCGTCGGCGAAACATTTTACCGAGCCAATACGCAGCCATTGGCTGCCAAAACCGGTATGCAAGCCGAGCGCAGCAGCGTGGGGCAAATCGTCCAGCGGTATGCTCTTAACCACACGCAGTTTGAGGTAGCCGCTCTGCTCCAGCTGTTGCAACGCCATGAAACAGGTGCGGCGGTCGAAATCGTGCAGCCCGGTGATGCCCTGAGACCAGAGGGTGGCTTGGGCATCTGCAATTGCCTGACGGATGGCTACCAGCGGGGCTTCTGGGATGGCGGTTTCGATCAACCCCATGGCGGATTCGAACAGGATGCCGGTTGGCGCACCGTCAAGTGTGCGTTGAATACGCCCGTTTTCCGGGTCTGGTGTGTTAGCATGGATACCCGCCTGGCGCAGCGCTGCACTGTTCGCCCACCCGGCATGCAAGGATTTTGCAGTTAGATAAACCGGGTTTTGTGGGGCAATTTGATCAAGCAGGTCGGCGCTGCCAAATCCTTCCTCCCAAACGTTCTGGTTCCAGCCGTGACCGCGAATCCACTCGCCGGGTTGGGCTTTTTGAACCGCCGCCTGGACGCGGTGCAGGCATTCCGCCCGGCTTTCGGTTTCGCAGTTCACGCGTTGCAGGGTGAGGGCATAGTTTTGCAAGTGAAGGTGGGCATCGGTCAATCCGGGGAGCACAGTGGCTCCACCCAAATCGATCGATTTCGAACCGCGCGGCAGGCTGGCGGCGGCTTCTTCGCGGCTACCCGCTGCCAGGATGTGGCCATTCAGAACCGCCAAAGCATCCACTTTGGGTTTTTCTGCATCCAGGGTGTAGATGGTGGCGTTGTAGAGTAGCATGGTCAGTCCCTTAATAATTGTTCGATGAGTGCATTCAGTTCTTCATTGGAATAATAATGGATCACCACCGTTCCCCCTTTTTTGCCGTGCCGCAAGGTCACCCGTGTGCCTAATTGCTCACGCAAACGTTCCTCTAACGCGCGAATTTCAGGCAGCGGCGCAGCAGGCGCCGGACGCGCCGGGCGCTCCCCGCTGTATTTGCGTACCAGTTCTTCACTTTGACGGACGTTCAACCCGCGTTCGAGGATGATTTGCATCACTGCCAGCTGCGCCTGGGCGGTATTGAGCTGAAGCAAGGCGCGCGCGTGCCCTTCGCTAATCAAGCTACCACTCAGTGCTTGGCGAACCGCTTCGGGCAGTTTGAGCAGGCGCAAGGTGTTGGTTACACTGACGCGGCTTTTGCCTACCCGCTGGGCAATTTCTTCGTGTGAAAGCCCAAATTCATCTGCCAGGCGCTGGTAAGCCTCGGCGGTTTCGAGCGCTCCCAGGTCCGACCTCTGGACGTTTTCGATCAATGCCAGTTCAAGGCGTTGTTGTTCACTTGCCAGGCGCACTACAGCGGGTATCGACTCCAGCCCTGCCAACCGGGCAGCCCGTAAGCGGCGTTCTCCGGCAATCAGGGTGTACTGATTGCTTGCTGTGTCGCGGGTGACGATCACCGGTTGGATCACGCCATGCTGGCGGATGGATCGCGCTAGATCTTCCAAATCTTCGGTTTCGATCTCGTGACGGGGCTGGTATGGATTGGTCGAAATAGCATCGATGGCAATTTGCTGGATATCCCCATCGCGCGAGGAGGATGGGCTGCCGGGAATGAGGGCATCGAGACCTTTACCTAAACCGCTTTTGCGACTCATACCTGATCCTGTTTTTCAAATTCGGGGATAATCACCCCGTCACCAGCCAATAGTTCGCGCGCCAGCTGAGCATAGGAACGGGCGGCGGTCGATTCGGGGGCGAAAATGGAAATCGGCAGCCCGTAGGACGGGGCTTCGGCAAGGCGGATACTGCGCGGAATAACCGATTGAAACACCTTCTCGGGAAAATACTTACGAACTTCGCCGACCACGTCCATTGCCAGGCGAGTACGCCCATCGTACATGGTCAGGATAACACCGCGAATGGATAATTCCGGATAGAGCGAGGCTTGCACGCGCTGGATGGTCTGGGTCAGCTGTCCTAAGCCCTCCAGGGCGAGGTATTCACATTGCACCGGGATGATCACCCCGTGGCGGGCAGCCACCAGCCCGTTGATGGTCAGCAGGCTGAGTGATGGCGGGCAGTCGATTAGGATGTAATCATAGCGATCCAGTGCAGGAGCGAGCACTTCCAATAGACGGCGTTCGCGGCTGGGAATTTCGATTAATTCCACCTCAGCGCCTGCCAGGGCAGGAGATGAAGGTAGAATTGACAACCGGAAGCGAGGGTTGTGTAAAATATGCGGGCTGACCGGTTGATTGCCCATGAGCACTTCGTAAGTTCCATTGCGAACGCTGCGTTTATCAATTCCCAACGACGAGGTGGCGTTGGCTTGCGGGTCGAGGTCAACCAGTAATACCCGTTGACCGAAATATCCCAGGTATGCACCCAGGGATATGGCGGAAGTGGTTTTCCCAACGCCGCCTTTTTGATTAACAAAGGTGTAAATTCTCGTCATGGGACTCAACTCAGGGTAGGATTTCGACCATGCTGGACTTAATTTCATCCCCGGTGGGAATGCCTTGCAAACCTAAGCGGGTGACTGAAGCCGCCGCCAGTTGATTGGCAAAGCGGGCGGCTTCCCACGGGTCGCGGGTTTGCTGAAGGCGAATAAAAAATGCGGCAGCGAAAATATCCCCGGCGCCGGTGGGGTCAACTTCATTGTTTGGCGGTGCTTTGAAGGTGCGTACATCGCCGTTCCAATAAATGCGTGCTCCATTGGCTGCTTCCGTAACTGCCATGACGCGCACCGCAGTCATCATGTCCTCGATGATATCCTCGTTGCCGCGCACATCTTCCACACTTAAAACAGCAGCGTTGGCAGTTTCGAGCACATAGCGTGCCTCGTACCATTCGCTGAATACTACACTGCCATCCGGTGCGGCAGCGCGAAGCCAGCCTTGCGGGGTAACCCCAATAAATGATGATGGAAACGCGCGCGAAAGTTTGGGGTCCACTTCCTGCATAACGGGAGCCAGGTGAACAATGGGCGTGCTGCGCCACACTTCTGGGATCATACTCAGGTCAATATTGGCGGCGGGGTGGAAAACCTGCTGGATGCGCCCAGTTGGAGTTTGGATATTCTTAAAGGTCGTTGTGGTTTCACCGTAACGCGCGGCAATGGTCAAGGCAGCCAGTTCGTTCAACGGCAAGTCGGCGTCACAGGCAGTGACCGCACCCACCTTGAGCCCCAGCGCGGCGGCGGTTAAGCCGGCATAAGCCACACTACCACCCAGTCGGGCACCCTGTGGGGTAAGGTCGCGGGTGAGGTGGCCAATTACCAAATAATCGACCGGTTGTAATGGGTACATTTGCATACAGGAATTATACCTTGAGCATCAGAAATCAATTGGTCTGCCGGGCTGCCAACCCGCTGAATGGCGTAGACCGCTGGTCTAGGCGGGGTTTTCTTCGTCGTCCGGCGAATTTTCAACAAAGGAAAAGGTGTTTGGAGAATCTGCACTGCCTGCTTTGACCCCCTCAAAACTTTCAACCGGCAAACTTTGGAGTGCATCTTCAATGCTGGCACTTTCGCGGCGCATCCCTGGGGCTGGTGTGCCGCAAAATGGACACAAATTCCATGCCAGTTCCATCAAATGACCACAATGATGGCAGGGCTTTTTCAGGCGGGTGTGGCAGTTGGGACACACCTGCCAGTCGGGCTGGGTGCGGCGGGTGCAGCCGGGGCAGAGCGGGATTTCTTCCACATTTTGCAAGAGGGCTTCTTCCTCAAGCGAGCGCTGATACTCCTCTTCTAAAGTATGCGCTGGGCGCAGGATCAGGTAAATGAGTATGCCAGGAAGAAAGAGAATGGTCACCACCAGAAGCGCCAGGATGCGCACCAGAGGGTCACGTGCCCGGCTGCGTATATCCCGATAGGTCCAGAAGATCAGGCTGAGCCACAGGGCTGCCAGAAAAGCAGCCGCGAATCCAGCAGCGATGAGGGTCAAGTTTCCAAGGGTGGGGGTATCCATTCAAAAGGCTCCAGTGTAAAAATTATAGCACGGATGCAAGTAACACCACTTTGCGTTGGGGTTGGACTTGTCGAAATAGTGCTGGTCAGTTATAGTAATTTGGAAGTTGCAATTTTTACACCGCCAGGAGGGGCAATGACCACGAACCGGGTAAAAAACAGCCGTGAAACCCCCGATTCTTACCGCATCACCGATCTGGAAGTTGCTGAACGACCACGCGAACGTCTGGCGGAAGCCGGCGCTCAGGCATTGAGTACCGCAGAATTGCTGGCAATTTTGTTGCGAACTGGACTGCCGGGTGAAAACGCCGTCCAGGTTGGGCAGCGACTATTGCAAACTTTTGGCGGGTTGGTTGGGCTGCACCGGGCTACGTTCATTGAAGTGTGTCAACAGCGCGGGGTGGGAGAAGCCAAAGCTGCCCAGATCAAGGCAGCCATTGAGCTGGGTAAGCGTATGCGCGATTTTGAAAATGAAGAACGCCAAGCCATACATCGTCCACAGGATGCTGCCGACCTGGTGATGTACCAAATGGCAGCCCTGGTTCAGGAAAATTTGTGGGTAATTCTGACCGATACCCGCAACCGGGTGATCTCTACCGAGAAGCTTTACCAGGGATCGTTGAATGCCTCCACAGTGCGGGTGGGTGAACTATTCCGTGCTGCCATAACGCGCAACGCCGCATCTATTCTAGTGGTGCACAACCATCCCAGCGGCGACCCGACCCCCAGCCCGGAAGATATTGCACTGACCCGTTCGATTGTCCAGGCAGGGCGACTGCTGGATATCTCCGTGCTGGATCACCTGGTAATTGGCAGAGGAAGATTCGTTTCCTTGAAGGAGCGGGGTCTGGGGTTCGATACCGCCTGAAGCGGATTTTGTTGACAAATCATTCGCTTCATAGTAAACTTGCGTGCGCTGGCAAGGTAGCTCAGTGGTAGAGCAGGGGACTCATAAGCCCTTGGTCGTGGGTTCAACCCCCACCCTTGCCACTCTTTTTATTAAACCTTACTTCCTCTTCCATCATTTTACTTATATCATGCAGTACAATCAGAACGGACTTGTTTTGCTCGCAAGCGCTGATGCGCCCTCGCATTGCCGGGTGCAAACACGCCCTCAGGAGGATTTCTGATCCATGCAAAGCTCTAAAATGAATCCGGCTGAAGCGGTTACTAAGCTCGCCTTTACGGCGATTTTTCTCGGTGGTGTGCTCTTTTTTTTGATCAGTGGTCAGTTTTTTGGTTCGGGAATCAAAGATTTTCGTCTCGACTGGCTCGACCTGCTTCTCCTGTCTCTGGCAACCTACCGGCTGGGGCGGTTGATCGCTTTCGACCGGGTGGCTGAGCCTTTGCGCTCGCCGTTTGCCCGCACGGTGCGGGATGTAACCGGCGCAGGCAATACTGTTATCGCGCGGGGCAGCGGCGTGCAGCGTGCGTTTGGGCAATTAATTTCCTGTCCTATTTGCGCGGGCACATGGATCGCCGCTGGTCTGGTCATGCTGCTCTACTATTTTCCGGCGGAAGCGCGCTTGTTTCTGTTCATGGCAGCGGCAGTAGGCGGCGCGGAGTTGATTCACAACGCGACCGAAGCCTTTTGCTGGACCGGTACTTTAAACCGTGCCAGGGCGGGGGAAATCTTCAAAGCCAGCCAGGAAAAAGAAGAGGAATAACCCGGACAGTCCTATTCAAACCGGCTGGATCAACCCACGAACGGTTTCGAGAATAGCCGGGTGAGCGGCCAGCAGCGGTTCTGGGGTTAAATCCCGATTGAGAAATTGCGCTGGCTCGAAGGCTTTACCCGACAGGCATGTGACCACCACACCAGCGGTGTTCAGTAATGGCAGAACACCAGCAATGTCCCACAGGCTGATCCGGCGGGTGAGGACTGCCACCGCCGCGCCGCGTGCCAGGTAACAGAAATGGGCGGCTGTAGAACCCAGAGCGCGGATGCGCGGATATTCGATGCGGTAACGGCGGTGGGCATTGTTGGGGACAGCAAGGAATAACAGACTGTTGTTCAGGTCGGGCGGGGGTAAGGCTGGTAATGGGTCGGTGTTCAAAAAAGAACCAAAGCCAACTGCCCCCCAATACAAGTGGCGAACAGCGGGCATGTAAAAGAACCCCGCCGCAGGTGTGCCATTCACCAGCAAGCCTAAGGAGATGCCCCAAGTGGGCAAGGCGTTGAGGTAAACCTTGGTGCCATCGATTGGGTCGAGCAGCCAAGTGCGTTGACTGGTTTTCGGTAGCGAGCCATTTTCTTCGCCTAAAATGGCGTCGGCTGGAAAGCGGCGCTGGATAAATTCGCTGATGCGGCGCTCGATTTCGACGTCTATGTTACTAACCGGCGTATAATCCGTTTTATAGGTAACCTGGGCTTCGGCTTGACCGGCAAGCGCAATATCACCAGCCTGGCGGAGGGCATCCTGGATTGCTTGGATGTCAGCATGGGTCAACATGGCTAAGATTATACCGTTTTATGGGAACCAATTGAGTGGTATTGGCGTCCTGTAGATGTCAAATTTCGATCGCACTTTTTTGCAAGGTGCAAGGAGCAATAAAATGCAAAAAAAATCTTACTTCATCGTGGCAATGATAGCGGCATTTGCCGTGTTCCTTTCTGCATGCGGTTTGCTGGCTGGCGCTGAAAACGGCGGCAAGGACAGCCAGAGTGTACAACAAACTGCTGTCATGCAGACGGTCTCTGCATTGATGACTCAACAGGCATTCGAGACGTTGATTGCCCAGGCAACCCAAATTGCCAATCAACAGCTAACTCCCACCCAGCCACAGGCGACCATGGCACCGACTCAGGTGCAAAACACGCCCTTGCCGCCGACTGCCACTCAACCCCTGCCGACCTGGACGCCGACTCAAAAGCCCATCCCGTGCAATGCAGCAGAGTTCGTCAAGGATGTGAGTGTGCCGGATGGTAGCGAGTTCGCCAGCGGCCAGAAATTTACCAAGACATGGCGGTTGAAGAACGCAGGCACATGCACCTGGACTAAGGATTACGCATTGGTCTTCGTGGATGGGGCTGGAATGAGTGCGCCTTCATCGGTGGCGCTGAAGGGTGATGTTCGCCCTGGTGAGACGGTGGATATCTCGGTTGACCTTGTTGCCCCGTCGAAAGCCGGTGGACACAAGGGTAATTGGATGCTGCGCGATGCTTCGGGTCGCATGTTCGGGTTGGGTAACAATCAGGACAAGCCTTTCTGGGTGAGCATCAAAGTCTCTGGTTACAAATCGGATGACGTGCCCAGCGCACTGTACCCGCTCGATTTTGTTGCCAGCATCTGCCAGGCAGAGTGGGCAAGTAGTGCCGGAAAAGTTGGCCGCCCGTGCGCCAACGTCAGCACCGCTGAGCCGCAATGGGCAGCGGTATTGATGAACCCGAAGATCGAGGGTGGACGGCAGGAAAACGAACGCGGTTTGTGGATGCACCTGGCTGCTGCGAATGACTGGATGCAGGGTTTTTACCCGGCACGCAACATTAAGAACGGCGACCATTTCACCGCTTGGTTGGGCTGCCTGGATGGAAACACTGCCTGTGAAGTACAGTTCAGCCTGGATTACCGCATCGACAATGGTTCGATCCAAAACCTGGGAAAATGGTCCGAATCACTGGATGGCAAGTGGACGCAGGTGGATTTTGACCTGATTAGTTTTGAAGGCAAGAATGTCCAACTGATTTTGGGCGTGACCAATAAGAACAGCAGCGGGCCAGTAGATGTGATCTGGTTTGTCCCGGCAATCCAAACCAAGTAAACTGGCAATGCAATAAAAAGCCCGCAGGTTTTGCACCTGCGGGCTTTTTATTGTTAAACCGCCGCCAGTTCTTCGGGTTGAGCAAACGGGTCGAGGTCTTTTTCCATCTGGTTGCGAAATTGCTTGGTGTAAAGCTGATAGTACTTTCCACCCTGGCGCAGCAATTCGGCATGCGAACCCATTTCGGCGATCTTACCCCGTTCGATGACCAGAATTCGGCTGGCACGCTTGATGGTTGAGAGGCGGTGGGCAATGACAAAGCTGGTCCGGCCTTTCATCATCATTTCCATGCCGCGCTGAATCAGCGCTTCAGTCAGGGTGTCAACGGAACTGGTTGCCTCGTCCATGATGAATATCTCCGGGTGTGCCAGTACCGCCCGTGCCAGACTGATCAATTGTTTTTGCCCAACGGAGAGCAGATTGCCGCCTTCACCCACTTCTTCATCGTACCCTTTTTTGAGTTTGATGATGAACTCATGCGCTCCAGCCAGTTTGGCAGCTTCAACTACGTCTTCGTCGCTCGCGTTCAGGCGACCATAGCGGATGTTCTCGCGGATCGAACCGGAGAACAGGTGTGGCGTTTGCAGAACCATGCCAATTCGGGACTGGATGGCGTGAAGTGAATAGTCACGGTAATCGTGATCGCCAATCTTGATACTGCCTTGCTTTGGCTCGTAGAAGCGGCACACCAGGTTGACGATGGTCGATTTTCCGCCGCCGGTTTCGCCGACTAACGCGATAGTTTCACCCCGTTTGACATGCAGGGAGAAGTTTTCCAGAACCGGTTTCTTATCTCCGTCGTCGTAGTAGAAAGTGACGTTGTCGAAGACAATATCGCCCTGGATGGTTCCAGGATCGAACGCACCGGGGCGATCTTTTACATCCGGCACCGAATCGATCATCGAGAAGATGCGCTCTCCGGAGGCGATGGCGTGCTGCATTTCGGCAAACACACGCGCCAGGTCCTGAATGGGCCACATCATGAACGTGACATAGGAAACGAATGCCTGGATGCCGCCGACGGTCATGCCGCCGACCTGAGTCTGCCAGCCGCCGTACCAGACGATGCTTGCCAGCGCAATGGCAGAAACCAGCTGCACAGTGGGCAGGAACAGTGCACTCAACCAGGCAGCCCGGTACGCCGAGCGGTACATGTCACTCGTTAGAACTTTGAACTCTTCCAGGTTGGCGTCTTCGCGGCAGAGTGCTTTGACCACACGCACACCAGTGATGTTCTCGTTGAACGAGCCGGTGATCTTGGAATTCATCTTTCGAACGGTGCGGAACTCACCCAAAATACGCTTGCGAAACTCGTAGGCAATATAGAACAGGATTGGCAGAATGACGAGCACAATCAGGGCAAGCTTCCAGTTAATGAACAGCATGAAACCCATCGCAGTCAAAATGTTCATCAACCCCCAAGTAACGTCCAGCATGCCCCAGGTGACCAGATCAGCGACGCGTTCGCTATCGGAGGTAACACGCGACATGATCCAGCCAACCGGTGTGCGGCTGAAGTAAGAAAGCGACAACCCTTGCAGGTGGTTGAACATCTTTTGGCGCAGGTCGTAACGCACTCGCTCACCGAGTATGCCAGCCAGGTAAATGAAACCAAACACACCAGCTGCCTGAACAAACCCCAGACTACCATAAAGGATCAACAGGCGGTAGAGCGCGGGGCGATCTTGCGCCAGAATACCATCATCGATGATCAGTTTACTCAGGTAGGTAAAGACCGAATCCAGTGAACTCACCAAAGCGATGGTCACCAGAAAGCCGATTACCCATTTCAGATGTGGGTGGGTCAACGCCAGGATACGGCGCAGCGTTCCACCGTTGAATTGGGTCTTAAAATCTTCTTCTTCGAAATATTCATCCGACACTGGCGATCTCCTTCTCCAGTTCGTCTTCGATTTTTGTCTGGATATCGTAAATCTGACGGTAGATGCCTTCCTCTTTCAGCAGGTCGGCATGTTTTCCGCGCTGAACGATGTGCCCTTTATCAAGGACCAGGATTAAGTCGGCGCTCATGATGCTTTGGATGCGGTGCGCAATAATGAATGTGGTGCGGTTTTTCATCAGGTTTTGTAGCGCTTCGCGGATTTCGGCTTCCGTTTCGGTATCTACCGAGGATGTCGAATCGTCCAGGATCAGGATGCGCGGATTTTTCAGCAGCGTTCGGGCAATGGCAATGCGTTGTTTTTGCCCGCCGGACAGGGTGACGCCTTTTTCGCCGACCAGCGTGCTGTAGCCTTTTTCAAAGGTAAGGATTACATCGTGAATGGCGGCGGCTTTGGCAGCGGCTTCCACCTCGCCTTGCGCCACTTCTCGCCCAACACCGTAGGTGATGTTTTCTCGAATCGAACGGGAGAACAGGAAAGGCTCCTGTTCGACGATCCCAATCTGCTGGCGGAGGAAAAGGCGCGGATAACGCTTGAGCTCGATGTCATCCAGCAGGATCTGCCCGGATGTGTATTCATAAAAACGCGGTAGCAGGTTGACCAGGGTGGTCTTGCCGGAACCGGTAGAGCCAAGCAGGGCAACGACCTGCCCTGGCTGGCAGGTAAAGGTGATGTTCTCCAGGGCTACATTGCCGTCATCATAGGCAAAGCCGACCCGGTCGAACTCGATCTTTCCGAGAATATCATTTTTGGGGCGGTGTTTGCCGGTTTCAAGTGATTCGCGCTCCTGCTTGATGATGTCCATCACACGATTATAGGAAACCATACCGGTTGAAGTCTGCACGATCAGGCGACCCAGGTTACGCATCGGGAAGATGATCCATACGATCAGACCGGCATAGGCAAGGAACGTTCCTACGGAAATCTCACCGGAAATTGCCATCAGTGAACCAACCAGGAACCCACCTAAGATTTGTAGGTTGCAGACTACATCCGAGATTGGCCAAAACAGCGAGTGCATTTTGAGCAGGTGCTTGCCGCGTAAGAACTTTTCCCAATTGTCCTTCTCGAACTTGCCAATTTCGTAATCCTGTCTGGCAAATGCCTTCACCACGCGAATACCAGTCAGATTTTCCTGCAGGGTGGTGGAAAGCACCGCATCCTGGGTCTGGTATGCCTCGTAGGCTTTGGAAATTTTACGGAAGAAAAACAGGGATACCAACACAATCAGAGGTACAACGACGACTGAAATGAGGGCAAGTTTGGTGTTGAGCTGCAACAGGGCGATGAAATTAATCACAAACAGCAGAACGATCCGCCCAATGCCGATTGCCTGGTCGGCAAAAAAACGGCGCAGTGCATCCACGTCTGATGTCGAGCGCTGGATCAATTCACCGGTTTCCATGTGGGAGTGGTACGTAAACGTCAGGCGCTGGATATGATCGAAGAGATAGTTGCGCAACCGGCGGGTGACGCCCTCGGCGGTCTGGGCGGCAAGCCGCCCACTTAAGAAGGCAAAGCCGCCTTCGATTGCAGCCAGGAGGACGAAACCAGCGGCAATCAGAGGCAAAGTGAATGGAGATGTGCCAGCCACGAGGTAATCATCCACAAAGTACCGCAGTAGCATGTAAGTCAGGGTCTTGGCGGTTGCTGAGATGCCCAGACTGATGGTCGCGGCGATATACAGGCGGCGGAAACCGCGCATCAACCGCCATAAGCCTTTCAGCCGGTTGGGGCTGACCGCCCGTTTCAGGTCATAATTTAATACAGCATTAGAAACAGACAATGATACCTACCTCCTGGGAGGTTAAAGCAAAAAAGGGAGCGATCCAGTACGTTAAAGCAAATTCCCGAAATGATGGCTGCCCGGTCAAGTATATCTTAACCGCCAGGGGCAAAGGTCATCCAATTGGACAAAATTTCCCCGCCACATGGGGAGTATTGTTTAGAATATTGAATCGCTCATTGTCAACTCACAACGGCTGGCACGAAGGGCAAATGAAGCTGCTGGTACTGCCTGTCTTAATTTTTTCAATCAACGTGCCGCAAACCGGACAAGGATTTCCTTCTTTATAACCTATCAGAATATCCTCCATTGTAAATGAACCGCGCCACCCATGCAAGTCCACTTCGTAGAATGCGCCATTTTTATCCAGGCTGGTGCGTAAACCAGTTTGTATGGCTTCGTAAAGCTGGTGGATATCGCTGGTTTGTAGGCTGTCCAAGGTGCGCAGTGGATGCAGGCGGGCGAGAAAGAGGATATCGTGAATATAGGCATTGCCGATACCGGCAATCTTCGATTGGTCAAGCAGGAAAGCCTTTAATTTCCCGCGCCCACCATTCAGGAGCCGGGCAAACTCGTTACGCTCCATATCGATGGCGTTTCGCCCCAACTTACGGGTCATTTCATGGCTTTGCAGTCCGTTTTCAGGGACATAATGAACGTAACCGAACCACCAGAAATTGATCGCCAGGCAAGTCTGGTCGTTGAACTCCAACACCAGACGGTGTTTCTCGGGTAATGATGTAGGCGTGACGAGCAAAATTTCGCCGCCCATGCCCAGGTTGATCAGTAGCCAACCGCGCGAGGTATGCACGAATATCCATTTGCCATGGTAGGATGTTTCCTCGATCTGTGCGTTGGTCAAGGCAGCCTGGAATTCTCCAACCGGCAAGTTGAGGCACTTGGGTTGTAGTACGTCGATGTTTTGGATAATCTTTCCGCTCAATTCGGCATTCATTTGCCGTGCACGGCTGGCGATTTCGGGCAGTTCGGGCATGGGTTGATTCTCCTTGGCGAATTAGTTGCCAACGGATT
Source organism: Bellilinea sp. (assembly GCA_034411135.1). Classification (GTDB taxonomy): domain Bacteria; phylum Chloroflexota; class Anaerolineae; order Anaerolineales; family Anaerolineaceae; genus Bellilinea. The sequence continues at coordinate 15,331 of DAOUMN010000010.1, forward strand.
ATAGCACTTAAGTTCTAATTTTGGTGATTAATCATGCATACTTAACCAGCCATCCAGAGTTGCCCGGTAGAGCGCACGCTCGAAGTAGGAGCCGGATGGAGAGAGATTTTCGTACCCTTTTTCCAGCAATATTTCCATCAGCGGCTGCATTTGCTGGGCATAATGACGCATGCAGGCTTCCGGGTGAATTCCGGGCCAGGAATAGCAAGTCACTGTCGTCCGGCGGTGAGTGGTGGTGATTTCGTCCGGGATGGTCTGCGTCCAGTGGGGGTCGTCGGGATGAAAGATGTATTGATTGAGGTTACCCATTGGAATACCCTCTACGCCGCGCACGACCGGTGGGTTGGTGGTGAGCGTGTATGGATCCACCGCCAGATCGGCAATCACCGCGTGCTCTGGCAGCCAGGCAATCCATTCATTGGGCACCACCGGACGACTGGTATCCCGCCGTTGGGTGGCATCCACCAGGATATCGGTTTCTCGGAAGAGCTGTTCCATCCGTTGCGTTTGACTGGTAATATTGCGCCCGACGGTCAGGGCAATCACACCGGGACCGCCGGAGCGAATGTGGTCATTGTTGCGTTCGATATTGCCCAGCTTGGTGGCGGCATCCACGGCGTGTTTGCCGACCATGCCAGTTCCAAGGATCAACACCTGAATGGGCTGTTTGTCCGGTCGAGTCAGGTTTTGCCAGCGTTTTTCGAGCACGTCGAATGCTGCCTCCAGCCCGTTCCAGGCGACGGCTTTCATGTTCTCGATCAGACGGATGTTGTTATCATCCATTACGCTATCCATTGAAATAGCGCGGATGCCCAATTCGCGCAGTGCCTGGACACGCTGCGGACGGGTTGGGTAATGCAGCATGGAGAACAACACTGAACCACGGTTGAGCAGGGTGAATTCCTCGTGGGTGGGGCTGCGTAATACGATTACAATATCCTGCGCAAAGGTCTCTTCCCGGCTTGCGCAGTGCACCCGGCGGCTGCCCTGGGCATAATCATCAAACGTGAAGCCCGAGCGCGATCCGTAACCTTCTTCAATAATGACCGTGGCGCCTTTCTTGACCAGGAATTGAATGAATTCGGGCAGGAAGACTCGTTTTTCACCAGGTTCTTTCTTCATGCGCGGAAAACCGATCTGGATTTTATTGGTCATCCTTCCTCCTGAGTGTGTTTAATGTTCATCCCGTTGGAAAAATTCCAGCGTGACAGCATGGCGCGGCTGATCGCGCGGTGAAAATAGGTTCCATCCGGGTTAATGTTGTGCACACCCCCGGCAGCCAGAATGGTGCGTAAAACTGGCGCAATCTGAATACCGTAGATCTCCATGCACTTTACCGGCGTAATCCCGGGCCAGGAATAGCACGAAACAGCGTGGCGGCGGTTGCGGTTGTGGATGCAGCCGGGAATAGAATCGTACGCGGGATCGTCCGGGTGAAAAATATACTGGTCAAGGTTGCCGTGAGGGATGCCCTCGATGCCTTTGACCGAATAAGGAGGCTCGCTGCACATATACGGATCGACCGACAGGTCGAGCAGCACGGCATGTGGAGCCATAAAGGCAATCCAATCGTTGGGAATCACTGGTTGTGAGGGGTCCGGGCGTTGGGTGGCATCCACGAGCACGTCGGTGTGGCGCAGCAAATTTTGCATGACAGCGTAATGGCGGGTCAGGTCGTAATCCACTGCGGTAACTTCAACGCCAGGAACGCCGCGGGCGATCATCTGCCGCCAGAGAATTTCATCGCCGTAGCGGATGGCAGCCGGCATGACGTGCATACCGACCGCACCAGTTCCCAACAGAGTGACGTGAATGGGGGGGCGGTTGGGGCTTTCGAATCCGGGGGCGGGGTACACATCGCGTAAAACGCGAAAGGCAGTCTGTACGCCGTTCCAGGCAACCATGCGCAGGTTTTCGACCAGCCGTCTGCCGGTATCGTCCTTGAGTGAATCCAGCGAGACCGCCTCAACACCGAGAGAGCGCAGAAATTCGACCCTGCCGGGTCGGGTCGGGTAGTGGATCATCGCCATCAGGCAGGAACCTGTTGGCATGCTGCGCAGAATCTGCTCATCCGGGTAACGCAGGATGAGCACGATATCCTGCTGGAAGACCTCCTCGCGGCTGGCAAAACGGGCAGACGGACAGGCGGCTAAGTAATCTTTATCATTCAATCCCATACCTTTGCCATAATCGGTTTCAAGGACAACTTCTCCACCCCAGTTATGGATATGGGCGAGCAACGGGGGTAGGAAATCGCGCACTTCCCCGGCTTCGACATGCATGCGTGCCAATCCGATACTGATTTTATCGCTCATGCGCCGCTGCTCCTCACGCTTTATGAAAGGATCACTCAACTGGCAATGCCCAAAAGACCGCTAAGAAAGTTTACCAGAAAAGGCGCGCGAATTTGTTCAAAAACGCGCAAATTCGGGAAATGTTGGAATTGTATTTTTCGCGTGCACGGGCTATAATCTAATCACTATACTCATTCCGGAAGGAGGTTGGATTTTCATGGCTAGTGTAACGTACGAACATGTTTGGAAGCGATTTGGGGATTTTGTCGCGATCAACGATCTCAATATCAACATTGAGGACAAAGAATTTCTCGTCCTGGTCGGTCCCTCGGGTTGCGGGAAAACCACAGCATTGCGCTGCCTGGCAGGGCTGGAAGAGGTGACCGAAGGAACGGTGAAAATTGGCGACAAAGTTGTCAATGATGTGCCCCCCAAAGATCGCGACATTGCCATGGTGTTTCAGTCCTATGCGCTTTACCCGCACATGACTGTGTATGACAATATGGCATTTGGACTCAAACTGCGCAAGGTGAACAAGCAGGAGATCCAGCGGCGGGTCGAAGAAGCCGCCGGGATTCTCGGCATCGACCATTTGCTCAAGCGCAAACCACGCGAATTGTCGGGTGGTCAGCGCCAGCGCGTTGCGGTGGGACGGGCGATTGTTCGCGAACCAAAGGTTTTCCTGTTCGACGAACCGCTGTCCAATCTGGATGCCAAACTGCGCGTTCAGACTCGCGCGGAGATCAGCAAACTGCATCAGCGTCTGCAAACCACGTTTATCTACGTGACCCACGATCAGGTCGAGGCGATGACGATGGCGACGCGCATCGCGGTCATGAACAAGGGGATTTTACAGCAACTGGATACCCCGCAGAATCTGTATGACAAACCGGCAAACATGTTCGTTGCCGGGTTCATTGGCTCGCCCTCCATGAATTTCTTCCCAGCCCACCTCCGGAAGGATGGCAGCGATCTGTACATTGACACCGGCGATTTCTCGGTCAAGGTGCCGGAGACCCGTGTCCCCGCCTACGCACCCAAAGCCGGTCACGAAGTGATTTTGGGGATGCGGCCTGAGGATATTCATAACCCGGAATTTGCCCCACCTGGCATTCACGCCGCTTCGGTGGAAGCGAAAGTTGATGTAACCGAGTTGATGGGAAATGAAATCTTCCTCTACATGGTCAGCGGTAAGCACAATTTTGTTGCCAGAGTTGATCCGCGCACCCGCTTTACAATTGGCGAAAAGGTGCAGCTGGTTTTCAATATGGACAACGTTCACCTCTTCGACGCCTCGGAAGACAAGGAAAATCCGGTCGCAATCCGTTAGGACCTGTTCAACCTGTTTGAGAGCAAGGCGTTCCCTGCGGAACGCCTTGCTTTTTTAAGCCAGGAAGTTACGAAAGAATACCACTGGTTATCGCAGGCAATCATATCCACAACCGTATTTAAGTCCTCAACCGGTGTGCTAACCGTTTGCCGAGCAGTGCTGCCAGGATGCCGCCGAGCATGGAGAATCCGCCCATGAAAATAAAGGCATCCTGCCAGAAGCGCAGCGGGAAAAGGCGGATGAGCGTGTCGGAATACAGGAATAGCCAGGTATCGCCTTCGAAAAAGATACGGTGAAAGCCGGTGAACAGGGCAGAGAAGCCAACTGCCACCCCCAACAAAATCAACGCAATTACTGCCAGAGTTGCCCAACCGGCGCGCGAAACTGCGAGCCAAAAATCTGCCAGCCAGCCTGCGCGCCATGCCCATAGCCCGCTGAGCAGGATGAATGCCCCCAGACCAATCCAGGTGCGAATCATTTGTTGCACCAGAATCTTGACATCCAGCATGTGCGAAAGTTCGCGTTGATTGAAGACCGGGCTTCCGTCCAGAAATTTTAGGTCGCCTAGAAAGGAGATATTGGCATCGTTGACCAGGTATTTAACCGACAGATTGGCATAATGCAGGCGGTCTTCTTTTGTAAAACCGTATGGATCAGGCGGGAATCCGGGCATGTTGTATTCGATAGTCAGGAACAACGGCTGGATCAGCAGGCGGATCGAGGTCATCATCAAGAACAGAACGATGGCGGGAATGAGCAGGTACTGGATAATTGATTGAAAGGTTTTCATTGCAAGGTCTCCACTTCGCCGGAAAAGAGGAAATCCAGAATCATATCGTTGGTGATCCATTCAATGGGGGAACGGTCATCCGTGAAGATGCTCTCGGCTGGAGGCGAGGGCTGTATGTTTTGCAGCGCGACTGCCATGGCTTGCAGCAGCAGGGGCGGGGTATCTGGTGATTGACTGAGCGTAAAAAAGTTGCGGGCAAGATCATCGGCACTGGTTGGCTGCACCGTGGCAAAAAGGATCGAATTGAACGATTCAGGCAGGTCAACGATATGCACGGTTGGGAATACACGCAGGATGGTGCTGTTGAGAATGTTGATCAGGCGGCGGTCACTTGGACTGCGTCCGACGTTGATCACCATCACGCCATCATCGGTCAGGCGCTGGCGGACAATCTGAAAAAATTCCAGAGTGGTCATGTGCCAGGGAATATACGGCGGGCGATAGGCATCCACGCTGATGACCTGGTAGTGTTTAGGACTGTGCTCCAATCCCCAGCGCCCATCCTGAACAATCACATTCAGATAGGGCAAATCCATACCAAAGTAGATTTTTCCAACCTCAACAATGGTCGGGTCGATTTCGATCCCATCGATTTCGATTGCCGGGTAAACCACGCCTGCCTGGCGCGCAGTGGTACCCGCTGCCAGACCGACGATAGCCATGCTGGTGACCTGGCTGCGCTCGACCGGTGGTGGATTGAAGAAGGGGGCGACCAGCACCTGTTCCCAGGGTCCGTTGTAAAAATATTCGTTCGGGTCATAAACCGAGTGCACACCTTGCCCATCGTTGAGACGCAGATAACGAGTTTGACCGAATTCAAGTACCTGGATGTAGTTGTAGGTGGAGTCCTTCTCGTAGATTAGACCGCTGGTGACTTTGTCGCTGCCCGGTGTGCCAAACACAGCCAGAATAACCAGCACTACCGGCATCCACAGGTAGAACAGCACCCGCCGCCAACTGCCGGTAAAACCTAAACCAAGCAGGGCGACGAGCAGCAACGTGCCGCTAAGCGCCAGAAACGTACGGTAAGTGCCGACCATTGGAATGAGAATGAGCACTGGCAGAAAGGTTCCGAAAAAAGAGCCGAGGGTGGACACGGCGTACATTCGCCCGGCAATGCTGCCTGCGCTGCGCGAATCTCGCAGCGCGAGCCGGATGGCAAACGGCGAAGCCGTACCAAGCAGGGTGATCGGGATGATGAACAATACCATTACGGCGGTAAACGAGCCGAACAATACCCCCAGGTCCAGGTTGTCGAAAGCGTTGGCAGCCAGGCGGAGTATTGGACGCGATGCCAGCGGTACCAACCCAATGCTGAATGCGCCCCAAAGAAGGATTTGGAAGAAGGTGCGGTAATGCGGAGAACGGTCTGCCCAGTGTCCACCGAGAAAGTAGCCGGCGGTCAGGTAGATCAAAATTAAACCGATGATACTTGCCCAGGTCAGGTTACTGGTACCAAAATAATTGCCGAGCAAACGCGAGGCAGCCATCTCGGCTGCCAGGGTGGTCATTCCAGAAACGAAAACTGTGAAATAGAGCCATTTACGCATAGGGTGATTATACCTGAACGTGCCTGGATGTCCCATTTATCGACCGTCTCCTTCCAGGTTCTGCAGATAAGCTACCCGTGGATTTCAATGGTGCAGATGGCAGAGCGGCTATAATTTTATGTGAAATGGAGGAGGTATGAATACGATCCGCCTTGTGACCGTTGAACAAATGCGCGCGATCGAACATGAAGGGGACGCGCGCGGAGTTTGCTATGCAGAGATGATGGAACGGGCTGGCAGGGGTGTGGCGCGTGCAGTGCTGATGTGGCTTGACGAATGCCAGGCGCGTAGCGCGCTGGGGTTGGTCGGTTCTGGTAATAATGGCGGGGATACGTTGGTGGCGCTGGAGGCGCTCGCTCTTGCTGGTTGGAAGACATATGCGTACCTGGTGCGACCGCGCCCGGCGGAGGATGCCTTGTTGCAGCGCTTTCACGCGGCTGGCGGATCGACTGGCTGGCTGGAACAGGATGGTGAGCTTACCTTATTGAATGAATGGTTACACCAGGCAGGCGTGATACTGGATGGCGTGCTGGGTACCGGCGTGCAGCTTCCCCTGCGCGCCGAGCTGGAACGGGTGCTCGCCCACGTGCGTGACTTTCCATCCCTGCCGCCGGTGATCGCGGTGGACTGTCCTTCCGGTGTGGATTGCGACAGCGGCGCGGTCTCGTCGGCGGTGATCCCAGCACAACTGACTGTGTGCATGGAAGCGGTTAAACAGGGGTTGGTGCGTTTCCCGGCAGCCGGTCTGACCGGCAACCTGGCGGTGGTACCATTAAACCTGCCGTCTGACCTGGATACCTGCCGTGGTTTGGATTTGTTCGTTGCCAATGGGCGCGAGGTGAGCGACTGGCTGCCCAGGCGCTCGCCGGAGGCACATAAGGGCACGTTTGGTACAGTAATGGTAGTGGGTGGGTGCCAGGATTACATTGGCGCACCTGCCCTGGCAGCGGAGGCGGCTTATCGTATCGGCGCCGGATTGGTTCGAATGGCAACCATCCCAATTGTCCGCGACGCACTGGCGGGGCAGCAAGTGGAAACGACATGGTTGAGATTGCCCGAACAGGATGGCGGCTTTGATCCGGCAGGCGTGAATATCCTGTTTCACCATCTGGAGCGGGTCACAGCGTTGCTGGTGGGTCCCGGTTTGGGTAATGCAGCGGGTACAGCGGAGTTTATTCAACGTTTAATCTCACGCGAAGGAGCACTTCCACCGCTGGTGTTGGATGCGGACGGACTGCGCCTGGCAGCCCGCCTGGCAGACTGGGCGGAGTCGCTGCCGCGCGAATCGATCTTGACACCTCACCCGGGCGAGATGAGCAGCCTGACCGGATTGAGTGTTGGGGAAATTCAGGCGGAGCGGATCGAAATTGCGCGCCGCTATGCCCGCCAATGGGGGCAAGTGATTGTTCTCAAGGGCGCGTTCAGCGTAGTGGCCTCTCCGCAGGGTGTGGCTCACATCATTCCGGTGGCATCTGCGGCACTGGCACGGGCAGGCAGCGGAGACGTTCTGGCAGGGCTGGTTGCTGGTCTGCGCGCCCAAGGCATGGCGGCTTATCCGGCGGCAGTGATGGGTGCCTGGGTGCATGCGCTGGCGGGTTTGGAAGCCGAACGCCTTTTAGGTCAATCCGCTTCGGTGCTGGCGGGCGATATTCTGCGGGCTGTTCCAACGGTGTTGTCTGGGACAATTGCTGGAGAATACACCCATGACCCGCTGTGGGTGGTCGACGCTTAGAAAACGAACGACCGGCACAAAAGTATGTACCGGTCGCAATTTTTTGAACAGACCTTCCTCAGGACAGTTTTTCTTCAACCTCGCCAGCCACATCGCTGGCTTTGGATGCTACCTGGCTCAACTTGGATTTTTGTTCCTCGATCAGGGACGCGCTTTTCTTTTGCAGTTCTTCGGCAGCTTTCTTAGCTTTCTCGAGCATTTCCTCTGCACGGTGGACGGCTTCGTTGGCGGCTTTTTCCGCCTCGGCGTAGGTCTCGCTGACCGTCTGGGAAGCTTTGTCACGCAGTTCGATGGCGCGCTCTTTGATGACCTCGCGGGTTTCTTCGCCCGATTGCGGGGCAAGCAGTAGAGCAGTAACTGCACCGGTCAAACCCCCGATCACAAAACCGATCAGGAATGCTCCAAAATCATCTCGTTCAGACATGTTATTCTCCTTTCCGTGATTTTTATAAGGTTATGGGTACGGCTACCCGGTTCACCGCCGATCCGGGCGGATGAAGTCGAAGAATTTTCGCACACCTGCAAGGTACTCATTTAACTTAAGCACCGGTTCAACCAGATTGTTACTAAGGAACTCAGTCGTTCCACGCAGGTTACTGACGGTTTCGTTGGTTGAGTCCAGAATGGGTTTGATTTCGTTTTGCAGCAGGTTGATCAGCGTTGCCAATTGGACGATAAGGATGATCAAACCAACGCCAAGCACCAGCGACTCAAGCGCCATGAATATTATGAAGATATCCCGAACGCGCGCTGTTGTGCCTTCCGGGGCAATTGCCAGCAGGACAATTCCGGCGATAATCAGCAAAACCACCACGATTACACCAATGATAATCCCCGTGGCGCGGCGGTTGTCAGACTTGACCGGCGCAGCGGACTCGGCTGGCGGGGGCAGGGTTGGTGGCGGGGTGGCTGGCTGAGATTCGACCATCATGCGGTTATTATAACACAACGAGAGTTAACCAATCTCATTGTCTTCTTTAACTTTCCCTGCATCCGGTACTGGCGAATCCATCGATTGAGCCAAACAGACAGTTGCACATCAACTGGTCAAGGGCAAGGAAAAAGGATTGGCTTCGTGATAAAATTAAAGGCTATGCGGATTCTTGTATTGTGCTTTTCCCTGTTCGCCTTTGCGCTCACCCCGGTTTCTGCCGTTGCTCAAACCACTGCCGGTGTTGAACTGACCTCACCTCAGCCAGGCGCAGCGCTACAGGGTTCAGTTTCCGTAACGGGCAGCGTTGCTCCGCCTGGCTTAACAGCCTGGGAAGTGTTGTTTGCTTACGCGGAGGATGTTCCGGGCAGTAATCCATTCCTGCTGGCGCAGGGCGATCAGCCTGTGCGGGACGACATCTTGACCATGTGGGATACCACCTTGATCCCGGATGGTGATTATCGCCTGATTGTGCGGGTCAAACTGATGGATGGACGTACGGAGGATTTGGTCGTGTCCGGATTACGAGTGCGAAACTATTCTCCGATCGAGACGGCCACCTTGCAGGCGGTACAAGTTACCCCGCTGCCCGCCGACACCGCCACGCCACCATTGCCTACTTTGATCCCGAACACCCCCACTGTCTATCAACCCAATCCCGGCAGCATCCGGCGCGAGGAAGTGGTGGACAGCATGTTGCGCGGAGCTGGTTTTGCTGTTCTTGGATTGTTGATGGTTGGAATCTATGCATCCCTCCGCCGGCGGGGCAGGCGTTCCTGACGGCGGTAACGCTGGAGGTAAGATTGAGCTCAATTGGAACGCGCATTCGCAGGGTGTTCACGCGCAAGGAAAACACCGCCCAGCAAGATATTGCCAGTGGTGTGCCGGAGTTTTTACTAGTTGGATTGGGCAACCCCGGGCGTGAATACCGAAACACCCGTCATAATGTAGGTTTTATGGTCATCGACCGGCTGGCGCAGGACGCTGGGATAGGTTTGACCCGTGTTCAGCACAAAGCTATTACTGGCATCGGCATGCTTGCTGACCACAAAGTAATCCTGGTTAAACCACAAACGTTTATGAACCTGTCCGGAGAAGCTGTGAGCGCATTGGCACGGTTTTACAAGATTCCACCGGCGTGCATCATGGTCGTACACGACGATCTGGACCTACCGTTTGGCACATTGCGCTTGCGACCCGGTGGCGGCTCCGCTGGGCAAAAAGGCATCCAATCGATTATTGCCCGCCTGGCGACCCAAGATTTTCCACGTTTGCGTTTTGGCATTGGGCGTCCGCCGGGCAGCAAGCAAGGCGCCAATTACGTTCTGCACGGTTTTTCACCCGGCGAACAAAAAGAATTAGATTACCTTCTGGCGCGGGCAGCTGAAGCGTTGCGCGTTTTCGTTCAGGAAGGGCTGGAAACAGCGATGAATCGTTTTAATGGCGCACATCTGGAGGATTAAAGGTGCTTGATACGGTTCGTTCTTTGCGCGCTTACCAGAACTTGCTGGCGGAGCTAACCCGCGGTGATAAGCCGGTTGCAGGGCTGGGATTGATGCGTGCCGCGCGTTTGCCTCTGTTGGCGGCATTGTGGCAGGATCTTAATATGCCCATCGTGTGGATTACCGACCGCACCGACCGCGCGTTAGCGATGCTGGATGAACTCTCGTTCTGGATGGAGCGCCGGCATATCCGCATCTACCCGGAACCCAATCCACTTTTCTATGAACCGGCAGCCTGGGGCACGGTAACCCGGCGCGATCGGTTGAACAGCCTGACCGTCCTGTCTTTGTATCACCTGATGGGAGCAAATCGTCCCGAAAAGCCGCCGGTTATCCTGGCTCCATTACGGGCAGTAATGACACGCACACTGCCGCGGCGGGACTTTCTAAAAGCCAGCCGCATGCTTAAGACCGGACAAAACCTCTCGTTGGACACATTGCAGCGCAGCTGGATGGATATTGGTTATCAACCGGTGGATACGGTTCTCGAGCCGGGGCAAATTGCCCAGCGTGGCGGTATCCTGGACATATGGGTGCCAGCCGAGGACTTGCCCGCCCGCCTGGAATTTTTTGGCGAGGAGATTGACACCATTCGCTGTTTCGATCCGGCAACCCAGCGCACGATCACCCGCCTTGAACGGTTGATGATCACACCGGCGCGGGAAGTTCTGCCTGGCTATGCCCGCGCCATCAACCTCCCGTTTGAAAAAGTGGAGGAATATTATCTCCCCCTGGTGCACCCGACACCAGCCAGCATTCTCGATTATCTGCCGCGCCCGGCGCTGGTGTTGGTCGATGACCTGAATTATTTGCAGACGATTGCTAACGAGATCGAGGAACAATCGGTACACTTGCGCGAAGAAAGTATCCGCGAGGGCACCCTGGTTGAAGGTTTCCCGCTGCCCTACCTGACTTGGTCGGAAATCGTTGATGAACTGACCACTCTGCGCTGGTTGGATTTTGGGCACTCGGCGGGGGAGGAAGCGTCACCGCTGGCGGAGTCGTTTCAGCCTGGTCCGCGTTATGGCGGGCGGTTGAAACCTTTTTTTGAATACCTGATTGGCTTATGCCGTGAGAACCAGTCCGCAGTGGTCGTCTCGCGTCAGGTTTCGCGCCTGAAAGAGTTGTGGGAAGAACAGAACTGCGGGGTTACCCCTCCACAATTCCTGGAAGGAAGTTTAAGTGAAGGTTGGAGTTTGCGGTTGTCACCCAGTGAGCAATTCCACCTTCTCACTGACAGCGAAATTTTTGGCTGGGAGCGCCCGCAACCGCGCTCGCGTGCCAGACCGATTGCCGATTCGCCTGAATCAACTTACGCCGATTTCAAACCGGGCAACTGGGTGGTTCACGTGGATTACGGCATTGGGCGCTTTACCGGTTTGGTACAGCGTGTATTGGACGGTATTGAGCGCGAATTCCTGTGTTTGGAATATGCGGATGGTGACCAGCTTTTCGTCCCGGTGCATCAAGCAGATCGTCTGAGCCGCTACATTGGTCCGAGTGGTGAGACCCCAACGCCGACTCGATTGGGCAGCAGTGAATGGAATCACACCCGCCAAAGGGTGCGCGAGGCAGTATTGGAAGTTGCCCAAGACTTGCTGGAATTGTACTCGCGACGGCAGGTTGTGGAGGGTTTTCGCTTCAGCGCGGATACAACCTGGCAGCAGGATTTGGAAGCGGCGTTTCCCTATGTGGAAACAGAAGACCAATTGAATGCGATTGCCGAAGTTAAGCGGGATATGGAACGCCCGCGTCCGATGGATCGACTGCTGTGTGGTGATGTGGGCTATGGCAAGACCGAAGTTGCACTACGGGCAGCTTTCAAGGCGGTCATGGACGGTAAACAGGTTGCTATCCTGGTGCCGACTACTGTGCTTGCCCAGCAACATTACGAGACCTTCCGCCAGCGGTTGGCAGCCTTCCCGGTACAGGTGGAAATGCTTTCACGCTTCCGCACGCCGCGGGAACAGGACGAGATCATTTTGCGCGCTGCTCTGGGTGAAATTGATATTGTCATCGGTACCCACCGCCTGCTGCAGGCGGATGTCAGTTTCAAAGACCTGGGCTTGTTGATCATTGACGAAGAGCAGCGCTTTGGCGTGACGCATAAAGAGCATTTCAAGCGCCTGCGTACCGAGGTGGATGTGCTTACCCTGACTGCAACGCCCATCCCGCGTACCCTGTACATGGCGTTGACGGGTGTGCGCGACATTTCGGTGATCAACACACCGCCCGCCGAACGTCTTCCGATCATTACCCATATAGGACCCTATTCGCAGCGACTGGTGCGCCAGGCAATTCTACGCGAACTGGAGCGTGGCGGGCAGGTGTTCTTCGTTCACAATCGGGTGCAGACCATCCGTGCCATGGAACGCCATTTGCACAACCTGGTTCCCGAGGCGCGCGTAGGGGTTGCCCACGGGCAGATGAATGAGTCTGAATTGGCGCAGGTCATGCACGAATTCACCCACGGGCGGATCGACGTCTTGTTGTGTACCTCGATCATCGAATCTGGATTGGATATTCCCAATGCCAATACATTGATCGTTGATCGTGGTGATACCTTTGGTCTGGCGCAGTTGTATCAATTGCGCGGCAGGGTTGGGCGTGGGGCGCAGCGGGCATATGCGTATTTCTTCCGCCATCGTCACAAAGCGCCGACCCCCGAAGGGCAGGAACGTCTGGAAGTCATTGCCGAGAATACCCAATTAGGTGCGGGTTATTCCATAGCCATGCGAGACCTGGAAATGCGCGGAGCAGGTGAATTGCTGGGCAACCGCCAGCACGGTTATATTGCCAGTGTCGGCTTCCACCTTTATACCCGCCTGCTGGCGCAGGCAGTGCGCCAGCTTCGCCAGGTCAGCGACCTTACCCTGCCGGTGCTGCCTGCGGAGGAAATCCGCGAACTGCGCATGGCGGTGGCGGTCGATCTCCCGCTGGCAAGCGGTATTCCCTCCGGTTATGTGGCAGACCAGCAGACGCGGTTGAGTCTCTACCGCCGTATTGCTGACGTGCAAGATCAGGGTGAACTTGATGCACTGGCGGTGGAGTTTGAGGATCGTTTTGGCACGCTGCCGGAGCAGGTTCACCACTTGTTTTACCAAATGCGGGTCAAGCTGATGGCGGAGGAAGTCGGGCTAACCGCCGTGGCAGTCGAAAATGACCAGATTGTGCTGCGCTTTCCACCATTGCCGGAAACCGTCCAGGCGCGCAACCTTCCGCCGGTTGGAGGAGCAGTACGAGCGGGCAAAAATGCTTACCGCATGCCGTATTTGCGCGAAGACCCTGCCTGGCAGGAGACCCTTTTGCAAACTCTGCGCGCGATTAAGACTGCTTTGAGTATCGAGTGGAATGAACAAGCCAATCGGATTGGCGAATATTAGAAATTTTGTTTTATTTTTGGTTTTTTGTGATACAATCCACTCGTTCGCTTGTTTCTTTTTCTTCGGACGATAGAAAAGGTGGCTCGAATGGACTTTAAATTACATGCGCCGTATATTCCCACCGGCAATCAACCCGAAGCCATCCGCCAGCTGGTGGAGGGCATTCGCAATGGGCGGCGTCACCAGGTGCTGCTTGGTGCAACCGGTACGGGCAAAACTTTCACCATGGCAAATGTGATCCAGGAATTACAAATGCCGGCGTTGGTAATGGCGCACAACAAGACCTTGGCAGCTCAGTTATATGCAGAGTTCAAGGAATTTTTCCCGGAAAACGCGGTTGAATATTTCGTCAGCTATTATGATTACTATCAACCGGAAGCCTACGTTCCTCAACGCGACCTTTATATTGAGAAAGAGACCGAGATCAACGATGAAATCGAGCGACTGCGCCTGGCAGCCACCACCGCGTTGATGTCCCGGCGGGATGTGATCATTGTTGCATCTGTTTCGTGCATTTATGGTTTAGGCAATCCCGAGGAGTTCGGTAAAGGGCAGATATCGCTCGAAATTGGCAAAATCTACCGCCGTAATGCACTGCTGCGCCAGTTGATTGAAATACAATACCATCGCAATGACCTGGATCTGCGCGCCGGGACGTTTCGCGTGCGTGGGGACACTCTGGAAATCTATCCTGCTTATGAGGATCGCAGGATTATCCGCGCAACTTTCTTCGGCGATGAAGTCGAACGCATCCAGGTCGTCAACCCGCTGACCGGCGAGTTATATGAGCAGCCGGATCAAATTGCCATCTTTCCGGCAAAACATTTCATTACCGGCGAGGAACGACTCAAAGCTGCATTGCAATCCATTGAGGAAGAATTGAACCAGCAACTGGATTACTTCCAGAAGAATGGAAAGTTGCTCGAGGCGCAACGGATTGAACAGCGCACCCGTTATGATCTGGAAATGCTGCGCGAGGCAGGTTACTGTTCCGGCATTGAAAACTATTCCCGTCATCTCGATCAACGCCCACCCGGTTCGGCTCCCTGGACGTTGATCGATTATCTGCCCAGTGAATACCTGCTCTTCCTGGACGAATCACACATGACTATCCCGCAGATTCGCGGCATGTATAATGGCGACCGTTCACGCAAACAAACCCTGGCAGATTATGGTTTCCGTCTGCCCTCAGCGCTGGATAACCGCCCATTGAAATTTGATGAGTTCGAGGAACACATGGGCTATACTATCTACACCTCGGCAACCCCGGCTTCATATGAACTGGGACGCGCTGACCAGGTGGTTGAGCAAATCATTCGCCCAACTGGGCTGGTTGATCCAGAAATCGAGGTGCGTCCAACCCGTGGACAGGTGGATGACTTGGTAAAGGAGATTCGCAAACGGGTTGAGATGGGCGAGCGCGTGCTGGTTACCACATTGACCAAGCGCATGGCGGAAGACCTGGCGGATTACCTGTTGGAAATGGGTATCAAGGTCCATTACCTCCACTCGGAGGTGGAGACACTTGAACGTGTGGGTATCCTGCGCGATTTGCGGCGGGGTGTGTTCGATGTGGTAGTCGGGATTAACCTGCTGCGCGAAGGACTTGACCTGCCGGAAGTGTCGCTGGTAGCCATACTGGATGCTGACAAGGAAGGTTTTTTACGTTCCGGCA
The DNA here is from genome assembly GCA_034411135.1 of Bellilinea sp. GTDB lineage: Bacteria > Chloroflexota > Anaerolineae > Anaerolineales > Anaerolineaceae > Bellilinea. Next base: position 30,518 of record DAOUMN010000010.1, read on the forward strand.
CCGCATTAATTCAAACGGTTGGACGGGCAGCCCGGCATGTCAACGGGCGGGTGATCATGTACGCGGATAAGATCACCGATTCGATGCGCTTTGCGATTGACGAAACCAACCGCCGCCGTGCCAAGCAAACTGCCTACAATCAGCAGCATGGCATCGAACCGGTTGGTATTGTCAAGGCGATCCATGACCTGACCGAGCGGCTGACCCTGACCCAGGGCGTGGCAGAATCGCGCGCCGAGTATCAGGCAGGCAAGAAGGGTTTTGTGCCCATCCCGCCTAACGAGTTAAAGCGCCTGATCCATGAGATGGAAAAGCAAATGAAGCAGGCTGCTAAGGATCTCGAATTTGAGAAAGCAGCCGGGCTGCGCGACCAGATCTTTGAATTGCGTTCAATGCTGGCGGAGGAAAGCAATCTGCCCCCCTGGCAGAAAGCCCGTCTCTTGGCTGGAGAAGAGCCATGATTGTTTGACTTGGCGCAAAGCTGGAAGACAAACGCCGGGTTATACTCCTCGTAGCGGTTGACAAACAATCACACACCTTGAGGAAAAAACATTGCGAGTACAGGTGCGCTCCGATAACCCGGTTAAGCTTTTCCAACGCCAGATTGCCATTCCAATCGAACACGGCTCGTGGGTCTTTCTGCTCAGTCCGCTTCTGATCGGTTTAGCGGCAGCCGGGCAGTTTTCGTATTCCACTGCCTGGTTGATATTGGCAGTCGTAGCAGGCTTTTTCTTTCGTCAGCCGCTGACCATTGCTGTCAAGGTGATGAGTAAGCGCCGCCCAAATCGGGAATTGATCCCCGCCTTGTTCTGGATGGGCGCTTATGCAACCGTTGCTTTAGTGGGTGTAGCCGGTATCGTCCGGGCAGGGCAGGGATTCATCCTGGTACTTGGTATCCCGGCGCTTCCGGTCTTGGGCTGGCATTTATGGCTGGTCAGCCGCCGCGAGGAACGGCGCAAACCGCTGGTTGAGATTGCCGGCAGCGGCGTACTGGCGCTTAGCGCCCCGGCTGCCTACTGGTTAGGTACTGGCTCGCTGGATGCGACTGGCTGGCTGTTGTGGCTGCTGCTCTGGTTGCAAGCAGCGGGATCGATCCTGTACGCATATTTACGACTGGAGCAAAGGGTTTGGAAACAAGTGCCATCCGTCAGCGCATGCTGGAAAGCGGGTATCCTGCCGTTGATAGTTACCAGCCTATCCTTGCTTATGGTAACTGGTCTGTCGCTGCAAGGCTGGCTGCCTGTGCTTTTGCCGCTGGCGTACCTGATCCAGGTGGTAGAAACATTGTGGGGCATTCTCCATCCAGCCCTGGCGGCAAAGCCGGTGGCAATTGGAGTGCGCCAGTTAATCGTCAGCGTAGCTTTCACACTGGTGTTTACTGCCATCTGGCTGGCGGGCTAAGTCGGGGAATTTTTCCGTGCAGGTGGTTATTCTGGCAGGTCGCTGTACATAACAGCTCGATTGCGCACCGATTTTTTCACACGGTACAGAGCATGATCGGCTTGACGGAGCAAATCGGTCAGGTCGTATCCGGAGGTGTGGTTGGTTGAAGCGCCCATACTGACCGAAATGAACAAAGTGTCCTCACCAACCCGCACCGGCTCAAGAGTGATTGCCTGGCGCAAGCGCTCTAGCGTGTTTTTGACATCTGCCGGATCAATACCTGTCAGAAGCATGACAAACTCATCACCACCATAGCGTCCAAGAACATCAGCCGGGCGCAGGCGGTTGCTTAAGCGCCTAGTAACAGCGCTTAAAACCTGGTCTCCCAGCGCATGACCGTAGGTGTCGTTGATTTCTTTGAAGTTGTCCAGGTCAAAAACCACCAGTGCGAGGGGCAAGTTGTTGCGTTTGGCAATCTGGATGACTTCATTGCAGCGCTGGAACAAACCTCTCCGGTTGTAAGTGCCGGTCAGCGGATCGGTGAAGGACAGGCTTTTAACTTCTTCATACAGGCGAGCATTTTCAACCGCTAGCGCAGCCTGGTCAGCAAATGCCTGCAGGCGGAAGATCACGTCCTCGTTGTAGAAACCTGGCGTGGAGCTATCCAGATTGAGAAAGCCGATCACCTGACCATGGCTGAGCAAGGGCATTCCGGCGTAGGATTTAATCCACCCCATGGTAGTGTTGTTTTTCCACAGAGTAGATTGTTCGGTATTGGGTATGACCAGCGGTAAACGGGTTTCGGAGATTTTGCGCAGGCTGGGAAAGTCGTCGAGATGGAAGCGTAGTCCTTCCATTGCCGTGGCGGATTGGTTCTTTGTGTAGCCTTGATGCAATATTACCTTGACCCAATCCTCCTCGAGCAGCATCAAATTCGCAGATTCGTGGGGCACAACTTTGCCGACATTTTTGAGAATCCGTTCGACGACTTCACGGAAGTTGAGTGTGCTGGTAATCGCCGAAGCCGTGTCACGCAACGCCTCCGAAAGAGCACGCAATTCGCGTTCCGTATCTTCTGCCCATTTGCGCTCGGTGATGTCAAAGGCAATGACCAGATAGCCAATGATCGTATTTCTTTCCTCAATGGGGGTAACCGTGCAGTAGGCAGTGAACTGCGCCCCATTGCGCCGTTTGAGGGTCAACTCACCATTCCAGGAATTTCCTGCCGAAACGATTTGGCGGACGTTGTCAATTTCTTGTTGGGACAGATCGGGGACAAAAGTTTCGAAAATCGGCCGTCCAAGCACATAATTTTTTTCGTGACCAAAAAGGAATTCACAAAAGCGATTCAAATAGAGAATTTTTCCCGTCTGGTCAATGGCAATGGCAGCCTGCCCAATGGTGTCCAATAAGTGGGCTTGAAAGAGAATGCGTTTTTCCCGTTCTTTATGATCGGTGATATCGCGGTAACTGGCAAGTGCACCACTTACTTGTTGATCCTCGTTGAGGATCGGCACAGTGTTGACCGAAAGCCAACGAACATCACCATCGGCGGTAATCAAACCCTGTTCGAAATCCTTGATACCTGATTGGGTCTTCAAGGTGCGCACCAAGGGAATACTATCTTCGGGCAATAGGTTCAATTCGGTATCCACCTGCTGCCAACCGCAATTATCGCAGGCAGAAGTCAGCAACTGTTCCGGGTTTTGACCAAAGATTTCCTCTGCGGCGCGGTTCGCAAAGGTGACCTTGCCGGATAAATCCACCATCACAATCCCTTCGGATATGGTTTGCAGGATATTATTCAGTTGTTGCCGAGCGTGTTGCAGGTCCTGGCGGGCTTTTACCTGTTCGGTAACCACCTGGAAGTAGACAGTAATGCCGTTTTGATGCGGAAATACGCGTACCCGGTACCAGTTCTGGTACGGCTCGATTGGAAAATAGGTTTCAAAGGTCAGATCAGTTTTGCACTGGATAGCGTAGCGGTATTTTTCCTCGAATATCGAACCACGCGCTTGCGGGAAAACGTCGAACAGCATTTTTCCCAAGGCTTCTTCGCGATGGATGTGCAGCAGGTGTTCTGCGGCGTGATTAAAATAAGTGACAACCAGATGGTCATCCAATGCAAAGAAGGCATCGCTGATGCTTTCCAGCACCTGGGCAGAGTTGAGTTCAAAGCCTGGATTTAGGCTCATGGAATCTTGCCTTTTCAAAACTTGAGAAAAAAGATGGTCTTAGTGTAGTAGAAATGTAAATGAATTGCAAGGTATGTGGTAAACTTTCTCAATTAATATAAGAATATGAGTATTGTCAAAAGATTTACAGAGGTGCTAAGCATTCGTCCCATTCTGACAGCCCTCTTGATTGTGATGCTGGTTGTTTTGAGCAGTGGAGAAGTCGCGGTCACTGCCCAGGAGCCAGCGTTTGAAATCGGTGAGGCGATTTTTGAGGACGATCCACAATACTCAGTCCAGTTCGCCGGTTGCACCGCCCAGAATTTTGCCCCACTTAATGCCGCTTATGAGCAACGTGTGGTTGAATTGGTTAATGATATCCGCGCGGAGAACAACAAGCCGCCGCTCAAGCGCAACGATGCCCTCGATTACGCTGCGCGCTATCATGCCCGCGACATGAAAGAGGACAATTATTTCAGCCACGACAGCAAAGATCGCAGCGGTTCAACGCTGACCACGGTGTGCGGCTGGTCAACCCGCATCGACAAGTTTTATTTCAACCGTTCATATCTTGGCGAAAACATTGCCGCGGGATATTCCGACCCACAGGCGGTGATGAATGGTTGGATGAACTCGACCGGTCACCGCGCCAATATCCTGAACAGTAATTTCCGCGAAATCGGCGTGGGTTATTGGGATGGAGGCGGCTCTTATTATCGTTACTGGGTGCAGGACTTCGGCAGCCGTCCTGCCGTCTACCCGATCGTGATCAATCGTGAATATGCCCAAACCAGTAGCCCGGATGTCAGCCTGTATATTTACGGGCAAGGCGTGTGGGACGAGATGCGCCTGCGCAACGATGATGGTGCATGGGGTGCCTGGCAGCCGTTCCGTTCGACGCTCGATTGGCGGCTGAACTGGCTGCGCGGAGTGCGCAGCGTGTCTGTCGAGCTGCGCCGCAGTGGTCAAGCTACCGGCGCGACTAGCAGCGACACAATCGAATTGACCACCAATGGTTCACGCCTAGTTGTGCAGCCACATGAGTTGGTTTTCCTGTATGACCGAAGCCGGCAGCAATTATTCCCACCCCATTACACACTAACCGCCTACAATGGTGAAAGCGGGGCAACCCTGAACTGGAATGTTACCATTACGAACGGGGATTGGTTCACTGTTTTGCCTCAGCAAGGCACTACACCGGGCAGTGCAATGGTCAGGGTCCCGGATAACCCCAGCCTGTTTATCAACAATGCGACCTATAACGGCAGCCTGTCGGTCACAGCTAGTGGCTCGCATCCGGTGGCGGATACCCCTCAAAGCATCCCAGTGCGATTGCTGGTGGTCGAAACCGTGCGCGAGGTATACCTGCCGTTGGTCGGGCGTTGAACGTGTCAGGCGGTTGGGTTGCGCACTGAGCGAACCGCCTGCAATGCCTGCACGATATCGGCGTAGATGCGTTCGAACCGCCCCTCGGCAATTGTCTGCCGTTTTGCCAGCCAGGAACCACCGACTGCCAGGATGCGCTCATCGCGCAAATATTCGCCCAGATTATCCGTGTGAATGCCGCCGGTGGGGACAAAGCGGATGCTCGCATAGGGGGCGGAGATGGCGTGGATAGCAGCCAGTCCACCCATGACACCAGCCGGAAAGAATTTGAAATGCTGGCAGCCCAGATGGATGCCTTGCAATATTTCGTTAGGTGTAACGGCTCCGGGCAAGAAGGGCAGGTGGTGATCAAGTGCCCAGCGTAGCGCGTCTGCTGGCAAACCGGGCGAGACGAGGAATTGCGCACCGGCTGCAACGGCTTGCTCGGCTTGTGCGCCGTTCAATACGGTGCCCGCGCCGATAAGAACATCCGGGTGGTTGCGCGCAATGGTTTGAATGGATTGCAGTGCAGCCGGGGTGCGTAAAGTGATTTCCAAAACAGGCAGCCCGGCGAGCAAAAATGTTTCCGCGAGAGGCAGCGCGCGTTCAACGGCGTCGATTTCAATGACGGGTAGAATAGCGTACTGGCGGATGCGGTCAAAGATTGGGTCTTTTGGATCGCTCATGTTCCAAAATCCAGGAAACGGGCTGGATTTTCAACCAGCAGGGTGCGAAGATTAAGATCGCTGATGCCGTGTTGTTTCAACAAAGGTACAAAAACCAGCAGCACATGCCCCAGTCCTTGAGTGTTCGGATTGTGAACTTTCCAGGAGGATTTTCGTGCCAGGTCGCCGGACAACAGGATCTGGCGTTCGTATCCGGCAGCAATCAGGTCTTTAATCAACATGGCACGCTGGTTGTCCGACCAGTATTTTTCCTTGCCGATCTGGTCGAAGCCGAGAAATACTCCTCGATCTGCCAGTTCGAAATATATCTCTCGCGGCTGGTTGCGGTCGAGGTGCCCGATGAGCATTTTTTCGGGCAGCACACCGGCAGCTAGCAACAGGTCCGCCTGCTGGGTGGCGAAACTGCCTGCCTCCGTGTGGGTGGTGATTGGCGCACCTGTCTCGGCATGTGCCAGTGCAGCCGCCTGAATTACCCGCCGTTCACTCTCACTAGCATCATTTAGGCTGGTGGCAACCTTGATTGCTCCGGCTCGAATTGGGCTGCCGTCTATTCCGAGGCGGATTTCAGTGATCATCCGGCTGGCTATCTGCTCGACAGACTGTCTATTCAGACTGGCAGTGCTGAATTTCTCCTTGTGATGCCCGGTCACGGTGATGATATGAACACCGCTGGCAAGCGAAAGCTGTTTCAATTCCTGCGGGGAACGCCCGATTTCCTGAGTGGTCATCTCGACCAGTGCATTGCCCCCAGCCGATTTAAAATGGCGCAATTCCGCCACCGCTGCAGGAATCGAATCCAGACCGAGGTCGGCATCCTCACCTGCCAGATGATCGGGCAAGTGCCACAAGAGGTGCTCATGGCAGGCGGTCACGCCCAGTTCGGCGGCAGGGATTGGTCCAAGCACAGTTTGAACGGGCATGTTTTACCTCCTCAATCAAGCATGGCGCCCAGGCTGCGCAAAGTAGCCTGCAACTGCTTTACCGGCAGGTCGTGCAGCCCGATATTATTTTTTAATGCAATTGCGGCTGCCGCCCCGGCTGCCTGCCCCATGGCCATGCACTGACCCATGCTGCGCACCGAGGCGTGTGCATCATGGTCAGCAGATAGACAGCGCCCGGCAACGAGTAGTGCTTCGCAGTTTTGCGGAAGCAGACAACGGTAGGGGATGTGATAGGTTTCGCCATCCGGCAGGTATTCCCAACGGGTATCCTGCCCGGAGTGATGCTCCTCGATTGGTGCGCCGCACTGGGCGATGGTGTCATCAAATTTGCGTGCTGCCAGAACATCGGCGCGAGTCAGGCGGTAAACGCCGAAAATTCTACGGCTCTCGCGCACACCGATCTGGGTGGAAAACCCACCCAGGGTGGCATTCTCGTAGCCGGGTATTTGCTCGACCAGAAAACGGGCATATTCCAGCGCCTGACGACGACCTTCAATTTCCGCCTGGCTGAGCTGCTCGACATTCAGTGGATCAATACCACTGACGCGGGTCATGTTGGTTGCGATTACTCCGGCGAGCGGCGTGATGTGGGCGCTGCCTTCCTTGCGTGGCAGAGTGTAGCCATGCCCAGCCGCTTGTTGCATGCGGGCGTGTAGATCGGCTTTTTTAACTGCGCGGGCTTGCTCGATATCCACATTGATCATCTTAAACGTTGTGGTCAGCGACTGGATGGGTCCATCGCTGGCGCTTTCAAATGGCACACCCATTTTTGCAGCAACATCCGCGTCGCCGCTGGCATCGATAACCAGCCGGGCAGGAATACGCCACAGCCCGGCTTTGGTGGCAATCACTGCCCCGCAGATGGTCTGACCATTGCGAAGCACATCCACCATCAGCGAGTGGTACAAGATGCGCACTCCGGCGTTCACAGCAAGCAATTCCCAAACAACCTTTAGAATTTCTGGGTCATAAGTGATGCCCTGACCGGCACCGTAGGTGTTGGGACGGTAAATGGCAGCCTTGCGCCGTACCAGCTCAGCCACCACTTCGTCGGGAATGCCACCTACGACTTTGCGTGCAGTTGAACCTGGGGTGAAGAAGCCATAAAAAGTATCCAACACCTGGGTACTGATACCGCCCATAAAGCCATAGCGTTCGGTCAAGGTGACTGAAGCACCGAGCCGGGCGGCGGTGATTGCGGCGGTTGCCCCAGCAGATCCAGATCCGATCACCAGGACATCGGTTGCGGGAAGGTCAGTAATAGTCGTCGTGTAAGTCGTCATAGCTGCTTGCTCCTCGCTGACGGATTCACCGCACTGTCCAGCCCCCATCCACGGTTAGTACTGCGCCGGTAATAAATCGAGCGGCATCCGAGGCGAGATATACTGCAGCACCGGCAACATCCTCCGGCGCACCGAAATCGGCGTTGAGCGGTTGCAGATCAGGCAGTCGGGCGCGGATGGCCTCGCTGTGTTGGGCGCGCTGACTCATTGGTGTGGCGATAAGTCCTGGGCAGATAACGTTGGCGCGGATACCGTGTGGCGCATAATATGCGGCAATCGATCGGGTCAGGCTGATGGCTGCTCCCTTGCTGGCGGCGTAGGCATGCGTGGCAAAGTCGGCATCACCGCCGACCAGGCCCAGCACTGATGAAACCGTGACAATGCTTCCAGAACCTTGCGGGAGCATGATTTGCAGGGCGTATTTACAGCAGTAAAACAAGCTGTTAAGGTTTAGGTCGAGTGTCTTTTGCCAGCCATCCAGGCTGCAGGCGTGCAAGGGACCATCTCCCCAGCGCCGCCCGGAACCGCCAGCGACGTTAACGAGTATATCCACTACAGAGTAATGACCCAGCGCTTGGTGAAAAGCTTGCTCGACCTGCACCGGGTCGGTTAGATCGACTTGGGTAACAATACCGCGGGCAGGCAGCGGGAAGGAAAGACGGGTGGTTTCGGCAGCCTCCGCGTTGATGTCCCACAACATCACCTGTGCACCTTCGAAGGCAAATGTGCGGGCAGTCGCAGCGCCAATGCCGCTGCCTGCCCCGGTGATGATGGCGACCTTGTCTTTCAATTGCATAGTTAACACCCGTATACTTTTCGTACTCGTGCGCGGTAGTCATCATAGCAGGCATCAAAGCGCTGTTTAGAGGCTTCCCTGCCAATGAAATGACTGCTGGTTAACACAATGGGGGGCTTACCCATGGCAGTCAATTTTTCAGCAATGCTGCATTTGAGTGCATTGGTGATCGCCGCGGCGCCAATGGTAGAACCGGGACCTACAGGGTCTTCCAAGCCGGCAACCTGCACCATCGCATCACCGGCGGGGGTGCAGTTGTCAATGATCACATCGCCGATATCGGTCAATTTCTTACCACTGGAATGCAGCGCCGGGCTGGATTTGCAATGATCTACCGATACAACCGCAATGACTGGCATGCCCAGCCGTTTGGCTTCCAGGGCAACATCGATAATGACTTCATTCACGCCGCTGTTGGAAAAGAGCAGGAAACAATCCGGCGGGGCAAAGACAAAATTGCGTAGAATGATCTGTCCCAAGCCTTCGACATGTTCCAAAAACATTGCCTGGCGCTGTCCATTCGATCCGACCACCAGGTTGTGAAACGTCAGCGACAGCTCGACAATGGGGTGAAAGCCGGGAAAACTGCCGTGGCGGGGAAACATTTCCTCGACAAAAATGCGCGAGTGTCCAGTACCGAACATGTGTACCAATCCATAACCGGCGATTGTCTCTGCGCATTGCACGGCTGCCTGCTCGATGTTGTCCATCTGGGTGGCTTTGATCCGTTCCAGGATCGCCTGAGCTTGATACAGATAATCGAAAGATGCGGTTGAAGGCATACTCTACTCCCAAACAGAGTTTGGAAAACTGTCTTGTTTACCGAATTTGCGTTGTGCTGTACTCGTAGCGGTCAGCGCGGTAATAACTGGTGGAGTATTCAATTAATTCGCCATCCTCGATGTATGTCGCTGTGCCAACGAAGAGCAGCGGGTCACACTCCTCGACCTCGAGGATGTCGGCGCGGTAGCCGTCTGCGGCAACGGCTCGAACGACGATATCCATGCGTTTGATCATCAACGCATATCGACTGGTTAATACTTCGAAGAGCGAATGATGAGTGAAATCCACAGATTCAATACCCGGACAGCGTTCGGTCAGGATGATCGTGCTCTGGTGGCAGATCAATTCATCATCGCCATAACGCAGACGTTCCAGCGTCAAGCAGGGTGCGCCTCTGACCTTTTCGAGGACGGGTTGGTTTTCTACCGTCACGAAGCCTGGCTCACAACGCAGGACTTTCGAGGATGGTACCCGGCCCATCTCGCGCATTTGCTGGCTGAAGCTTCGATCAAGGAAGAACTGGATACTGGGAATGGTGCGAACGAAGGTGCCTCGCCCGGCGTAACGTTCCACCAGGTTGTCATCCACCAGTCTGCCAATTGCCTGGCGGACGGTTTGACGCCCAACATTGTATGCCTGGCATATTTCCAACTCCGGCGGTAGTGTGCTGCCAGGTTGGAGAATGCCGCGCTGAATCATGCGGCGCAGGTCAAGATATATCTGGTAATACAGAGGAATGGGATTGTGTGGGTCGACAGTCGAGTAAGGGAGGCTCATAGGTTCCTTTCCCTCGCGGGCAACCGAGAATTGGAGTCACTCCTCCTCAGATTCCAGGAGGTGGGTAGAGATAGGGTACTTGCCCAAGGTGTGTGCGCTGTGGAACAAGGTGATGACATTCTCTGCAGGCACATCTGCTTGAAGATGGTTGGAGGGAGCAAGGATATACCCGCCACCTTGTGCCAGCTGGCGAATGCGAGTTCTGACTTCACGGATTACTTCCTCCGGACCGCCTGCCAGTGGATGGGAGATGTCGATCCCACCAAGGAAGCACACCTGTTCGCCGAATTGTTGTTTTACTGCCGGGATGTCCGTGGCGGGCAATGGTTCCAGCGGGTGGAGAACATCTACGCCAACATCGATTAAATCGGGGATCAGGCGGGTAATGGCGCCGTCGCTGTGCAGCATGATCTTGATGTGGGGATTGTGGCGGCGAATGGAGACGACCATGCGTTTGAGACACGGCTTGATGAAACGCCGGAACATAGCAGGGGACAGAATCGGTCCATTGTTGCCAGCGTAATCATCGCCAGGCAGTTCGATCATATCGAACCAGCGACCGCCAGCCTGCATGGCAGCATCCAGCAAGTCCTCCAGCAGGGTGGTGATGCGATCCAACAGTGCTTCGGCGAAGTCGGGATAGTCAACCAGATCGGTGAGAAAATTTTGGGTGCCCCGTAAGTCACATGCGGTCTGGAAGGGACCATGTGAGGCAACCATACGCATAACCACAAAGTATGGGCTGTCCTCACGCAGTTGCCGGGCGCGTTCGGCAACACCTGCCATCCAGAGCGGATCAGTTGGATCAGGCCAGCGTACTCGTTTTTCAATGTCTGCAATCTGGCTAGACTGGGCTAATAAACCCTCGGTGGTGTAATAGTAGGGGACGGCTCGTTTCCAGGTTTGTCCAAAGGAGTCGTAGTAGGTGTTTTCGTCCTCTCCGGGAAAGACCGGACTGTTGGGCAGCCTGCTCGGGCAACAATAGCGCAGGTCAGTGCCCAAATGCTCAAGCAGGCGGTCGTCCATGTAGGAAATACTGTGCCCCTTGCGAAATGGTGCAACCGGCTGCCCCAATTGAAGTGTTTTCAGCAGGTTGAAATATAAATCATCCACCAGACCATACGAACCACCACCCAAAGCGAGGGGAACGCGGTCAGGTTCTTGATGTGTGATAGCAGCCAGGACACGTTGGCGGGGGAGCATGACAGCGGACATGTTGGCAATCCTGCGATTTGAGTACGGAATATCCAAATGTGCGGACAATGAGTCAATTGTAGCGCAAGGAACACAAAAAGGCAAGTTATTGACACGCATAATAGAATCATCTATAATTTGAATGTTCGTACATTTGCAACAGTATCTCTTCCCCAACCAGGAGTCAATCGATGAAACATAAAATCGCCATGCTAGGCACTGGATTGATCGGGCGTTTTTACACCATGAGTCTGTTGAACTTTCGCGGCAGGGACGAAATCGTGATCGCATGCGCAAGTCGCGCTGATGAGGCGCAAAAATTTGCCGCCGAGTTTGGCATACCGCGCTGGACAACCGATATGACGGAAGCGGTGCGCGATCCCGAAGTGGACACCGTGGTGATTGGACTGCCCAATTACCTGCATAAACAGGCGGTGCTGCTGGCTGCCGAAGCGGGCAAAGCGGTCTTATGTACAAAGCCGCTGGCAATCAGCGGTGATGAGGCGCTGGAAATGCTGGAGGCAGTTGAAAAAGCGGGTGTTTTTCACGGCTATCTGGAAGATTTGGTGTATACACCAAAAACCCTCAAAGCGCTGGATGCTACCCGCAAAGGCGCGTTGGGCAAGGTGCTTTGGGCGCGCTCTCGCGAAACGCATGGTGGACCGCATAGCGATTGGTTTTGGACCAAGAAATTGTCGGGTGGCGGTGCCATCGTAGATATGGGCTGTCATTGCATTGAGATTGCGCGGAACTTCATTGGCAAGGAAAACCGCCCAATCGAAGTGACTTGCTGGGCGGATACCCAGGTGCATCCGATCGATGCGGAAGATCATGCTGTTGGGCTGGTGCGCTACGATAGCGGTGCGATTGGGCAATTCGAAGTTTCGTGGACCTTCCGGGGCGGGATGGATCTGCGCGATGAAATCTCTGGCACCGAGGGGACGGTATGGTTGAACCATTGGCTGCGCACCGGCTTTGAGATGTTTACTGCGGTGGGTCAGGGTGGGTACGTGGCAGAGAAAGCCGAAGGCGATACCGGATGGTTGTTCCCGGTCGGCGATGAGATCGGTTCACTTGGCTACGTGGACATGTTTCTGGATATGTTCAATGCCATGGATGAGGGCAGGCAGCCGATGGAGACCTTCTACGACGGCTATGTAGTCAATGCGATTATTGATGCCTGCTACAAGTCCGCTGAGACGAAGAAATGGGAGCCAGTCGAGTTGAAAGTCTGGCGCGGCGGGCGTTCGGTGGGTGAAAGTGCCACTTTGAAAGATTATGATGAAGACCACTTCCTCATCAAAGAAGAACGCATGCCCAACGGCAATTTGAAATTGATCCTCAAGCATAAGGTCAGCGGTGCAATTAGTCAGGTGATCCGCGAGTGAGATCGCTATTTGTCTATTAATTAGACGAAGTTCTTAATAAAATATACGAAATCGTGTATTGAATTTACGAAAGGTTTTTGTCATAATAAGGACAGTCTTTCGCCTTACCTGGGTGGATTGATTCCCCGACTGCCGAATGGATTCCCCGGTCACCAAAATTCGATGAACAACGAAAATCATCATCTTGTGAAAGCGCCGATTTTATTAAACAGCGCAGAAGCGGAGATCATTCGCGCGCTGCGGCGGCAGGGCTGTATTACCAGCAGCGACATTTCGCGGATTACGGGCTGGTCGAAAGCCAAAACTGCTCAGGATGTGCGCGACCTGGTTCATAAGGGATTTTTAGTCGAAGCAGGTGAGGGTATCTCTATAGGAGGTAGAAAACCCCGCCTGCTTTGCATTAACCACCAGCTTGGCTATGTTGCCGGGGTGGATATTGGCGCAACCAGTATCGACGTTGCCCTTGCAAATATTTCCGGCAAGGTCCTGCAGCGGATCAGCGAACCGGCGGATGTTCGCCAGAAACCGGAAGTCCTGCTCGGGCGTTGCATCGAATTGATCTTTGATCTGGCTGCTATGCAGGGCTGTCCGGCGGATTATATCCTGGGCGTTGGTGTGGGGGTACCCGGTCCGGTTGACTTTGCCCGCGGGGTGCTGGTTGCTCCGCCGCTTATGCCGGATTGGGAAAATTTCCTCATTCGTGATTTTTTCAAACGTGCCTTTCCCAATGCATTCGTAGTGGTAGATAACGATGTCAACATCATGGCGCTGGGTGAGCAACGCGCCGGCGACGGTATCGATGTGGATCATTTCATTTTTGTCAAAATCGGCACCGGCATCGGTGCTGGAATCGTTTCCAACGGCAAAATTCATCGTGGCAGCACCGGCTGCGCCGGTGATATTGGACACATTTGCGTGGATAAAAATGGACCGCTTTGCCGTTGCGGTAACACTGGCTGTTTGGAGGCAATGGCTGCCGGGCCGGCAATTGCCGAAAAAGCCACCCAGGCGGCGTTAAGCGGTGCCAGCCCGTTGCTCAAGCGATTTATGGACGCTAATGGTGGAATGTTGCGTCCGGAAGATGTCAATGCCGCCTGCCGTGAGGGTGATCAAGCTGCCCTGGAAATCATTCGATCCAGCGGGCAGATGATCGGTGATGTGTTAGCCAGCCTGGTTAACTTTTTTAATCCCAGCCATATTTTCATTGGTGGCGGTATCGCCAATTTTGGAAATCATCTGCTGGTGACCATTCGCCGGGCGGTATTACGCCGCTCGCTGCCTTTGGCGACCACCCATTTGGCGATCCATTTTTCTCGTATGGGTTCGGAAGCCGGGGTAACCGGGGCGGTCGCCCTGGCGTTGGAATACCTGTTTGTTGTTGAGGATAAACCTCTACTGACTATCTGAAACCCAAAAGCCCAACTTAATGAGGAGGTGGCGAAAGAACAAGAGTGCAAATGACCGGTCATTCGTAAATCTGTTTCGATCAATTTCACAGAAGGAGAAGATGGAAATGCATAAAAAACCTCTATTGACAATCCTGGCGTTCATCATTGTACTTTCGATGGTGGTGGCAGCCTGCACACCCCCCTCAACTCCAACGGCTGTGACTCAGCCAACCCAGGCGCAACAACAGCCACAGGCAACACAGCCACCGGCAGAACCCGGCGCCAAGAAATTCACGATAGGCATTTCGAATCCGTTCATCAGCAGTGAATATCGCACGCAGATGATCGCCTCGCTGATCGAGATCAACAAAGAGTACATGGCGAAGGGGATCACCAACGAACTGGTGATCGAGAGTGCGGACACAGACGTAGCCGGACAGATTCAGCAGCTGCAGAATCTGATGGCGAAGGGAGTGGATGCGATTCTAGTCAATCCTGGGGATGTAAACGGGTTGAACGCGACGCTGGAGGAAGCGGTCAAGAAAGGGATCATCGTGATCTCGGTTGACCAGGAGTTGAACGTACCGGGCGTGTACAACGTGGGCATCGACCAGAAGGAATGGGCGAAGACCAGCGCGAAGTGGCTGGCGGAGAAGATGGGAGGCAAGGGCAACATTGTGTTGATCGAGGGCTTCCCTGGGCACCCGGCGAACGTAGCGCGCATGGATGGAGTGGACGAAGTGCTGGCGGGCTACCCGGACATCAAGGTGTTGGCGAAGGACACCGGCAAGTGGGATGAAGCCACCGGTCAGCAGGTGATGTCGAACTTCCTGGCGGCGTATCCGAACCTGGACGGTTACTGGACGCAGGACGGAATGGCGATTGGTGCTTTGCAAGCAGTGATTGCTGCCAACCCGGCGAAGTTCCCCGCGTTGGTGGGTGAGGGTCGCTGCCAGTTCCTCAAGTTGTGGGAAGAGGTGTTGAAGGATCGCCCGGACTTCGAGACCATTGCTGTGGCGAATCCGCCGGGGGTTTCCCCGACCGGACTGCGCATTGCGGTCAACATGCTGCTGGGCAAGCAGGTGGATGAGAGCAAACTGGGCGGCGTGAATGGCTTGTCGTTCGTCATTCCGGTGCCGGTGATCATCACCAAGGAGAACCTGCAGGAAGGGCTGCAGATCTGCGCGGACAAGCCGGATGCCTACCTGCTGGATGGCATCATGAGCGAAG
>DAOUMN010000011.1:0-50276 GCA_034411135.1 Bellilinea sp.
GACAGCCAGCACATTCTGCAGGTTGAGGTCGAAGATGCCTTGGGATTAACCCAGCGCAGTATTGAAATGCCGGTCACCGTCCGTGTGGAAACGCGCCAACCCAATCCGTGGCAGGCGGCGCTGAGCGGAAACCGCCCGCTCGTTCTGGCCGCCATCCTGCTCAGCGGGTTGCTGCTGGTGGGGACGATGCTCTTCGCCGGGCGTGGGCTGATCGGGCGTGTCCTGCACCGCCGCCGGGCAGACCTGGATCCGCTCACCCAGCCGCCGCCCGCAGCACGCGAACGCTCCCGCCCGTTTAAACGCATTCCCCACCTGGAACGTCCCACCTGGCCGCGCAGCGCCACCGCGGCGATCTCCTCGGCGCCCGCCTGGCTGGTGCAGTTTGTTGAGGAGCAGCCTGCCGCCGTGCCGCCGGTAGACTATCCCAACAGCCGTGTTTTTCCGCTCAAATACCGCGATAATCTGCTTGGCAGCGACCCGCTGCGCGTACAGCATTTTATCGAATCTGCTTCGGTTTCGCCGGTGCATGCCCGCATCGTCCAGGAAGGCGGCGGCGATTACCGCCTGTTCGATTGCGGTTCGGTGGCTGGCAGCTGGGTCAATTTTGTGCTCGTCCCGCCGTCCGGCGCCTGCCTGTGCCACGGCGACATCGTTCATCTTGGCGGCGTATCGCTGCGCTTCGAACTTGCTCATCCGCCGCAGGAACGCCCCGTCATTGTCCAGCCCTATCAGGAAGCGCCGTGAAACGTAGCCAACATGCCCATCTGCCCGTGCTGGCGCTCACCCACCCCGGCATGCGCGGCAAGAATAACGAAGACCGCTATGCAATCACCGCGTTCCGTTTAGGGAATGCCGCCCGCACACCCGGATTACTGGCTGTGCTATCCGACGGCATCGGCGGACACCGTGCCGGTGAAGCGGCGGCAGAAATGGCAGTCAACCTGATTACCGCCTACGTATTGGAAAATGGCGATATGATGGAGCCGCTGGCACTGCTTGAACGAGCCATCACCACCGCCAGCCAGGCAATCTACGAGCAGGCACGCGCCAGCCGCGAGCGCAACGGCATGGGTGCGACCTGCGCCTGTGTGCTGATCCTTGCCGAGCGGCTGTATGTCGCCAGCGTGGGTGATTCGCGGGTTTATTTACTGCGCGGCGGGCGTTACCAACAGTTGACCACCGATCACACCTGGATTCAGGAAGCCCTGTCACGCGGCGTGCTCACCCCCGACCAGGTGGCGGGGCATCCCAACACCCACGTCATCCGCCGTTTTCTCGGTTCGCCCAACCCGCCGCAGGCGGACTTGCGCCTGCGCCTGGACGATGAAGAGGACGACCAACAGGCGATTGCCAACCAGGGATTGCCGCTCCAGGAAGGTGACCTGATCCTGCTCACATCGGACGGACTGACCGACCTGGTGCGCGACGATGAAATCTGCGCCGCGTTGCAAGAGCGCCCGCTGCAGCCGGTTGCCCAAAGCCTGATAGACCTTGCCAACCAGCGCGGCGGTCATGATAACATTTCCCTGGTGCTGATCGAGGCAATTCCCGGCACGCTGCCCCAGCCCATCCCGGTGATGAAAGCCCGCCGCTTGTGGCTGGCAGGCTGCGCCGCTGCGTTGATCCTGCTGCTGGTAGCGGGCGGATTGATCAGCCGCTTGTGGCTGGCTGGCGGCGGAGACCGCCCCGTGTCGACCCCAATACCCACCGCCGGGTTGATCGCAACACTGCCGGAGGCCACGCAAACGCCGCCTGCGCTACAAGTCTCCCCAACCCTGCCGGTTCTGCCCCCGCCGCAAAATCAACCCACCCGCGGGCTGCCTTCCCCCGGCGCGCAAGAGCCGACCCTGACCCCCTGGCCCACCTATACCCCCATACCGTGAGTACTCCATGCAGACAGACATACCCTCCTATCCAACCCTGCCGCCCGGATACGTCGAAACCGCCCGGTTCAACATCAAGTCGCGCGGGACGATAATCACGCTCAACCTGGTTGGGCTGGTGCTGGTGCTGCTTTCCACCGCCGGTTTCACCATGCTGGCGGTTTACCTGCGCCCAGAGGCAGCCGAGAGCCTGTTTTCCTTTAGCCTGGAGGGAATCGAGTTTTTGGTTGCGCTCGCCGGGCTGCTGCTGATCATTTTCGTTACCCTGACACTGCACGAAGCGGTTCACGGACTGGGCTTCCGCTACCTGGCAAAGGTCAAACCGGTGTTTGCCTTTCGCGGGGCGTATGCCTACGCCGCCGCGCCAGGCTGGTACATCCCCACCCGCATCTACTTTTGGATCGGCATTGCACCGCTGGTCGTGCTCAGCCTGCTGGCGGTGGTTTTAATGGTAGTGCTGCCTGTCACCGCGCTGACCGCCGTGGTACTGGCGGCGGTGATGAACGCCTCCGGCGCGGTGGGGGATATTTGGGTCGCTGTTCTGCTGCTGCGCCAGCCAGGCGGCAGCCTTGCCCTGGATAACGGCGACGAGATCAGCCTGTACGCGCCCCGTTCAGCGTCCTCCGGTTGACCAGCCATACGCCAAGCAGAATCACAACCCCGCCGAGCAGCGCGGCAGCCGTGAACGGTTCGCCGAGTACCACGCCTGCTACCAACACGGTTACCAGCGGCTCCAGGTAGAGGAACACACCCACCTGTGCCGATGGCAAGGCTTGCAGGGCGTCGTACCAGAAAATATATGCCAGCCCGGAGCAAGCCACGCCGAGGAACAGCACGGCTGCCCAGCCGCTGGCACTTAAGCGTGCCAGGTCGCCCAGCCCGGGACCGGTAAAGAAGAACAGAGATGAAAAAAGCCAGCCAAAGCCCATGACGAACAGCATCATGCGGGCTGCCGGGTAACGGCGCAGCCCATCGCGCGAGAGTGCGGAAAAAACTGCCCAGTTGGGCGCACTGATCAGGATCAACAGGTCGCCAGGCGTGCCAAACTGCCCCAGCGACAGCGCGCGCCAGTCGCCGCGCGAGACAACCGTCAGCACCCCCAGTGCCGCCAGCCCAATGCCGATCACCCCCAGCGCACCGAGCCGCTCACCGAGGAAGATGCGCCCCAGCAGCGCCATGAA
Organism: Bellilinea sp.; assembly: GCA_034411135.1. Taxonomy (GTDB): domain Bacteria; phylum Chloroflexota; class Anaerolineae; order Anaerolineales; family Anaerolineaceae; genus Bellilinea. Next base: position 3,065 of record DAOUMN010000011.1, read on the forward strand.
GACCGGTGTGCTGGCAACAATCCACGCAGTGGTGGTTGCCTGGGCGGTTATCAGCCCGGTGGATTGCAGCCATTGATGAAAGGTAATGCCCAACCCGCCCAGCAAGGCAAAGTACCCCAGGTCGCGTGCGCCGGGAACCTGCAGCGGTCCGCGTAGCCGCACCGCCAACCACAGGATCAGTACACCAATGCCAAAGCGCGTCCAAACAATGCTGACCGGGGCTACGTCGCGCAGGGCAATCTTGGTGGCAATGAACGAAGCACCCCACACCACCACCGCGAACAGAATTTTGAGGATGATTCCCCAGCGGAGCGTGTACCTGGCGTCCTCCATCATTACGCTTCTCCGGTCAGCCAGTATTCGCGACCGTCCCCTTCGCGCGCCATGATGCGGTACTCGATCAGCCCGCGGCGCAGTGAGGCAGTATCCTCATGATAACGCGCCAGGATCTGGTTGACCTCTTTCTCGCTGTAGCGGCGCTGCGGCTCGAACGATTGGGCGACATGGCGCAGCAACACCTGGAATTTCTTTTCCTGCGCGGGCAGCGCTTTGATGCGCCCTTCGCTGTCGGTGAAGTTTTGAAGCACTTTGCGATCGTAAGCGGCGGCTTCCACGTCCGCCGAAAGGCGCGGCAGGTTTTCGGCTTTCAGCAGCCGCTGCGACATCTCGCGCAGTGCCTCAGTTTTAAGCGAGTAGAAGTAGTAATGCCCGTCGGTGCGTGCTTCCACCAGCCCGGCGCGAGCCAGTTTGGACAGGTGGTGCGAAACGGTCGAAGCACTGATTCCCAGCAGAGCGGACAGTTGTTCAACGGTATGGGCTTCCTGCGCCAGCAGCCCGACGATCTTCAAGCGCTGGGCGTCTGCCAATGCTTTGAAGAAAGCCAGCAGTTCGGTGGTTAAGGCTTCGTCTTCCATCTTGTTCGATCCTTTCGTTAAATCATCATAAAATCATTTCTATAATTATCGAAATGATTTTATGATCATGCTTGCTTTTTGTCAAGGGGTCAAACGTCCGGAGATGCCATGCCGAGCGCTACCGCCAGATGCGCTGTGCTTTCCAGAATGAGGTCAGCCCCTGCCCGGCGCAGTTCGCTCTCTTCCCCAAAGCCGCACAGCACACCCACCGTCTGCGTGCCGGCGGCTTTGCCCGCACGGATATCCACTGTGGTATCCCCCACCATCAGGCACTCCTGCGGTGCAACGCCCATCTGCTCCGCCGCCCAGCGCAGCGGGTGCGGGAAAGGTTTGGTGTAGGTGCAGGTCAGCGCGGTGGCCACCGCGCTGAAGTACCGGCGCAGATTGAATTGATCCAGGAACGCCAGCGTTGCCCGTTCCCCGCGCGCGCTGACCACCGCCAGCGGCAGGCGAACGTACACCTGTGCCAGCATACCGTCCACCCCTGGCACCAGCGTAAAGCGCCCGGTGTGATCCTTGCGGCGGCGCTGGAGGAAGTTGATCACCCGCCCGGCTTCATCGTCCAGATGCAGCCGGTCGAGGGCTTCATAGACCCAATTACCCGGAGTTTCCATCCCCATCACCAACCGCCGCGCCAGATGCTCGGCTCGCTGCGCGCCCAAAGGACGCAGCAGGTGCGCCACACGGGCTGCCCAGCGGTCGTCGGTATCGCTCAGCGTGCCGTCCACATCAAAGCATATTGCGCGGATGCGCGGGATATCCAGCGGCATATTACTGCCCCTCCGTCCGCGCCGTTACTGCCGGGGTAATTCCGCACGCTTGCAGAGCAAGGCGCTCGATGTCGATACGCTGCGGGGCAATCAGCCACAGTGTGCGCGTCCCCTGGCGGGTAAAATAGACCTCGCCATCCGCCGTCCGGCTCCACTGCCAGACATTCTCCGCGGTGCTATCGTCCGCCGCACCCCAGCGCAGTTTCCCATAACCGCTAAAAGCGTTGGCAAATTGGCGCGCGTCCTGTTCGCTTTCCCATTCGGTCAACAGTGCCATCACCGGCATGCCGGTTTCTTCATCCCATGCCACGGCGTAGGCATCGCCTTGCCAGCCTTCTGCCGCCTGGCGCGCCTGCGCATCGGAAAGCCGCCAGGTGTTCGTTTTGCCGTGCGCCAGGATCAGGTAGGTGTACCATTCGCCCATCACCCCGCTATCAAGCGCCGTCAGGCGGCGACCGGGATCGGCACTCAATTCAGGCAAGTTGACTACCAACGGGCGGTCGTGCGGGTATTTTTGCGGGTGCAGAATCATCTCAGTTGTTACCGGTGGGTTGGCAAAGGCAGCATCCACAGCCGCATAACCGCCTTCCTGGAACAAGCCGAGCACAAATTCCGCTCCCTCGCGGTAAGGAAAGGCGAAATCCTCGCGCAGAAAAGACGGAGCGTTGTCGAGCACCGGGCTGGAGTAGTTGGCGTAAAATTCCTCGATATCCCGGTTATCCTGCTGGCTGCCGTGCAGATACAGCCAATATTGTTCGGTCAGGCTGGCATCGCCCTCGATCAGCGCGCTAACCGCCGCGCAGTATTCGCTGTCCCGTTCGCAGTCTTCGTGTTTGATTTTCAATCCATCGCGCAGGTCGTAGGTCTGATCCTGCAGGGCGTGGGTGAACTCGTGGGCATAGGTCGAGCGTTCGACGCCGCCAAATCCCTGCGCCTGAACTACGTACATTGCCTTGGTTTCGCTGTCGTAAAAACCAGCCACCTGCTCGCTGAACAGTTCCAGGTAAAGATTGTAGAGGTCGTAATCTGCATCGAGCAGTCCAAACACCGCCAGCACGCGGGCATCGCGGGCAGCCTCCTCGACGGAATAATCCTTGAGGAAGTTTTCTTCAACGTGCCGCCGCAGCGCTTCGCTGTCCATCAGGCGGCGCTGCACCGGTTGGCGGGCTTGCAGACCGCGCAAGGCAGCAACCTGCGCCTCGATCTCATCCATCTGGCGCAGAATTTCGGCACCCTCCATACCCGCTATGGGGGTCGCCGCTGTCCCGTCGGCAAGGGTCGGTTCGCCCTGCAACACGGCGCGGTGCGTTGGAGTGGGGATGGCAGGCTGGCTGAGCGCCGGTACAGTTGAGTCAGGCGCAACTGGCAGTAAATCCGGCAGTTTGCCCAGGTTTTGCCACACCACGCCGGTGGTTACGCACAGTACCGCCAGGCTGCCGATGCAAAACAAGCCCAGCAGGATGCCCATCGAGATCGCAATGCGAGATTTCATCTACTTCCCCCTAATTCTGGGCAACGAAGTTCAGCGCGTACTGGGCGTCGTAATAGCCCGGGCGCGCCTGCAACGCTTTTTGAAAACTTTCCATCGCCTTCAGCCGGTTACCCGCCCGGTACTGTGCCCAGCCGTGCCATAACAGCGCTTCCTCGGCGTTGGGGGTAATCTGCAGCGCGTATTCGGTCAGCGCCAGCAGGTCGGCATCGCGCCCGGTGTTAAAGTAGGCAAAGAAGGGACCAAACTGGTAGCGCAGCATGCGCTGGGGCAGTCCTGCCGCCCGTGCCTGGTCGTATGCCCGCGCGGCTTCGGCGTAGGAGCCAAAATAGACCAGGTTGGAGCCCAGGTTGAACCAGGCAAAGCCGTTATTCGGGTCTTGTTCGGTTTCTGCACGGGCAGTTTCTAACGCACGCTGGCGGTTCTGATTGGCGTCCCAGTCGTCGCCGAGAATATCCTGCACCACGGCTTCCATTTCGGGCGGATAGGCGTAGAAAAACACACGGTTGAAGCTTTGCCAGTTCTTGTCCACCTCGGCGTAGGTGAAGGTTTTGTTGGCGCCGTAGAACGAATCATGGGCGGTGAAGGTGCGGGCAGTGTCGTCATAACCGGTGATCAGCAGGTAATGTCCTGCCCAGCGGTCGTCGTTGGGCCAGTAGTGTTCCTCGAAGTAGAAGCTTTCTTCGATAATGACCGGCAGCCCAGCCGCGATGAAACGCTTGAGAATTTCGAGCGTCCCGCCGACGCGGAAATCGCTGCGCAGCCAGCCAGCATAATTGCGCGTGTAGTACAACAACTCGTCAATGTTGACGTTGCGATCCTGCGGAATCGGTTTGATGATGTCTGAGATGGAAAACTGATCGCCCTTCCAGCCAAAATGGTTGAGGAACATCGACAATGTTGCCGGACCGCAGTTGTTGATGTCCTGCTTCTCATACGGCGGCGCGGGAACGCTGGCTTTCGAGGGCGGCGGGGTAGGCGTGGGGCGCGGCGTGGGCGAGACCAGCGTAGTTGGGGTGGGTTGCAAGGTTGGCTGCGATGGCATGGCGGTTGGGGTAGCCGCGGCAGTCGGATCGACCATCGCGGCTTGTCCGCCTTGCCCCGAGTGAGGCTCTCCCGGTAGGGCGGTTGGCAGTGCCTGCACCGGGCGCAGAATGCCGCGCAAGTAGGTGCGCGCAATTTCGTAACGCCACACCACCCGTGACTGCACGGCAGGAATTTGCAGCAAGAGCGCAGCCAGAATACCGGTAAGCACCAGCCCGATGACTGCGGGCAGCAGCCGCCGCGCACGGCGGCGGTGAGAGGCTTTTTGGTACAACATGGGGTTGATTTTACCAGTTTTGAGACCGGTTTACGCCCGTATCCGCGGCTTGACCATGTTTTTTTCAGGAAAGGGGATTTTCGCACCGGTGTCCATAGTTCGGTAAAAACGATTGCCGGGCGAGACTGGTATAATTGTTTTCATGGATGTTGTTCAACCTCAGCCGCGGCGGATTGCCATTGGGTTTCACCCTTCCCTGCCGCAAGCCGGTGAGGAAGCCGCCCAGATTGCCCGCTTTCTGGAAGGGCGCGGCGTCGAGCGGGTGGCTGCCGCGCCGATCCCCGACCGTGAATTTCGCCAGCGGCTGCGGGCGGGCGAGTTCGACCTGCTCATCGCACTCGGCGGCGACGGCACCATGCTGCGCGCCGGTCACCTGTGCGCCCCTCTGGGCATTCCCGTGCTGGGCATCAATCTGGGGCGCTTTGGTTTCCTGATGGAGGTCAAACATCATCAATGGCGCGAACTGCTCCCGCGCCTGTTGGATGGACGTTACCGCATCGAAAACCGCATGATGCTGCGTGCCGAGCATCGACGGCAGGACAAAACGCTGGATTGCTGGAGCGTGCTCAACGAGGTGGTTGTTTGCCGCGGGCAGCATGTGCGTCCGGTGCGCCTGAAAGCCAGCGTGGATGGCTACACCCTGGCAACCTACATCGCCGATGGACTGATCGTTGCCACCCCAACCGGTTCCACCGCCTATGCACTGGCGGTCGGTGGACCTATTCTGCCGCCCGACCTGCGCAATATTCTCATTGTTGCTGTTGCTCCCCACCTGTCAGTTGACCGGGCAATCATCCTTTCCGAAGGGTCGGTTGTCACGGTCACGGTTTACACCAACCACCAGGCAGTGCTCAGCGTAGATGGGCAACTGCCGGTTGTCATGGAAGACGGCGATTCGGTGCGCGTCGAATCGCTGCCGGAAATGGCGCGCTTTGTCCGCTTTCAAGATTACGGTTATTTTTATCGCAACCTGACTGCTTACATGGAACAAAATCCCGCCGCTGAGGAACCTTCATGATCGAGGATGCTCAACCCAAGACCTACTGCATCAACCATCCCAACCGCGAGACCCTGCTGCGCTGCAATCGCTGCGAACGTCCCATTTGTACCCAGTGCGCTGTGCTGACCGAGACCGGCTACCGCTGCAAGGACTGCCTGCGCGGACAGCAAAAGGTGTTTGAAAACGCTCAGTGGATCGACTACCCGCTTTCCCTGGCGGTTGCCGGTTTGCTCGGCTTTCTGGGCAGTCTGCTGGCTTCGGTGTTTGGCTTTTTCACCATTTTTATTGCCCCAGTGGCAGGCGTGCTGATCGCCGAGGCGGTGCGTACCGTGACCCGCAGGCGTCGTGCGCGCATGCTGTACAACGCCGCCACGCTGGCAGCGGCAGCCGGCGGCGCAATTCTCCCGCTGATGAGTCTGCTTACCATGCTGGTCGGCGGGGGGGTTGCCTGGTTTGGTTTGCTCTGGCAGGTCGTCTATGTTGTCCTGATGACCAGCACTGTCTTTTATCGTCTGACCGGTATCCAGATCCGCTGATCCTCACCCCCTATGCTGACCGAACTGCGCATCCAGAATTTTGCTATTATCCAGTCACTGGAACTGACGTTCAAGCCCGGTCTGACCACCTTTACCGGTGAAACCGGTGCGGGCAAGTCCATCATCCTGGATGCCATTGTTGCCCTGTTGGGCGGGCGGGCGGATGTTTCGCTCATCCGCGCCGGGGCGGAACGCGCCAGCGTCGAGGCGGTTTTCACCATTCCCGCTGCCAACCGCGAAGCCGTTCTTGCTCTTCTGGAAAGCGAAGACCTGGCGGACGACCCCGACCACATCCTGATTGCCCGCGAGGTGCGCCAGAACGGGCGCAGCACTGCACGCATCAACGGGCACAGCGTATCAACCAACTTGCTGCGCGACCTGGGCGGCTACCTGGTGGATATTCACGGTCAATCGGAACACCTTTCGTTGCTCAACGTGCGCCAGCACCTGCACCTGCTCGACCGCTTTGCCGCCGCCCCCGCCGAACTGGAGCAGTACCGCCAGGTCTATCGTGAACTGCGCGGGGTGCAAAAGGAGTTGGATGCCCTGCGCCGGAGCGAACAGGATGCCGCCCGGCGCAGCGACCTGCTCGAATACCAGGCGCGCGAGATCGAAGAGGCTCACCTGCGTGCCGACGAGGAAGACGGGCTGCGCCAGGAGCGCAACCGCCTGGCGAATGCCGAAAACCTTTCCTCCCTGGCGCAGGAAGCGCTCAACCTGCTTGACGAGGGGCTGCCCGAATCCCCTTCATTGAGCGAACTGCTTGGGCAAGTCATTCAGGCGCTGGAAGGGCTGGCGCGCATTGACTCGTCCAGGCAAAGCCTGGCAGAGCAAGCGCTGGCGGTCAACGAAACCCTGGCGGATATCACCCGCGATTTGCGCCTGTACCTGGAAAGCATCGAATTCAATCCGCGCCGCCTGGAACAGGTCGAAGAACGCCTCGACCTCATCCAGCGCCTCAAGCGCAAGTACGGCGGCAGCATTGAAGCCGTGCTGGCGTTCGCCCTCTCGGCGCGCCAGGAACTGGACAACATTGCCCATGCCACCGAGCGCATTGCCGAACTGGAATTGTGCGAAAACGAACTGCGCCGCCGCCTGGCGGTGCTGGCGCAGCGCCTGAGTGGTCTGCGCCGCGAAGCAGCAGCCCGTCTTGCCAAAGCCGTCGAAGCCGAGCTGAACGATTTGAGCATGGCAGGGGCGCGATTCGACGTCGAAATTGCGACCATCCCGCACCCGCATGGGCTTATAATTGAAGAAGGCAGCCAGCCAATGGCGTTCGACGAAAACGGCGTCGATCAAATCGAATTTTTTATTGCCCCCAATCCGGGCGAAGGACTCAAACCTCTGGTCAAGATTGCCTCCGGCGGCGAAACGTCACGATTGATGCTGGCATTGAAACGCGTACTCACCCAGGCGGACTCGATTCCCACCCTGATTTTCGATGAGATCGATCAGGGTATTGGCGGCCGGGTGGGATCGGTGGTCGGTGAAAAATTGTGGCTGCTGGCACGCAACCACCAGGTGCTGTGCGTCACCCATTTGCCCCAACTGGCAGCCTTTGGCGACCAGCACTTCAGCGTGCGCAAAGAGGTGGACGAGGGGCGCACCACCACCCGCGTGGATGACCTGCACGACGAAGCCCGGCTGATCGAACTGGCACAGATGATCGGCGCGGTTACCCAGATCAACCTCAACGCCGCCCGCGAGACGCTGGAAACAGCCCGGGCGCGGGCATTGCAGCTGGCGGGCAGACTGGTATGAGCGCCGAGGATAACCCGTCGTGTAGCCGGATGGAGATGCGCCATGGATGAGGGCGTAAAAAAACTGCGCATCCTCGTTCTTGGACCACCGCTCGTGCTGTACGATGATCAGCCGCTCAACATCAAGCGCCGCCTGCTGCGCGCCATGCTCTTCTACCTGGCAAGCCAGCCGGAGGCGGTTGGGCGCGGTACGCTGATGGACCTGTTCTGGCCCGACGAAGGGGAGGAGGACACCCGCCGCCACGTCCGTGAGGCGTTGAGCAAACTGCGCTCCGAATTGCCCGATCCGGCGCTGTTGATCTCCACACAGGATCATGTCCGCCTCAACCCGGAAAGCACTTACGTTGATATGCTCGACTACCTGGCACTGCTTGACCAGGTGCGCCCCTACCTGCAGCGCCACATGCACACCCCACTGCCAGAAGCCATCTACCAGCAGATGGTCAAAGCCGTCAGCCTGTGGCGCGGCAACGAATTCCTGGCAGGCTCGACCTTGCCCGCCACCGAAGGACTGGATCACTGGCTCAGCCTGACCAGCCAGTCGCTGGCTTTCAGTTACCAGAACTTGCTCGAAACGCTCAGCGAACACTGCGCCGTCAGCGGCGACCTGGAAACCGCGGTGTACTGGGTGCGCCGGGCAATCGAGTTGGACGATGAAAATCCCGACCTGTACTACCGCCTGATTTCCTGGCTACGCAACCTGGGACGGCGCAGCGAGGCGCTCGGCGTGTGCGAACAGGTCACGTCACTGTACACCTCGCTAGGCGACAAACTGCCGGTGGTGATCCAGAATTTGTGCCAGCAGGTGCGCGAGGAAATCTCCGCCCCGCCAGCGCAGCCCGTCCCGCCTTGGCACAACACCCTCACCCTGCAGCTACCCTTTGTCGGGCGCAAGAAATTGCTGGCAGACCTGAAACTGGCGCTGCAACGCGGCGGGGTCGAGGTCATCTGGGGCGAGGGCGGGGGTGGCAAGTCCCGCCTGGTATTTGAGTTCTACCAGTCGCTGCAGCCTGCGCCGCGCCTGCTGCTGGCAGCCGGATTTTCTCACCTGGCAGACCTGCCCTACCAGCCGTTGATCGACCTGCTGCGCCATTCGGTCACCGTGGACGAGTGGCAGCAATTGGGCAGTGTGTGGGCAAGCCATCTGGCTGCCTTGCTGCCGGAACTGCCTGCGCTGCGTCCCGAAATTCACCCGCCGATGGAAATTGCGCTGCACAACCAGCACCAGCAGGTTGCCGAAGCCTTTTTGCAGCTATTTCGCATCCTCTCCCGCCGTCAGCGCCTGCTGTTGTTCCTCGACGACGCCCAATGGTGCGATGAGAAAACCTTTCACGTCCTTGCCTACCTGCTCAACCATCGCCTATTTGCCCAGAATGGTTTGCTGGTCATTGCAGCCCGTCCGGAAGAAACCAACCCGGCGCTGGAATACTTTCTCAGCCAGTCGCAAATTCCCTGGATGGTGCACCAGACCTACCTGGAACGGCTTAACCGCGACGAGATCAACGAGCTCACCCGTCTCGGTTTGGGCAAACCTGCACCGGCTGAATTGATCGAACGGCTGGAACGTGACACAGGCGGCAACCCGCTGTTCGTGCTCGAAACCCTGCGCGCGCTGCTGGATTTCAACCTGGATGTCCACCCGGAGCGGGTCATTCACCACCTGCCGCTGGCGAGCAGCATCCATGCGCTTGCCCGCGAACGGCTGCGCCTGCTCAATCCGGAGACCCGCCAGGCGCTGGTGACCGCCGCAGTGATTGGCAACTCCTTCACCCTGCGCCTGCTGCAGGCGGCTGCCCAACTGGATGTGGAGCAGTGCGTCAACATGATCGAGGAACTGGAGCGTATGCACCTGGTGCGCCCGCTCACTACGCCGGAGCCGACCCGCCAGTATGCCTTCATCCACGATAAAATCCGCGAGGTGCTGCTGTTTGAGTTGAGCCCGGCACGTCAGCAATTGTTGAACCTGCGGGTTGCCCAGGCGTACCAGTCGTTGAGCGGCGATATTCGCCCACATGCAGCGCGCATTGCCCACCACTTTGAGCAGGCTAACGAGGCGCGCCAGGCGTTCCATTTCTGGTTGACCGCTGCCGAATATGCCCGACTGACCAGCCAGCCCGGTGAGGCGGAGGCAGCTTTCGTCAATGCGGAAAAAATCCTGATGCGCATCGAAACCGAGTTGAGCGAAGAGGATCTCTACCGCTTTTACTCGCAGTGGGGTGATTTCTGCTGTGAACAAAACCGTCCCGAACAAGCCGAGCAGTGTTATGCTGCACTGCTGCGCTATGGCGAACTGCGTTACGCCCCGCTGTTGATCGGCAGCGCCTATTCGGGGCTGGCGCGCGTGGCGGGTATACGCCAGCAGCCGCGCCTGGCGCTGGCGCAGCTGGAGCATGCCATCCCCTTCCTGCGCCAGTCCGGCAACCTGTACGAGATGGTCGAAGCGGGCAGCCGCCGGGCGGACTTTTTGATTCAGCTCCTGCGCCCGCAGGAGGCGGTTTACTCGCTCGAAAATGTGCTCGACCTGGCGCAAAATGCCCAGGATGCTCGTACGCAACAGGCAGTTGCGGAAGCACAGGTCAAAATGGCGCTCAATTTTATCCTGCTTGCCCAGCCGCGCCTGGCGCGTCAGGCTGCCAACCAGGCACTCGAGCACAGCCACGCGCTTGCCGGGCTTTCGCCACGGGTCGAAGCCCTCACCCTGCTGGCACTGAGCGATTACCTGCTGGGCGAACTGGAGCAGGCATTGCAGACTTGCGAGCAAGCTCTGGAAATGGCGCAATCATTGCGGGATGAAGGGCTGCAGGCATACATCTTGACGGTGCGCGGTAATCTGCACCTGTACCACGGCGCGCTTGATGCCGCCTGGCAGGATTCCCTCCAGGCTATCCGCCTGTTGGAAGGCGGCAAGAACGACGACGTGATTGCCCGCGCGGTGTGCCTGCAGGGCGATCTGTGGTGTTTTTTGCGCGATTACGAGCGCGCCATCGAGACCTACCGCCGCGGGTTGGGGATCAGCAGCAACCCCGTCAGCGCGATGGAGTGTCTCTTCCGGCTGGGCATTGCCCTGGTGCTGAACGGCCAGCCGGAAAACGGCTATTCATTTCTCCACCAGGCAATCGAACTCAGCCGCGAGAGCGGACTGGAGATCATTCGCCTGCCGGCGGAAATGGGGCAGGCAATCGGCGAGTTGCTCTACCCAACCGGCGCTCCGGATCTGCAGCGGGCTGCCGCAGTGGGGGAGGATGCCCGCCAGCGAGGACTGGAAGCCCTGGGTTTGATTTATTCCTGGCTGGCAGCCCGTGCCATTCGGGAGGAGGATGCCGGGTTGGCGCTTCAGCACGCCCGCCACATGATCGAACGCGGGCGGAGCAAGGGAATCTTTTGGGTCGAACTGTCCGGGCTAGAAACCGCGCTTGGCTTGCCGCTCAGCGATGAAGAATATCAAGAGATGCTGCAGCACTTCCGTGCGTTGATGGATTACCTGGTGGAGCAAACCCGCCAGCTCGACCTTTCGCCAGGCGCTATTCGGCTACGCGAAACACTCGAATCGCGGGTTTTCTTGTGATCGAATCCACCCATTTTGTCCACGATGCGGCAACACCTGCCTGGTATAAATCAATCAACACATAAGCCAGGTGGGCGGACACACAGGGGTACTCCGCAGTAAAGAGCGGTCGTGAATGGGGATAAGCACGGTCGCTCTTTAGTTTAACGGACGCCTGCCCCTGGCAGGATTCAGCCCGCCCGCAGGCGCACAACCGTCACCCCTTCGCCGCCTTCGGTGTCCATGCCGGCTTCCCAGGACTCGATCCACTCGTTACCCTTGAGCGCCTCGCGGATCACCTGGCGCAGCCGCCCGGTGCCTTTGCCGTGGATAATGCGCACGTAGGGCATCCCCGACAGGTAGGCAGATTCCAGGTAACGCTGCATGGCAGCCAGCGCATCCTCGGCACGTTGACCACGCAGATCCAGTTCCATGCCGGGCGAGGGGGTGAACACCGCCGGGCGGGTTTTACTGGCAGCCGGAGCGGCGGTCCGCGCTTTGGCGGCTGGCACAGGGGTGCTCTTTTCGGCGGCTGGCGGCGGGCTACCCGGGCGTTCGATCTCCTCCGGTCGGGCGCGCAGCCGCAAATTGCCCAGCTGCACTTCCACATCGGATTGCCCCAGCGCGGTGACCACTCCTTCCATTTGCAGCGAGCGCAGGCGCACCTTGTCACCCAGCCGCAGCGGGCGGGGAGCGCCGCCTTCCACCGCCTGGCGCAGCACCGGTGTTTCGATGCTGCTCTCCAGTTCTTCAATGCGTTCCTGCACTGGCTTGAGCGCTTCCAGCGGCTGGTGCGCACGCGCCAGCGCTTTGCGCAGATTTTCCAGTTCCTCGCGCAGTTCCGCCAGTTGGTTTTCCTGCTCGCGGCGCGCTTTTTCGAGGATGTCGCGCCGCTCCTCTTCGATCTTTTCCAGGCGCTGGCTCAGCTGCTGGCGGATTTGATCCGCCTGGTAACGCGCCCGGTCGGCTTCGCCGCGCGCCTTGCGCGCCAGGTCGCGCTGGCGGTGAATTTCGTCCAACAGATCATCGGCTTGCAAGTCGGTAGGGTTGATCATTCCGCGCGCCGCCGAGAGGATCTCGCCCGGCAGCCCTAGCCGATCGGCAATTGCCAGCGCGTTGGAGCGCCCCGGCAAACCGATGGTCAGGCGGTAGGTTGGCTTGAGCGAGCGTAAATCGAATTCCATGCTCGCGTTGACCACCCCCGGCGTGGCGTGGGCGTAGGCTTTTAATTCCGGGTAGTGGGTGGCAATCAGGCAGGTGATGCGCTTTTCCACCAGGTGACCCAAAATTGCGCGCGCCAGCGCCGAGCCTTCCTGTGGGTCGGTGCCTGCGCCAAGCTCGTCCAGCAGCACCAGGCAGTACGAATCCATGCGCCGTAAAATGCGCACGATATTGGTAATGTGCCCGGAAAATGTCGATAGCGACTGTTCGATGGACTGCTCATCGCCGATGTCGGCGTAGATATTGCGAAAAATGGTCAAAGTCGAACCGGACTGCGCCGGAATGTGCAAGCCAGACTGCGCCATAAGCGCCAGCAAGCCGACCGTCTTGAGGGTAACTGTCTTGCCGCCGGTGTTGGGACCGGTGATGACCAGCGCGTAGGTTTGCTCGTCCAGGGTAACATCTACCGGCACCACCGTTTGCGGGTCGAGCAGCGGATGACGCGCCTGGTAAAGCACAATACTGCTACCGGGATGTTTTTCGCGCCCTGCTTTGCGGAAGGCGGTCAGCACCGGCTCGCTGGAACGAGTATCCTCGGCGTACTTGGCGCACATCAACGCCAGGTCGAGCCGCGCCAGTCCTTCAACAATCGCTACCAGTTCGGCAGCACAGGCGCCAACCTGGGTGGATAGCTCGCTCAAAATGCGGCGTTCCTCGTCGCGTTCCGCCAGCTGCAACTCGTGCCACTGGTTGTTCATCTCGACTGCCACCAGCGGTTCAACAAAGATGGTTGCGCCGCTGGAGGACTGGTCGTGGATGATCGAACGGATACGCCCGCGCGATTCCGCCCGCAGCGGGATGACATAGCGCCCGTTGCGCAGGGTGATAATCGCTTCCTGCAAATGGGGGGCGTTCTTGGGATCCTGTAAAATTCGCTGCAAGCGGGTGAGCAGCCGCTCGTGGGCGATTTTGATCTCTTTGCGCAGCGACGCCAGTTTGGGCGATGCGCTGTCCAGAACCTCGCCGCGTTCGGAGATGGTGCGCGAAATCAGCTCGATCAACCCGCCAGGTGGCGCCAGCGGCGCGGCAATGGCTGCCAGGTGCGGATATTCGGCTTGCTTGTTTTCGAAGGTGCGGTAAAGTTCGCGCCCGGAAATCAGCGTGGCTTTGATGTCGAGCAGTTCGCCCGGCAGCAGCACACCGCTGCGCGCCGCGCGTTCCGCCAACGCGCGCACATCTCGTGCCCCGCCGATGCCCACCTCGGACTTGACGATCAACAGGCGGCGCGCCTCGCTGGTCGTTGCCAGCCGCTCAAGCGCCTCCTGTAAATCGGCGGTTGGGCGCAGGGCGCGTGCCAGTTCCGCCGACGCCGAAAAGTCAGCGTAGCCTGCCAGGCGTTCGAGCACCTTGGGAAATTCCAGCGTGTGCAGTGATTTCGAGTCCATCACCCGCTGATTGTACTCGAAATCGCGCGCTTGCACAGGGCAGGGGGTTCAGTTGGCACTGAGGTTCGAGCGGCTTGTTACACCTGCCGGATAAAATCAGGGCGATTCATCCGGCAGGTGCGGCATACTACGGATTGGTGGCGATCATGTGCGCTACGGATGCGCGCACCAGTTCGCGCAGCACGTTCAGGTCAATGTCCTCGATCTTGTTGATGTACAGACAGGATTTGCCGGTTTTGTGCTTGCCCAGCCGCGTCATCAACGACTCGTACTGCTCGAAACCCGCCATGATGTACAGAGTCAGGTTTTGCTTGCGCGGAGAAAAAGCCACCAACGGCCATTCGCCGGTGTGCCCGGATGCGTAGCGGTAGCGGTATTTGCCGAAGCCGACAATGTTGTCTCCCCAAATCTGCGCCGGGTAGCCGGTCACCTCTTCCATCAGGCGCAGGATGGTGAGAGCGTCCCGGCGTTTTTTCTCGTCAGAAATCGTATTGAGGAAATCGAGCGGGTCTTTATCGCTCAGCGTGGTTTTGAGTTCAGTCATGATGCGCTCCCTCAGCGCGGGTTGGATGCCATCTGCAGGCGATTGCCTTCAGGATCGTAGAACGTGCCGTACATGACTACGCCGGGGATGTTGACCGGGTCGTCGCAGCGCACACCTTTGGCGCGCAGCGCGCGGGTGACCGCCTCGGCGTCGTCAACGGTGAAGGTGAGCGTGGTGCCCAGCCCGCGGGCTGGCTGGCTGTTGGCATCATCCCAACGGCTGATGGCAAAATGGGTGGCGGCTTCCACGCCGAACTCCATCCAGCCAATCGAATCATCCAGGTAGGCTACCGGCCATTCGAGCGTCTCAGCGTAGAATTTTTTAGCGGCTTCCCAATCTTGCACGTACACATAGACCACATTCACATTCTTGAACAGGGACATACGGACACTCCTTGCGCGGTAAACGAACAATAATTTGATAAACTCAGTCCATTATAGAACTTGTTTTCTAGTTTGTCAACAGGCAATTCTGAAGCATGTGTTCCAGTTTGCAGCAATTCCGCAATTCATACCAGCCGGATACTCCCGTCTGGCTGGCAGGCGTGGAACAGACTCGCAACCAGAAGGCTGCCAGAAATGACACGAATTTGAGGGGTTGAAATGGAAGGGTTATTCCGGTAATATGATAACAATGATAAACAAAGTCGAAAATTCGACGAACCACCATTCCAGATTTGGGTAGTGAACACGCAGTGGGGCTCTCCCTGCGTGTTTTGATTCCCCTGCCCGTCTTGTACTTCATTCAACCTCCATCGAACGGTCGAATTTGACCGTTCCGCCGCGTGCGGAAGCGGCGACTTTGGGTTCGTTCTAACCATTTTGAAGGAGGTTTCGATGGCTTTTACCGATCGATGTGACATCTTCGGCGCCGTTCATGAGGACGGCATCAACCGGCTCGTGCGCCACATCATGCGCCAGCGCCCATCTCTGTTCAATTATGCCACACCGTACTTTCAGCAGCACCCCCAGCTGCTCTGCGTACCCATCGAGGCAGAGAAAAAGGTGTTCGAAGCCGGCAACCCGCTGTTCACCGAGCAGGATCCGCTGCCGATTCTTGGCGCGCCGCTGCCCATCGGGGTCAATTTCTGCGTTCAACTGGTCGAGGCACAGATCGACTTTCACCCCGGCAACGTATTTGGCTTGCCGCCAGAACTGGGCAGCCTGGCAGCCCAGCGCTTTGCCTTGCACATCAAAGCCTGCGCGGGGATCGACTGCCCACCGCGCGCGATGATCGAGGAACTACTGCCCTTCATCGAGCGTTACCTGGTTGCCATGCAAATGCTGGCAGTCGGCAAAATCGACGAGGTGGTCACACCGGGGCGCACCCCAAACGTGGCGACCCACTATACGCCTGCGTCCAGTGCCTTCGTGCCGCGCGGAGAGCGCCCACGCACCGTTGCGCTGCCGACCCGTGAGCTGGTGTGTTTCTGCCTGGAACTGTATGCAGTGGGTTATTTCGAATGGGGAACTGTGCCCGGCTCGACTCAAATTTGGCTCAAGCCGCGCCTGGACGGGCTGGAGATCGTCGATATCGAACCCAAAAACATGGAAACCGCGATCGAGTGCTATCTCTCCACGGTGCTGCGCCTGGGAATCCTGCCGCGCCTGATGCTGCCGCTCGAAAAAATGGTGCTGGATATCACCGCCGAACTGCGCGAGATGGGTTTGAATATTGGGCAGCAGGTCAACCTTGAGCCTTCCGCAGTGCCCGCCGACGTGCCCAACAACCCGGCGGTCGAGGAAGACCAGCTCAAGGCGTTCATTAAGTTGACCATTACCTGAGGAGGTACATCATGGCAGACATGACGGTTGCCGTTTCCGAGAGCGCATTTCGCCGTTCGTTCGATTTACTGGTGCGCAACGTTGCCTGGGAAGCCGAGGACTTGCAGGATTACGGCGCCTTCACCGCCGGATACCACGTCAAGGGGCATCTGGAGGGCGGTTCGGTGGATTTTCGCGCTGACAATTCGATCCTGATCGATGAACTGGACGTGCGCTGGGACAAGTTCGAATTTACTCTGGGGCTGGATATTCCCGAAATCTGCGTCGGCGGCGGCTGCATCAACATGCCCTGGCCCATTCCGGATATCTGCCTGCCGCGCTGGTGCGTGTTCTCCGCCGACCCGGACATTTCCATCTCACCCGACCTGGCTGCCTTCGTCGCCCAGGAGATCAGTCTGGCGGGGCGTATCGAAGCGCGCTATTACGACGCCAGTCTCCCGCCGCCTGCCATCGATCCATGCGGGTTTCTGCGCGGCATTCTGGCGGATGCCAGTTTGATCGAACCCTTCCCCGATCACAACCAGTGGCACATTCACATCAACCCAGAATGGATCGACCTTGACCTGTTCGATTTTGCCGATATCGTCGGCAACCTGATCGAGAATGCGCTGACCGCAGCGATCACTGCGTTGATCCCCGGCGGTTGGGTGCGCGATCTGGTGCTGGCGATCATCGGCGGGATTGCCGATTTCATCCGCTGGCTGCTCGACATCCCCGACGAGATAGACGAATGGCTCAGCGACCTGTTCAATATCAGTTTTGGGCTGGGTGACCTGCTCATCCAGCTGGTGAGCGACTTTTTCGCCACCTGCGTGCCAGTTTACCGCATCGACGACCCGTTTGAGATCATGCCTGCCGAGGTTAATACCAGCGTATTTCTCAGCGGCGGGGCGGTGACCCTGGTGCCAGTGGCTGTGCCAGTGCGCAACCTGTCGGTCAGTGTCAACGACGTGGAACTGGTTGTCAAGGCGGATATTGGAGCGTGAGCGATGAGAACCGATCCCAAAAAAGAAGTCCTACTCAACCGCTCGTTGTTCGTTCAACGGGCATTCGACAGCGGCGCCATCACCGTGCTGACCAGCCTGATACACCGCTTTGGCGAAAGTGGTGATTACGAAGTGTTTGTTCGCCGCGCCAGGCGGACGGTTGCCCGGCTGATGGTGCGCGTGGTGGACAGCGACGCTGCCTACCAGCATAATCTCGACCTTGCCAACCTGCAGCCTGGTCAACGCGAATGCTGCCGCGAGGAAGCCGACGTTCTCCTGCACACCGGCGGTGTGCTCAGCATCTACGCTTCGCAGGGTTCGGCGTCTTTCCAGGTCGAGGTGCAGCGCCTGGGCGCCAAGGAAAAGCAGGTGCTGCTGAACAACGCCGAGCAGGTACCGGGCGGCGACTTTTTCGCCGTTACCCCGCTCCAGGCGGGCATCTACCGGGTGAGCGATTCGCTCAATAAAGCCGAGATGTTGCTGCGGGTGGCAATGCCGCCGCTGCCCAGCCCAGGCAAGAAATCGGCTGCCGGTAAGGAGAAAAAGGCTCGCACAGAGCGTGAATACCGCCCCGACCAACCCACCCTGGTGGAAGCCGGCAGGGACGGCTTTAGCCGCAAGGAAGTCAGCCTGTTTTCCGGTCAGTCACTGGTGTTTCAGTGCCAGCAGGCAGCGCGGCTGCGGGTGGAAATGGAAAAACCAGACAAACCCGCCAGCAAACCACCCAGGTCCATCCGGCGCGGCAAGTCCGCAGCGGGTTAGGTTTACGTGATGACAAACCCCCGCAGGCTTCGATATGCTCCGCCTGCGGGGGTTTCACTTGCCGCCATATTTTGCCCTACTTCATACGGTTGGCATACTGTTTTTTGAACTTGGTCACCTTGGGCTGGATGACCACCTGACAATAGCCCGCGTAGGGGTTCTTCTCAAAGTATTCCTGATGGTATTCCTCTGCCGGGTAGAACACCTCATAGGGTGCCAGCTCGGTCACAATCGGGCGTCCCCACTCGCCGCGCTGGTTCAGGTCGGTGATCACTTCCTCGGCGATCTTGCGCTGCTGCGAACTGTGCCACAGAATGATCGAGCGGTACTGCGTACCGACATCCGCGCCTTGCCGGTTGCGGGTGGTCGGGTCGTGAAAAGCGAAAAAGACCTCCAGGATTTCACGGTAGGAAATGACAGCCGGGTCGAAGGTGACCTGCACCACTTCGGCGTGACCGGTCATGCCGGTGCACACCAGTTCATACGACGGCGAGATAGTTTTTCCCCCCGCGTAACCGACCACGGCATCTTCCACGCCCTTCAAATGGGCAAAGATGGGTTCCAAACACCAGAAACACCCCCCGCCCAGGGTTGCCACTTCAAGTTGAGATTGTGCGTTCATGGGCTTTCCTCCTTCTACGATTATAAAAAGAATCTTTGAGAATAAGAACCTGGCTGTAGAAGGTTACGCCATGAACAGCGCAGCGGCTCACGGTCGGGCGACAAGCGGCAGGTAATAATGAGAGGTAGCGAGAAACCAGGGCGCTGCTGCCGGGTCGCTGCGGAAAAAGGTGAGCAGAAGGCTGGCAATTTTTGCCCTGCCGCCATCGGATGGATGCGTACAATCCTGCACCATGTCCTCCGGCTGCCAGGTGAACCCATCGTGGCGCGGGTTGATCCCGTCTGCCCACAGGTACGCCGACCAGAGCAGGTACGGCGCGCGCACTTGCCCACGCGCTAGGTCGTAGTTAAGCGCCGGGTTGCCGTTGATCTGGGCTTCGATCAGCCACTTGACGGCAAAACCGCTCTCGAACGCCGCCGGTTCCGGGCTTAACCCGTTCCAGTAGGTATACGAGCGGGTGCGACTGGAGAGAAAGACCATTTGCGCGTTGGGGTAACGCGTTTTCAGGTTTTGAACGATGGTGGTCAGGTCGGCTTGCAGAGTTTGGGCTTTTTGCGGAAAATCACCCGATCCGGTGCGGGTTTGTTTGAGCCAGACCACTTGAACCTGCAAGGGGGTCACCCCCGCAGAAGCCAGGCGCTGGTTGACTACCTGCCAGGTTTGCGCCGCCGGGTCAAGCCAATATTCGGCGGTCTGCCCCGCCTGTGCCCCGTTGACCAGCACCAGGTGCGGGTTGATATCCACCTGTGCCAGCGCCTGCAGGCGGAAGGTGGCAAATTCCATTCCGGCATTCGACATGCCAACCGAGATCATCACGATCTTGCCATTAAGCGGGTCGGGCTGACCACTGGCATTGAGAGGAACGATGCCGCGGGCAATCTGTTGCCCGGCAGCGGCATGCGCAGATGGCGAAGTGTTGCTACCCCCCGGATAAAGCCCGCCGCCGAAGCCGGTATGTGCACCATCCATGCGGACGTATTCGTCCGCGCCCAGGTCGTTCAGCGCCGTGCTGACCGGCAGGAAATCGCGCGTGCAGGTCACTTCCTGGGGCTGCGGGCTGACTGGCGGCTGCGCCTGGCTGGCGGCGCGGGCTGTCCCGGCTAGCCAGGCGGTCCCAATCAGCGCAATTAACAGCGCGACGTGCGTGACGCGCCACAATTTTACCGGAATAACCATACCGCTAAACCTTGGGCTTGCCTGTACAGATTTGGATTATTGCCGCCTCGCCGGACAGGTGGACGGCAAAAACCCGTATGGATTTCGATGATGACCTTGATCTCATTGGTTATACTCCATTCCGGCGGACATGACAATCCTGGTTTAAAGCCGATTGTCATTCGGCTGGCGATAAACGAGCGCTTCGCGCCACAACGATGGGGAATTTGGTCAGCTCTGGAAGCTCGACTTGCACAGCAAATTTTACGAATTCCCCAGAGAATCTGTTCCGCTCAGTAACGGAAGCAGCTGGCTGCTACGCGGCGCCCAATTCGATTTTGGTCTCATCCCGCCGCGCGAGGGACAGGGAAAAATCCCCACCGGTTGAGTGCGCAAACCGGCAGGTTTGGCTATAATTAACCCAAGCGCAAGCTGGTGATCATCCTCTCTATATATATCTGCAATTGAACAGGGATAACCATGAAAATTATTGCCATCACCAACCAGAAGGGCGGCGTTGGGAAGACAACGCTCACATTGAACCTGGGCGCCGGTCTGGCGGCAGCCGGTAGGCGGGTGCTGCTGGTCGATCTCGATCCGCAAGCCAGCCTGACTCTGGCAACCATCGGCGAAAGCAGCGGTAGTTGCATTGCCGAGGTGATTGGCACATCCCTGCCGGGGACGGTCAACCTGGCAGAGATCATCCGCCCGCTGGGCGATCGGCTCGACCTGGCACCCGGCGGGCTTTCGCTCTCAGTGTCGGAAATCGGTCTGATCACCCGCATGGGGCGCGAGAATATCCTAAAAAAGGCGCTCAGCGGGTTGAATGGCTACGATGCAGTCATCATCGACTGCGGTCCTGCCCTGGGGCTGCTGGTAGAAAACGCGCTCAATGCCGCCGACGGAGTGCTTATTCCCACCCTGCCCACTCCCATCGACTTGCGCGGCGTGGCAATTCTGATGGAAAGCCTTTCGGCGGTGCGTGGTGAACTCAATCCCGATTTGACCGTGCTGGGCATCGTCGTCTGCCAGTACGAAAAACGGCTCAAATTGCACCAGCAGGCGCTGGAGGAACTGCAAGCCGGCAGCCTGCCAGTGCTGGCAGTGATCGGGCGCAGCGTGGAAGCTGCGCGCACGGTGGGGGCAGGCAAGCCGCTCACCGGCGGCAGGCTGGTGGAGCAGGTGCAAGACCTGACCGCCAAGATCGACCGCTGGCTGGCAGACGGCAGCCAGCCAATTTGATGTCCCCTCCCCAAAATTCGGTGAAAGTTGGGGAGGGTTCAAACACACTTGGGCTAAAAAAGAAAAAACTTAACTCTTCCCGTTGAGAATGCGGGAAATGATGGCATCCAGTCCTTCCGGCGTCGCGCCCAGGCGGGCGATGACCGCCGCGCGCACTTCGGCATGCACGCCGGTGGGCGTAACCTGGTCGCAAGCCGGGTGTTCGGGCGCCGGCGTACCGTGCGGCAGCCGGGTGAGAGTTACCCCACGCTCACGGGCGCGCTCGCGTCCAATATCGGTGATGACCAGGTCATCATCGACATGGATTTCGCGCACGCCCAAATCGGCGTGATAATCGATATCCCGCGCAGTCAGGAATTTCTTTGGCATAACGCCTCGCTTTCTGTCACTTACCCTCGATCTCGTTCAAACCGGTCACGGCAGCGTCGCGGGCAGCCAGGATGTCGGCTTCGGTACCAGCCATCCACAGGCGGCCAAAACGCCCCACCGAGCTGATGTGCATCAGGTTGACTGGGGCGGCTTTCTCCGCCTCGTTGGCAGCCAGGTTAATGTAAGCCGCCGGGGCGCATTCCAGCACCAGCATGGTCTGCCCGGGCACCAGCATCATTCCGCGGGCAAAGCGGTTGAGCAGTTGCGCCTGGTAAGGATTGACATTGGTAATCACCTGCAAGGAGGCAATTTCGGGTTTCTTGCGATCGGTCACCTTAAGCCCCAGCTGGTCGAGCACCACCAGCCCAGCCTGGATGACATCCTCCTGCGAGAGCGAGTGGATTTCGAACATGCCAAATTCACGTTCGACGATCTGCGCTCCCGGTTTCACATCGGTTGCCTTGACAGCGATATCCACCACCCGAAAGACCCAGTTGCCGGGCGCCATTTCGACGTACAGGCTCGCCATGCCCTCGACGGGCAGGTCTCCCTGGGTGATGGTGCCGACAAAACCGGCAAATTGGGGCTGCATGCGGTCCAGATAACAGTAGGCGCGTAATTCAAACTGGTCACCCATAGTACTCCTCACAGTGAAATTTTGTCGTTCATGGCGATACCCAACGGGGTAATGAACAGCGGGTTGCCCGGCACGATGGTCTTGACACGGGTCATACCTTCGATGACTCCGGCTATGCCCTCGAAGGCGCTCGTGCCGCCAACCAGGTAGATCGACTCAACCGGGTGGGATTCGATATGGCGGGCAATGATGCTGCCGACCTTTTCCATCACCGGACGGACGACCGCAAAAAGGCGGCGCTGCTGGGCAGGGTCGGTTTTCAGTTTTTCGGCTTCAGCAAAAGACAGTTTATGCGCACCAGCGATGACCAGGGTAAAGTGGGTGCCGCCGGTGGCTTCGTCGGCGGTGTAGATCACTTCCCCGTCGCGGATGACAGCGATGCCGGTTGTGCCGCCGCCAATATCCACCACTGCACCGTTGTCGATCTTGAGTACGGCATTGGCGGCGCTGGGTTCATCCACCAGCGCGGTGCACTGGAAACCGGCGGCTTCCAGCACATAACGGGTAGCGCGCACCTCGGTCAACGGCACGCCAGGCGGGTAGGCGGTGGCGGCGGTTTGCAGCTCGAAACCCAGCCGCCCTTCGATCTCGGCTTTCAGTTCGCGCAGCAGCGCCACCGCGCCAGCAAAATCCACCACCAGCCCATCGCGGACAATTTCAGCGAAGCGGTAGGTGCCCAGCAGGGGCTGGTGGTTTTCGTCCAACACAAACACGCTGACATACGCCGTGCCCAGGTCAACGCCGCAGTGCACCGGTCCCCTGTAGCCGTTGATCGAACGGCGCAGGAGTGCCTGGTCGGCAGCTTCCAAAAACTCAATCAATGCTGGATTCATAGTCCTTTATTTCAACTTCCCTGCAACGAATAACAACTCCAGGTAATAGACGGCATTGCTCAGACGGTTGACCGCCCTGGCAAGGTCAGGATCTTCGGGCTGACCGCCGTGCGAAGAGATAGCGTCCAGCGCGACGATTTCGGCTTCGCGCACCTGGCAACGTACCAGGTTGAGCCAGTGCAGAATTTCGGGGTCTTCCGGCGCAGGGACAATGTGCGGAATGCCAATGCTGGCTTCCGGGTTGTGGGTGGCTTTGCGCAGTTCCTCGTCCGTTTTGCCGTCCAACAGCAGCGCCTCTACCTTGCGGTGGTTGTACTCGGCGCTGGTGATCTCACGGCAGTAAGCTGCCAGCGTGGAAAGCATTTCCGCCAGCCTGGGCAGGTTCTCCGCCCGCGCGCGGGCGATGACCAGCAGGAAGAAGCCGTGCAGGGTGTCCATCTTGCCGCGGAAGCGGATGCGATCGTGCACCTTGGGCGAAAAGTGTTCCGCGTCCAGCTGGGTCATGTGATCCGGCTTGGGCTTAACCGGCATGCCGCAGGTGGTGCAGCGAGGCAGTTCCCCGCTCAGCACAACCGGGAAAGCGCCCGGCTTGTCCCAACCGGCGCGCGGAGCTTCATCGCCGGCAGGTTCGGCTGGCGAGGCTGCAGCTTCGCCATAGACGATATCCATCTTCCACTGGTTGATAAAATCCTGAGCCGAGGGCGAAAGGCGCGCGTCCGGAGGGAGATGAACGGTCATCCCCTGGCGAGGCTGCCGGATTTGGTCACGCAGCTGCGCTTCGGTAATGATAGGCATACAAATACCGCCTTTCTATCCGGTTATCCGGACCATTCGGCAGGATAGGTCACATACAAAAACTTGACCCAGCTGGGGGTTCCAAAGGTGAGGCTGGTGCCCTTGGGGACGTAGAGAACATCACCGGGTTTGCCGATGGTGACGCCCTGGGCGGTGGTCAGGTGCAGCTCGCCTTCGATGACGAACTGAACCTCGTCATAGGTCAGCGTCCACGGGAAACTGCCCTTGTGAAAGGTCATGAAACCAGCCGCCACCGGCGAACCGTGCTCAGCAGTGATGACATCTTCCAGGCGCACGTCCATTTCCGGGCGTTTGACATCGAAGGGAAAGGGCGGCATGGTCAAAGCGCGCCCATCGGCGCGGATGATCCCGGTTGGGGCGGCAGGCGGAGGCTCGGCAGCCGCGGACTGTCCCAGCGCGCGCAGAACCGCTTCGCGCACCTGCTGTTCCAGGCTGGCGGCGGGCGCTTCTACCGCTGGCGCAGGCGCAACAGGCAGCGGAGCGGCAGGCGCCTGAACGGCGGATTGGCTGCCGGCTTCGTGGATGATGAAACCGGCTTCCCGCGCAGTATCCCGCGCCAGCGGGGTGACCATGTCGCCTTTTTCCAGGTGCAGCTCGCAAACCTGCTGCATGATCAAATTACGAATGTCTTGAGCCGTGTAGCATTTTTTCGGCATAGTACCATCCTGTTTGGGGTGCTGTGCACGGGCAGCGCGCCCATGCACTCAACTGCTCGATTATCACTCCCGGCTTCTCCCGTTCACCTGAGGGTAAACGGGGCGGGAGCAGTGCAATTTATTCGCTTGCCTTGGGCAGGATCATCTCGACATCGCCGTGCGGGCGCGGGATGACATGCACGCTGACCAGCTCGCCAATCCGCTGCGCCGCAGCAGCACCGGCATCCGTCGCCGCTTTGACCGCACCGACGTCACCGCGCACCATCACCGTCACGTACCCGCCGCCAATGTATTCCTTGCCGATCAACTTCACGTTGGCGGCTTTGACCATCGCGTCTGCTGCTTCGATCGCACCGACCAGTCCTTTGGTCTCGATCATTCCCAATGCAATCATCTGAATTCCACTCATTCTACCTCCTTGAACCAGGTTTTAACTCACTTTGTCGAAATATGTGGCGGGTTTACTCCGCTTTGCCTTTCAGGGCTGCGCTCGCCTTGGGGGCAACCAGCATGGCAACAATGACAGCGGTAATACCGGCGGTCAATTTGCCGACAATCATCGGGAAAATTAACTGAGGTTCCACACCGGCGGTAAAGCCGAGGTGGTCACCGAAGGTGAAGGCGGCGCTAACCGCGAAGGCGGAATTGAGCACTTTGCCGCGCACATCCATATCTTTCATCATGGCAAACATGGGGATATTGTTCGCCAGGGTGGCGATCATGCCCGCCGCAGCCACGTCACCCATACCCAGGGCGCGACCGGCTGCCTGGAGGGGTTTGCTGAAGACTTTGGTGATAACTTTGACCATCGGGAAGGCGCCCAACAGGACGATGGCAATCGAGCCGATGATGGTGATGCCGTCCCAAACCGGCGCCATGCCGGGAATGATGACAATGCCGGTCAGGGTTTCCCAGACGATGGCAGCCAGACCAATGGTGATCATGATCACCACACCCTTGCCGAAGTACTGGAAGCCGGTAGTCATTTTGTCGGGGAAGCGCCACAGACCAAGCGCAATCAACACAGCAACCAGCACAACCGGCAGCAGGTTGCCGATGACAATGTCGGCACCCCAGCCAGCGGTGAAGCCGCCAGCGATACAGCCGAGCGGGATGGTGATGAAACCAGCCAGCATGCCCAGCGCCAGGTATTTGCGGTCTTCGGCTTTGATCAAGCCAAGCGCTACCGGGATGGAGAAGACGATGGTGGGACCCATCATCGCGCCCAGGATGATACCGGCGTACAGACCAGCTTCTGGATTGATGGCAAGCTGCTTGGCAAGCGGGTAACCGCCCATGTCGTTCGCCAGCAGGGTGGTGGCAAACATGGCTGGGTCGGCGCCAAGGAACTGGTACACCGGCACGATCACCGGGCGTAAAATGTTCGCCAGCACCGGCGCGAGAGAAATGACGCCAACCATTGCCAGCCCGAGGGGACCCATGGCGTTGAAGCCGTTTTCGAATTCTTCACCAAGACCGAAGCGATTGCCGAGGATGCGGTCGATGGCGCCCAGAACCATGAATACCATCATGATCCAGATGATGATGACATTAATGTCCACTGTTCAATTCCTCCTTCGATTTTTTTGTTTGGGTTTTTGGGTAAAGGACGAGAACGAAAACGCATCATTTTGCCGATATTCACCTCCTGAGATTGGATGGTCGTATGGGAATTACCCGAAGGCGATGGAAAATCGATCCAGAATCGAACGATTGGGGATGATGCAAGCATAACCAGCGGGGCAGCCAACGGATCGTCCGCCAGCGCGTGGTTATTCGTGGATCGATTTAACTTTTACGAAAAACGACGTTGCCTTCGACTTCGAGGGAATCGAGAATGCCAATGATCACCGCGTCCACAGCGCTCTCGTGAGTCTTGAGCGTTTGGCGCGCAGAACTGCCCTCCACCAGCATCACCAGCTCACCCGAGCCGGCGCCGACCGTATCGGCGGCGATGAAGGGGTCTCCAAACACTTGGTTATCGGGGGTTGCTTTTTGGACGACGAGAAGTTTTAAGCCAGTGAGTTTTGAATCTTTAACGGTGGAAACTGCTGAGCCAATGACCCGCGCAATTTGCATGATTTACCTCATCGGATGAATTTGGGTGAGATGGGGCGTGCGGGGCTACCAATAAAGATGATGTTAAATATAAACATAAACAGCTGCTCGAACAGCCTTGTCTTATTATAGGAAATCCGGGATTTAATGTCAACATTAAAAAAAACTAAAAGCATTGCAGAATCGTTGCATGGTTCTGGCATAGAAAAGCCTTCAGAGAACGGAACGGGCAATCAGGCTTTCGAGCGCGGCAAGCACCTTCCCGCGCAGTTCAGCATCCGGCGGGGCAAAGCCAAACAAATCCACCATCCACAGCCCATCCACCGCCAGGCGGACGATCATCGCGTTGACCGGATCAATCCCGTCATGCTCCAGCAGGCGCACCCAGGCGGCAAAAGTCTCCTGCATGGGCGTGAGCAGCGCCGGGTCAGTGGCAACCGCCGCCAGCAGCCCGGAGCTCATGCTGGGCGTGCGCTGACGGTCCTGGTACGTGGTATGAAGGTAAGAGCGCGTCCAACGCCCTGGAGTGTCTTCCCCTTCCATCTCAGCGGCGGATACGAAGTCGGCGGTGAAGCGCGCCAGGTAGTCCTGGATCATGGCTTTGATCAGGGCTTCTTTGCTTGGGTAGTGATACAGCAAGCCCCCCTTGCTGACCCCGGCGAGCCGGGCGGTCAGTTCCAGGGTGAGGTGCTCCACTCCCTGCTGCTGAACGATTTGATTGGCAGCATCGAGGATGGCACGCCGAGTGGTTTGCGCAGATTTTGGCATGCGAAGATACTCCTGCAGGCAAAGGTATGTTATAATTATACCGTCTGGACGGTATAAATCAAGTCTTTATTCTGTGCCTGGCGACGATTCCGGCACCCCAGGTCACAGATAAAAAATAAACCAAAGGAATACCATGAAACCTGAAAACCCCATCGAATGGATTGCCAATCCACGCGCCCGCAGCAGGCAAACCAATGCAATAGCACGTGAATTTCTGCCGCCAGAGATCTCTCGCCAAATCCGCAAATTCCACCAGCAGATCCCCGGCTACCGGATGAGCCCCTTGAAGAGCCTTTCTAGCCTGGCAGCCCGCCTGGGATTGGGCGGCATCTGGGTCAAGGATGAATCGGCGCGGCTCGAACTGAGCTCATTCAAAGTGTTGGGCGGGTCGTATGCCATCTACCAGTTGATCCGCCGCCGGCTGGGATTGGAAGACCAACCGCTCAGCTTTGCCGATCTGACCAGCGGCGTGCTGCGCGAACGGCTGGGCGAGATGGTATTTGCCGCTGCCACGGATGGCAATCACGGGCGCGGCGTGGCATGGTCAGCTTCACAGTTGGGCTTCAAGTCGGTCATCTATGTCCACAAACTGACCTCCCGGGCGCGCATCCAGTCCATCGAACGCAATGGGGCGCGCGTGGTGGTGGTGGACGGCAATTACGACGACGCCGTCCGCCAGGTATACCGCGACGCGCAGGAAAACGGCTGGGAGGTCGTCTCGGATACCGCCTGGGAGGGTTATTACGATATTCCGCGCTGGGTCATGCAGGGGTACACCACCATGTTGAGCGAAGCGCAGGAGCAGCTGGCGGGACAGGGCTTGAGTCAACCCACTCACATCTTTGTCCAGGCTGGCGTCGGTTCGCTGGCGGCAGCAACCATCGGCTTTTACCACAATCTGTTCGGCAGTAAGCGCCCGCTTTCGGTGGTAGTCGAGCCGACCCGGGCTGACTGCCTCTACCAATCGGCGCTGGCTGGAGATGGAAAAATGCGCACCGTGACCGGTGATTTGGATACGATCATGGCTGGGCTGGCTTGCGGCGACCCGAACCCGATTGCCTGGGAAATCCTGCGCGACAGCGCCGATTTCTTTGCCCGCTGCCCCGATTACGTGGCAGCAAAAGGGATGCGCGTGTATGGCGTGCCGCTGCGCGGCGATCCATTCATCGTTTCGGGCGAGTCCGGCGCGGTCACTTTGGGCGCGTTAATGTACACAATGGAATACAACGGCGCACGTGGTCTGCGCGAAGCCTTGGGTTTGGGACCGGATTCGGAGGTACTGCTGATCAACTCAGAAGGCAACACCTCACCGGACGATTTCCGCCATGTGGTATGGGAAGGCGGTATCCCGGTGCCTGATGAATACCGTAGCCAGCCACCGGGTGGATAAGGCTGACACCCCGCCCGCTGCGCAGCCTTCCAGGCGGAGCGCGGCGGGTTGGGGCGATTCTCCCAAACCCGTGCAAACAACACTAAAAATCGGATGAAATGGCGATTATTCCCCTTTATTGTGTACTTTTTAATTGTGTGCCTTGTCATTATTTTATTATGATTAAGGGTACTACCATACCCGGCTGGTTTCGTACTACTATGAGTCAGAAACATACACGGTCATAAGACCTTCTTCTTATTCCCCTGCCGACTCTGGTTGTTCAATCCAGTTATTGATCCAGTCCATCCTGGGGATGGGTTCTGTTTGTGTACCTGCTGGCGGACTGGCAACAATCCAGGCGGCATTTATAAGGAGGAATCCAGTTCCAAAACCAGCATGAACCCCTTTTATTCCACTCAATTTTTGTCCTCTGAAAGCGAAAACCACTGATCGTCCGGCTGGCGCAGTGGTTTTTGTCTTCATTTCAGAAGCTTATGTACGCTCTGTACGGTCAAATTTTCAATCAAAAGGAAAAACGCTATGGACTTCAAATTTTCAGAAGAACAGGAACTCCTTATCAACAGCCTGACCGAACTGCTCCAGCGCGAAGCGCCGGAAAGTTTGATCACCGAACTGGACGAGAAACACGAATTTCCCTGGAAACCGTGGAAGGCTCTGGCAGACAACGGTTTCCTCGGGCTGGGAATTGGCGAACAGTACGGCGGCACCCCGGCGGATGTACTCACCCAGTGCCTGGTGGCGGAAGTGCTCGGCAAGTATGCCTTTCCGTTGGGTGTAATTTACGGTCTGGGTGTGATCACCATCCGTGACATCGAACAGTTTGGCTCGGAGGAGCAAAAGATGCGCGTGCTGGGCGGCATTTGCGCCGGTGACCCGCCGGTAGCGCTGGGCATCAGCGAACCACAGGCTGGCTCGGACGCCGCCGGACTGAAGACACGCGCCGTGTTGGAAGGCGACGAATGGGTGATCAACGGGCAGAAGATTTACTGCACCATCTCCAACATTGCCAAATACATCCTGCTGATGACCCGCGACCCGCAAAACGAGAATCCTTACAAAGGCATGTCCATGTTCTTGCTGCCCACCGACGCGCCGGGCGTGCGCATCAACCCGCTGCCCAAGGTTGGCTGGTGGTCGGTGCCAACCTGCGAGGTATTCATCGACAACGTGCGCCTGCCCAAAGATGCGCTGGTCGGGCAGTTGAACAACGGCTGGATGCAGTTGATGGCGAACTTCGAGATCGAACGGGTGGTGCTTTCGGCATCCTGCATTGGCGCGGCTGAAGCCGCCTTCGAGGATGCGGCGGTGTATGCCAATCAGCGGGTGCAATTCGGGCAGCCGATCGGACGCTTCCAGATGATCCAGGAAAAGATCACCAATATGGCAATCAAGATCGAAAACATGAAGAACTACTGCTATAAAGTCGCCTGGATGATGGACAACGGCATTCCGGTGCGCCACGAACACGCCATGGCAAAGCTCTACATCACCCAGTCATCCTTCGAGGTAATCGATGACGCCATGCAGATTATGGGCGGGCTGGGCTACATGATGGCTCACCGCGTCCAGCGCCTGTGGCGCGACGTGCGCGTGATGCGCATTGGCGGCGGCACCGACCAGGTCATGTACAACATCGCCGGACCGCAATTGTTGAAGAAATACGCCCGCTAGGGCTGCGCGCAGTTAATACCCACCACGAAAAAAAAGGATAACGAGGTATTCACATGGCAACGACTCAAGACGTCCCAAAATTCGGTCAACTTTCCGGGCTGAAAGTGCTCAGCACCGGGACCGTAGTAGCACAGCCCTACGCCGCCATGCTGATGGCGGAAGCTGGCGCAACGGTGATCCACGTCGAATCCTCCATTGCCCCCGACACCTGCCGGGCAATCCGGTTCGCCTGGAATCAGGAACACCGCAACGAACTGGCAATGGCGCTCAACATTCCTACCCCTGAAGGCAAGGAAATTTTCCTCAAACTGATCCGCTGGGCGGACATCTGGATGGAATCGTCCAAGGGCGGCACCTACCAGAAATGGGGTTTGTCCGACGATGTGCTCTGGCAGGAGAATCCCAAACTGATCATCGTCCACGTTTCCGGCTTTGGGCAGGAAGGCGACCCCCAGTACACTTCGCGGGCTTCCTACGATGCCATCGGTCAGGCATTCGGCGGATACATGTTCATCAACGGTATGCCCGAGCCCAATCCGCCTATGCGCGCCGTACCCTACACCTGCGACTACGTCACCGCGTTGAATGCCTGCTGGGCAGCTCTGGCTGCCTACATCAAAGCCCAACAGACCGGCAAGGGCGAGAGCGTGGATATTGCCCAATTCGAAATGATGATGAAGATCCAGCTCCACTACCCGATGACCTACTTCCAAGACGGAAAGCTGCTGCCGCGCTCCGGCAACGCTGATCCTAAGTTCGCCGGTTACAGCGCTTACAAGTGCGCCGATGGAAATTATGTCTTCATCGGGCTGGTCGGTGGAGGACCGATGAAACGCGGTCTACCCCTGCTCGGTTTGAGTGGCGACCCGGACTTCCCACCCGGATTCCAATTGGCACTGCATGGCACACCGGCGGGCACAAAACTGGACGCGGCGATTCAAAAATTCTGCGACCAACACCCCGCCGAAGAGGTCGATCGCATCTTCCTTGAAGCAGATGTTCCCTGCAGTGTGATCCTGAATGTGGAAATGGCGGAAAAGAACCCGCACTACCAGGCGCGAGAAGTGTTTACCGAATGGGACGATCCGCAGTATGGCAAGATTAAGGGCGTCAATGCCTTGCCGCGCTTCAAACACAACCCCAGCCAGATCTGGCGCGGTGCGCCGTTGTATGGCATGGACAATGCGGATCTTTTGCGCGAATTCGGCTACACGGACGAGGAAATCGACGCATTGTACGAAAAAGGCGTTTTACGAGCAGGCGAAGGCTGCCATTAAGGCAGATTGGCGAGACGGCTGGCGGTTGCGGCACGCAGGGTAGAAGATCCTGCGCCACCCAGCCGTTTCGAGGTTCGCAACAGGTAAAACCTCATGGCTAACGCATTTGAAATGATCGAGATCGCTGAGCAAAACGGGGTGGCTCAGGTCACCCTCAACCGCCCGGACAAACTCAACCCGTTGAGCATGCAAATGATCGCCGAACTGCGCGACGCGTTCGAGGCTCTGCGCCTCGATCCGCAGGTCAAAGTGGTGGTGCTGACCGGTGCAGGAAAAGCCTTTTCGGCAGGCGGCGATATTAACGATATGCTGGCGGGTAACTTGAACCTGGATTACACCGCCGGTCGTACACTGGGCAAGACCATCCTCGCCATCCAGGGCATTGAAAAACCGGTCATCTGCGCACTGAACGGCATCGCCGCGGGTGGCGGTGCAGGCGTTGCACTGGCTTGCGACGTGATCTACGCCTCCGAAAAGGCACGTTTTTCCGAAATCTACACCAACATCGGCATGGTGCCAGACTGCGGCAATCTGTGGCTGCTGCCACGGGTGGTGGGTCCTTACAAAGCCAAGGAATTGTGCTTCAGCGCCGAGATCATTGATGCTCAGGAAATGCTGCGTCTGGGCATAGCCCAACGGGTCTTTCCACCGGACGAACTGCTGCCTCGCACCATGGAATTTGCCTATAAATTAGCCGAAGGTCCAGCGCTTTCTTATAAGCTAATCAAAACCTTTATTGACCGCGGCTGGGGTATGTCGCTGGAACAATTTTACGACCTGGAAGCCCTGGCGCTGGACATCGTAATGAAAAGCGAGGATTTCAAAGAAGGCGTGGCTGCTTTTCTCGAAAAACGCAAACCTCAGTTTCATGGAAAGTAAGCCCGTTATAAATCCTTCCACCCTAAAATCGAAACCCATCCAGGGCAGGAGGTCATCCCTGCTGTCCTGGATGGTGCTGTCTGAATGCAGTCAGACAGCACCCGGTTCGGTTTTGTGCTCATCCATCACACCTTTATCATCAGCAGCCGCGGGCGGGTTGCAAATAGAGATGCCGGCAGAAGGTTGAGGCAATGCAGCCCGGTGGAAAAATTCTTGAGAAACAAGGAGATTGAATGAATATTATCGTTTGCTATAAATTCGTGCCCGATCCAGAAGACGTGGCTGTCAAGCCGGACGGCACGCTTTCACTGGACCAGGCAGAATGGATCATTAGCGATTATGACCTCATGGCAATCGAGGCTGCGGTGCGGCTGGTGGAAACTCACGGCGGCAAGGTAATGGCGCTGAGTGTTGGCGGACAGCCGCTTTCCAGTTCCAAAGGCAAAAAGGACCTGCTCTCACGCGGTCCCGATGAACTATATCTGGTGGTGGATGACGCTCTAAAACAAGCCGACACCCACGAGACCGCGCGCACACTGGCGGCGGCAATTGCCAAAATGGGCACCTTCGACCTGGTGTTATGCGGCGAAGGCTCGGCAGATCTTTACTTCCAACAGGTTGGATTGCAGTTAGGGCAGCTGCTCGGTCTGCCAACCCTCAATGCAGTTAGTCATATCGAGACAGACGCTGGCAGCGTGATTGTCGAGCGCAGCCTGGAAGATGAGGTGGAAGTGTTGGAAGCGTCGTTGCCTGCCGTTCTGTGTGTGACCACCGATATCTGCCAGCCGCGCCTGCCAACAATGAAAGAAATCCTCAAGGCTGGCAAAAAACCGGTAACCGAATGGTCGCTGGCTGAACTGGCGTTGGAGGGAGGCTTGCATTCGCGCAGTCAGGTTCTGGCGCAGCGTCCACCTGCCCAGGTGGAACGCAAACAGATCAAGATCGACGCACCCGCTGCAGAAGCCGTGCAAACCCTGATCGGCTACCTGAGCAAAGAAGGCGTTTTATAGGAGGCAGCCGGTTATGAACAAGGATATCTGGGTAATCAGCGAGAAAAATGCACTGCAAGCCGAATTACTGGCAGCAGCACAGACAACTGCTCAGGCATTGGGCGGTGAAGCAGCGGCGGTTGTGATCGGCAACACGGCACAGGTCGAATCTGCCCTTGCCCAAGGCGCGCAGCAGGTGTTCCACCTGGGCGAATCGGGCGGGCGCATGCTGGAGGACTACACCGCCACGCTGGCAGAACTGGTGCGCGCGCACCAGCCTGCCGGGTTGCTGATTGGCGCAACCGTGCGCGGTAAAGCACTGGCGGGGCGGCTGGCAGCAGCGCTTGGACTGACAGCGGTCAGTGACATTAAGCACCTGGCGGTAGTTGAAGGCGAGCTGCATGCCAGCCACCTGATCTTGGGCGGCGGAGCCGTGCGGGTGGAAAAATCCATCACAGCGCCATTGATCGCCACCGCCGGACTGGGCATTTTCGAACCACTCTCCGCTTCTTCCGGCAGCGGTCAGGTTACTGCAGTAGCATTCATTGATCAAGGTGTGGGCTGGCAACTGCGCGAGCGCAAACCCAAACCGCCTGCCACGGTAAACCTGGCAGCGGCAAAGAAGGTGGTCTGTCCGGGACGCGGCGTGCAGCAGCGCGAAGACCTGGAAATGATCTTCACCCTGGCGCGCCTGCTGGGTGGTGAAGTCGGCGCAACCCGTCCGCTGTGCGAAGGGCTGGACTGGCTGCCACGCGAGCGGTACATCGGCGTCTCCGGCGCATTCATCAAGCCGGATCTCTACCTGGGAGTGGGCGTATCCGGGCAGGTACAGCATACGGTCGGCATTCGCGAAGCGCGGGTGGTTGCAGCCATCAACAAGGATGCCGAAGCGCCAATTTTTGACCAGGCAGATTACGGCATCGTCGGCGATTTATATGTCGTGCTGCCGGAGCTGATCAAAGCACTGCAAGCGCGCCAGTAAACAGGGTGGCGAATGATGGACGAACTATTCGATGTGATCGTGGTCGGCGCAGGGCTGGCGGGCAGCGCGGCTGCTTGCCGGCTGGCGCAGCAGGGACTGGAAGTTGTGCTGGTGGAACGCGGTCCTTATCCGGGCGCCAAGAATTTGTCCGGCGGCGTGCTGTACGGCAAGGTGCTGGAAGAACTAATCCCGGACTATTGGGACAAAGCCCCGCTTGAGCGTGCCATCACCCGCGATGTCGTTGCCTTTATGAACGCGGAGACGGCTTTCCAGATCGATTTTCGCAATCCGGCGTTTGCCCCACATCACAACGCCTACTCGGTGTTACGCGGCAAATTCGACCGTTGGCTGGGCGAGCAAGCAGAAGAAGCTGGCGCTGCGCTGGTCAGCGGGATCAGGGTTGACCGGGTGCTGGTGGAAAACAACCGTGCCGTGGGTATTGCTGCCGGGGACGAGGAAATGCGAGCTCACGTGATCATCCTGGCGGATGGCGCAAACTCTTTCCTTGCCCAGCAGGTGGGTTTGCGCGGTCGTTTCGACCCTGCCCACCTGGGCGTGGGAGTGAAAGAATTGATCGGGCTGCCGCGCGAAACCATCGAGGAACGCTTTAACCTGAGCGACCAGGAGGGCGCAGCATACGGGATTGTTGGTTTTGCCACTCGCGGGGTGGCAGGCGGTGGCTTCCTCTACACCAATCGTGAGAGCCTCTCGATCGGGCTGGTCATGCACCTGGACGAATTGATCGAGACCGGCATTCGTCCGGCGGAGGTGATGGAAGATTTCCTCGCCCATCCGATGATTGAGCCGCTCATCCGCGGCGGTAAACTTCTGGAATACGGCGCCCACCTCGTTCCGGAAGGCGGGCTGGCAATGATGCCGCGTCTGTACATGGACGGACTGCTCGTGGCAGGCGATGCTGCCGGTTTGTCGGTCAACAACGGGTTTGTAGTGCGCGGGATGGACCTGGCAATTGGCTGCGGCTTGAGTGCTGCCGAAACGGTGTTGGAAGCACGCGCCAGTGGCGATTTCAGCGCGGGCAGCCTGAGTCGTTACCAGAAACGCCTGGAACAATCGTTCGTGCTCAAGGATATGCGTACCTATGCCGGCAGCGCCGCGTTCATGAAGAACCACCGCCTGTATCAGGCTTACCCCAATCTGCTCGCCAGCCTGATGACCGGCATTTACGCACATGATGCTCAACCGCGAGAACATTTGTTTTCGATCGCCATGCAAAGCTTGAAAGAGAGCGGCGTCTCGTTGTTTGACCTGGCGCGGGACGGCTGGAAAGGAGCGCGCAGCCTGTGAACCGCATGACAATAACCCAAAAACTGGCTGTGAACAAATACGAACTCGATGAAGGGCACCCACACATCGAGGTCAATAACGCCATATGCAAAGCCGTATGTAAAACCAAAGCCTGCCTAACCATCTGCCCGGCAGGAGTCTACAGTGAGCAGAATGGCATCATCCTCGCCGACTGGGCAGGCTGCGTTGAGTGCGGCACATGCAAGGCAGCCTGTCCGGAGCAAGCGTTGATATGGGAGTACCCGCGCGGCGGGTTTGGAATCATCTACCGCTTCGGTTAAGCCGGTTGTTTACCGGTCAGGTGATCGGCAATCTGCACCGGTCACCTGACCGGGTAAGCGCAGCGAAAGCCAATCGACACGGCGTGGGTATCACCGGGCAGCGCGTAGCGGTCAGCAGTGCGCAGCATGGAAGCACCGCTTTCAAAGCCGCCACCGCGCAGGACACGCAAGTCGCCTCTGGCGGGTCCGGGTGGATTTGTAATGGTTGAACGACCGTAATAACCGGCGTCATACAGATCATTGACCCATTCGGCTACGTTGCCAGCCACATCGTGCGCACCATACGGACTGGCAGAAGCGGGGTAATTGCCCACAGGTTGAGTATCGAACAGGCAGCCACTGCCGCCGGAAAAGTTCGCCCGGCGGCAACTGGCTTCCTCATCTCCCCATGGGTAGGATCGGGCTGCCTGGCTGCCGCGCGCCGCTTTTTCCCACTCGGCTTCGCTGGGCAGGCGCCCCCCTGCCCAGGCGCAGAAAATGCGCGCATCCTCCCAGGAAACAAAATTGACTGGATAGTTGGCAAAAATGGCTTTGTCGAAATACGGCTCACGTTTTGCCGAGCGGTTCTCGGCAGGCGGCAGACAAATTCCCGCGGCAACGCAGCGGGCATAACGGGCATTGGTAACCTCGTATCGGTCAATCTCATACACATCGAGAACAACCTCGTGGTAGGGCAGTTCATCGTCATTGCAATAATCACTGCCCCGGTTATGGGCAGGGATACAGCCCATCCAAAACGGACCGGCGGAGATCAACACCCTTTCCTCGTATGGATCCGGCGTCGGGCTGGGCGCAACGGGTTCGGGTGTTGGGCTTACCGTTGGTCGCAAGGTGAACGTGGACGATGGTATCGCAGGGGTCGATGTCGCGGCAGTCGGCAGGGAAGGCGTGGGCAGGCTCTGTTCAACAGTGGCACAGCCGGACAGCCACACCAGGACAATCAATACAAACATGCTCATTGCCCACAATAAGTTTGTTTTCACGTGAGACATCCTGTGAGAAAAAGCGGTGCGGCGCCTGTCAGCATCGGACGTATCCCAAAGGCAGAAAAGCCTGGCAGGTAGACAGAATCATCATACCCTAAAAACCCCATTAAACCATCCCAAATTCTTGACAGATTACCAGTTGGGTATAAAATCAATTGATATTATTGTATTCCCCTGGTATTTTTCTTCAAATAAAAATAACCGCTTTTATCGTTTCATCCGGCAGGGTGTTTCCGCCACACAAACCCAATGGACTGTGTGGTGTGGTTAAGTTTTTCTGTTTCTCAGGGAGAGGCTATGAAATCAAAACTGGTTCGAATATTGGGGTTACTTATTCTGTTCAGCCTGCTGGTCTCGCCGCTTGCAGGGGGCAGCCCGGCAGCGGTTGCTGCGGCAGTCCAGCCCGGCACGGCAGTCAAAGCCAGCCCACCCGACGAGGGTAAATGGCAGCTGGTGGATGCCAGCGCCGAGGCATACCCGTCCAACGGGCGGTACATTGTCCTTCTGGAGGGCGAATCGCTGGTGCAGCGCTTTGCAGAGGCTGGACAGGGCGTGCAATTGAACGCCCCCGACATGCAAACTCAGCTGACCTTGCTGCAACGCGAGCAGGACGACCGTCTGCAGCAGATCAGCCGCGCTGTGCAGCACGCCGTCCAGCCAGTGTTCCGCTATGATGTGGTGCTAAACGGTTTTGCGCTCGATCTGCTGCCGCAGGAGGCAGCCCAAATTGCCGCGCTGCCCGGTGTGCGCGCGGTCATTC
Source organism: Bellilinea sp. (assembly GCA_034411135.1). Classification (GTDB taxonomy): domain Bacteria; phylum Chloroflexota; class Anaerolineae; order Anaerolineales; family Anaerolineaceae; genus Bellilinea. The sequence continues at coordinate 40,760 of DAOUMN010000011.1, forward strand.
CCGACCGATTGGAACAACCGCTAACGGATGCCGGTCCGACCTTCATTGGCGCACCGGCGCTGTGGAACGGGGACACGCCGGGGGACGTGAACACCCAGGGCGAAGGGATTCTGGTCGGCATTTTAGACACCGGCATCAACTTCGACCATCCTTCGTTTGCCGACAACCTCGACCCGGGCTACACCTACCCGGCAACAGCCAAGAAAGGGGTTTGCGCCGCAGCAGGAGCCTACCAAAATGCCTGCAACAACAAACTGATCGGTGCGTACAGCTTTACCACCGGCGAAACGGTCACCCCCGAAGATAGCAACGGGCATGGTTCGCACACCGCTTCGACCGTGGCAGGCACTAAACTGACCGATGTGAATTTCAACGGTGTCCTGCTGCCGTTCATTTCCGGGGTTGCTCCGCGGGCACAAATCATCGCCTACGATGTCTGCGGGGATGACGGCTGCTGGACATCCGCCTCGGTGGCGGCTGTGCAACAAGCCATCCTCGATGGCGTGGATGTGATCAATTTCTCGATTTCGGGCGGGCGGGATCCGTATTCCGACCCGGTGGAACTGGCTTTTTTGGATGCCGTCCAGTCGGGGGTCTTCGTTGCGGCATCAGCGGGGAATCGGCGCACCGAGCCAACCACGGACGGGAACGTCAATCACACCAGCCCGTGGGTAATGACCGTTGCTGCCAGCAGCCATAACCGCCGCTTTGGTCACCTGGTGGATGTCAAATTCCCGCAAAGCCCGGACGAGTTGACCGGTCTGTTTGCCATTCCCGGCAACGGACCGGTGTTTGGCGCTCTGTTCGAAGTTGAAATTCGATACAGCAGCAGCAACCCACGCGGCTGCACACCATTCGCCGCCAATGAGTTCCTGGGGGCAGTCGCCTTGATCGAGCGCGGCACCTGCTCTTTTGCCGCTAAAGTCGCTAACGCTCAAGTTGCCGGGGCAATTGGCGTGCTGGTGTACAACAACGCTGGCTTCGCTTTCTCTATGGCTGGGCTGGAAGCCACCACCATCCCTTCGGCAATGCTCGATCAGGCAGAGGGCGAGGCGCTGCGGGACTATATCATCGCCAATTCCGCATCGGATATCATCAAGATCGATATCACCGCCTTGTCCGCCCTCTACGGCGACCCATTTGGTGACATCAAAGCCGATTTCAGTTTCCGCGGACCCAGCGCCAACAACTTCGAGGTGCTCAAGCCAGACATCACCGCCCCTGGATTGGAAATTCTGGCAGCCGTGGCGGATGGGGAGATTGCCCCCGGATCGACTGCAGAGTTTGAACTCTACCAGGGCACCTCCATGTCCAGTCCGCACGTGGCAGGCGCAGCGGCATTGATGATGGCACTGCGCCCCACCTGGAGCCCGGCGCAGGTCAAGTCCGCGCTGATGCTGACCGCAAAGACCAGCAACCTGCTCAAGGAAGACCGCGCCACACCAGCCGATCTGTTCGACCACGGCGCCGGGCGAGTTGACCTGAGTGCGGCTGCCCGCTCGCCCGTCGTCCTGCAGGAAAGCGCAGCAAATTTTGCCGCGGCAGATCCTACCCAGGGCGGCGACCCGAAGTCGCTCAACCAGCCCAGCCTGCAAAACAACTACTGCATCGGCTCGTGCAGCTGGACACGCACCTTCTCCAATATCAGCGATCGTCCTGTGACGATGAACTTTAACTACCCGGCATGGATCACCGGCAGCGTCACTTCGGTCTGGATCAGCGCCGGATATTCCTATGAAATAACCTTCACAGCGGATACGAGCGCCCTGCCCCTCAACGAGTGGACGTTTGGCACGATCGAGATCGACACCGATGGGGGCGCTTTCGCTGATGGCACGCCGTACCCCGATCTTCATATTCCGGTGGCGGTCTTTTCAGCATCCAGCAACCTGCCCGAACAGGTTACCTTCGACACCTATCGAAATCGCGCCAGCGGGACAATCACCGGTCTGAAAGCGCTCGAAATCACCAATCTGGTGGTCCAACGCATGGGACTGGTCAAGGGCAATCTGTACAACTTCACACTCAGCCAGGATGCAACCAACAATGATCCTTTCGACAACCTGAGCCAGGTCTGGTACCGCACCTTCAGCGTTCCGGCAGGAGCAGCCCGGCTGGTGGCAGAGATCACGTCCACAACCGCGGCTGACCTTGACCTGTACCTGGGTTACGACACGAACGGCAACGGCTTGCCCGAATCGTCCGAGGTGGTTGCTGTCAGCGCCACATCGGCGGCAATCGAATACATCAGCCAACTGAATCCGCCCCAGGCTGATATGTGGATCCTGGTGCAAAACTGGGAAGGCGCTAACGACGATCTGGTCGGCGTATCGCTGGGGGTGGTTCCCGGCACAGACCAGGGCAACTGGCAGGTGCTCGGACCCAACGCCAACCCGACAGGCAGCGAATTCGACCTGGAAGTGATCTGGAATGAGCCCACCACAACCGGTGACCGGCTGTACGGCGTTTTTGTGCTTGGCTCGCAGCCCGGGCAGGAAGGCAATGTCGGCGCAGTTGGAGTGGATGTCCGCCGTCTCGGCGACGAAGTGACCAAGGCGGTTGACAAGACGCAAGCCACTGTCGGCGACCTGCTCACCTACACCATCACGATCAGCAATCCCAATTCGTTCGAGGCGTCTTATGTCCTCGAAGATACCCTGCCGGCGCACGTCACCTACGTGCCGGGTTCAGCCACCGGCGGAGCGGTTTACGACAGTGTAAACCGCAAAATCACCTGGAGCGGGGATGTCGAGGGTGCCTACCAGACCTACGTGTACACCACCAGCCTGGACGACCCACACTGCGCTATGCCGCTGGCAAACAGCGGGGCTTATCTCGATTTACAACCGTTCGGACTGACACCTACTCCCATCGCAGTCGGAGACACCATGTGGCTAACCTGGCCAACCCTGGGCGATGCAATTGACTTTTTCGGTAAGTCGGTTGGCAACGTGATCGAGATCATTTCAGATGGGTTTGCCTTCTTCTCTCCATCCACAATCGGGGATGAACCGTGGGATAACCAGGATATCCCCAACCCTGCCCAACCCAATAACCTGCTGGCGTTCTTGTGGCAGGATCTGGTCGTCCAGTACAATGCGGCTAGCAATTACGGGCTTACCCTGGTAAACCTGACCGACAGCAGCAATAAACCCGTAGCGCATATCGCCGAATTCGATGACATTCACGTGTACGGGCAGCCCACCCAAACCTACGATGTTGAGTTCTACATTGCCAAGCAGCCGAGCGACAATGCCGGTGAATATGAGATCATTACTGCTTACGACAACATCAACGGTCCGTTGACGCTGGGCACCATTGGGCTGGAGAACGAAGACGCCAGCCGCTGGGTCAAATACGCCCACAACGATCAGGCGTTGAGCGAGATAACCAACGGGATGGCAATCTGCTACGATTTGCAGTGGGTGCACGGCGTACCGCACACCATCACCTACCAGGTGCGGGTCAACAGCAATGCGCCGCGCGGCTGGCTGATCAACCAGGTCAACCACGATAACAACGCTCCCAACACTACATTCGAGACAACCTCTGCCGAAGTGTGGGTGGAGGTGTACCGCGTGTACGCGCCGCTGATCGGTAAATAAACCCGCATCGATCCAGCACGATAAGACCGCTTGTTTTCCTCCCTGCCGCAACGCAGGGAGGAAAATTATGTTAGGATTAATTCATTAACGAATCATCACGGGAGGGTTTGCATGACCAACTATCATTTTCCGCCCGGCTTTGTTTGGGGTGCATCGACTTCGGCGTACCAGATCGAAGGGGCATGGAACGAGGACGGCAAAGGCGAATCGATTTGGGATCGTTTTGCTCACACGCCGGGCAAGGTGCTGAATCACGATACAGGCGACATTGCCGCCGATCACTATCACCGCTTTGCAGAGGACATTCACCTGATGCAGGAAATCGGGTTGAATGCGTACAGTTTGACCACCGCCTGGACGCGCGTCCTGCCCGAGGGGCGCGGCGTGGTCAACCCGCGCGGGCTGGATTTTTACGAACGGCTGGTAGATGGCTTGCTGGCAGCTGGCATCACTCCCTATGTCACCTTGTATCACTGGGACCTGCCGCAAGCCCTGCAGGATGAGGGCGGCTGGACCAACCGTGAAACTGCCTACGCCTTCGTCGAATTCGCCGATGCGATCAGCCGCCGCCTGGGCGACCGGGTGCGGCACTGGAAGACGCACAACGAGGTCACTTGCGCCAGCCTGCTGGGCTACCAGATGGGCATTCACGCGCCAGGCATCCGCGACTGGAACCAGGCGCTGCAAGCTGCCCACCATCTGCTGCTTTCGCACGGGCTGGCGGTGCAAACGCTGCGCGCCAACGCACCGCAGGCAGAGATCGGCTTCGTCATCGACCCAATCCCATGCGAACCCGCCACCACTTCGCCGGAAGATTACGCCGCCTACCGCTGGTTCGACGGCTATCATAACCGCTGGTATCTCGACCCGTTGTTCGGGCGCGAATACCCGGCAGACACGCTCGGCGAACATATCCGCCGTGGTCACCTGCCTGATGGGCTGAATTTCGTCCGCGCCGGTGATTACGAGATCATCAGCCAGCCAATCGACTTTTTGGGATTGAATTACTACCGCCGCGCGGTGCTGAGCGGTTCAAGCGAGTACGAGGTCAACAACATTCCGCCATCCGCCCATCCGCCCGATGGTTACACCGAAATGGGCTGGGAGATTGACGCCCAGGGACTGTTCAACCTCCTGGTGCATACCTGGCTGAACTACCGCCCGGCAAAACTGTTTGTGACCGAAAACGGCGCCAGTTACTCCGACTCACCGGACGAGCATGGCAGAGTGCGCGACGAGCGGCGCATCGCCTACCTGCGAGCGCACCTGCTGGCAGCCGGACGGGCGATCGATGCCGGCGTGCCGCTGAAAGGATATTTCACCTGGTCGCTGATGGACAACTTCGAATGGGCGATGGGCTATTCGCAACGCTTTGGCTTGATCTGGGTGGATTTTCCCGGCGGGCAGCGGCTGTTGAAGGACAGCGCCTACTGGTACCAGCAGGTGATCGCCGCTAACGCCGTCAGCGCATAACCCGGCGAAAATTTTTGCCACCGGATCTCACTACCTTGCGAGACCAATTGACAACATAACATCCCTCTGTTGTCTTTTTCACCAAAGAATAAGATCAATCATGTTGAGGGCGGTTAGAGCAACCGCCCTCAACATGATTGTGTACCTTCTTTGTCTCAATTTTGTACAACCTTTTTGTGCAAAATTGATAGATTTTGACTGCCCTTTGGGGGTAACATACGGTAGCCAGCGCTCCCAGAGCCGGCTCATCTTTTGCAGTGGAGGGACTTCCACACTATGCCGGAAGCCAAAACGCCGAAATTTTACGATCTCTCCCCCGCCGAACGGCTGGAATGGGCTGCCCGGCGCAGCGGAATGCAGCCTGGCGCGCTGGAGGCGTTCAAACCGGACATGGGGTTGAGCCTGGAGCAGGCAGATCACATGATCGAGAACGTCGCCGGGCTGTACAGTCTGCCAGTTGGGGTGGCGCAGCATTTCATCGTTAACGGGCGCGAGGTGTTGGTGCCAATGGTGATCGAGGAACCCTCGGTGGTGGCGGGCGCCTCTTTCATGGCAAAACTTGCCCGCTCGAGCGGCGGTTTTACCGCCCACGCCGACCCGCCGGAGATGATCGGGCAAATGCAAATTCTTGGACTGGCGGATTTACCCAGCGCGCGGCTGCGCCTGCTGGAAGCCGCGGACGAACTGCTGGCGGAAGCCGCGCAGATCGACCCTGTGCTCAATCAGTTGGGCGGCGGTCCGCGCGGTTTGCAGGTGCGCATCATCGATTCGTCGCCGGTCGGCGGGTTCCTGGTGCTGCACCTGATTTACGACGTGCGCGATGCAATGGGCGCCAACGCCATCAACACCGCACTGGAACGCCTGGCGCCGCGCGTGGAGGGTATCACCGGCGGCAAAGTACACCTGCGCATTCTCTCCAACCTGGCAGACCGCCGCCTGGCGCGCGCGCGGGTGACCATCCGCCTGGAAGAGCTGGCGTTCGGCGAGTTCAGCGCCGAAGCCGTGCGGGATGGAATCATCGCCGCCTGGGCATTCGCCGCAGCCGACCCTTACCGCGCAGCGACCCACAACAAGGGCATCATGAACGGCGTGGATGCGGTGGTGCTGGCGACCGCCAACGACTGGCGCGCCATTGAAGCCGGTGCGCACGCCTACGCCGCCCGCAGCGGACGGTATACCAGCCTGAGCACCTGGGGCAGAGATGCCCAGGGCAACCTGACCGGCACGCTGGAAATGCCCATGGCAGTCGGAATCGTCGGCGGCGCAACCCGAGTGCATCCCGGCGCGCAAGCCGCCATCCGGCTGATGGGCGTGCAAACCGCCAGCCAGCTGGCGGAGATCATCGTCTCGGTCGGGCTGGCGCAAAACCTGGCAGCCTTGCGCGCCCTGGCAACCGAGGGCATTCAGCGCGGTCACATGACCCTGCACGCCCGCCAGGTGGCAATTTCCGCCGGAGCCACCGGCGAGCAGGTGCAACAGGTGGCGGAGCGCATGGTGCGCGAAAAAGTGGTGCGCATCGACCGCGCCCAGCAGATTTTGAGCGAATTAGATCGTCAGGCTTGAACCGGCAGAAAACCACCCGCCGGATGATAAAAGAAAGAATTCAACAGGAGTACGGAATGGAATCTTCTCAACTCACCCCCCTGCTGCACAAACCCAACCGCCCGGTGGGCATCGTCGGTTACGGGGCGTACGTCCCGCGCTACCGCCTGCCCGCCAGCGAGATTGCGCGCATCTGGAAGGGCGGCAAAGACGCCGCACCGGTCAAGGAAAAATCGGTGCCAGGTGCCGATGAGGACGTGATCACCATGTCGATCGAGGCGGCTCGCAATGCCCTGCTGCGTGCGCGGATCGACCCGGCTGAACTGCGCGCGGTGTGGGTTGGCTCGGAATCCCATCCCTACGCGGTCAAGCCAAGCTCAACGGTCGTCGCCGAAGCCATCGGCGCGCCGGTTAGCATCCAGGCTGGCGATTGGGAATTTGCCTGCAAGGCGGGCACCGAGGCGATGGTGGCAGCCATTGCCATGGTAGGGGCAGGGATGGGACGCTACGCCCTGGCAATTGGCATGGATACCGCCCAGGGACGCCCAGGGGATGCGCTGGAATACACCGCCGCGGCAGGCGGCGCTGCCTACATTCTGGGTCCGGCAGAAGAATCGCTGGCGGTCATCGAAGCCACCTACTCCTACGTCACCGACACGCCGGATTTTTGGCGGCGGGCGCACGAACGCTACCCGGAGCACGGTCAGCGCTTTACCGGCGACCCGGCATATTTCAAGCATATCACCGAAGCCGGCAAACGCATGATGGACGAAGCCGGGCTGAAAGCATCCGATTTCCAGTATGCCGTCTTCCACCAGCCCAACACCAAATTTCCGCAACGAGCCGGTGCCTTGCTCGGGTTCAGCCCCGAACAGATCAAAACCGGCTTGCTGGCGCCGACCATCGGTAACACCTACGCCGGGGCGGCGATCATCGGGTTGAGCGCGGTGCTCGACGAAGCCAAACCCGGCGACCGCATCCTGGTTGTTTCCTACGGTTCGGGTGCCGGCTCGGACGCCTTCCTGATCCGCACCACCGAAGCATTGGTGGAACGGCAAAACCTGGCAACCAAAACCCAGGAATATATCGCCCGGCGCACCGAGATCGACTACGGCATGTACGTCCGCCTGCGCGGCAAGCTGGCAGAGTGAGGAGGCAGGCATGCGCGAAGTGGTGATTGCCGGTATTGGACAAACCCCGGTAGGGGAATTGTGGGACATCTCGCTGCGCACGCTGGCGTACCGGGCAATCAAAGCCGCCCGCCAGGACGCGCCCGGTCTGCTGCCCCAGGCGCTATATGTGGGCAATTTCCTCGCGCCAGTCACCTCGCACCAGTCCAACCTGGGCACCCTGCTGGCAGACAACGCCGGGCTGACCGGCTTGGAATCCTTCACCTGTGAAGCAGCCGGGGCTTCGGGCGGGGCAGCCTTTCAAATGGGCTTCATGGCGGTGGCATCTGGCTATGTCGACGTGGCGCTGGTGGTCGGGGTGGAAAAATACACCGATGCGGTCGGCAGCGAACAAGAAGCCGCCATTGCGCTTTCGATGGATGCCGATTACGAAGCCATGGTCGGGCTGACCCTGGCGGGGCAAGCCGGGCTGCTAATGCAGCGCTACCTGCACCAGTATGGCGCGCCGCGTTCCTCGTTTGGCGCCTTCCCGGTGCTGGCGCATGCCAACGGAGTGAACAACCCGTATGCCATGTACCGCAAAGCCATCCGCCAGGAAGTATACGAAAAAGCCGACCCGCTGGCGGAACCGGTCAACCTGTTCGACCTGGCATCCTACGCCGACGGCGCGGCGGCGGTCATCCTGACCACGCCAGAATTAGCAGGCAGCCTGCCTCACCCGTTGGTGCGGGTGCGCGGCAGCGCCGGGGTGATCGACACCCTGGCGATCCATGACCGCCCCGACCCGCTGGCGTTCGACTCAGCCCGCTACGCGGTTCAGCGCGCCTGCGAAATGGGCGGCATCCTGCCCGGTGAAGTGGATTTGTTCGAACTGGACGACGCCTTTTCGATCTACGCCGTGCTGGGGCTGGAAGCCGCCGGCTTTGCCGAACGCGGACAGGGTTGGCGGCTGGGACAGAGCGGCGACCTTGCCCTGCACGGACGCCTGCCGATCTTGACCATGGGCGGCTCGAAAGCGCGCGGCAACCCGCTCGGCGCCACCGGTGTGTACCAGATCGTCGAAGCTGCCCTGCAGCTGCGCGGCGAAGCCGGTGCCAACCAGGTGAGCGACGCCCGCCTGGCATTGACGCTCAATTTGGGCGGTCCGGCATCCTCGGCGTTTGCCCACGTGCTGGAGCGGCGCTGAATTGGATAGTTTTTGAGAGTCACCCGCCGGGCATTGATAGGAATTGATAGAATTGCCCACCTAAACTGTAGACTGGATTTATTTATACAATCGAAGGAGAGACTGAAATGGAAATTCCGCGACACTGGCGCCTGAAAAAACAACGCTACGCCCTGCAGGGTGAGGTTTGCCCGCATTGCGAAGGCAAGATCTTCCCCCCGCGCGATGTCTGCCCGCACTGCGGCAACGACGCGCGCACCACATTCACCTTTAGCGGGCGGGGCAAGATCTATTCGTTCACCCACGTCACCGAAGCGCCGGCTGGCTTCGAGCAGACCGCGCCCTACACCGTGGCGCTGGTGCAGCTGGATGAAGGTCCGGTGGTGACCGCCCAACTGACCGACGTGGACGCCGACCAGGTGGAGATCGGCATGCCGGTCGAAATGGTCACCCGCAAAATCCGCTCGGACGGCAACGAGCGCGGGATGATTGTTTACGGGTACAAGTTTCGACCGGTGCTGGCTGGTTCGTAGCCAATTTGACTTTTATAAGATCAAAGCGCCTTCCTGAAATATGGTGGCGCTTTTGATTCTTACCAGGAA
>DAOUMN010000012.1:0-10026 GCA_034411135.1 Bellilinea sp.
GCGTTCATATAAGCCATCACCGGGGCAATGCCTGATGCCAGGCGCATGTTCGAAGATGGGCAATGAGCCACGCCACAGCCAAAATGGGCAAACTGGTCAATCTCGGCAGAATTAATGTGCACCGCATGAGCAAACCACACATCGCTGCCCACCCACTCCAGTTTTTCCATGTATTCAAATGGACGGTAACCGAACATTTGCAAGCAAAACGCCTCTTCATCCTGGGTTTCAGCCAGGTGAGTGTGCAATTGCACGCCGTATTCGCGCGCCAGCTGTGCGCTTTGCTGCATCAGTTCACCAGTCACGCTGAACGGTGAACACGGCGCCAACACAATCTGAACCATTGCACCGGGTTTTGGATCATGGTATCGCTGGATAAGCCGCTGCGAGTCGCGCAAAATGGTATCCTCTGCATCGACCACCGAGTCCGGAGGAAGCCCGCCCTGGCTTTCTCCCAGGCTCATCGAGCCGCGGGAAGCATGAATACGTACGCCAACTTCTTGGGCAGCGGCAATTTCATCGTCCAGGCGCGAACCATTTGGAAATAGGTAGAGGTGGTCAGACGCGGTTGTGCAGCCGGATAATGCCAGCTCTGCTAGCGCGGTTTGGGTTGAGATGTAGATTTCCTCACTGGTCATGCGCGCCCAGATCGGATAGAGCGTCTTCAGCCAGTTGAACAAGTTGGCATTTTGTGCGGCAGGCACGGCACGGGTCAGGGTTTGATAAAAGTGATGATGTGTGTTAATCAACCCTGGCAGTACAATGTGCCCGTCCAAATCAAGAATTTCATCTGCGCTGGCTGGCAGTTCTTCGGTTTTACCCACCTGTTCAATGAACCCATCCCGAATGAATAGACCTCCAGCCGGTATTTCGCGACGGAGGTCATCCATAGTTACCAGCAAGGTAGCATTTTTTACGAGCAGAGTTTGCGTCATGGCAAATCGATTCTCGCCTGATTTCACTTGCTTGCAAGGGGAAGCACCTGATTAGTCATCAGACAATTTAAGTTTAGTATATTTTAAAGCGCTTGTCAATTGTCTGACAATATGATGATTGTCACAATTTATCGGTCAATTGGGCTGCCCGGAGGGTATTTTGCAGCAACATGGCAATCGTCATCGGTCCAACACCGCCCGGCACAGGTGTAATATACCCGGCAACCTCCTTGACTTCATCGAAAGCGACATCGCCAACCAGACGCGAGCCTTTCGGGTGAGTTGCGTCCTCAATGCGGTTGATGCCAACATCAATCACTACCGCACCGGGTTTGACCCAATCGCCGCGTACCATTTCAGCCTTGCCGACCGCGGCAATCAGCACGTCCGCTTGACGCACTACGTCCGGCAAATCTCGCGTACGCGAATGGCAAATGGTCACAGTCGCATCCTCACGCACCAGCAACAGCGCTACCGGCATACCCACGATGTTAGAACGCCCCAGCACAACCGCGTTGACGCCACGCAGGGATGGCATGGTCTTTTTGAGCATGTAGATGCACCCTGCTGGCGTGCACGGCACGAACGCCGGATGACGCCCCTTTTGCGCCAGGCGTCCAATGTTAACTGGGTGGAATCCATCCACATCCTTGTTCAGGCTTATCGCGTTCAATACGGCTTCTTCATCCAAACCGCCTGGCAATGGCAACTGCACCAGAATACCATGTATGTTTGGATTAGCGTTGCATTCGCGCACCACCTTCTCCACCTCTTCCTGGGTTGCTTCGGCAGGTAGTTCGAAACCGAAGGATTCGATGCCCGCCTCTGCGCAGGCTTTACGCTTGGAGCGGACATATACATGCGAAGCCGGGTTATCCCCCACCAATATCGTTGCCAGCCCTGGTTTGCTCTTTCCGGCAGCGATCCGCTCCTCCACCGCAGCCTTGACGTGCGCGCGAACCTCCTCTGCCATTGCTTTTCCATCAATTATCGCAGCAGTCATTCAACGCTCCTTTCCGTGGGATTCTCTATCGGTTTTTTCAACCGCTGATAGCGGGCAGGTTGGGTTGTTTAGTTATCTGACAATGACTGGATTCTCTATCATTATACCTATTTTTATTTATCATCAACCACAGATTCATATCGATTTCAAACTTTTTCTTAATCCGTGAAGGTGGACATTCCGTTATAATTCAATCCAACAGGAGGATTTCGAACCTATGAGTAAAATCTGTGTGATTGGCACCGGTTATGTTGGGCTGGTAACCGGCACTTGCTTTGCCGACCTTGGCAATGAAGTCTACTGTCTGGACATTGACACCACCCGCATTGAGAAATTAAAACAGGGTATTATGCCCATTTACGAGCCCGGATTGGAACAATTGGTTAGCCAGAATGTCAAAGCCGGGCGTTTGATTTTCACTACCAGCTATGAGGAATCGCTGGCAGGCGCCGAATTTGCCTTCATCGCTGTGGGTACACCTTCCGGCGTGGATGGCGAAGCCGATCTGCAATTTGTCCGCTCGGCTGCCGAACATGTTGCTGACCTGGTGAATGAACCAATCATTGTGGTTAACAAATCCACTGTGCCAGTTGGCACCGGTGACTGGGTGGCAGACATCATCCGCAAACGCCGCGCCGGTAAACCGCTTGAATTTGATGTGGTTTCCAATCCCGAATTTTTACGCGAAGGTTCCGCGATCAACGATTTCATGTACCCCGACCGGGTGGTGCTGGGATCGATCAATCGCGATGCCGCCTCCAAAGTGGCGCAGCTGTACCTCAGCCTGCGCTGCCCGATCATGATTACCGATTTGCGCACCGCTGAAATGATTAAGTATGCCTCCAATGCTTTCCTGGCAACCAAGATCTCGTTTATCAATGAGATGGCGAACATCTGCGAGGAACTGGGGGCTGACGTGCGCCAGGTAGCACAAGGCATGGGCATGGATAAACGGATTGGCAGCGCATTCCTGGATGCCGGTCTGGGCTGGGGTGGCTCGTGTTTCCCCAAAGATGTGAAAGCCCTGGCGCATATGGCTGTTCTGCACGGTACCAATCCGCAGCTGCTTCAGGCGGTAATGGACATCAACCGCAATCAGCGCCGCCGGGTAGTGCTGCGCCTGCGTAAAGCTCTTGGCTCGCTGGATGAAAAAGTGATCGGTGTACTGGGGTTGTCCTTCAAACCAAATACCGATGATATCCGCGATGCCCCTTCACTGGAAGTGATTCACCTTTTGCAGGTCGAAGGTGCGGTGGTCAAAGCCTACGATCCGCAGGCAATGGAGTTAGCCCGCACCATGCTGCCCAAAGTGCATTTGTGCGCTACACCCTACGAAGTTGCCGAGGGCGCCGATGCACTCATCCTGGCAACTGAGTGGAATGAATTCAAGCAATTGGATTTCGAGCGCATTGCCAGCCTAATGCGCAACCGGTTGATCATGGATGGGCGCAATCTATGGGATCCCGAACGGATGCGCATGCTTGGCTTCAACTATTACGGCATTGGCCGTCCCTCCTCCAACGGGAACGAGACTGGCTGCCCATAGCCTGCTTTCAATCCTCACACAACAACCCGGGTTTAGCGAACAAGAAAGACCCGGGTTGTTAACCAAATCTGCCCACATGTACGATGCCTGACCAAACAGACTGGTTAAACCAGGTTTTTTTACAGGATGCCCTGGAGGGCATGGCAAGAATTCCGAATGAAAGCGTCGATCTGGTAATTGCCGACCCACCTTACGGGCTGGGTAAAGACTACGGTAACGATTCCGACCGAAAAGCGAGTAACGATTTTCTCGAATGGACATGCCGCTGGATTGACCTGATGCTACCCAAGATTAAACCCAGCGGCAGTCTGTATATATTCACCACTTGGCGCTACAGCCCGGAGATTTTTTCCTACCTAAAGACCCGCATGTTGATGATCAATGAGATCATTTGGGATCGCAAAGTCCCTAGCATGGGGGGAACCACCCGCCGCTTCACCTCTGTACACGACACCATTGGCTTGTTTGCTAAATCGCGTCATTATTATTTCGATCTGGATGCCGTGCGGGTACCTTATGACCCGCAAACCAAAAAAGCTCGCTCTCGCTCTATCTTTGTGGGAAAAAAATGGCTGGAAGTTGGCTATAACCCCAAGGATGTCTGGTCGGTCTCCCGCCTACACCGTATCCATGCCGAGCGCGAAGATCATCCCACCCAAAAACCGTTGGAAATCGTCGAAAGGATGATCAAAGCCTCCTGCCCGCCTGGTGGAGTGGTACTGGATCCATTTGCCGGTTCGGGAACCAGTGTGGCAGCCTGTTTACGTACTGGGCGCCAGTACATTGCCTTTGAAATCAACCCACATTATTACTGCATCATCCTTAACCGCATCCAGCGCCTGATACAAGCCAAGCCACACAACGAAAAATGAATCCTGTAATTGCGCGGTTGTTTTTAACAATCTGTTTACCGATGTAAAGCAACCCACTGGTCAACCTGACGTATACTGAATACAGAAGACGTTAAAAATTTTTAATCTTCAAAAAAACAAATGGAGACAACCATGAACGAGATCCTGACTTCCCTTGCCTGCCTGGTTCCAATTTTCTTTGTGGCTGTATTTCTCTTTTTCTCGTCCATCAAACAACTTTTTCAATACGAACGCGGCGTGGTTTTCACCTTGGGGAAATATTCCAGCACGCGTGATCCCGGTTTGACCTTGATCTTTCCCGTGATTCAAACTATGCGAAAAGTGGACATGCGCATTAAAACCGCCGATGTTCCCCGCCAGGAAGTAATGACCAAGGATAACATTCCCATGCTGGTCAACGCCGTGGTGTACTTCAAGGTTGTCCGCCCAGAGGATGTGGTCATCAAGATTGAGGATCATGTCTACGCCATCCGCCAGTACACCCAGGCAGCCCTGCGCGATGTAATTGGCAACCACGAACTGGACTTTGTACTCAGCGAGCGCGAAAAAATTGCCAACGGCATCAAGGAAATCGTCGATGCCGAGACCAGCGGTTGGGGTGTGGATGTGGAAAGCATCAAGATCCAGGAGATCGAACTGCCCGCGGAGATGAAACGCGCCATGGCGAAGCAAGCCGAAGCCGAACGCGAGCGCCGCGCGATGATCATTGCCTCGCAAGGCGAACTCTCAGCTGCCGAAAATTTACGCCAGGCAGCCGAAACATTGGCGCAATCTTCTGGCGCATTGCATTTGCGCACCCTACAAACCATCCGCGATATTGCCGCCGATCCTTCGGAAAAAATCGTTCTGTTTGTCCCGTCCGATATTAGCGGCGCGGTCGGTAACATCCTGGGTAAAAAAGAATGACCAAAGGTCTTTTGAACACAAAAGCACGTTACCTGCAGCTGGCATTCAATTACGACCTTGGCCTAGCCCGGCGCATTGTGCCCATCCTGCCGCGCAATGATCGAATTTTCGTCGAAGCGGGCACACCGTTCATAAAATACGAAGGCATGCGCGGTGTGCGCGAATTGAGCCGTCTATGGAGGGGTCAGGTTGTTGCGGACATGAAAGTCACCGACGGCGGACGCCAGGAGGTCGAGATGGCGCACAACGCTGGCGCAACTGCCATAACCGCCATGGGTAGTTCACCCGTCGAAACGTTAAATCGTTTTGTTGTTCGCTGCCGCGAGCTGGGTATGATCTCAATGCTCGACATGCTCGGCGTGGATGATCCGCTGGATAAAATCATGCAGATGCAGCAACCGCCGGATGTGGTCGTGCTGCACCGCGGACGCGATGAAGAATCCACTCGCGGCAAGATCATTCAATACCGCCATGTCAACCGCCTGCGCAGCAAATACAATGTGATCATCTCTGCTGCCGGTGGGGTGGATTTGCGCGAAGCCCGTAGTGCCATTTTCAACGGCGCCAACATCGTGGTCGTCAATCTGGTGCAGCCTGGCGATGAATGGCAGGGCATCCGCACCGATCAAGATGTTTCTGCCATTGCTGCCGAGTTCCTCGCCACCATCGAATAACCCCACTCAATCCTGCGCGCAAGACTGCAAATGGTGCAGTTCAAGATATTCTTTGAGGTACTGCCCGGTGTAGGAGCCGGGCAGACCGCATATTTGCTCTGGCGTGCCCGCAGCAACCAGCAGTCCACCGCGGTCGCCACCTTCGGGACCCAGGTCAATAATATAATCCGCGACCTTGACAATGTCCATGTTGTGCTCAATGATCAATACCGAATTGCCCGCATCGACCAACCGCTGCAAGACGTCGATCAACTTGTGCACATCCGCAGCATGCAACCCAACCGAGGGTTCGTCGAGCACATACAGGGTGCGTCCGGTTGCCCGGCGGGATAGTTCGCGCGCCAGCTTGACCCGTTGTGCCTCGCCGCCGGATAAGGTTGTCGCGGGCTGCCCAATGCGGATATAGCCCAGACCCACATCTTCCAGCGTGCGCAGTTTATTCATAATACTGGGGAATGCGGAGAAAAACTCCAGTCCTTCGCTGACGGTGGTGTCCAACACCTCGGCAATGTTTTTACCCTTGAAGCGCACCTGCAGCGTCTCACGATTGAAGCGCGCTCCGTGGCAGACATCGCAAGGAACGTACACATCCGGGAGGAATTGCATTTCGATGCGCAATTGTCCCTGCCCCTGGCAGGCTTCACAGCGCCCACCGTGAACATTAAATGAGAATCGCCCAGCTTTATAGCCGCGCAGCTTGCTTTCCGGCAACTCAGTGAACAGTTTTCGCACTTCATCAAACAAGCCGGTATACGTTCCGGGATTGGAGCGCGGTGTTCTGCCAATCGGCGATTGATCAATATTAATGATCTTATCCAGGTATTCCAACCCTTCAATCCGTTCGTACTCGCCCGGCTGGGTATGTGCGCCGTTCAAATCACGCGCCAGCGCACTGTAGAGAATATCCACCATCAAGGTGGACTTACCCGACCCGGACACGCCGGTGATGCAAACCAGCTTCCCCAGCGGAATGCTGACATCTAGATTTTTTAAGTTGTTTGCCCGCGCGCCAACTACCCGCAGAACTTTGCCGTTTCCGTTGCGCCGCCGGGGTGGCACGCTAACCTGCAACCTGCCGGACAGATATGCGCCGGTCAGCGATTTAGGGTTGTCCAGGATCATCTCTGGTGTCCCTTCAGCCACAATGTACCCGCCATGTTCGCCAGCACCGGGACCCAGGTCAATAACCCAATCGGATGAACGGATGGTTTCTTCATCATGCTCCACAACCAGGACGGTATTACCCAAATCGCGCAACCCTTTGAGGGTCGCCAGCAGACGATTATTATCGCGTGGATGCAGCCCAATGGAGGGTTCATCTAGAACGTACAACACACCCATCAATCGCGAGCCAATCTGTGTTGCCAGGCGTATGCGCTGAGCCTCACCACCGGAGAGCGTGCTGGCAGAGCGGTTGAGGGTCAGGTAATCCAGCCCGACATCCACCAGGAACCCCAGCCGTGATTCGATTTCTTTTAAAACCCGGGCGGCTATCGCTATATCACGCTGGTTGAGGGGAGTCTGCGGGCTGTTTAACCGGCGCAACCACGCCAGGGTACGGTTAACCGGCCAGGATGTCACCTCGACAATGTTGTGTCCATCAACCGTCACCGCCATAGCTTCTGGGCGCAGGCGTGTACCCTTGCAGGTCGGGCAGGGGCGGTCACTCATATATTCGGTAATTTTGTTGCGGATGTATTCCGACGAAGTTTCGCGGTAACGCCGTTCCAGGTTAGGAATCACCCCCTCGAAAGGAGTCTGGTAGGAAGACTGGCGGTCGTTTCTGCCGTGAAAGTGAACCCGGATTTCTTCGCCGTCGGTGCCGTAAAGGATTTTATCCAACTTCTCATTCGGAATTGTATACACCGGTGCGTTGAGATCGATATGATAGCGGGCAGCCACCGCTTCGACCATTTGCCAGTAATATCCACCCTGGTCACGCGGGCCATTCCACTCCAACGCCACAATTGCGCCTTCATTCAAGGTACGATCCTTGTCCGGGATGAGAAGGTTGGGATCGATCTCCAATTTACTGCCCAGTCCCTGGCACTCCGGGCAGGCGCCGTGTGGCGTATTGAACGAAAAGGTTCGTGGCTCAATTTCCGGCAGGCTGACACCATGTTCCGGACATGCCAGGTGCTCTGAAAAGAACAGGTCCTGGGGCGGGTCGCTAGATAGATTATGCAGAATTAAGTAACCTTCCCCCACTTTCAGCGCAGTCTCGACCGAATCGGTCAGGCGAGAACGAGCGGCGTTTTCTTCCTCCTGCGTTTCCGGTTTGCCGATCACCAGGCGGTCAACGACTGCTTCGATGTTATGAATTTTGTAGCGGTCGAGCGTGATTTCGTCGTCAAGCGAGAATACCGTTCCATCCACGCGTACGCGCACAAAACCTGCCTTGCGAATCTCGTCGAAAACAGCCTGGTAGGTGCCCTTTCTGCCGCGAATGATTGGCGCCAGGATCAAAATACGAGTGCCTTCACCCATCTGCTCAATGGCATCTACGATCTCCTGCGCCGATTGGCGGACGACCTCACGCCCACATACCGGGCAATGCGGTATGCCTACTCGCGCAAACAACAAACGTAGATAATCGTACACCTCGGTAACCGTGCCGACGGTCGAACGCGGATTGCGCGAAGTGGCTTTTTGATCGATGGAGACAGCCGGTGAAAGCCCCTCGATGGAGTCCACATCTGGTTTTTCCATTTGTCCCAGGAATTGTCGCGCATAGGCGGACAGCGATTCGACATAACGGCGCTGCCCTTCCGCAAAAATCGTATCAAAAGCCAGAGAGCTTTTACCCGAACCCGATAAACCGGTGATGACAACCAATTGGTCGCGGGGGATCTCTACGGTGATATTTTTCAAATTGTGCTCGCGGGCGCCAACCACACGAATGACATTTTGCGTCATACTGCCATCCCATAATTAGAAATTGTTTTCTATTATATCACGATTGTCACGCAACCGCGAAGGTATTTCAACCAGGCAAAATATAATTCTACCCCAAAAGCAGTCTCTTTTCGAAATTCACCCACGCCGGTGTACAATCACACCCAAGGATATTTGGAAGGAAAACTAAGGAAATCAAGTTAACGATTCTTAACCTGTTCAAAAGATTGCACCTTCCACAGGAATGTATAATCCTTTTATCCTTTTATTCGATCGGAGAGCCCGCATGGACGAAAAACAACATAAACGCGCGATCAATGCCTGGGCAATGTACGACTGGGCAAATTCAGCCTTTGTAACTACCATTATGGCAGCCGTTTTACCGGTTTATTACACCTCGGTAGCCGCTGCCAATCTGCCTGCCAATATCGCCACTGCGTATTGGGGTTTCACCACCTCGATATCCGCCTTGATTGCCGCCGTGATCAGCCCAATTTTAGGCGCTATGGCAGATTTCCGTGGTTCGAAAAAACGTTTCCTTACCATCTTCATGCTGCTCGGTGTAAGCGGCACCGCTCTCCTCTACTTCGTCCGCACCGGCGACTGGCTGTTGGGTTCATTGTTCTTCCTGATTGGGAATATTGGTTTTGCTGGTAGCCTGGTCTATTACGATGCGCTTCTGCCCCATGTTGCCCGCCCGGAGGAACTCGACCAGGTCTCATCGCGTGGTTATGCCATGGGATACATTGGCGGCGGGGTTTTATTGGCAATCAACCTGGCGATGATCCTGTTCGTGCCAGGATTTTTCCCGGCTGAACAAGAAGCCTCGATCACTGAGTTGATGACCCGTATGTCCTTTTTGACCGTGGCGGTATGGTGGTTCATCTTCACCTTACCACTATTGCGAAATGTATCCGAGCCACGTCGTCGCATCCTACCCGGAGAAGAAACCTTTAGCCCATTGCAAGCCAGCTTCAATCGGCTGCGCCAGACCTTCAAGGAAATTCGCAATTACCGCGACTTGTCCCTTTTTCTGCTCGCGTTCTGGGTCTACGCTAACGGCATCGGCACAATCATCACCATGGCAACCGCCTATGGAAATGAAATCGGTATTGGTCAAACTACATTGATCGGCACCTTGCTGATGGTTCAATTTCTGGCAGCTCCCTTCGCTATTCTGTTCGGCAGGCTGGCA
>DAOUMN010000013.1:0-10695 GCA_034411135.1 Bellilinea sp.
CCGATTTTTCATTTATCTCAACCTGTTCATCGCTGCGATGATGGTGCTGGTCAGCGCGGATAATTTCCTCATGCTGTTTGTCGGCTGGGAAGGAGTGGGGCTGTGCTCCTACCTGCTGATTGGCTTTTGGTATGAGAAGGGCAGCGAAGGGATCGCCAACGCGCGGGCAGCCAAAAAGGCGTTTGTGGTCAACCGGATCGGCGACTTTGGCTTGTTGATTGCCATTTTCCTCATTTTCTACAATTTTGGCAGCCTCGATTTTGCCACCGTTTTTGCCCAGGCTCCACAGATCGCTGCAGCTGTGCCGGGGGTAATCCTGGCAATCACCCTGTTCATGCTGCTGGGCGTGACGGGCAAGTCGGCGCAGCTGCCGTTGTATGTCTGGCTGCCGGACGCGATGGCAGGTCCCACGCCGGTCTCGGCGTTGATCCATGCCGCCACGATGGTCACCGCCGGGGTGTACCTGGTGGCGCGCTCGCAGGCGTTATACCTGCAGGTGCCGCTGGCACAAGACGTGGTCATGTGGGTCGGCGGGGCGACGGCTTTCTTTGCCGCCACGATTGCGCTGGGGCAGTACGATATCAAGAAAGTGCTGGCGTATTCGACCATCAGCCAGTTAGGCTTTATGGTCGCAGCGGTTGGGATGGGCGCAGCGGTAGCGGGCATGTTCCACCTGATAACACATGCCTTCTTCAAGGCGCTGCTCTTCCTGGCGGCGGGCTCGGTCATCCTCGGTATGGAACATGGACACGAGCACCACGCCGGGCACGGCGCAAAACACGGACACGAAGATGAAGCCTTCGATCCGCAGGATATGCGTTACATGGGCGGCTTGCGCCAGAAAATGCCGATCACCTTTTGGGTGTATTTGATCGGCGCGCTGGCGCTGGCGGGGGTTGCCCCGCTGGCGGGTTTCTTCTCCAAGGATGAAATTTTGGCAGCAGCCAGCCTGGATCACACCGCGCTGTATATTCTCCTGTCGGCGGCAGCCTTCCTGACGGCGTTCTACGTTGCCCGCCAGGTGATGATGGTCTTCTTCGGCAAGCCGCGCAGCGGCGCGGCGCAGGCAGCAGGCGAAAGCCCGGCGCTGGTTACCATCCCGTTGTTGGCACTGGCGGTCCTTTCGGCGACGGGCGGGCTGTTGAACTTCCCAACCACCCATTGGCTGGAGAGCTGGCTGGAGCACAGCCTGTACGGGGTGCATGCCGGCAAGTTCATCCTCAGTGTGGCGTTGATTTCCCTGGCAGTGGCGCTGGCGGGGCTGCTGATTGGCTGGCTAGTGTACGGGCGCAAGCCGCTGGAAGACACTAAACAACCTGACCCGCTGGCGAAACCCTTGAATGGCTTGTTCCGTGCGCTGGAGAATAAATGGTGGGTGGATGAGCTGTACCAGGCGCTGGTGGTCAAGCCGTACTTGCGGCTGGCGGATTTCTTTGCCCAACCGGTTGACCAAACGGTGATTGACGGCGTGGTCAACGGCATGGGCGGGCTGGTGCGCGGGGCGGCGCAGTCCTGGCGGCGTATTCAGAACGGGTACGTGCGCTCCTACGCGCTGACCATTCTGCTGGGCGTTGTGCTGGTGGTTGCCTACCTGGTGCTGCGCTGAGGATTTATCTTTGCTGATCGAGGAGTTCACATGATTTTTGGGCTTCATCCCCTTCTCCTGGTCACCTTCTTCCCGCTGGTTGGGTTTTTGGTTATCCTGTTTCTCAAATCGGAGCACAAGAACGCCATTCGCTGGACGGCGCTGATCACTGCTTTGGCGACGTTTGGCATCTCGCTGTGGATGCTGGCGCAGTTCGACGCCGCCAAGGGCGATGTGCAGCTGGCGTACCGCGCTCCCTGGCTGCGTGTGGGCGGGGTTTCGATCGATTTTTACCTGGGCGTGGACGGATTGAGTGTATTGCTGGTGCTGTTGACCACCTTCCTGACCCCTATCGCCATCCTGTCCACCTGGTCGGCGGTGCAGGAGCGCGTAAAGGGCTTTATGCTGTTCTTCCTGCTGCTGGAAGTGGGCATGACCGGCGTCTTCCTGGCGCTCGACCTGATCCTGTTCTACATTTTCTGGGAATTCACCCTGGTGCCGATGTACTTCCTGATCGGCTTGTGGGGCGGCGAACGGCGCATCTACGCGGCGGTTAAGTTTTTCCTGTTCACCATGTTTGGCTCGCTGCTGATGCTGCTGGCGATTCTGTTTACCGGTTCGCAGGTGGGCAGTTTTGCCTGGAACGACCTGGTGGCGCAGCGCGAGCTGTTTGCCCAGGGGCAGTTGTGGCTGTTCCTGGCGTTTGCCCTGGCTTTTGCCATCAAGGTGCCGATGTTCCCGTTGCACACCTGGCTGCCCGATGCGCATGTGGAAGCACCCACCGCTGGTTCGGTCATTCTGGCGGGCGTGCTGCTCAAGATGGGCAGCTATGGTTTCCTGCGTTATAACCTGCCGTTGTTCCCCGAAGCCAGTCTGCAAGCCGCGCCGTACATAGCGGCGCTGGCGGTGATCGGCATTCTCTACGGGGCAGCGGTGGCGCTGGCGCAGCGAGATGTGAAGAAACTGGTGGCGTATTCTTCGGTCAGCCACCTGGGGTTTGTCATGCTGGGTATTTTTGCGCTCACACAGCAGGGCGTGGCGGGTGGCGTGCTGCAGATGATCAACCACGGGCTGAGCACCGGCGCGCTGTTCCTGATTGTAGGCATGTTATATGAACGCCGCCATACCCGCGAGATGAGCGATTACGGCGGTGTTTGGAAAGTGATGCCTGTGCTGGGCGCGCTGACCTTGATTGTTACCCTGTCCTCGGCTGGGCTGCCTGGCTTGAACGGCTTTGTAGGTGAGTTCACCATCCTGCTCGGCGCGTTTGGCTCTGGTGTGCTGAACAGCCCGTGGTTTGCCGGTATCGCTACCGTGGGGGTCATCCTGGCGGCGGTTTATTTGCTGGTCATGTTCGAGCGGGTCTTTCTCGGTCCACTCAAGGTGGAAGCCAACCGCGTATTGAAAGACCTGAACGCGCGCGAGGTGATTACCCTGTTGCCGTTGCTGGCGCTGATCTTCTGGATTGGGCTATATCCGCAGCCATTCTTCGCTTTGATCAACCCCAGTGTGGAACGGCTGGTCACGCTGGTGCAAACTGCCGCCGCTGTAGCCATCCATTAGGAGCGAAATCATGAGCCTGAGCGACTTTATCCTTCTTCTCCCAATCCTCACGCTGCTGGTCTGGGCGCTGCTGCTCCTGGTGGTCGATTTGTGGGTGCCTAAAGGGCGCAAGGGAATCACCGGCGCGCTGGCGGCGCTGGGTTTGGCTGTTTCGCTGGGCTTGACCCTGGCGCAGGCGGGCAACAGCGGGCTGGCATTCCAAAACATGATCATTGTGGATGGCTTTGGGGTGTATCTCAACGCGCTGTACCTGGTCAGCGGGATGGTGGTGATTGCCCTTTCGCATGACTACCTCAAGCGCATGAACCTGGAACGCGGAGAATTCTACCCCTTGATGCTGCTGTCGATTGCCGGGATGATGCTGCTAACCGGGGCGTACAACCTGATCATGGTCTTCTTGGCACTGGAATTTCTATCCATTCCGTTGTATGTCATGGCGGGTTTGGCGCGTGACCGGCAGGAATCGGAAGAATCATCACTGAAATACTTTTTGCTGGGAACGTTCTCCTCGGCGTTTGTGCTGTTTGGGATTGCGCTGATCTTTGGTGCGACCGCGACAACCAGCATGGATCGCATTATCCTTGCCGTGCAGGACGGGACAGCCAACCTGCCCTTTTTCCTGGCGGGCGCGGCGCTGTTGCTGGTTGGATTTGCCTTCAAGCTTGCTGCGGTGCCGTTCCACGAATGGGCTCCGGATGTGTATCAGGGTGCGCCGACGCCGGTATCCAGTTTCATGGCGGTGGCAGTCAAGACCGCCGGTGTGGCGGTGCTGCTGCGCGTTTTCTTGACCATCTTCCCCAACCTGACTGCCGAAATCACCCCGATTGGCTGGGGCATCGCCGCGCTGACCATGCTGGTGGGAAACATCCTGGCGGTTGCTCAGACCAATATCAAGCGGCTGCTGGCGTATTCGAGCATCTCGCATGGGGGTTACCTGCTGATGGCGTTCGTTGCGTACGGTAACCCGCAGGTAGCCGGGCAGGCGGTTTCGGCGATGCTGTTCTACCTGGCAGCCTACACGCTGACCACCTTTGGGGCATGGGCGGTGGTCATTTCGGTTGAGCAAAGCGATTACCGCGGGTTGGAGCTGGACGATTACGCCGGGCTGGGGTTGAAGTACCCCTGGTTGGGTGCGGCGATGCTGGTGTTCATGCTTTCGCTGACCGGCATTCCGCTGACGATGGGTTTTTGGGGTAAGCTGTTTCTCTTCCGCACTGCGGTGGACGCGGGTTACCTCAACCTAGCATTGATCGGACTGCTCACCTCGCTGGTCTCAGCGTATTATTACCTGCGCGTGGTGGTGGTGATGTTCATGCGCAGCGGCGAACCGAAAGTGCGCCGCGATGCCTGGCTGAGCCTGGTGGCGGTGGGCTCTGCATTGGCGGTGTTGTTGCTCAGCCTGATCCCCAATCAAATCCTGCAGATGGCTGCCCAGGCGGTGCTGCGGCTGCAGTAGAGCGCTGGATGGCATAGAACAAGACCGGCGTGTTAAACAAGCCGGTCTTGTTTTTAATCAAGCAGAGGGCGGGGTTGTGCTCTGTGCCTAATCCACCGTCATGGTCAGGTTGGCGATAGCGGTTGCCAAACTGCGCGGCAGCAGATGGTACATCAGGCGCACGGCTGCGGCGTTGAACCAGCCAGTCACCACGCTTGCCCGGCGACGCAACATGGCATCTACGCCGATGCGCGCCACATCGCGGCTGGACATCATTGTCAGCCGCTGGAACAGGGTGGGTGATTGCCCGGCAATCCGCAGAAACTCGGTGGCGGTTACGCCGGGCGACACGGTGGTCACGCTCACCCCGCTGCCGCGCAGTTCGTAGTGGATGGCATGGGAAAAGTTGAGCACGAAGGATTTAGCCGCGGCGTAGGCGGCGTAGGTTGGGGTGGGTTGGTAGGCGCCAATGGACGCTACCTGAAGGATGTAGCCATAGCGGCGCGGGAGCATATCCTGAACGAACAACTTGGTCAGGTGGGTCAGGGCAATCAGGTCAACTTGCATCATCTGGCGTTGCTTGTCCCAGGGGATATCGGCAAAGCGACCGTGCAGCCCGAAGCCGGCGTTATTGACCAGTACGTCGATCTGTTGCCCGGCTGTCTTGAGCTGGTCGAACAGGCGGCGGGGGGTGTCTTCAACGGACAGATCGAGCGGAATGATTTCGCAACTCTGAGAGAAGCGTGATTGCAGTTCAGCCTGGACGGCGCGCAGCCGTTCTTCGCGGCGGGCGACCAGCACCAGGCTGGCACCACGCTGCGCCAGTTGGCGGGCAAATTCGATTCCCAATCCGCTGGAAGCGCCGGTGACCAGGGCGGTTCTGCCAGCAAGAGGTTGGCGGGTCATCTCCGGCTTCTCCTGTACAGGGTTTCCAGACCGTAGAGGTACAGGTTGAGCATGGCGGTGAACTCCGCCAGCAGGTTGATGCGGAAGATTTCGAAATCGGGTTCTTCGAGCACCTGACGCACAAGCGGAGCGGGATTGGCAACGCTCTGCAAGCCTATCAGCAGGGCATAGATGCGGTTGAGCAGCTGGGCGCCCTGACCGGGCTGAAGGTATTCGAGGCGGGTTTCGATGCGCGCGCCGGTTGTTACAACGTGATTGAGCAGCGTGTGCTTAAAGGCGCGGATGTTCTGCACGCTCACGTTATGCTCGAGCAGCGGGTGGACGAGTGGGATCAGACGCAGCACGGCGGGCTGAGCGCGCAGCGAGGCTTCGACCAGGCGGGTGAACGCCAGGGTGGTCAGCGGGGCAGGGGCGGATTCGAGGGCGGCGTTCAGGCTGGCAAACCAGGCATCCAAGGCATCGTTGAGCAGACTGAGGAAGAGGGTTTCCTTGGTTTCGAAGTAGAGAAAGGCGGTGCCCTTGGCGATTCCGGCAAGGCGGGCAACCTGTTCCATGCTGACGGCAGCATAATCGGATTGGGCGAACAGACTGGCAGCCGCGGCAAGGATGCGCGCACGGCGGGCGTCTTTTTGGGCTGGAGAAACGGCGCGCGAGCGGGGCATGAGCACCTCCTAATTGACCTGTGGTCAATTGTAATCTGGACAGGGAGGCTGCGTCAAGGCGTAAAAAGTGGGGTATAATGAGCGCAATAGCCCCCGTAGCTCAATGGACAGAGTGACAGACTTCGAATCTGGAGGTTCAGGGTTCGAATCCCTGCGGGGGCGCTGAGCGTAAACAGGGAGGTTCAGGGCACCCGGAAGGGTGTGGTATTCGAATGCCTGCGTTCCCAAGGGAGTGCTGCACAAGGGGCGCTAAAGGCGTTTGATATTCCTATCAACCCCCGTATAGAGGGGGTGAATCGTTCCTTAGTGAAGCCGCGGGGAGATGCGTATTGTAATTGGATGCGATTGGTAATAGTTTGGTTCAATTAGGCGCAAATGAAAAATTGCGATTCAACCCAATTGGTTCGTCTCTGGGTTGAGGGCAAGTGCTTCCACACCCTGTCCAAAGTGTACTGTGATCAGGGTGAGCGCCATGAAAAAAACATCGCCGGCAAAACAACACCAGGATATTGCCGCTGGGGGTGTGGTAGCGGAGGTGGGTAGTGTCCAGGTCGATTAGAATGTGGAAAAATGGTCCACCTTTGTTGAACCGCATCATGCCGCCAGATCAGGGCAAAGTCAGTGGTGTCCCAATTTTGCCGTAGCGAATATCTGTTGGAGCATTGCGGGCAAATCCCCCACATAGGTGAAGACCAAACGTTGACCAGCCCGGGTGGCAGCCATGTAAATTTTGCGGGTGTTATCCCGAACCATATCCTCGCGTTCGTCGTCCGAAAGGCGCAGGGATTGCTCTTCTTCGAAGAGCTCGCGCAAACCGATCAGGAATACAATCGGGCTCTCCAATCCTGCGCCGGCATTCAATGTCGTGACGCGCACATAATCCCCGGGGTACTGATCTTTCGGATCCATGGCGCTATTCTTGCCCAGTCGGTGATCGATTGCCTCAATTAATCCTTTTGCCCCCGGACCGTTGGCGTGCAGCAGCAGGAGATGTCTTTTAGGAAAACCCTGTCTGACAAACTCGGCTACTTCGTTCGCTGCTCGCGAAATTTCATCTTGTGCGCTTGTCAGGGTGATTACCTGGGGGAATACGCCCTTCGGCATGTTGAGCATATCCGGCACCAGAATGTCCTCATCCTTTTCATGGGCAAGGCGTGACCGATAAAACAGGCTGGCAAACTGCATGATCTCGCGCGTGGTGCGATAACTGCGTCGCAATTGGTGCGACCGCCCGCGGGCATCCAACCCAAGCGATTTCCAGGTGGCTTTGCGCCCCAAAAAACCCTGCGTTGGGTCGGCGACCAAAAACAGGTGGGAATTCTGCGGTTTGAGTGCTTTTTGAATCAAGTTGATCCACAAAGGGGCAAAAAATTGAGCTTCATCGATCAATACAAAGTCATATTGGGGCAGACTGGTTTTCTCCTCTGCAACCCAATGCCAGAGGAGTTGGGGCACATCGCCCCAATCGAGTGCACCTTGTTGTTCGAGAATCTGCTGGTAGGTTTGGATTGCCGACCACATTTGCTGGCGCTGATCGCTGTTCAACCCAAAACCGCGCCCTCGCCGGTCTGCCACCAGATAATCATCCCGCTTTAGCGGCAACTGGTCTTTCACCCAGTCGATTTCGCTGAGCAGCATGCGTTCGGTAATTGTCGTATTGTGGAGGGTTCTTTGCCAGGCTTGATGAGCGATTCGCTCACGCTGCTGAATGGGCAGGGGTTTTTTCCAGGCAGGGGTTTGCGGCCAGTGATGAAAGCACCATCCATTGAAGGTTCGCCATTCGATGTTTTCGGGCAGGTGACTTTCCAGTTGGTAGAAGCGGCTTTGGATATCGTGGATCAGGGGGCGGTTATGGGTAAGAACGAGAAATTGTTTCTGCGGGTACAGGTGGTGGAGCAGGCGCAAGCGGTACAACAAAATCAAAGTTTTACCGCTGCCAGCCACGCCATTGATGATGTTCAAACGAAAATCGGTGGAGAGAGCCTGTCCATCCGGTTCGATATCCAGGTCGGCTTTCACCGCTGCTTCCTGATTGTAATCCAGTAGGTAATCCCTCAAACCGGCTTCGATTTGGCGGGGGTGAGGAGCGCGAACGGTCATCCCGGCGGGTACGACGATCTCGGGCGTAAAGTGTTCTCGCACCTTCTGCAACCCAATGGCTTCCATTGGGTTCAATGGCAAGAAATCCTCCCATCTCAACCCGGAATCCGAATTTAGAATCTCGCGCCCTGCCCATTGAGGTTCATCGTCTGCGCGTCCCGGGCGACTTTCAATCACTTGCTTATGTGGAACGTTTGGAAATAGTACAAGCGTCTCCAAAGGACTGTTGGCGGGCAGTTGTAAGTCCTTAACAAAGTCTATGAGCACCTTCGACTCCAGCACTCCAAACGCCGGGCGATCGTTGCCGGGCAGTAACAATTGTGCGGCAGGAGTGGCGTGGGCTGCACTGGATGAACTGACTTTTACCAACAGAGCCCGTCGGTCGTGAGTGATCATGAGAAAATCGGGTGCATCCGGTTGCCAGGGTGCCAGGTGGTGCCAGATGTAAAAAGTATCTGGCAGCAACTTCAGGGCGCGGAAGGTCTTGAGTACCTCGCCGGGCAGAAAATGCGGTGGTGTCTCTGGCAGGATGTGTGCCACACTTACACCAGAGACCCGCTGGGCAGGATAAGATGGAGGCAGGAATCGATCATGGAACGCAGCAAGGCAAATGTCTCGGCGTGTTCAGGATCGTTTTGGTTTTCATCGAGCATGTGAAGGCTGCCAACCAGGATGAGTTTTGTGCGCGGGCGGGTGACTGCCACGTTCAGACGCTGCGGCTGAAAGAGAAAGTCAGCCATTTGGGTGGCAAACGCTGGGCTGGCTGTGGCAAAGGAGACCAGCACCACTTCCCGTTCCTGTCCCTGCATCCGCTCCACGGTATCTATCACAATGCGATTCCAAACGTTTTCGTCTGCAATAATTCGCCGTAAAAGACTGCGGATCAGGCGGCTTTGCGCCCGGTAGGGCACTACTACGCCAATTTCATCCGGCGCAATGCCGTGATCCAGCAATGCCAGGATGAGTTCGACCACCATTTCGGCTTCGGTGCGACTACGAACTGTGGTGTTGCGGTGGCACAGATCGAGGAACACAGCCGGTGATGAAGGGTCGAGCACAAAATCCCAACGTGAAGCCTGGTTGGAAAGATGCAAACGCCTTTTGGCTGCCTGTGGGCTGGGTTTTAACTCCTGGCGGTAAAACGTACGGCTGGGCCAATCTGCCAACACGTCGTTTAACCGGTAAGTGATGTTAAGCATGGTTTCGTTCCCGCGCCCAGCCAAATGGGCAAAGATCGAGGTTTGCATTGCCTGCTTTTCGGAAAATACAGAAACCGGGGGCAGCTGGCATTCATCCCCAATGAACACATATTTATTGCCAGCCAGCATGCCCATAATTGCCAGGGGAAGGGTTATCTGGGAGGCTTCGTCGAATAATACAACATCGAATTCCACGTTTGCCAAGCGCCTGCTTTGCAAAGCGAACGGGGTGGCACCGATGACATAGCCGCCACTGAGGTCGCCGAAATGTGACTGGTCGAACGATTCGAAATTGGGGACCTTCAAATCGCCAGCGTGATGGTCAACGCCGATTTTGCACACCGGCAGGCTATCATCCACCTGGGGAATTTTGTTAAGCGCATTGTGAATGGCGCGATGGGTCAGCGCTGTCACCAATACGCGCTGTCCATCTGCCACCAGTAATTTTGCCAGATGTGCCAGCATGAGGGTCTTGCCAGTACCGGGCGGACCCTGAATCAGATGCAGTAAATCAGATGCGTATGCCTGAGCGACCGCTTCGACCTGGCTATCGTTCATTCCAGCCTGCGCCATTTCCTCGGCGGCGCGTTCGTAGCGGGCGTAGTCTATTTTGGGAGTCAGCGAACCCATCAATAACGGCAGGATGGTCGTCCGCCCGCGCAGGGAGTCTGCCACACTATTTAACGTGTCCAGGTAAAACGGGCTGGCATCGAACCAATCCTGGTCGATGATCCATCCGTCCGGCTGGGCGCTGAGTTGGTATGGGTTGCCGCGGATCAAGCTGACTTCCAGTTCGGTTTCGCCGTCGTACTGGAGTTCCAAATGCAGGGCGTGCGCGTCCCTAGGATTGTCGCGATGCATCACCAGCAGATCGCCTTCGCGGAAGCGTGAGTCATTGCTGCCGCAGCGCAGGCGAACCAGTCCATTTTTATGGTGTTCTACCCACACGCCTTCGATTGCCCAACCCTTTGCCACACGCTCGGCGAGTGGTCGCGACCATTGCTGGTCGAGCGCGGCGTACTGAGCTTCGGCTTCGGTACGCACAAAATGGCGCAGGCGGTTGAGTAGATCGGCTGTGTTGTTCATGTTGCGATTATATCTTTATAAGATTGGCTGTGATTTCCCCCATGAAACCGGGTAAATCTTCATCTTGGATGAGCCGGTAGAAGGCAGATTGTGGATTAGCAGGCGGGCATGGTCAATCTCTTCTGGCATCTGGGTTTGGAGGTATAACGAAGATTGTGT
>DAOUMN010000014.1:0-12330 GCA_034411135.1 Bellilinea sp.
CATTGAGTATCCAGTTCTCCCGCGGTTGTCCGTATGATTGTGATTTTTGCAACATCACTGCCATGTTGGGGCATTATCCACGTACCAAGAGCAAGGGCCAGATCCTTTACGAGCTGGATGAGATGTACCGTTTGGGTTGGCGGCGTAACATTTTTTTTGTGGATGATAATTTCATAGGTAATCGTCGCCAGTTGAAAGAAGAGATTCTGCCCGCATTGATCGAATGGCGGAAAGGTAAAAAAGGCTGTAATTTTCTCACTGAAGCCTCGATTAACCTGGCAGACGACCCGGTATTGATGGATTTGATGACCCGGGCGGGTTTTGTGTCGGTTTTTGTAGGTATAGAGACGCCGGAAGATGAGGGGCTTGCGGAGTGTAATAAAAAACAAAATCGGCACCGTAACTTGCTCCAATCGGTTGAGGTGTTGCACCGAAACGGCTTACAGGTAATGGGTGGATTTATCGTCGGTTTCGACAGCGACGGGCTTAATGTATTCCAAAAACAGGCCGAATTCATTCAAAAAAGCGGGATTGTGACAGCCATGGTGGGCATCCTGCAAGCCCCTTTTGGCACCAAATTATACGAACGAATGGAACATGAGGGGCGTTTGGTCAAGGAAATGACCGGTAACAATACCAGCGGATCAACCAATATCATTCCAAAGATGGGGTTGGAGCGATTACAACAGGGCTATCAGACTCTGTTGGCTGAAATCTACAAACCGGAAGGGTTTTATCGTCGGGTGAGGACATTCCTGGAAACCTATAAATTACCGCAATCCTCGGTTTACCTGCAAGCGGAGGAGATCGTTGCGTTTTTCAAATCGATCTGGGAGTTGGGGATCAAAGGCAAAGAGCGTTTGGAGTATTGGCGCTTGTTTTTCTGGACATTGTTTCGTTACCCACGTAAATTTGCCCTGGCGATTACCCTGGCGATCTATGGTTATCATTTTCGCAATGTGTTTGAAGCCACGGCGCCCTCGCAATAAACAATTGCGGTAGATATGATAGAATCAGGAGTTTGTCTGCTTTAGACAGATCAGACAATCTCCCGATTTTTCTTTTCAACCAATCGAATCGCGCCCAAAGGCTCTATGGTATAATTTTTAACGATTGGCAGTTAATACTAAAACCCCAAAATCGGGATGAGGAGAACATTTTGGCTTTCAATCCTTTCAACTGGCTGATGGGATTGTTTTCACTGGACATTGGAATCGATCTAGGAACTGCCAATACCCTGGTCAATGTCCGTGGCAAAGGCATCGTCATCAATGAACCCTCCTGGGTGGCTATTGACAAGCGCTCCAGGCGTCCCCTTGCAATCGGTTTACAGGCAAAAGAGATGGTCGGACGTACCCCTGCCAATGTGATTGCCGTTCGCCCACTACGCGATGGGGTAATCTCCGAATTTGAAATCACCCAAGCTATGCTTGGTTATTTCATTGGTAAAGCCCACCAGCAGTCGGTTGTGCCAATGCCGCGCCCTCGGGTAGTGGTGGGTATCCCCTCTGGTGCAACTGAAGTAGAAAAACGCGCGGTTTACGACGCAGCCATGTCTGCTGGTGCGCGTGAAACCTATTTGATTGAAGAACCGCGTGCCGCGGCTCTGGGTGCTGGTTTACCAGTCTCGGAGGTGCAGGGCAGCATGGTGGTGGACATTGGTGGTGGAACGACCGAAGTGGCTATCATTTCGATGGGTGGGATTGTCGTTTCCCGTTCTTTGCGGGTTGCGGGTGATGAGATGGATCAGGATATCATCCAGTATGTCCGCAACAAGTACAATTTGTTCATCGGTGAGCGCATGGCAGAACTGGTAAAGATGCAAATAGGCTCCGCTTATCCTCTGCCCAGCGAAAAGACCGTAACCGTGCGTGGGCGAAACCTGGTAAGTGGGTTGCCGGAAAGCCTGGAAATCTCCTCGGTGGAAATTCGTGAAGGGATTGCCGGTTCAGTTCAGGTGATCGTGGATACCATCAAGGATGCAATCGACGAAGCTCCGCCTGAAATCGTCGCCGATTTGATCGAAAATGGTATTTGCCTTGCAGGCGGCGGTGCGCAACTGCAAGGACTGGTGGAACGTCTGGCGGATGAATTGCATCTACGGGTTTGGGTCGCCGAGGATCCAATGACCTGCGTAGCGCGTGGTGCAGGTATGATTCTCGAAGACCTGGATAAATACGAGGATTTTCTGGTCGGTCTCGACCGCACCGGCATACGTTAATCATTTCCTTAAGTTCTGTTCCGCCGCTTGGCGGTAAAATATTCCAAGAATGAGAGCATCTGGATCGCGCTTCTGGCAGACAACGACCCTTGCCCTGGTTGTTGTTGGAATCATCATCTTTGCGTTGAGCGGCTATATGGCACCGCTGTTCAGCACAGTGCTCAAACCGATGGTTAACGTACAGGAATGGCTGGCGACCCGCTACATGGCGATCTACGAATTTGTGACTGTACCACGGGACATTGCCAGCCTGCGAGCGCGTAACCAGCAATTGGAGCAGGAAGTCACCAGTCTGCAGGCGCAGATCATTGAGTTGCAGCAACAACTCCGTGAAGCACAGGTGCTGTACGCGCTCCTCGATTTTGCCCGTTCCAACCCGCAAGGTGGTCAATATGTGGCAGCGGCTGTGATTGGGCGCGACCCAAACCCTTTCCTTCGTTATATCTTTATCGATCGTGGCTCGGATGATGGACTGAGGCGTGGAATGCCAGTGATTACCAACCAGGGACTGGTGGGGCAGGTGGATGCTGTCACGTCTTCAGCGGCGCGGGTTCGCCTGATTACCGACCCGGCTTCGATTGTCAATGTGCGCATTGAGCCGCACCGCAGCGACGCTCAATTGTTGGGCTCAGTTACGGGAGATTTGACGGTTGGAATGATCTCACAAGACGCCCCGCTGCAAAATGGTGATCTGGTTTTGACCTCTGGGCTTGGTGGCACGTTCCCCGCCGATATCTTGATCGGCCAAGTAACCTCGGTGCGTAAAGCTACGAATGAGTTGTTCCAGTCTGCGGCGGTACAACCGGTGGTTAATTTCACCACGCTTCAAGCAGTGTTGGTTATCACAAATTTCCGACCGGTTAACTTTACGCCATTGATCCCAACGCCATCCCCCTGATTGGCATGTTGATATCCCTGCTCGCCGTCCCAGTTTTTACCGTGTTATTGATGCTGCAGCTTGCTGTGGTCAGCCGGCTGCCATTGCTGCAAGGAACTGCTGACCTGCTGTTAGTCTTTGCTATCGCATGGGCGTTACATGACCGGGTGCGCCATGCCTGGCAATGGGCTGCCATCGCTGGGGCAGGGGTAACTTTGGTTTCGGCAACGCCGCTCTACGCACCAATGGCGGGATATCTGCTTGCATGCGGATTTGCCCGCCTGCTGCGCCGACAGGTTTGGCAAACTCCCATCCTGGCGATGTTGTTGACGACTTTTGTGGGTACAATTGGATATCATGGAATATCGATTATCGCCCTTTTCGTCTCCGGTGTGTCGCTGCCGTTGCAAGACAGCCTGTCTCTGGTAACATTGCCCAGTACCTTGCTTAATCTCATTTTTGCCTTACCGGTCTTTGTGTTGGTCAATGACCTGGCGCACTGGATATATCCGATGCAAACTGTATAAAAAATGACTACAGAAAGAAACGAGCCTGTTGCAGTCCTGAGTGGTTGGCGGATGTTAATCACATATCTTATGTTGGGGGGAGTGGTTGGTTTTTACCTGGTGCGGTTGTTCTCCATTCAGATACTCGGTGCGGAAACCTATCAAATCCGAGCGGAGGATAATCGTACCAACATTGTTCGGCTACCCACCCAACGTGGTTTCATATATGACCGCAATGGGGTGGTATTGGCGCGCAATATCGCTTCCTTTAACGTTGTTATTACCCCTGCCAACCTACCGGCGGATGAAGGCGCCGTGCAGGAGGTTTACCGCCAGCTGTCTGCGCTGATCAATGTGCCGGTGAACAACGGCGAAATCAATGCTGAAACTGTGCGCAATTTCACCCCCTGTCTGAATGACCTGGGAATTGCCCAAATCGTATTCATTGGCGATTCGCTGGCGCCGTATAACCCCGTTCGCGTCCGCTGTAACATCGATGAAACCACAGCAAAAGTCATTCGGGAAAAGAGCGTCGATTTGCCGGGGGTTGATATCGAAATTGAGCCGATCCGCGACTACCCAACGGGTGTTTTAACCTCCACAGTGGTGGGATTTTTGGGTCCCATTCCAGCCATTGAGCAGGAATACTGGCAAAGTCTGGGTTTTGTGGCTAACCGAGATAAGGTTGGATATGCGGGTGTAGAAAACAGCCTGAACGATGTTTTGATTGGAAAAAATGGTCAACGGGTGGTGGAAGTGGACAACGCCGGCAAGATATTGCGAGATGTCGAGCCGCCGGTAGATGCAGTGCCCGGCAATAATGTTCATCTGACCATTGACGTGCGCCTTCAATCAGCCGCGCGGGCTGCCCTGTTGAACAATATGCGGTTTTACAACACCCGAGTTGGCGATCCGGACCGGTACACCCAGGGGGTGGTCATCGTGATGGATGTGCGCACGGGTGAAATCCTCGCCATGGTTTCGCATCCAACCTTCGAAAATAACCGTATGGCGCGTTTCATCCCGGCATATTATTACGATCAGCTCAGCCGCGATCCCGCCCGCCCGTTGTTCAATCACGCCATTTCTGCTGAGCATTCGCCGGGATCGGTGTACAAGCTGGCGACTGCCATTGGCGCGCTGAATGAGCGGGTAGTCACCCCTGAACAGGTTATTTTCGATCCCGGGGTCATCAAGTTGGAGCAGCGTTTTTCACCGAACGATCCGCGTCCGCGGTTTCAAGAGTATGTCTGTTATACCTACAAAACCACCGGCGCCGGGCATGGTGATGTCGATTTTGTCCGCGGGGTGGGTGTTTCTTGCAATGTTTATTTTTACAAACTTGGCGGTGGTTTTGAAAGTGAAGTTCCCAATGGGGGGCTTGGTGTATGGCGACTGAAAGAATATGCCCAGGCTTTGGGTTATGGACGTACCTTTGGGATTGAACTGCCGGGCGAGGCGGATGGTTTGGTGCCTGACCCGAACTGGAAACGCCGATCGCAAGGGGAAAACTGGGCAACCGGCGATACCTACCTTGCCGCCGTCGGCGAAGGCTATGACCTGGCAACGCCGCTGCAAGTATTGGTATCCGCGGCGACGATTGCCAACAATGGAAGAATGATGAAGCCCACCCTCATCCACGAGATAACCAACAGCGAAGGCGAGGTGGTGCGCCCCTTCGAGCCTCAGATGATCTGGGACATTACCAAGGACCCGGTGATCAATATTTACGATGAAAAATTTTTCCAGACAGGGGAAAAAAAGACCGTCGAGCCGTGGGTACTGGAAGAGGTGCGCAAGGGGATGCGCTATACCGTTGTAGACGGTACAGTGGCATTGATTTTCAGAGGTGCCAGTTTTGAATCGGCTGGAAAAACCGGAACAGCCGAGTATTGCGATCCCATTGCCCGCGAGAAGGGCATTTGCCAGCCGGGCAACTGGCCTTCTCATGCCTGGTACGTGGGATTTGCTCCATACAACAATCCTGAAATCGCGGTGGTTACTTTTGTGTATAATGGTGGCGAAGGGGCTGTACTGGCAGGACCGGTTGTTCGGCGGGTGATGGAAGCCTATTTCGCGCTGAAACAGATCGATTCCGGAGAAGGGGAAGGGATTGCCCCGTGATTCGAGCGGCGGCTTTTACCGGCTTTGCTATAATTAGCCCATATGATTACACGAGCAACTGACCAAGATGAAAAATCGGCTGCCACGCAGCCGGTTGAGAAGGATGGCGGAATTACAATTAAGGGCATTCGCGAAGGGTTGCTGGTAACCTTGAGTGAAGGTGACTGGGATATGCTGCAAGCCAGGCTGCTCAAGCAGATTGAGGAACGAGGAGCCTTCTTCCGCGGTGCGCGTCTGGCATTGGATGTGGGCAACCGAATTTTGCATGCTGCTGAAATGGGCGCGCTGCGTGACCGGCTGTCTGACCGGGAGATTTCACTGTGGGCTGTAATCAGCCTCTCGCCGGTAACCGAACAAACCGCGCGGGTTTTGGGATTGGCAACGCGGTTATCCACCCCCAAACCGGAGCGGGTTATCCGTCAGAGTGATACCCAACTGCCTGGTGAAGATGCTATTTTGATCCAGCGCACACTGCGATCCGGTTATCGCGTTTCTACCCACGGACATGTTGTCGTCATTGGGGATGTCAACCCGGGTGCGGAAATTATTGCCGACGGGAATGTGGTAGTGTGGGGGCGGTTACGCGGGAGTGTTCATGCCGGTGCACAAGGAAATGAGAAGAGCGTGGTGTGTGCCCTGGAAATGAATCCCACCCAAATGCGCATAGCCAATATCTTTTATGCGCCGCCGCCAAAAAAGAAAGCCAAAGGTGCTGAGTTGGCGCGAATCGAGAAAAATGAAATTATTACCGAATTATGGAACTTGAAATAAGGTGGGAGGAGAATGACAGCCAAAGTATTGACGATCACATCCGGAAAGGGCGGGGTTGGGAAAACGACTACCACCGCCAACATCGCCGTCGCTCTGGCGAATCTTGCGCACAAAGTAGTATGCATCGATGCGGATATCGGTTTACGCAATCTGGATGTTGTTTTGGGATTGGAAAACCGCATTGTCTATGATTTGGTAGATGTTGTTGAAGGGCGCTGCCGTTTACGCCAGGCGATGATCCGTGATAAACGGCTGCCGGAATTGTACCTGATCCCTGCCGCACAAACCCGTGATAAAAACGCTGTCTCGCCCAGCGATATGGTTCGATTGTGTGACGAACTGCGATCCGATGTTGATTGGATCTTAATCGATTCACCGGCCGGAATTGAGCGCGGTTTCCGCAACGCAATTGCTCCGGCAGACGTGGTCATGGTGGTCACCAATCCGGAGGTTTCCGCCGTGCGTGATGCCGATCGGATTATCGGCTTAATTGAAGCAGAAGAGAAAGGGCCTGCGCGGCTGGTGCTCAACCGGGTCAATATGAGTCTGATCAAACGTGGCGATATGCTCAACGCCGAGGACGTTCTTGAACTGCTGGCGGTTGAGTTGATCGGGGTCATTCCGGAGGATGAAAGTGTGGTCGTTTCGACTAACCGCGGTCAGCCGGTTGCGTTGGATGGTAAGAGCAAGGCAGGTTTGGCATTCCAGAACATTGCGCGACGCTTGAACGGGGAGAAAGTTCCTTTTCTTAACCTGGAGGAAAAGGACGGATTTTTCAACCGTTTGAGCCGCGTGTTCCGTGGAGGAGGTGCTTGATCATGGGTTGGTTAGAGCGCCTTACAGGGAAAAAAGACAAAAGCGCCGATCAGGCAAAAGAGCGGTTAAAATTGGTCCTGATTCATGATCGGACCGACATTACCCCGCACCAATTGGAGATCATGAAAAACGAACTGCTGGAAGTAATTTCGCGGCATGTGGCAATTGATCCGAATGCGGTGCGCATTGACATGGCGCAAGAGGGACGCGAACAACGCCTGATTGCGGATATTCCTCTGCGAGCGGCTAATTCGCGCCGAAAATAACTTTTTACAGGTAAGTATGAAATGTTAAGACGGGAAACATGGCGTCATTTTGATTACTGGTTGTTCGGGGCGGTGTTGATCCTGTCTGTGTTTGGCATTATCATGATTCGCTCGGCAATTGCCGGGAATCAGGAATTAGCCGGATCCGTACAAAGCCAGACGATCTATGTTGTGGCGGGGATGGTGATTATCCTGGTGACCGCTTCGATCAATTATCGAACCTGGGCGTCGCTGACGAACCTGATGTACGCTTTAGGTGTGGGTATGTTGATTGGGATCAACCTGATTGGCGAGGCTGCCTTCGGCTCGACACGCTGGTTTCGGGCGGGTATCATCAATATCCAGCCATCTGAACTGGTCAAGATTATTATGATTATTGTTTTGGCTGGATATTTTTCCCGCACCCTCGACCAGCCGAAAAACCTGCTCTGGATTGCCAAGAGTGCCTTGATGACTTTTGGTATGGTGGTGTGGATCTTGCTGCAACCCAACCTTAGTACCTCGATTGTGGTCATTGTGATCTGGTTTGCCATGTTATGGATTAGCGGGCTGCCAACCCGCTATATGATCGTATTTGGATTGATCGGCATCCTTGTATTGGGTTTGCTATTAGTTCTACTGGTTTCCGGAGTGGAAATCCCGTTCATCCAGGATTATCAGATAACCCGGGTGGTCAATTTTCTTTTTCCTGATCCGAATGCCCGTCATGGCGAGACGTATAATATCGAGCAAGCATTGATCACTATCGGTAATGGAGGGTTGTTTGGGCAGGGCTATGGTGGTGGTACCCAGGTACAACTTCGTTTTCTCAAAGTGCGCCATACCGATTTTATTTTCTCTGCCATGGCAGAGGAGTTCGGT
The DNA here is from genome assembly GCA_034411135.1 of Bellilinea sp. Lineage (GTDB taxonomy): Bacteria > Chloroflexota > Anaerolineae > Anaerolineales > Anaerolineaceae > Bellilinea. The sequence continues at coordinate 8,443 of DAOUMN010000014.1, forward strand.
TTTATCGGCACCTCGCTGGTGATCGGTTTGTTGGTTTTTGTTGTTGTCCGCTGCCTGGTTATTGCCCGCAAAGCGGCTGATTCCTTTGGAAGCCTGATTGCGTATGGCATCGCAATCTTGATTTTCTTTCAGATGGCGGTTAATATCGGGGTTAATCTCAACGTGCTGCCGGTCACCGGGTTGACCTTGCCTTTCATTAGTTATGGCGGTAGTTCGTTGCTCTCGCTGGTTCTGGGCATTGGGCTGGTCGAAAGCGTGGCTGCCCACAGCCAATCTTTGGATTTCTAAGGAGCATCATGTCTCACCCAGTCACTCCGGTTCGTGTTCGATTCGCGCCTTCTCCAACCGGACATCTTCACATTGGTGGAGCGCGTACGGCTTTATATAACTATTTGATTGCTCGAAAAACTGGCGGGCAATTCATTCTTCGCATTGAAGACACTGACCGCAAACGATACGTACCGGAGGCGGAACAGGAAATCATCGATGGGTTGCACTGGCTTGGTATCGATTGGGATGAAGGACCGGATAAAGACAGCCCGCATGGACCTTACCGTCAATCGCAGCGCAAGGAAATCTATCAGGAATATGCCCAAAGGCTGATTGAGCGTGGGCAGGCTTATTATTGCTTTTGTACGCCGCAAAGACTGGAGCAGGTACGTCAGGAGCAACAAGCCCGTAAGGAATCGCCTCGTTATGATCGAACCTGCCGTCGTCTTGACCCGGATGATGCTCGACGGCGTGTGGAAGGCGGGGAAGCGCACGTGATTCGCTTTAAGACCCCGCAAAAAGGTGAGACCACGGTCACTGATTTGCTGCGCGGCGAGATCACAGTGGAGAACCGCGTATTGGATGATTACATCCTGGTTAAATCTGATGGTCTGGCGCTCTACCACCTAGCTGCTGCTGTTGATGACCACCTGATGGGCATCACCCACGTGATTCGCGGTTCAGAATGGTTGCCGACATTTCCCTTGCACGGCTTGATTCATCGTGCTTTTGGCTGGCAGGAACCGGTCTGGGTGCATCTGTCCGTATTTCTCAAGCCGAGCGGAAAAGGAAAGATGTCTAAACGCGAGTCAGCCGAACTGATTAAAGACGGCTACTCCATTTTCCTAAAGGACTTGCAGGGGCTGGGTTATTTACCCGAGGCAGTGGTTAATTGGATCGCGTTGATGGGTTGGAGTTACGATGACCACACCGAATTTTTCACCATGCAGGATCTGATCGAAAAATTCAGTCTCGAACGCCTGAATCCCTCGCCAGCGGCGATCAACTTCACCAAGTTTGATCATTTTAACGGATTGCATATTCGCCATCTTGCGGTCAAAGACTTGGCGCAGCGCATTAAGCCTTTTTTCGTTCAAGCCGGTTATAACCCTTCGGATGAAATCTTACGAAAAATTACACCATTAATTCAGGAGCGACTGGCAGGTTTGGATGATGCGCCTGAAATGGCGGGCTTTTTCTTCAAGGATGAGGTTGAACCCGAGTCCACTCTCTTATTGGTCAAAGAGCTGTCAGTCAGCCAGTGTCGTCGATTGGCTGAACAGGTCCTGGAAATCTTTCAATCCCTTCCGAATGTGGAAGTGGAAACGACTGAACCGCCATTGCGCGAATTCGTTGAAGCGAGTGGATTAAAAGCAGGGCAGGTGTTTGGATTGATTCGTGTCGCGGTAACCGGACAAATGATTAGCCCGCCGTTGTTCGAGAGCATGGCAATCATTGGTAAGGATAAGGTCGTTCAAAGAATGGCTAGAGCGGTTGTTTTGCTGAATGCTTTGGAAAATCAGAGATCAGATTCGTGAATGGCAGCGTCCAGAAAACTCACAGTGTGTAATTATATGCCTGCGTAATCCGTCTGGCATTCAACCGCTGTCAAAATATTTGTGGATATTCACCTGCCCGGGCGGTGGTATAACTTGAAGGTGCCGACCTCAATGAGGCCATTTGCGGCATCTTCTTTGGTCCACTCTTTTCTGGCAAAATACTCACCACCCAGCATTTCCCAGTCGGAGGCGATAAAACCCTCTTCCGGGTTGACCGGCAGACCCATCATGCCCATTCCAAAGGAAAGCCCTTCCAGCAATTCGACGGGTGGGGCGTTAATGCCTCCCGTATTGCTGCCGAGTTCGGAAAAGTGAGTGACGAGGAAAATACCCCACCACAAGCCGCTGGGCGGCATGGAATAAGGGGGTGAATCGGGACAGGTGACGGTAAAGGTTTCGGTGGTGCGCTCCGGAAAGTAAGTCAACTCAATGTCGCGGACATAACCCAACTCGTCAGTGGGCGAGCGGGTGTCGGAAACATATTTGAAGTCAATCAGGTGAAAGGTGCTGCCGCCGCGCTGGCTGTTGACCCGGCAGCCCTTAACCCGGAAGTCGAACGATTCGTTGACCAGCGGAGCCTGACCGGTGAATTTCATATCAGCCGTGCTGAAGCGCATGGGGACTTTGGAACGAACCACCGAGTCATAGCCATCCCCTTCCCCGGCATCAAATGTGGCCGAAGAGTAAAACTCCAGGTCAAACCGCAGGCACTGCTCGGTCAAGCGGCGCGCTTCCTGAGTGAGAGGTGAATCACCCTCACCCGCGCCGAGCAATTGAGCCTGCCGTTCGATTCCCAGCCAGACCGGGATCATACGGTGGATGATGTGGTCTTTGGCGCACAGTTCGTATTCTTCCTTCACGCAAACCAATCCGGCGGTCTGGAAGAGGTCGTTTATCTGACTCATCCCATCTTCTGAGCCCATGCCTAGCAGTTGCTTCTGGCGTTCAAAACTTAATGCAGTCTGGAGCGCCAGCCGGCCAGCCGCGCAAGATTCCCCTGCGGCGGCAATCCGCGGCTGAACCACCTCACGCTCGAAGCGCTCGAATACGTCTTTGAAGATGGCAGCCAGATCCTCATCCGGATCGCCAGAGCCAAGCAATTGCTGCTGGCGCACCCGACTCAAATGATAAGCCATTTCGCTTTGCAGACGGGCTTCAGCCGAGCCGCCCAGTCTCTGTCGGACAGGTTCAACATCAGCCAGTAGCCCCTTGGTCACACCGTAACCGCTGAAGTGCTGGATGAGAATTTTGACCTCGGCGGAACTGACAACCGGTGCTGCCAGAGTCAATTCATGATTGCTGTTCTGATAAGCGTACAAGATCTGTTGATCTGGAGGAATAGCCTGAGACGGGGTGATGGTCAGCGTGGCGAAGTTATTGAAGAAAAACCCCTGCGGTTCGAGCTGCACGGCGTAAACCTCTCCGCTGCCGAAGGGTAGTCCGTTCAAACTGGTGAGGGGGGTCATGCCGATCCGAGTCTCGCTGGTCAAAGCATCGGCAGGGATTTCGAGTGTATAGCGTGTGCCATCCGCGCCAGTGGTAGTCAATGAACCACCGTCGAGAGAAATGAGAGATTCTACTTTTCGGGATGAATCTACTGCAATAGTAACAACAACCGGATCGGCGGGTTGTTCGAATACCCACTGGTAATCCACAGAATTGTGATTCTGGTTCACGGGGCTTGCCGGGCTGTTGTCTCCTCCGCAAGCAGATAAGCATAAGCCGATGAAGATGAGTAAAAATGAAATACGACTCATGATAAGTTACATTCCACCAATTAATTTGCTATGTTGGATATATATTGTCAATTTTAGCGCTCCAGAGCTCGAAGTCAAGTAGGGAATTCTGTAATCTTCTATTATAGTTTGCTGTTCAGTTTGTGGTTTCTCTCTGCTTTGGAGTCTGGACAGAGCCCATATTCGGTGATAAAATCGCCTTCGTTAGATTTGGGGGCTCGTCCAACGGCAGGACAGCAGACTCTGGATCTGTTGATAGGGGTTCGAATCCTCTGCCCCCAGCCTATTGGCGAAAGCACCCTCCAACGGGTGCTTTTTCTCTA
>DAOUMN010000015.1:0-25137 GCA_034411135.1 Bellilinea sp.
AACCTGCACGCCAATATCTGAATATATGCGCATGGTGTTCAGCCTTTTGGGATGGTGGGGTTTAAAAAATGATCAAACGGTCTTTTTCATTTTACCAAAGACCGTTTGATCATAAAGTGTTTTTAACTTATTCGGGAAATCTGTCAGCCAAGGACAGGAAGATTGGCTTACATACCTGCCAGAAATGCCACTCCGACCGTACCAGGTCCGGTGTGGGTACCGATGACTGGCGAAACGCTGGCAGAAAAGGCTTCGGCAATATCGGCGGGATTAAATCGCTGGCACAGTTTTTCGAGCAGCCGTTCAGCTTCCACTGGAGCATTGGCGTGCAAAGCTGCCAGGCGCACCGGGCGACGTCCGCCGATTCGTTCAACGGTTAAATCAATTACCCGATCGATGGCTTTATTCATCGTGCGAATTTTCTCGACTGCTACGATCTTGCCATCCGCCAGACCGAGAATAGGTTTTAACCCTAGAGCGGTGCCCAGAAATGCTTGTGCTCCTCCGATGCGACCGCCGCGGTGGAGAAATTCCAGCGTGCTGACAGCAAATAATACGCCCGTCAAATCATTGGCTTTTTCAGCCATGGATTTGATTTCAGCCAGCGGTTTGCCTTCGCTGGCAGCGCGGGCAGCCAGAAGTGCCTGGAAGCCGAGTGCCATCCCGGCGGAGAGAGAATCGACAATCTCGATACGATCGGATTGAATCATTTCCTTTGCCTGGACGGCAGAGTCAATTGTTCCGGAGAGTTTGCTGGAGATGTGAACGGAGAGAATATCGAAACCCTGTTCAAGCAATGATGCATATACCTGTTTGAAGGCAGCCGGTGAGGGCTGCGAAGTCGTCGGCATAACTTTGGCATTCTGCAGACGGGTATAGAATTCGAGCGGTGTAATATCAACCCCGTCTCGAAAGGTTTCTTCTCCCCATATCACTTGCAATGGAATGCTGTGCAAGTTGTATCCATTGGTAAGATGTTCGGGAATATATGCAGTGCTGTCGGTAACGACGGCAACTTTTGACATGGTATTTCTCCTTGATCATTTAAAAATAATTCGAATTTTACTTTTTCTTCCCTTTTAACCCCACTTTGTTTATAAAGTTGCGCAAAAAATTATCTATATGCTCAATCTGAGATTTCCCTTGACCATTCCTGTTTTCCCGGCTACAATCTAGGTCGGTAACGCCCCTCCCAGGGGTGTTGATTTCTTATGGATTAAGGCTGCTGTGTTCGAGTCACTCTCACAACGTTTGGAACAGGTCTTCCAACAACTTCGTCGGCGGGGAAAACTATCCGAGCAGGATGTTGACATAGCGATGCGCGAAGTTCGCCTTGCGTTGTTGGAAGCAGATGTGCATTACAGCGTGGTTAAAGATTTCATTGCGCGAGTGCGCGAACGGTCCATCGGTGCCGAAGTGTCCAGGGCATTAAATCCAGCCCAACAGGTCATAAAAATTGTACACGAGGAATTGATCCGTACCCTGGGAGAACCCGCACGGCTCAACCTGACCGGCGCCAAACCACGCGTGATCCTGATGGTCGGTTTGCAAGGATCGGGTAAAACTACAGCAGCGGCAAAACTGGCTTCCATGCTACGCTCGCAAGGCGAGCGTGTGGAATTGGTGGCTGCCGACCCATACCGGCCGGCGGCGATCAAACAATTGCAGACCCTGGGAGAGCGGATCGGTGTCCCGGTGATTACAGAACCGGGGGTAATGCCGCCGGAATTAACCGTCCGTGCATTCGAAAAAGCACAAAAAGGCGGTGTGAGCGTGCTAATTGTCGATACTGCCGGTCGATCGCAGTTGGACGATGCTTTGATGAATGAATTGCGGGCGATTACCCAGCGTGTAACCCCGAATGAAATTCTACTGGTGGTGGATGCGATGATCGGACAGGAAGCCTTGCACGTGGCAGAGGGCTTCCGTGATTCGGTCACGCTGACCGGACTGGTATTGACCAAGATGGACGGCGATGCCCGCGGCGGAGCTGCGATTTCGATTCGATCGGTGACAGGCGTGCCGATAAAATATCTCGGCACTGGCGAGGGTATTGAGGCGATCGAAAGTTACGATCCGGGCCGGCTGGCTTCGCGCATCTTGGGGATGGGCGACATGATCGGGTTGATCGAGCGCGCCGAAGCGGCGTTTGACCAAAAAGAAGCCCAGGAGCAGGCGGAACGGATGCTGTCCGGTTCCTTCTCGCTGGAAGATTTTGCCAAACAGCTTAAACAATTGCGCAAAATGGGACCTCTGGCGCAGATCATGGAAATGCTGCCGGGCAGTATGGGGCAAATGGCGCGCAATATTTCGCCGGATGAAGCTGAACGCTCGCTAAAATTAACCGAAGCGATCCTCAATTCGATGACCCGCGAGGAACGCCGCCGCCCGGATATCCTCAACGCCAGCCGCCGCAGGCGTATTGCGCGCGGCTCCGGCACCGAAGTGCAGGATGTCAACCGGGTGCTCAAGCAATTCCGAGACGCCCAAAAAATGTTCAAAACCTTACAAAAAACAGGAGGGCGGGGATTGCCGCGCCTGTTTGGCTAGGGGATTTGAATCCGAAAGTTTGCGCTCCCTTCAGCGCCCCTCAACTTTCGAAGGCAGATCCTGAAGCCGGAAAATTTCGAGTAAAATGTTCATTGTAATGAGGAGATAAGGAAAACATGGTTCGTATTCGATTACGCCGCATTGGCTTGAAAGGACAACCCAGTTACCGCATCGTGGCTGCTGACAAAGAAAGCCCCCGCGATGGGCGTTTCCTGGAAATTCTTGGTTTTTACAACCCGCGTACCGAGCCGTTCACGTTCCAGATTAACGAAGAGCGTGTTTATCATTGGATGAAAAACGGTGCCAAGCCGACCGAGTCGGTTGAGCAACTGTTCAACAGCGTGGGTTTGACCAAACGCTTCGCCCGTGTAAAATCCGGCGAAGCGGTGGAAGATGTGCTCAAGGAAGCCGAAGCATATTACGCATCCCGCAAGGTTGATACCAAAACAAATCCTGCCTGAGACAGGTGTTTGAACTAGCCGATTGTCCGAAGCCGTTGCGCGAAAGGATAAACCGTGAAAGAGTTGATCGAATATATCGCCTCTTCGTTGGTGGATGACCCCACCCAGGTGCGCGTTCGCCAGGAATGGGCGGGAGGAAAAACCCGCCTGGAATTGTGGGTTGCCAAGGAAGACATGGGGCGGGTGATCGGAAAAAGCGGCAGGGTTGCCAATGCAATGCGGATTTTGTTGAGAGTGGCAGCCGCACGGGAAGGCAAACAAGCCTCCCTGGATGTGATGGAGCCGCGTTGATGATGAAAAATTGTCCGAAACATTCGGACGTCAGCCGGGGACTCTCAGGCTCGCCCCCCTCGGGCGAGCCTGTCTTTCTGGCTGTGGGTCGTTTACGGCGTTCTCACGGCTTGCAGGGGGAGATGATTATGGACGTCTTGACGGATTTCCCGGAACGCTTGTCGATTGGGAAAGTTGTCTATATCGGGGATGCCCACATGCCAATCGTGATCCGTTCGATGCGACCAAAAGATAAAGAAATCTTGATCTCTTTTGAGGAAATTCAGGATCCCGAATCGGCTGCCCCGTTTCGCAACCAATATCTGTTCGTTCGCGCTGACGAGATTCCACCCTTGCCGGAAGGCGAATATTATCACCATCAACTGCTCGGTTTGACCGCAATTTCACCGCAGGGGGAAAATCTGGGTACACTGGTTGAGATTATCGAAACCGGCGCAAAGGATGTTTATGTCATTCGTTCGGAAGAAAAACAGGACGATCTGCTTGTTCCGGCAGTAGAACCGTTCGTTCTCCAGATCGATTTGGATCAAAAGAAAATCATCGTCTCCCCCCCGGAATGGTATTGAGCGCGGAGTATATTCCATGGATCCCAAGGTGTATTGGGTGGGATTTAACTATGTCAAAGGTATTGGCGCTGTGCGGCTGCGCCGACTATTGGAACACTTTGACGGTGATTTACAGGCTGCCTGGAATGCTCCATACGAGAGGCTTATCTCAACCCGTTTAAATCCCCGGTTGGTGGAGGCAATCCTCCGCGTGCGTTCTCAAATTGACCTGGAACGGATCTGGGGCAATCTTGCCGAAAAAGGAATCCGGGTGCTGACGTGGGAGGATGAGGAATATCCACACTTGTTGAAGGAAATCGATCAACCGCCACCCGTGTTGTATCTGCGCGGAGAATATTTACCGGAAGATGAAACAGCGGTTGCGGTTGTTGGCACCCGGCGACTAACCGCGTATGGCAGGCAAGTGGCGGAAGAACTGGCTGCCTTCCTGGTGCGCAACCAGATTACCGTAGTCAGCGGAATGGCGCGCGGAACAGATGCAGCTGCTCACCAAGCAGCGTTGAGTGCTGGTGGTAGAACCCTTGCTGTACTGGGCAGCGGTGTGGATGTCATTTACCCACCAGAACACCGCAAGCTGGCGGAGGAGATCAGCCAATCGGGGGCGGTTATCAGCGATTATCCGCCGGGAACGCCTCCGGAAAGCAGCAATTTTCCTCCCCGCAATCGCATTATCTCCGGTTTGTCCCTGGCAACGGTTGTGATTGAGGCGGGCGAGACCAGCGGTGCATTGATTACTGCCACTTTCGCGGCAGAGCAAGGGCGCGAAGTGCTGGCTGTTCCGGGAAATATCCATTCGCCGAATTCCCAAGGTGTCAACCGGCTGATTCAAAACGGAGCACGCCCGCTGTTGACCCCTCCGGATGTGCTCGAAGCACTGAACCTTGATCTGGTCAATATCCAGCGCAGTGCCCGCCGCAGCCTGCCCGCCGATGAAACTGAAGCCCAATTGATGGCAGCAATGGGAGAGAGTACGGTTTCTGCTGACGAAATCAGTTTTTTATCTGGCTTGCCGATTGAGAAGGTTTCGGCTACACTGGCATTGATGGAATTAAAAGGTCTGGTGAGAAACCTGGGCGGTATGAATTACCGCGTCATTCACGAGGAATTCGACACGTATGGTACAAGTCACGGATAAACCCTTCTATGCGGTCATCATGGCAGGCGGCGGGGGTACCCGGCTGTGGCCACTATCGCGTTCAAATCGCCCCAAACAAATGCTGCGTATTGGCTCGAAGAGAACTTTATTTCAATTAGCGGTAGACCGGCTGGAAGGTTTGATCCCAATGGAAAACATCCTGGTTGTTACCGGGGCGGATATGGCAAACGATTTACGGGCAGACTGTCCCCGCATACCTGAGGAAAACTACTTACTGGAACCTGCTCCCAAAGGTACGGCTGCTGTGGTTGGTTTGGCAGCTGCGTTCCTGGGACAAAAAGATGCCCAGGCAGTAATGGCGGTGTTGACCGCGGATCACATCATTACTGATGTGGGTTATTTTCAAAAAATATTGCGCGCCGCAAGTCATGCGGCACAAAAGGGTTACCTGGTTACACTTGGTATTCATCCAACCAGCCCCTCCACCGGTTATGGATATATCCAGCGTGGGGCGAAAATCATCACATTGGATGGACAGGAAGTATACGAAGTGCGGCGTTTCAAAGAGAAACCGGACCTGGATACTGCCCGGAAAATGTTGGAAAGCGGCGACCATGACTGGAATTCCGGTATGTTCATCTGGACGGCCAATCGTATCCGTGAGGAAATTGCCCGTCAAATGCCCGCGTTAGAAAATGTATTGGTGCAGATCGAAACTGCCTGGACACAAGGTGATGACCAGCAGGTGAAGAATGCCTGGGCAACACTCACACCCCAGACAATTGATTATGGCATTATGGAAAATGCAGACAGGGTAGCGGTTATTCCGGCGGCTGGTTTAGGTTGGAATGATGTTGGCAGCTGGGATTCGCTGTTCGAAGTGCTATCTGCCGACTCCGATGGCAACATAATTCTAGCGGAGCGATTTGCCAATCTGAACACCCGCAATGTGCTGGTACTGTCTGAGGATAAAAACCGGTTGATTGCTGCGATTGGTGTTGAAGATCTGATCATTGTCGATAGTGGTAATATCGTATTGGTGTGTCATAAATCCCAGGCGCAGCGAGTGCGTGAGATTGTGCAATATTTGAAACAAACCCAAAACCAAGACTATTTGTGAGTGAGGGAAACGTGGAAGCCTACTGTGTGAAATGTAAAACCAAACGCGAAATGAATTCCCCACAGGCGGGTTTCAACGCTGCCGGTTCCCCGGTGACGCAGGGAGTGTGTTTGGTGTGTGGCACGCGCTTGTTTCGAATGGGGCGAACCGCCGAGCACGAACATCTACCTCAGCCGGAGAAAAAAGACCGCAAACCTCAGCGCAGCGGCAAACTGGTGATCGTCGAATCGCCAGCTAAAGCCCGTACGGTGGGTCGTTTTCTCGGTAAGGGGTACACCGTCAAAGCCTCCGTCGGTCACATTCGTGACCTTTTGCGCTCCGAATTGTCGGTGGATGTTGAAAACAATTTCAAACCGAAATACCGGGTGCCAAACGAGAAAAGACCGGTGGTCAAGGAGTTGAAGGAACTGGTCAAGAAAGCTGAAGAAATTTACCTGGCAACCGACCCCGACCGGGAAGGCGAAGCCATTGCCTGGCATTTGCTGGAAGCAGCTGAAATTACACCGCAGCTTTCCCGCCGGGTGGTTTTTCACGAGATTACGCAGCCGGCGATCGAGGAAGCATTTTCGCATCCGCGCGAGATCAACATGGACCTGGTCAATGCTCAACAAGGGCGGCGGGTATTGGATCGTTTGGTCGGTTATAATCTCAGCCCGCTGCTTTGGGAAAAAGTGCGCAGCCGTCTGTCTGCCGGACGGGTGCAGTCGGTTGCGTTACGCCTGATTGTCGAACGGGAACGGGAAATTGAATCCTTTGTTCCGGTTGAGTACTGGACTATCGCGGCGGAACTGAAACCCGAGGGGATTAAGCAGACTTATATTGCCCGGTTGGTTAAGATTGGTGATCAGGAGCCGGCTCTCCCTGATCAGCAAACTGTGCATGGAATTCTGGCGGATATGGAAACCGCTACGTACCGTATCGCCAGGATCAAACGTGGCGAACGGCGGCGCAAACCCGCGGCTCCGTTCATCACCAGCACACTGCAACAGGAATCGTCGCGAAAATTGGGCTACACGGCGCGGCGGACGATGATGATTGCTCAGCAATTGTACGAAGGACTGGATATAGGTGAGGGCGGAGCAACCGGTTTAATCACCTATATGCGCACGGATTCGACCAATATTTCCGAACTGGCGCAAAAAGAAGCCCGTGACTTCATCTTCACTACGTACGGGAAAAGCTACCTGCCCGAGACGCCGCCACAGTTCAAGACGCGCGCGGTTGGCGCGCAGGAAGCGCACGAAGCTATCCGCCCAACCTCTGTTAAGCGCACACCGGAATCGATCAAATCCTTCCTCAGTCCGGAACAATACAAGTTATATACCCTCATCTGGCAGCGCTTCGTTGCCTCGCAAATGGAAGCCGCAATCATGGATACGGTTTCGGTCGAGGTTGAAGGCAAGGGAGGGCAAAATCCATATTTGTTGCGCGCTTCCGGTTCGACCATGAAATTCCCCGGTTTCCTCGTCGTTTATGAAGAGGCGAAAGATGAGGATCAAAAAGGCGAGGACGAGGAGAATGTGCGTATCCCACCCGGGTTGGAAGAAAATCAAGCCCAGAATCTGGAACGATTAATACCGGAACAGCACTTCACCCAGCCGCCGCCGCGTTATTCCGAAGCCACACTGGTGCAAACGCTGGAAGAGTATGGGATTGGACGACCTTCCACCTATGCGCCTATTTTGTCCACGATTGTCGAGCGTGGGTATGTGCTGCGCGAAAACCGCCGCCTTTCCCCGACCGAAACGGGGGTCCTGGTCAACGATCTGTTGGTGGAACATTTTCCAGATATCATCGATTACGGTTTTACCGCCAAGATGGAAGCCGATTTAGACAAGGTCGCATCCGGTGATCGTGAATGGACCGAAGTGATTCGTGATTTTTACACCCAGTTCGAGCCAACGATGAAACGGGCTCAGGAATTGATGCCGGTTACCAAGGCCGAGCCGGAAAAAATAGGCCGGCAATGTCCACAGTGTGGTCATGACCTGATCGTGCGCTGGGGCAGGTTTGGAAAATTCATCAGCTGTAGCAACTTTCCCGAATGCCGCTACACCGAAGCCTTTCTGCAAAAAATTGGTGTGCAATGCCCTGACTGCGGCGGCGATATTGTCGAGCGAAAGACCCGCAAGGGGCGTCTGTTCTATGGTTGTGCTAACTACCCCAATTGTCAATTCACTTCCTGGAAACGGCCTGTTGCAACTCCATGCCCCAATTGTGGTGGAACACTGGTGATTGCCAATAAACGCGAAGTCCAATGCATCAAGTGCCAGGAAAGCTTTTTACAGGAGCAAATCAGCGAGTCTGCACCCGAGTCGGCATAAAAATTGCAACGTACAGAGCAGCCAAAAATCTGTACCTTCGTTGTGGTTGCGCCATTTTGAACTATGTTCTACAATAAGTTCAAACATCTGGTGAAGCTGCGCGACAGGAATAAGAACAGCCTGTGAGGAGCAAAGGGACATGGACAAGATAAAAGAGCAATTACGCAACCCAATGATGACGGCGATTGTTGCCTTTGTCATCGGATTAATCATCGGTTTGCCGATTCTGGGCTGGGGTCTCTGGCCTGTAAAGTGGGTCAATGCAGACCCAAGTCAGCTGCGCGACGATTACAAGCAAGATTACTTGTGCCTGGTGATCGATTCGTTTGCCAGAAAACAGGATGTTGCTCAGGCGATGCAGCGTTATGAGGCGTTAGGCGAAAGCGGCAAGGGCATTTTAGACTCGCTTCGACCCGGCAATTGTGGCTTGAGCGAAGGCGATATCAATGCCTTTCGCGCGATTGTGATGGGTCCAACAGTCCCCCTGCCGGGCGAAACGCCGGTAGCGACCCAGGCGCCACCCGCAGGTGGCGGTTCGCGCATCGGACTCGTTGCTGGACTGTGCTTGGTCACATTGATTGTTGGCGCTGCTCTTGTCTATTTACTGGTGCTGCGGAAACGCCCGGTCAAAACTGAATCGGCAGCAGGAATGGCTCAGGATCTCAACCGGCAGGCTGTGCGCACGGATTACGCGGCGGAAGGACAGGAGCAGCCGATCAACCAGTTTATGACCACTTATATGATGGGCGATGATCTGTATGACGACTCGTTCTCCATTGATTCGCCAACCGGCGAATTCCTTGGGGAATGTGGAGTGGGTATTTCCGAGACGATTGGTGTCGGTGATCCAAAGAAAGTGACGGCTTTCGAAGTATGGCTGTTTGACAAGAATGATATTCAAACCATTACCAAAGTGCTGATGACCCCGCATGCTTTCCATGATCCGGCAATCTTGCAGCGGTTGGAGTCGAAGGGTGAACCGATTGAGGTTGAGAAAGAACGGCGGGTTCTGCTCGAGACGGCGACACTCCAGTTGGAGGCGCGGGTGGTCGATCTTAGCCTGGGTGGAGGCGCCTTGCCCGAAAATAGCTACTTTGAACGGTTGACTCTCGAACTGGCGGTGTGGCCAAAAACACAGGCATGACCCGGATGAATCCCTAACTAAAAAAGGCGGGGTAAGCCCCGCCTTTCGCTTTTTAAGGGAAGATATTACTCGATCTTCAGGATTTTCAGGCGAATTTCGCCGTTGGGGGTATCGGCAATCACCAGATCACCGACTTTATGCCCCATCAGAGCACGCCCGATGGGCGATTCAAGAGAGATGCGACCATTACCAGGATCAGCTTCTTTGGGACCGACCAGATGATAGCGTTCGGGGGGGAAATTGTCTTCCTGGATGGTGACATAATCGCCAATTCCAATCTCATTCAGGTTTTTCTGGACGTTATCAATGATAATAACATTCGACAACAGGTGTTCCAGTTCCTGGATGCGCCCTTCCAAAAAACCCTGCTCTTCCTTGGCGGCACTGTAATCAGCGTTTTCGGAAAGATCACCCTGTTCAATGGCTGCACGCAGGCGCTCGGCTAACTGCTCGCGCGCAGGACCTTTGAGATATTCCAATTCCTGCTTCAGGCGGTTGAGTCCTTCTAGGGTTAAGTATGATGCTTCAGACATGATTTTCTCCTGCAATGCGGTAACGCAGCCAATCATAACATGATTTAGCCGAAAGAGCGCATAAAAAATTTCTAATTACGGTAAGGTTTCGGCGTTAAATAATTTCTTGTATTCTTCGATGGCGTAGCGGTCGGTCATTCCGGCGATGTAATCACACACCGTGCGCTCCAGCCCAATACGGTCGATACGCTCCTGGACATGTTGGGGCAGGATGGTGGGCTCTTTGCAATATTCCATGAACAATTCGCTCAGTAGTCGTTCCGCCTTAACTGCCATGCGTACCACCCGGTAATGACGATAAAGACGATTGTATAGAAAATCTTTGAGCTGCCGGTTGCGGCGGTGAAAAACCTCGCTAAAGGTAACTACATTAAAATCCAAACGCTGCACATCCTCCACGGAGGATATGCCCGTATCACGAATGTTTTGTGTGGTCGTTTCGACCAGATTATCGACCTCGCTGCCGATCAGACGGCGGATGATTCGGTGACGGGTGAGGTCGTCAAGTCCATTACCCTGCCAGCCAATGGATGCCTTCATCACCTGCCATAATTCGATCTCCTCTAGCATTTCCTGGGTGATCATACCAGAGCGCAACCCGTCATCCAGGTCGTGTGCTGTGTAAGCCAGTTCGTCCGCCACATTGGCAATTTGCGCTTCGATGTGCCCACGTAGATCCGGATTGAAGTCACGTGCATCGGTTTTGTCGTACTCGGTTTCATGCTTGACCATGCCTTCCAGCGCTTCCCAGCAAAGGTTTAAGCCAGAAAAATCCGGGTATCGCTGCTCCAGCTGGGTGACGATACGAACGGATTGTTTATTGTGTTCGAAACCGCCATGTTCTTTCATTAGCCGGGCAAGCGCGGTTTCGCCAGAATGTCCAAACGGGGGATGTCCCAGGTCGTGCGCTAGGCAAATGCATTCGGTTAGGTCTTCATTTGCGCCAAGCGCACGGGCAAGGGTACGCCCGATCTGTGCAACTTCCAGGGTATGGGTCAGACGTGTGCGATAGTAATCCCCTTCGTAGTTAATAAATACCTGAGTTTTGTACTCCAGCCTGCGGAAGGCAGTGGTATGCAGCACCCGGTCGCGGTCACGCTGGAAAATGGTTCGATAGAGAGGTTCATCCTCGGGGAAGAAGCGCCCACGGGAATATTTACTGCGCGTTCCGTATGGAGCCAGGGTCTTGTCCTCGAATTCTTCCATTTGCTGACGGGTGATCATAAACGGTCTGCTCCTTTCTCGTTATCCCGTATGTATGGTTGTGCCAATCGAGTGACCCAGCAAAGCATTATGCAGGTTGCCGGTGATGTTCCCGGAAAATATAAACGCTTCAAGGGTGGGAATTTTTTCCAGCAGGGTAAGCATCAGGCGAACTTTCTCAAGCATCCCGCCGGTTACATCCGAGGCATTCGATCCGCCAAGGAGGGAGAATAACTCCACCTGGTTTTTGGGGGTGATCCTGTCGATCAGTCGGGTACAGTGGGGAAAGTCCTCATAAACCCCTTCGTCCATGCCGCACAGTAAAATTCGATCGGGAGGCAGTGCGTCTGCCAGGGTGAAAAATACATCTTCCGTTGAAAAAATGGTCCCACCACGTGTTCTGTCAAAAACCACATCGCCATTGACCAGCGGAATCAAGCCTGCATCCAGAGCTGCACGGAGTGGCTCCAGATTCCATGCTGCCAATTGACCGTTGTCTGCCTGGATACAGGCAGATGGAGGGAAGGCGATCACCGGCAGGTCTGCCTCGCCGAGAATTTCCAAAACAATTTGATTGAGCTCGCGCGCCTGTCGGAATACTTCGACGAAGCCTTGCCATTCTTCAACGGTTTTCACACCCTGACGGGTAGCGTACTTGCTAGCAGGGATGTGACCAAAGGAGCCCGAACCATGCCCAATGATCAGTTGAACCCCCGATAGTTTTCGCATAGCCAAATATATTTCGCTTGCCAGGCGGCGGATCACATCACGGCGAGGAGTTCTTGGCCGGTGCTTATCGGTGATTAAAGAGCCACCCAGTTTCAGGTAAATGCGTTTCATCATTTTTGTGTATTCGATTGCAGTGTAGTAATCCAGGTGCGGGCAGCTCCGTTTCGCTCCAATACAGCGGACACATGCCCGGCATCGGTAGAATTAACCAACGCAATGATATTTCCACCACCACCACCGCCGGATAATTTGGCACCAAGAGCGCCGCTATCCAGGGCGGCGGCTACAAGCCGATCCAGGCTGGCTGTGGACACTTCGATCTGCTGTAAAAGGCGGTGATTGTCGTTAAACAGAGTTGCCAATTTTTCGAGGTTACCTGCGGCAAGAGCTTTTCGGGCGGATTGAACCAATATCCCGATGGTTGAAAAATAGTGCTCATAAAGGGATGGATTTGCCTGCCAGCGCTCGCGTACTCCGCCAACCATCCTGGCGGTGGACGCTTCGATCCCACTGTCGGCAATCACCAGAGTCAACGGCTGTCCGATACTTAATAGCTCTGCTTGCTGACCACGTACAAAATAAATAGGGCGCGCGTAGGTGATGACCGTATTATCAATCCCGCTGGGCGTGCCATGGAAGCGTTTTTCAACCTCGAAAGCAATCCGGTTGATCTGATCGTCCGGCAAGGGATGCCCAACAAACTGGCTCAATCCGCGCGCCAGGGCAACGCTGACGGCAGCGCTCGAACCCATCCCGCCCCCTTTGGGTATGGTCGAGGTGATTTTGATGTGCATGGCTGGAAAGGCGGAAATTCCCAACGCTTCGTAGAGAAGATTGAGGAGCAGATGAATGGGGTGGTCCTGGGGTAGCTGATCAATTGTCGTATCCAGCGGCAGGGCGGGCGATTCGATGCGCACCAGTCCAACTGAGGCGGTGGGAATTGCCTGAATATAAACTTTGACTCGCAAACTCGTCACCGGTGCAGCAATTGCAGGTTGACCATAAACAACCGCATGCTCACCAAGGAGGATAATTTTTCCGGGGGCAGAGGTTGTTATGGCGGGCATGGTAAGTGGATCAGTTGATATAGAAAATGAAAAGCACGGCTAGACCCCAAAGGGCAACGGTGGCTTGCAAGGGGCGGTCGCTGAGCAGAATATCTTCTGGGGCGCCGCCGGCTTTTTCGACCTGAATCAGGTACAGGTAGCGAAAAATACCATAAATGACGAAAGGGATGGTTAACATCATCGAATGATTATCGGGCAGATTTGGTGCAGAGAATGTATACAGACTATAAGCCACAATGGTAGTGCTGGAGACAATAGTAATCAATTGGTCGAGAAGGGCAATGGTGTACCCCTCCAACACCCGCCGGTGATTGTTAGCGTCCTGCGCCAGCAATGTCAGTTCAGCACGCCGCTTGCCAAACCCGATGTAGAGCGCAAACAAGGTGGTGACTACGTACAACCAGGGTGAAAATCGCTCGACTACAATCAACGAAACGCCGCCAGCAACCCGCAGCACAAAACCTGCCGCGATGATCAATACATCGATGAGGGGTATATGTTTTAGGCGGGTGGAATATGCCAGGTTGACCACAAAATAAACCAGGGCAATCCAGCCAAACAGTGTGGATAAGAGAAAAGCCAGCGGCAGGGTAATTGCCAGAATCAGGGCTGCTGAAGCGCTAGCCACTGAAATGGGTAGTTTACCCGAAGCAATGGGGCGGTTACGCTTTTGGGGGTGATTGCGATCCGCTTCGGCATCGAGAATGTCGTTAATAATATAAACACTGCTCGATAACAGGCAAAATAGCAGCATCCCAATGAGCGATTTAATCATCGCTTCCGGGATGAGCAATTGACGATCAAATACTACCGCAGCCAGGACGAAAGCGTTTTTCGGCCATTGGCGCAAACGCATGGTTTTGACCAGAGAACGCAGCATGACTAAATCATATCATAAGCGAATGAATACACGCGTTTTTTTAACCACCTTTCGGTTATAAAGCGGTGGATTTATCGAATCAGCGATACAATTCAAGTATGCATAAAAAGCGGCTGGATGTTCTGATGGTCGAGCGCGGCATGGCGGCGAGCCGGTCGCTTGCCCAGCGTTTGATTATGGCTGGAAAGGTAAAAGTTAACCAGGAACGAGTGGAAAAACCATCCGTTCAGGTGGATAGCCAGGTAGAGATTACCCTTGTGGAGGCTCCACGCTATGTTTCCCGCGGTGGTGAAAAACTGGAAGCTGCGCTTCGTGCGTTTGATTTGATACACCTGGATGGGCGGGTTTGTGTAGATGTTGGCGCATCCACCGGTGGATTTACCGACTGCCTGCTTCAGCATGGAGCCAGCCGTGTGTATGCCTTAGATGTGGGCTATGGGGTACTTCACTGGCAGGTGCGCCAGGATGCGCGTGTAGTGGTGATGGAACGGACCAACGCCCGATTTGTAAAAGGTTTTGATACCCCCATCGATCTGGTCACGGTGGACGCTTCCTTCATCAGCCTTAAAGTGTTGCTGCCGGTTATACGCTCCTGGTTGAGCAAGCAGCATGGTCAGATAGTGGCATTGGTCAAACCACAATTCGAAGCCGGGAAAAAGGAAGCTGCTCGCGGCGAGGGGGTGATCCGTGATCCGGCAGTTCATAAAACCGTTCTGTCAGACGTCCTGGCTTTCTGCAGCCAGGAAGGGTTTATCGTTCGAGGCTTGATTCGCTCCCCGCTCACCGGTCCAAAGGGGAATACCGAATTTTTATTGCACCTGGGTTTAGAGGGAAACGGTGTGGAGGCGGTTGATGAACTTATCGATCGGGTGGTCAGCAGTACACCTGCTGTCAATCCTTGAACATATCACCGACATAAAACGGCGCGCTTTGGCATTCTTTGGCTTTGAAATAATTAACCACAATGCTCCAGTCCAGGTCTTTATCTTCTTTCCAGGCGGTTTCGATAGCCCGTGAGGTACAACCTGGACCGGCGTTATAGTTGGCAATGGTCAATTTCCATAGATCAACGTAGTCGGCAACTTCGCCGGATTTTTTATTGGTGGTGTTGCGTACCAGATAGTCAACCTGACGACAATTGGCTTTGAGCACCTCGGCGAATACTGGGATGCTGCTTAAAGCCCGGCTGCGGTTTACCCCTTGTGGGCAGTCTGGGCATGTTGCGTTGACCTGGCGAACAAGAGCGCCGCGCAACAATGCGCGGGCAGAATCTGGGATGGCAAGATAACCTTGACTACAGGTGTTGGGGTGCAGGATTAATGGACAAAATTGCGAGAAAAAATATGGGTTAAACATCAGCAGCGCATCTGCGCCGGTATCATTCAGTTGGCCAAAACCGCTCTCAAGGATATCGATGTAGATGGCGGGCCAAAACTGGCTTTCGATGGCGAAAACTTTTTTCAATAGCCGGGCGGGGACTCCGAATCGCACGCCGGTTTCATAGATTTTTGAATCGTACTGGTTTTGCCATTCGATCACTACTGGGCGGGCTACCTCGACGCCGCATTGGTTGGCAGTGGTTAGCGACTGCAACCCATTGTTGGGGCACTGGCTGGCATTGACAACATTGTTCTGGATCAGCATGGCTGCCAAATAGTAATAATTGTATTCGGTGTAAAGTTCTTCGATACTGCGGGGATAATCCAATACGCGGGGTAAATTGAGCGGAATTTCAGGGACTTGCCAGATCTCTGCACAGGTCACAATCTGTGGGTTTGGTTGAGGTTCAAATTCACCCTCTCCAGCCGATGGTGTTGAGGTGAATGCAACCAGAGTTGGTGTTGGGGTGGGTGTAACGTTCGTTTGTGCGATGGGTTGTTCTATTGAAGCCCTGGCAATCAGCTGGTTGTCTGGATTGGGGGACTGTGCTGTTTTATGGTGAATCGGAAAAGGTAAAGCAACTTCCTCTACCTCGGGGGATGGTTGAGGTTGGGTGATTTCTGTTTGAGCAAGTCGTGGAACCGTGTTGACCAGTAAAAAAATGACCAGTCCGGTGATGCCTGCAGCGAATACGGTTTTGAAAAACCTCATAGTGGAGACAGCCCCCCGAAATAGGATGGTGTTACTTTACTACATTTTCATCTTCATATACATACGCCCATCCTGAACCTTTGCACACCGGGCAGCGGTCGTACACATAGCCATCTTTACATAATCCGCCGCCGCCGCCAGTGCAAAAAGCGCATTTTTTTGATGCCTGGGCTACAAGGATAGTGCCCACTCCCTGGCAGACAGGACAAAGGTCGTGGATGTTGCCATCCCGGCAACGACCACTACCGTTTCCACCGCAGAAAGCACAGGTTTCGGGCGCGTAATGGATGAACGGCTGAATTTTGGTCATAGGTAATTATCCACCAGATTTCAGGGATTGGTTGTTTTTTCCTGGGTTAATTCTTCTACCCCCTCGATAAAGGCTTCCACAATTTCAGGTGAGAATTGCTTACCAGCCGATTCCTGAATGTTGCGTATGGCTTCGTCATTGCTGCTCGCATTGCGGTAGGGCAGTTCAGCAGTCATGACTGTGTAGGCTTCGGCAACTGAGATGATCGAACTGGCTGAGGGAATGTCATCCTTGCTCAATTGGTCGGGATAGCCGCTGCCATCCCAGTGTTCCTGGTGATGATAAATCCAGGGGACAATTCGATTGAAGACATTCATTTGCTTGACGATCTGTGCTCCATAATATGGATGCATCTGGATCATCTTCCATTCTTGAGACGTGAGGGGTTTCACTTTGGTAAGAATGGTTTCGGGGATGGAAATCTTGCCAATATCGTGCAGGAGAGCGGCAATTTCCAGATATTCAAGATCACCACTGGTCCAGGCGAGTTTCTTGCCGGTTTGTACAGCCAGGCGAGCGACTTTTTCGGAGTGACCGATCATATAACGATCGCGCTGGTCGATGGCAGCCACCAGGACGCGCGCCAGTCCGATCATTGGTGAGAGACCACCCATGCCGGGTATGATCGAAGGCGCTAATCCCTGAGTGAAACCGGAGCGCCGCCGCTCACCAATAGCCACTTCCAGCTCGACTGTGTTTTCATAAAAGTTGAGGAAGTTTTCCACACGTTCCAGTAAAACCTTGAGATTGGCGTATTGACCGCTCGACCAGAGAGCAGGGATCTGTTCATACATCATGGTCGAGGAACGTGATATTTCTGCCTGGGGAATAATGCGCTTTCCATAGGAAGAGAGTAGATCATGCAAGGCGATCAGGCGGGAGAATCGTTCTCCGACGCGCTGAATTTGTTTGGACAGGGTGGGATAGTCGCGGATGGTTTCTTCCAGAGTGTGGATGCGGTTTAGAATTGCTTCCACGCTGGCATTTTTCATGTCCCGCATGGTGAGAATTTCGGTCAGGGTTTCATTCCACAACTTTTGAGCATCGTCCAGAGTTAGAACTTCATTCCCGTAAATGATCGGCTCGTCATCCTTGCACTGATGTTCGACATAACTAAGCGCTTTTTTCAATGAGTCGTAGGCGCTTTCAATCCGCTCCTGGTTTTCCTTTTGGCGTAATTCCTCCTGGCGTTTTTGTTCGCGGATAATCTGCATACGATTGTAGAAATCCATCCCACGCGGCGCTTTATTGAGCAGGCTCAACAGGTGCTCCTGATTTTTCATCAGCGTCTGCCATTCGAGCTCCATATTTCGCAAGGTGGACAAATTGTACAGAAACAACGGACGTTTTTTATTCTGGGCTTCCAATCGGGGCAGATCTTCAATAATCTTGCTATATACATCCTGAATATCTTCCTCGATTTTGGGGGCTTTGTAGGTTAGGCTGGCAAAGGTCAAGCGGTAAACCATGAACTGTTTTTCGATGTGAGCAATGCCGGCACGTGCGCGTGCCGGAAATTCACGCACTTCTTTTTGCAGGCGCTTCCATTCTGCCAATGAGTCGCTAAAAGTTTGCACCCGATTTTGAACCCAATTGGATTTTTTAACCACAGAGCGTTGTTCCCCGCTCGCAGAAATGGCTTCGGATTGGATTTCCATCGGCGCAACCGAAATACCACCTTCAGGGTTTTGCCCGTTTGGTTCGTTGGTTTGTGTACCGTCTTGATTCGATGCAAAACTATTATTGCTCACGTTTTGCCCCTCATTGGTTTCAACCGAGGTAAATGAGATTTGAAGATCGGATTGTTCGAGGAGGGCTTTCATTCTTATTCCCCCTTTTCCATTATACACAAAAAATGAAATATGTCATCCCTCAACGATCTGGAAAGCTTTGATAAAAGTATTATAACGAACTGACCCATAAAAAATCTTTATAACATTCTTAAGTTGTCGGGATTGGGCGTTGTTTGTTTCAAGTGTTGTCAGTATAATATGGTATATCAAGGGGGGTGCCATGCAACAATTTTTAGACGAAAACGAAAAAAATCCAGCCGCTCAGCGGGAGGTGCAAATGATTGGTGAAAACGGGATGATATCAGTTTTACTGGTTGAGAACATTCCACAAATGACCAAACATTTACAGAAGACGATCGGCTTAATAGAAGATATCGACCTGGTTAACACTTCCCTTTCTGCTCAAGAAGCCATCGAAGCCATACGTGACCTAAAACCGGAAGTGGCATTGATTGAATACAATCTCCCGGATATGAACGGGATCAACCTGACCGAAATCATTCGCAAGGATTTTCCGGGGACCCAAGTGGTCTTAATTTCTCAAGACAATTACACCGATATCGTTTTACAAGCGATTCGTACCGGTGCGTGCGATTTTATCACCCATGAAGTATCGATCAAAGAATTGTCGGATGTGCTCCACCGGGCGGCAGCGCTGGCAAAGACGGAACGCCAGAAAAGTTACCCGGTGCTGTCACCTGGCGGTGTTGCTCCGGTGGCTATGGCTGGTAAAGGAGCCAACGGAGAGATCATCGCGGTGTACAGTGCCAAAGGCGGAGTGGGCACCACAACGGTCGCCACGAATCTTGCGTTGGCATTGATGGACATTGACAAGGATGCCCGGGTGGTGTTGGTGGACGGCAGCATGCAGTACGGTGATGTTCACTTGTTCTTCAATGAATTGGGGCAATTATCGGTACTTGATCTGGTGCCGCGGTTGTATGATATGGATTTGCAGTTGATTGAAAGCGTAATGCTGTTGAACCGCGCGACTGGATTGTACATACTTCCTGCGCCACCCCGACCGGAATTTGCCGAAAAGATTTCAGGCGAGCACTTTACACGCATCCTGGAATACTTGCGTCGTTATTATGATTACATCATCGTCAATACCGATTCATTCATCTCGGATCCGGTACTGGCAGCCCTGGACGCTGCCGAGGTTGTGGTACTGGTCACTGTTCAACAGATCAATGCTATTCGCAATACCCGTCTGTTCCTCGATCTGTGGGATGCTTTTGGCATGTCCCGTGACCGGGTGGCACTGGTGGTTAACCGGTTCAACTCTGACAACCCAATCTCAATTGAGAAAATCGGCGAACGATTGAAGCATGCTGTGGCGATCACCCTGCCGGATGATCCGGATGCAACCCAGCGCTCTGACGCCTTGGGGCAGCCTGTTTTACGAACCAATAAAAACTCGGAGCTTGCCCAGGCATTGGTCACGTTAGGGGAGCATGTGCGCAAGCGTGCTATTGCCATCGAACGCTCCGACGAAGCCCGCCTGCGGCTGTTTTCCGTAGCCTGAGCATTGGTTTCTGTCGGACAGAGCGCACCGAACCGGTGCGCTCTGTTACTTTGCCACCAATTAGGGTATACTATCCGGGTTTATGGAAGAGAATGCGATTCGTAATTTTTGTATCATTGCCCATATCGATCATGGTAAATCCACACTTGCAGATCGGATGTTGCAGCTGACGGGGACAATTTCCGACCGGGAAATGATGGATCAGGTGCTCGATTCGATGGACCTGGAGCGCGAAAAAGGAGTGACCATCAAAGCATCAGCAGTGCGCATGATTTACCAGGCGAATGATGGGCAATCCTACGAATTGAACCTGATCGACACTCCGGGGCATGTCGATTTCAGCTATGAGGTCAGCCGGGCATTATTGGCTTGTGAAGGCGCGCTTTTGGTAGTGGATGCCACGCAAGGCATCGAAGCGCAGACGCTGGCGAACCTTTACCTGGCGCTGGATGCTGATCTGGTGATCATCCCGGTGATCAATAAGATCGACCTGCCTTCTGCCCGAACCGATGAGATTGCCGAAGACATTCATAATTTGCTGGGTGTCGAGCCGGAGAAAATTCTGCGCATTTCCGCCAAAGAAGGTATCCACGTTGATCAGGTTTTAGAGCAAATTGTCCAATCTATACCACCACCGACCGGAAATTTAGATGCTCCGTTGCAGGCGTTGATTTTTGATTCGCATTACGATTCGTATAAGGGTGTGGTTGCTTACATCCGGGTTATGCACGGGCGTATTCTGTCAGGTGAATTGCTGCGGATGATGTCCACCGGCGCGGATGTGCGCCCGGTGGAAATTGGTATCTTTGCTCCGGATATGCGCCCGGTAAAGGAATTGCAAGCGGGCGATGTGGGCTATATTGCTACCGGCTTGAAGACCGTTTCCGAGTGTCGGGTGGGCGATACCATTACAACCACGGTCAAACCAGCTGAAAGACCTTTGCCGGGATTTCGCCATCCCAAACCGATGGTCTTTGCCGGGATCTATCCGGTGGATGGTGAAGATTACGAGGATTTAAAAGAGGCGCTGGAGAAGTTGCAATTAAATGATGCTTCGTTGGTATACGAGCCGGAAAAATCCCAGGCATTAAATTTTGGCTTTCGCTGTGGGTTTTTGGGCTTGTTTCACATGGAAATCATCCAAGAGCGGCTGGAACGCGAGTATGATCTTGATATCGTTGTGACAGCTCCATCTGTGGAATACGAGATCGTTCTTTCTACTGGAGAGGTGCTGCGGATCGATTCCCCAGCACAGCTGCCTGAAGAAGGCTTGATTTCGGAAATTCGCGAACCGTGGATGGTGCTGCAAATTATCACCCCCACCGATTATTACGGAACAATCATGGAACTGGCGCGCAAACGCAGGGGGGTCTTTAAAGAGCAGGATTACCCAGCCCCGACGCGAGTTCAGTTGAGCTTCGAGATTCCGCTTTCGGAATTGATTGTCGATTTTTTCGATGAATTGAAGTCGCGTACACGCGGTTATGCTTCAATGGATTATCATTTCGCCGATTACCGGGCAGGCAACCTGACCAAACTGGAAGTGCTGGTGGGCGGTGAACCGGTGGATGCACTGGCGACCATTGTTCATAAAGATAACGCCTATCATAAGGGTCAGGCGTTAGTCAGTAAGTTAAAGGAATTAATCCCCCGCCAATTATATGACGTGGCAATTCAGGCTTCCGCCAGCGGGCGAATCATCTCGCGTGCCAATGTAAAAGCATTACGGAAAGATGTTCTGGCAAAGTGTTATGGTGGTGACATCACACGCAAGAAAAAATTACTGGAAAAGCAAAAACGAGGGAAGCGGCGCATGAAGATGGTAGGCAACGTAGAGATTCCACAGGAAGCCTTCATGGCTATACTGCGTCTGGAGGAAGATTGAAAGCCGAGAAATCATCCTTAAGCCGCAGTGTTGGTCGTTGGCTGCCGGGCGTTGTCATCAGCTTGATTGCGTTATTCGTTGTGTTCCGCTTGGCTCAATGGGAAGAGTTGGGTCCAGCCATTGCGCGCATTCCATTGCAATTCATTGTTGGGGCAATTTTGCTGACTCTGTTATTTCTGGGTGTCCGTGCGATTGCCTGGCGAGCTATTCTGGGTGGAAAAGCAAGCCCGGCACAAACCTTTTGGGCAATCAATCAGGGTTATCTGCTTAACAATATATTCCCGTTCCGTGCGGGAGAATTTGGCAGAGCCTTGCTTCTGGCTCAGGCAACGGGTCTCCAGCCTGCGCGCGTACTCTCCAGCATTATCATCGAACGCGCCTTTGATCTCGCCATTGCCGCTGGTATGCTGCTTGCGACCCTGCCCCTGGCGCTGGGAATGGCGTGGGCTCGTTCGGTGGCAATCATTACTTTACTGGTGGTAATTGCCGCGCTGCTGGTTTTGTACACAATGTCAAGAAACCGTAGCTGGGTTACCCAATTGGTGGAAAGAATTGGGGCTCGCTGGGGATTTGTACGCCGGGTTGTTCTGCCTCAATTAGAGTCACTATTGGAAGGATTGGCGGCTCTTTCCGAACCGAGATTGTTCATCACCAGCCTGTTTTGGATTGGGATGTCGTGGGTGGTGGCAATGAGTACCTACTATTTCTTCTTGCTGCCAATTAATCCGGATGCACCGTTCTGGTGGGGGGTATTCACCGATGCAGTGCTGGCAATGGGAATTGCCATTCCTTCGGCTCCGGCAGCCCTGGGAACGTTCGAAGCTTCGATCGTGGGCGCACTAACCATTCTGGGAATAGACCAGACCGCTGCATTGGCGTATGCAATTACTTTGCATTTTATTCAATTTGTTGTAACCGGTATTCTCGGTTTGACCGCACTATTGCGGCAGGGTAAATCAGTAGGTAATTTTTTTCGGGATATCCAGGCGCGTCGAATCAACCAAACATAACCCTAGTTCAAGGCAGGAGGAGTTGCAATGCCGCGTACATTTTTGATCACCGGAGGCGCTGGATTTATTGGCTCGAATTATGTTTCGCGGCTGGTCAGGCGTGGGGAGAATGTAATTGTTTACGATAATCTTTCGCGGGCGGGCGCATTACGCAATTTAGATTGGCTGCACGCCAGTTATGGTGAAAACTCCTTTCAATTGATTCAGGCGGACATACGTGACGCTGATGCAATCCGCAAAGCTGCCCAGGATGTGGATGTAATTGTCCATCTGGCTGGCCAAGTGGCAGTGACGACCTCGGTAGTTGATCCGCGCAATGATTTCGATATCAATGCGCTGGGTACATTCAATGTGCTCGAAGCTGCGCGGTTATCAAACCGTGACCCTGTGTTCATCTATGCCTCGACTAACAAAGTGTATGGCGGTATGGAAGAAGTACGGGTCAACGAATTGGAAACCCGCTACGCATATGCAGATTTCCCCTATGGTATTCCTGAAACCTTTGGACTCGATTTCCATTCGCCTTACGGCTGTTCGAAAGGCTGTGGAGATCAGTATACCCGCGATTATGCCCGCATTTATGGGTTGCGCAGCGTGGTTATGCGTCAGTCGTGCATCTATGGTGCCCGACAATTTGGCATCGAGGATCAGGGCTGGGTGGCGTGGTTTGTGATTGCGGCAGTCAAAGGGTTGCCGATTACCGTCTATGGGGACGGAAAACAAGTAAGGGACGTCCTGTTTGTCGAAGATTTGTGCGATGCCTACGATTTGGTCATCGAAAAGATCAATACCGCCTCAGGGCAAGTGTTCAATATCGGCGGCGGTGCTGAAAATACCCTTTCAGTTTGGAGGGAGTTTTGCCCGCTGCTTGAAAAATTGCTCGGTAAACCCATTGCTGTTCGTCACGGCGACTGGCGCCCAGGCGACCAGCGGGTGTTTGTTGCAGATATTCGTAAAGCGGAACAGATACTGGGCTGGAAGCCTCGGGTTGGGGTGGAAGAAGGGATTGAGCGGTTGTTCCATTGGGTGCAGCAAAATTCTGAATTGTTCTAAAAACAATGCGTATTCTAATCGTCCTGACGTATTACCGCCCGCATACTTCTGGTTTGACCATCTATGCTGAACGCCTGGCGCGCGCCTTGGTGAAGCGCGGGCACCAGGTAACGGTGATGACCTCACAGTATGATCCCAGCCTTGCGCGGGAGGAATGGGTTGAAGGCGTGCGGGTGGTTCGCATTCCGGTGCTCTTCCGGCTTAGCAAGGGGGTGGTGATGCCGTCGTTTGGCTGGCTGGCGAACCAGTTGGTCAGCCAGCATGATGTGATCCAATTGCATTTGCCGCAGTTCGATGCTGCCGGCGTAGCGCTGCGCGGCAGGCTGCTGCGAAAACCGACGGTCATTACCTATCATTGCGATCTGCGTATGCCGCCAGGTTTGTTGAGCTGGGCAGCCAACCAGGGTGTGCTGCTCATGAACGAACTGGCAGCCCGCTTTACTCACCGTATTGTCACGTATACCCGCGATTACGCCGAAAATTCGGCTTATTTGCGGCGGCACATGCACAAACTCAAAGTCATTCCACCGCCGGTGGAGTTGCCCCCTGTGTCCCGGCGAGCCATCCAGGAGTTTCGCCAAAAAACCAACCCAAACGAACAGTGGCCAGTAATTGGCATGGCAGCCCGCCTGGCAACCGAGAAAGGGGTTGAGGTGTTGGTGGACGCGCTTGACAGGGTACTGGCAGTGTATCCACGTGCGCAGGTGCAGTTCGCTGGAACGTATCAAAACATCATCGGGGAGGAGGCTTATGCCGCGCGAGTGATGCCGCGCATCCAGAAGTACCAACAATCTGGTAACTGGCAATTCTTGGGTAACTTGTCGCCGGATGAAATGGCACGCTTTTATCCCAATCTGGATGTGCTGGTGCTGCCTTCGCTCAATTCGACTGAGGCATTTGGACTGGTTCAAATCGAGGCGATGATTAGCGGCACCCCGTCCATAGCGTCCAATTTGCCAGGCGTGCGCCAACCGGTGCGGTTGCACGAAATGGGCGAAATTGTGGCGATAGGTGATGCAGATGACCTTGCCAGTGCATTGCTCAGGGTGCTGGGCAACCGAAATGCTTATGTGCGCGACCCACAGCCGATCCTTCACCGTTACCTGCCGGATACTATAGCGGCCCAATACGAAAACCTGTTTACTGAAATTCAGCAGGAACTGGGCACATCATAATCACTGGGAGGCATTAACGTTGCCAGCCACTGCATCCAGCAAAGATTATCTCTGGTTGAACATCCGCGAGTTGCCATATTTTCGGGCGGTGCTGCGGGCGGTTGAAGCCCGATTTTATCAGTCAATTGATTTGCCTGAACCGGTTCTTGACCTGGGCTGCGGCGATGGTCATTTTGCCTCGATCGCTTTTAATAAATCCCTTACCGTTGGTCTCGACCCATGGAGTGCTCCGCTGCGCGAGGCAGCTGGTCGACAGGTTTATCGCCTGACTGTGCAGGGCAGCGGGGCGAGGCTGCCGTTTGAGGATGCAACCTTTTCCAGCGCGGTG
>DAOUMN010000016.1:0-189521 GCA_034411135.1 Bellilinea sp.
GCACGATGACCGTCAGGCTGCCGATTGGATTGCTCAATTGCCCGTTGAAAGCATCGTCTTCCGGCAACGTCACCGTCAACTGCCCAACTGCCACCGAAGCATTCAAGGTGGTCAGATCAAGTCCGCGCAGATCCAGCGTCTGATCACCGGCACCGGTACTGGTCTCCAGCGTAATCGGAAGGCTGTTGTTTAATTTCAAACGCCAGGAAGGAGCCTGGAAGCCACCCGACCAGGGCAGAAAAACCGCCCCTGAACTACCCAACGAGTAGCTGCCCAACCCATCTTCAACCCGATAGCGCGTATCCGGTTTTTGCTGGCTGGCGAGGTTGATCTCACCCTCTACCAGCAGGTTCGTGCTGGCAGAGGCGCGCAGGTCAAGCCCACCTGCCGGGTTGGAAAGGCGCACAATGGCACGTTCCGCCCCGTCCAGTGGTTGCGCCACTGGTATCGGCTGGCTTCCCAACCCGCCCACATTGAACAGCGCGAACCAGAAGATGCCGCCAACAATCGCCAGAGTCACCAGCACTGCCGCGCCGGTCACCAGCGGCGACCTGCCACGCAGGATAATATCCAGCCCAATGGCAATCAAGATCAGCGGCCAGAAGCGCAGCAGCATGTTGAAGGCATTGCCCGGCAGGTAACCAAAATTACTCAACAGGAACACCGCACCGAAGGCAATTGAAAGCACTCCCCAAACCCAGCCTTCGCCGCGAATGATATGATCAACCCCGCCAATCAAGAAGATCAGCGGCCAAAGCTTGACCAGCAGGCTCCATACATCGCCCGGCAGTACCCCGAGCGTGTTCAACAGCAGCACCAAACCCACCGTAATCAGCATCAGCGGCCAGAAGATGCTGCGCCTATCACGAGTTGTATAACGAATCTCGCTCATTTCGGTTTTACCCTAGCTCTTCCGCAAGGCGCGGAAAACCAACAGACCACCCAACAGGATCATGAAAATCGGCACCAAGTAACCCGCCCATTGCACGCTGGCAACCATGACAATTAAAGCCAGGACGACCATAACGCCCGCCGGCCAGATCGCCCATTCCATCTTTTCGCCGTTCGGACCAGGAATCAAATAGACCGCTCCAAACGTCAGTCCTAATCCAAGCAGGAACAACCAGGCAGCCGAATCGCCCAGCAGTGGTTCCACCAGGATCATCATCACCAGGCTTGCCATTACCCCAGCAGGGATCAACGCCCACCAGAACTCGCGGCGCAGCAAGTAGACCACGATAAAACTCAAGCCAATACCGCCCAGTACCAGTGAAGCACCCACCTGCTCAGCCAGATTGGGCATCAGTTCACTTAAGCTGATCAACGCGCCAACACCCAGTAAGGTAAAACCGGGGAAAGATGCCCACCACTGGTTTCGATCACTCACCAGTACCGCTACGAACGCCACTCCAGCGAAGATGAAAAGGATCGACCACAAGTATGCGCTCAAATTGACATTGAAGATATTATCCAGCAGCGCCAGAACGCCCAGCACAATCAAACCTGCTCCTACCAGATACCGCCAGTTCAATTTCATAATGACACTCTCCTTGAATTATTCGCTGACTATTTCAATGGAACCAACCCCGGCTTCCACGTTGATTTCCACCCGGCGCTCGGCGCTCTCGTACCCCGGGGTTTCATAATTTGTGCCGTTGTGCGGGAAACGCTGGGTATCGATCTTACTGCCCACCAGCCCGCTGCTGATATGAATCCGTCCAGCCACTCCTTGCGGGACGCGCAACACCACAGAAGCAGCACCGGCACTCACATCCACCCGTGTAAAAGGGGTTGCGGCGGGCAGGATCATTTCGGTCGAGCTGGCACCCGTTTCTAGCACTACGTTTTGCACGTTTAGGTCACGCAGATTAATTTTGCTCTCGCCCGCGCCAGTGTGGAACACCAAGTCAAGCGGCAAACCGTGTGCCAAGCGCACATCCCAGCGCAATCCTTCGTTACCCGCAATCCAGGGCATGTCCAGCGGGGTGACGACCGGGTCTGCGCTCAACTTTAGGTTAACCCTGCTGCCTTCACGCTGCACCGCTTGGCGCACCTCGCCAACAAACGTGCCTTCCAGCAGGTTTACTGGCGCAGCACCACCACCCACAAGAAGTCGTCCCGCGCCGTGGTTTAATTCGATCTTTGCCTCCTGCCCGCCTTCCAGAGCGACCGCCAGGTCGTGGCTTTCCTCCAGACTCTTGCCGCCCAAACGCGGGCGCAGCAAAATCCACCCCCCCAGCAGGATTAATAACATGGGCCAGAAGTAAGCCCAGGCACTCCATGGGAGCAATCCCATGGTTTGCATCAGGAACAGCCCCCCCAGCAAGATCAATAGGAGACCCCAAAAAATTCGACTACTTCGCATTGAACACACTCCTTAACTTATCGAAAACGAAAAGAAGCCAGCCAAGCGCCAGCTTTGGACAACCAGGCAAGTTCGGGCACTTGCGCTGTCACAACCGCGTGGAGAAGTGGATACAGGCTGGCAGCTGTCACCAGCAGCAGGCTACCTACCAACAATCCGCGCATTTGCTGCACGGTGTATTGCCAGCCCACACCAAGAATTTTCTCCACCCCAATCCCCGCTCCAATCGCTGCGAGAAAGGCAGCGGCGGTCATCACAGACATCTGCCATTGATTGCTCTCTCCCAGTCCCAGCAATATCGCTGAATACACCGTAAACGAAACCGAAAGGACGGTAACTATTGTTCCGGCGGGGAGGATGCTGATCCAAACCCGCAGCAATCCAATCGAAATGAAAGCGACCGGGAATACTGCCACCATTTTCTCGACGGATAAGCCCGGATTACCCTTTTCAACCAGGGTTAACCACCACGTAGTTAACCACAACACACCTGCCAGACCGAATGGGGGGATCAATTTGCGGATCATAGGCAGTGTTCCCCTTGTCCAGCATCCCACTTGGCAGCGGTGAAGTTAAGAACAAAATGGATTATTTCATTATACGAGATCATCCTGCTTAAAATACGCATATTTCACGATTCGGTTGCAAATTCACCGCTCAAACCGTTTTTTTTACATCGCCTTGACAAATTTCAAAAGCCGTCTATAATACGAACCAATATACTAGATGAATTTGATAAATATTCGGAGTATTGAAAATGCTCAATTGCTCGTGTCTGAGGCGGGGCTGCTGCTAGCCGCTGCCTTGGACGAACGATAACAAGACTCGCCAGCAGACAAAGACAGCGGCAATCAGCCCCGCATCCATTCCTATCGGGCGCGCGATGCTATTCGCTGTCTTTTTTTATTCTCTGCTGGCTTTTTTATTGGTCAATCACTCAATACCTGGAGAGAGCATTCATGAAAATCGCCAACAACGTGACTGAATTGATCGGAAACACTCCTCTGGTACGGCTAAACCGTCTGACGGAAGGTGCTACCGCCGAAGTATTCGCCAAACTTGAATTTTACAACCCTGCCCATTCGGTCAAGGATCGAATTGGTGTCTCTATGATCGATGCCGCCGAAAAAGCTGGCTTGATCAACGCCGACACCATCATCCTGGAGCCAACCAGCGGAAACACCGGCATTGCCCTGGCATTCGTCTGCGCTGCGCGGGGGTATAAATGCACCTTGATCATGCCAGAGACAATGAGCAAGGAACGGCGCATGCTGCTGCGCGCATACGGCGCTGAATTGATCCTCACGCCCGGCAGCGAGGGCATGGCGGGCGCCATTCGCAAAGCCGAAGAACTGGCAGCCAGCGATTCGCGCTACTTCATCCCGCAGCAGTTCAAAAACCCCGCCAATCCAGAAATTCACCGCCGCACCACCGCCGAGGAAATTTGGCGGGACACCGACGGCAAGGTCGATATTCTTGTTGCCGGCATCGGCACCGGTGGTACGATCACCGGTGTGAGTGAGGTGATCAAAGCCCGCAAACCATCCTTCCGAGCAGTTGCGGTCGAACCCGACGCTTCGCCAGTCCTCTCCGGCGGGCAGAAGGGTCCCCACCCTATTCAAGGCATTGGGGCAGGGTTCGTCCCGGACGTGCTCAACACCCAAATTTATGATGAAATCATTCGCGTGAAGAACGAAGACGCGTTCCGCACCGCCCGTGAAATGGCGGCTCGTGAAGGACTGCTGGTGGGTATTTCCTCCGGAGCTGCCACTTGGGCTGCCCTGCAGGTTGCCCGCCGCCCGGAAAATACCGGCAAATGGATCGTTGTGATCATTCCCTCCTTTGGGGAACGCTACCTGTCCACCCCATTGTTCGCCGATCTCGCCGAAGGATAACTCCGTAAAAGGATGATGCCATGTTGAACTGGATTCGAATGATGAAATCGGATATTGATAGCGCGTTGCAGCGCGACCCAGCAGCCCGAAATGCCTTTGAAATCATCCTTGCCTATCCCGGTATTCACGCGCTGTGGCTGCACCGCCTGGCACACGCATTGTGGAAGCACGGCGTTAAGCTGCCCGCCCGCTGGCTTTCGCACTTAAACCGCTTTTTGACCGGCATCGAAATTCATCCAGGCGCGCAAATTGGTGAACGTCTGTTCATTGATCACGGCATGGGAGTGGTAATCGGCGAAACCGCTGAAATCGGACGCAACGTTACCCTCTACCATGGCGTGACCCTGGGCGGCGTCAGCCTGGAAAAAGGCAAACGCCATCCGACGCTGGAAGATGACGTGGTCATCGGCGCCGGGGCAAAGGTGCTCGGCAACATCACGATTGGTCGCGGCAGCCGGGTTGGCGCCAACGCGGTGGTGATCAACTCGGTACCGCCCAATTCGGTTGTTGTCGGCGTACCGGGGCAGGTGGTTATGCGCAGCAAGCCAACGCACGCTGTTCCGGATCTGGATCATAACCAGCTGCCGGACGCGATTGGCAAGTCGCTAACTTCGGTCATGGCACGCCTGGAGGCGCTCGAACGCCAGTTGCATACACCCGTACTGGAAACCAGCGGCGGCAATGGAAACTCGAAGAAGGGCGGGCATGACGACCAGCGCGTGCTCGAAAACCCACCCTTGGTACATCCGCCGGATCACGGTGTGTGGCGCGGCGAGGATTTTTCGATTTAGCAGGTTGTTGGGTCAGCCTTTTTTGCGCAACGCGGAAACCAGCATAAAGAGCAGTCCGGCGCCACTGACCACGACCAGCCCCATGCCTAATGTCTCCTGATCGATCCACTCAGGCGGCTGCCAGTCGATCAGTGGAGCAGGTGTCGGTGTGATCGTAGTGCTTGGCGTAAAGGTCACCGTGGGTGTGCGCGGGGTTGGCGTCCGGCTGGGCGTGCGCGTTGGGGGCAGGGGTGTCAGCGACGGCGTCGGTGAAAGGGTCGGCGTGTAGGCTGCTTGCACTACCAGAGTCTGCCCAACAACCAGCACAGTATTCTGCCCAAGCTTGTTCAGTTCGATTAGGTCGGCAATCTTGATCCCGTAGGCAATGGCAATGCTCCACAAGGCTTGTCCGCTTTTAACCTCATGCACCACCGATCCGTCCGGGTTGGGGGTGGATGTGATTAC
The DNA here is from genome assembly GCA_034411135.1 of Bellilinea sp. GTDB lineage: Bacteria > Chloroflexota > Anaerolineae > Anaerolineales > Anaerolineaceae > Bellilinea. The sequence goes on from DAOUMN010000016.1 coordinate 5,496, forward strand.
CGGTTGAATGATGGCAATCGTTGCCCGCGGTGCTGCCGGGGTGGACGGATTGCCGCCGCCCACAGTCGGAGCACTGCCCGGGCTGCCGCTGGTGTACGCGGCGTGGATGACATAATAAACCCGCCCGTTGACCACCGTCACTCCGCCGCCAATGTGGGTGTAACTGGCATTGACCATCGGGATCATGTGGGTGGCATCTGCCCAGTAGCTGTAAACCGTGGTCTGGATCGAAAGGTCCTGCCCGCAGGCAATGTTCTCGGTCGCCCACACCTTGGCACCTCCGCCATAGCCGGCAGCCGCCGCCCGCCCGCTGGCATTGCCAATGTGCGCGCACGATCCACTGGATGCCATGATATCGGCGGTTGCCTGGGCGCTGCTCATCAGGGCTGCATCCACCTCCAGCGCTGGTAATCCATTGGCAGTACGAACTCCGTTGACCGCGTCGATCAACTCCCACACCGTGCCAACCTGAGCCTGGGCAATCTCTGATGGAAAGACCAGCGCAGCCAGCCACAAGACACTCGCGGAGATAATAAAAAGGTTAAAAACCAAACGGCGCATCGGAATGAATTATACCCGATGCGCCGTTTGCAATAGGCAGTCGTTTTTTAAGAACCCTTCAGGAAAGCAACCGTTCCCCGGGTCCCCGACCCAACGTTTCGGCAATGACCAGAAAATCATTGGCGGAAATCATCCCAATCACCGCCCCATGGGCATCCGCGACCGGCAAATGGTGAATCCGTTTTTCCTTCATCACCCGCGCGCACTCCGAAATGGTCATCTCCGGGGTGACCGTAATCAACGGCGCGCTCATAATGTCCTTCACTTTTACCTTGGACGGGTCCTTGCCCTGAGCCACGATCTTGTCGCACACGTCGATGGAGGTGATAATGCCGTAATCCGGTGAATCAGCCGTCTTTTTGACAATCAGACTGTTGATGTAACGGCGGCGCATGGTGCCCAACGCGTCCAAAACAAGGCTTTCCGGATCAACGAAGACCACCAGATCGTTCATCCAGTCACGTACCGTATTCTGCATTTCTCAATTCTCCTTAAGTAAGGGTAGTGTGGTTCGACAAACAGGTTTAGGGTGCTGCTCGGATGATCGTACGGGTTCTTTTCAAGTATAGCAGAAAGGAATGGCTTGACAAGCCGAATTGATAACATTCAGCCGCGCCGAAGATCACCTGAATTGGTAAAATCCGGCGGACAGAACCGCATCGACCTCCGCGCCCGGCTCAAATCAATGGCGGATACGACCAGCCGCGCAGCCGATCCAGTGCAGTGTGGGCAGTCAGATCCAACTGCACCGGCGTGATCGAAACGTAATTGCCCGCCAATGCCCCGATGTCGGTGCCTTCCTCCGGCACGCCGGTCGGTTCATCGCCGCCAATCCAGTAATACGGCTTGCCGCGCGGGTCCTCGCGGCGGATCAGTTCGTCGCGGTAAATGCGCAGCCCCAGGCGGGTTACCCGCCAGCCGCGCAAGGCTTCCAGAGGCTGGTTGGGGATGTTGACATTCAACAAGACATGCTCCGGCAGCCCATTCTGAATGACCAGTGGCACAAGCTGCGTTGCCACCGCGGCAGCGGTAGCGTAGTGCAACGAATGATGATGGGCTTCGTTGCGGTCAATTGAAAACGCCAGCGAAGGCAGCCCCCAAATTGCGCCTTCCATCGCGGCAGTAACCGTCCCGGAGTAGGTAACATCATGTCCAACATTGGCATTCGGATTGATCCCAGAAATTACCATGTCGATCGATTCCGGCAAAATCCCCAACACCGCCAACGCTACACAATCCGAAGGCGCGCCGTCACTGGCGTATGCCGGGCTGCCGTCTGCCAGTTCTACTTCCTTGACACGCAGCGGGCGGTGCAATGTCTTGACATGCCCCGATGCAGACCAGTTGCGGTCGGGCGCCAAAACGCTCACCTTGCCAAACGGTCGCACGGCTTGCACAAGCGCAAGTAAACCCGGCGCGTTAACGCCGTCATCGTTAGTAACCAGGATATGCATCTTTCCTCGGCTCAGGTTTCTTCCAGGATGTCAATCTCGATTTTCAAACGCTGGAGCAGCGCTTCTTGTTCGTGGGGAGGTAAAAATGCTGCTCGAGCAGCGCCAAGCACCCGTTCAACCAACTGAAAGCGAGTCAATCCAAGTTCTTCGCATGCCAGGCGGTATTCATCGCTCAAACGGATGCGCGAAATACCGGGATCATCGCTGTTGATGGTCACATTCAAACCGGCGCGCAGCATACGCAGCAGCGGGTGCGCACGCAATCCTGGCACTGCGCCGGTCTGCACATTACTGGTAATGCACACCTCAAAGGTCGTCTGGCGTTCTGCCGCCAACGCAACAACCAGCGGATCTTCCAGTACCCGCACGCCATGCCCAATCCGGTCAGCGTTGAAATCCTGGATTGCCTGGCGCACATTTTCCGCACCGCCCCACTCACCGGCATGCACCGAAAGAGCCAGTCCAGACTGGCGGGCTTCGCGAAACAAGTCCAGGAAGGGAATGGCGTTGAATTCGACTTCGTTGCCTGCCAGGTCGATGCCAACCACCCCGTGGTCGTGAAAATCAACCGCCAGGCGCACTACTTCCTCCGCCAGTTCCAGTGGTTCGTGACGGTTCATCGAAACCAACAGCCGCACCTGGATGGCATACTGCCGGCAGGCTTCCTCTACCGCGGCGCAAACCCAATCCATCACATCACGCAGTGGAAAACCCTGCTGCCGGCTGAGCGCGACTGGCGTGAAGCGCATTTCCATGTAGCGAATCTGGTCGAGCGCGGCATCCTCAATTGCCTCACGGGTCACCCGCCGGATGATTTCCGGTGAGCGGTAGAACAGACGCAGGGTCTGGAATTTTGCCAGAAAATTATTGAATGTCAGTGGATCGTTGGGCTGCATCTGTACCAGCCCGCGCAAACCATTATCCAGCGGCAGGGTCATACCATGCGTGCGGGCAATCTCTAACAAGGTTTGGATGCGAAGCGAACCCTCCAGGTGACGGTGCAGCTCCACCTTGGGCATACTTTCATAGTACGTACCTTGCGTATCAACGCTGTACCAGCCCATCCAGTATCCTCCAATGAGGATTTGGAGATCAAAATCCCCGATTGGATTCATTCTATCATAAACTGCCCGGTTTACCCTTTCAATCCATTTACATGCTGTTGTGGGCGGTACAGATTCACCATACTTCGCAACGAATGCGCCAAACCACCCGGTCATTACGGCTAGCGCAGCGTTCGGGCGGTTGAACAGTCTCAATTAATGCAAAGTTTCGGCTGATGCTTGGGTTCAATCCTGCCGGGCAGCCTTCGCCCGGTCACGCCACCAGTCGCCCACCACGGTCGCCGCCGCTTGTAGGAAATTGATCGTCGTTCCGCGCACCGGGATTTCCAGTTCGCGTTTATCACACACGGTACTCAGGTTGGCATTGTCCACGTGGTGCTTCAACTCGTTCAGGTGCACCCGCTGTTCCGCCGGGTCCCGCACGGTTTGGACGATGTGGTCGATTTCCGCCATTAATTCAACAGCCCGGGCAATACGCCGATCGGTCGCATTGACCAGCTCGGCGTCCAGAACGCCAAACTCGCCCTTGAGCAGGTTCAATTGCCGTCCCGATTCATACGTCGCCGCAACGATCTGATCGCGGTTCATCCACACTGTTTCATAGTTTAGAACATACTTCCAGGAAGGCGCCAGCAGTTGTTTGCGGTGCTCCTCCAACGTGCGGGCGAACAGGCGGTAACCATGTTTTTCGGGCTCTTCGAATGCCCGGCTGCCTGGATCGACAAACGGTGCCAATGGCGAGATGAACGGGATGACCCGTGTTTCTCCATTGCGGGCGTAACGCTCTAACAAACGGCGCGAATATTCAACCGTACCCATCACCGATTCGTAAGTCTGCCCTTTCAAACCGACCATGAAGAACAGGTCAAGCCGTTTGCAGCCTGCCTCGAGCGCGTCGTCCATGCAGCGTTCGATCTCCGCATCTGTATAGGGGCGCCCGAACGCCTTGCGCACAGCTTCGTCATGCGATTCCATCGAAATTTCGACCGTGAAGTTAGGAAGCGCCTGGGCAACATCTTTGAAAAACTGGCGCGGCGCAGCATCGAACAACTCGATAAAAACCGGCTTCTTGTACCCCGCAATTGCGTCCAGGAAGCGGCGGGTATACTCCTCACCAGGCTGGCGGATATCTCCCAGAATAAACACCGGACCTTTGCTGAACTCGCCAATCCGGCGAATATCTTGCGCCAGTTTTTCCGGAGCGCGGTAGGCAGGTTTTTGCCGGTTATGAATGGAGCGAAAGGCACACGCAGAGCCGCCGCAGGTAACGCAATTGTAGCGGCAACCGCGCGTGGTCAACGCCGCCGTGATCGGGTATTTCATCCAGTTGCGGAATGGTTTGTAACTGGCAAGGTCACGATAACGGACCACCGAGCGCAGCACGTGAGTATAATCGATCAGCAGATCATCCAGCGTTTCCGGGCTGTAGGAGATCGGGTTGGCATGTGCTTCGCCACTAGCATCCTTCCAGGACAAATTGGGAATCTGTTCGAGTACCTGCGCCGAAGCCGAACCGGGTGCCGGGCGGATATCCCCGCCGGCGCGCAGGTATTGCATCAACAGCAGCAACGGGTATTCGGTCGAGTCACCGCGCACGATGAAGTCCACCTGCGGGTAACGGATCAATTCGCTATGAAAATAGCTGGAAGAAAAACCACCAAAAATGACCGCCCGGTTGGGGTGGTAGCGCTTGACAATGCGCGCCACCTCGACCGAACCATGCGCGTGCGGCAACCAATGCAGGTCAATCCCAAACGCCGCCGCGTCCATTCGGTTAACCGCATCCTCAACATCGAAATCGAGATCATCCAACATGCGCACCGCTAGGTTAACGATCCGCGTGCGCAGGCCGTGGCGTTCCAGATACTCTGCCATGGTGGTGAAGCCGATCGGGTACATCTCGAAGACCGGAGTCGAGGGTACCAGATCGCTGACCGGACCGTAAAGGATCGACTCGCGCCGGAAATCATAAACGCTGGGAGCGTGCAGAAAAATCAAATCGGGATTTGCCATCGAAGGGGATTCCTTGTCCTTGAAATCAGCCGCCTAGCAGCTGAACGGTTTCTTTTATACCGTTAAGAAATTATTGCGAAATAGGGAGAAATCATTCATCAAAACTGGTAAATTGTTAGACAACGGAATTATACCACCAACCCCTAGGCGACTGTTTTACGGTTCTGTTAAGAAGGTTGAACAAAGATGCCGCCGGTCGGCGGCATCTTATAAAACCAAATTCATTTCAGGGCAACCACCCTGCCTTCACACCATGGCTGGCTGCTTCAGGCGGTCTGTCGAAGCATATGCAATTCGCGCTCAACCGCCTCAATTTCGGCTTTCAGGTCACGCAAGTAGTCTTCCAGGCGCTGGATATAGTCGTCTCGGGTCAAGGCAACCATGTCGCCGTGTTCACCGCTGCACCCGCAAGAACCTCCACACCCACAACTGTCATGTTGATGTCCGGACATGTCATCACTCCTTAATCAAGGGTTTCGAGAAGAACTCAACCGGTAAATGGTTTCTATAATTCTATAATTTTTGTCCAATTTGTCAAGTCTGATTTAATGCCCCCGCTGGTCAGCTCAATGGGTCAGCATCTGATCCACCGCTTCCGCCAGCTGCATCAGATTGGAAACCTGGAAAATACGCTGGCAGTAAGGTGCGTATTTCGGCATATCCGAATCCCCGCTGCCCCACAACCAGATTGGTTCCGGATTAAGCCAGATCAATCCGCGTGAACGGCGCGCCAGGCGCTGCAATTCCGCTGTGCGGGGATCATTATAATTATTGCGGCCGTCGCCCACCAGGATCATTGTCGTGCGCGAGTCAAGGGTGTGGAGATACTGGTTCTGGAAATCCACCAGCGCCTGACCAAGGTTGGTGTTGTAATAACCCGGCGGCATACGCTGCAGCACCTGCTCAATGGCTTGTTCCGCATCCAATTGGGCAAAACCCGGTGAGATATACACCAGCCGGTTGATGAACACAAAGGCATGGGTATTACTGATCTGGTCTTGAATGGCATACAACAGGCTGAGCATCAGCTCGGAGCAGAAGCGCATCGAAGTGCTGATATCGCAGATGACCACCAGTTTGGGTTTCAGGCTGTGGTCGCGGAAACGCAGTTCAAGCGGCACATGACCGTATTTCAAGCCGGCTCGGAGCGTAGCTTTGGAATCCAATTGTCCACCTTTTGCCCGCCGCAAACGCAGCGCCAGGCGGGTACGCAGCGCTGCCGCCAGGCGGCGTACTTCCTTGCGCAGCTGGTGCATTTCCTGCGGGGTAATCGCCTGGAAGGGGCGTTGCAGCAGTCCATCGCTCGGCTGCTCGCGCGGGTTTTCCGCCATTCGTTGCAGGATGCTCTCCCCGGCTTGCCGGCGAACCTGTTGCTGCATGGCTTGTAGGTTGGCTTGCAGCCCACGCCGCAATTGATCGATCTTGCGGCGATTCATCCCCATTGCCTGAAGCTGCTTGAGCAGTTCTTCGAGCGCCTGGCGCACTTCGTTGAATTGCAGCGCCTGTTCCATCTGGCGGCTGAGCCAATTTTGGTCGCGCAGATCAAGCCGCTGGTTGGTATGGAATATCTGGTCGAGTTGATTCAGTTCCGCCGGGCTGAGCGGTTCGCCTTGCAGTAATTTCTGCATCATTTCGCGCAACCTGCCGGTAAACTGGCGCAGCGCTTCCGCCAGTTGGCGTGCTTCCTGCGGGGTCAGACCTTCCGCAGCATCCTGCATAGGCGGTGGCTCGCTGGAACGAAAGAAAAGTGGAAAAAGGCGTTCAAATACCGGTAAATCGCGCGCGTCCTTGATCAAGGTCGCCCGCAAGGAAATGCGAAACTGTTCGCGGTCTTGTGCACCCATCCGCACCAGAGCCTGAAAGGCATCCGCACTTTCTGCCAGGCTGATACGCACGCCGCTGGCGCGCAGCGCTGAAATAAATTGAGCCGTGCGTCGTTCCATACCGAAACCTCCTTTCCTTGCCGGTGCAAGCGGGTTTAGTTCTGCCAGCGCGGACGCGGCGGGGTGCGGCTGGAGGGCAGATCATCAGTGTCCGATCGGTTGAGCAAGCGGCGCGCGCGTTGCAGGTCGGCTTCGTGTTTAAGCAGCACGCTCATCGTTATCTCCAGGGTGCGCTCGTCCAATGCACTGGCATTGAGCGAAAGCAACGCTTTTGCCCAGTCAAGCGTCTCGCTGATGCTGGGCGATTTGCGTAAATCCATCGTTCGCAGGCGCTGAACCAACTCCACGGCATCACGCGCCAGCCGGGACGGCAAGCCCGGCACTTTCATGCGTACCACCGCAAGTTCCTGTTCCAGACTGGGGTAATCGATGAACAGGTACAGGCAGCGCCGTTTGAGCGCTTCGCTTAATTCGCGGGTGTTGTTGCTGGTCAGAATGACCAGCGGACGGTGAACTGCGCTCAGTGTGCCCAGTTCCGGCACGCTGATTTGGAAATCGCTGAGGATCTCAAGCAAAAAGGCTTCGAACTCGGCATCTGAACGGTCAATTTCATCGATCAACAAAACAGTCGGCGTTTTGGACAACACGGCTTTCATCAACGGGCGCGGTAGCAGGAAACGCATCGAGAAGAACACATCCTCTTCCTGCGCCAGGCGGTCCGCCGCGTCGCGCAGGCTGTCTGCGCGGGCTAACAGATCCTGGAGTTTATCGCGCAGCAGCTGGGTATACAACATTTGCTTGGCGTATTCCCACTCGTACAGTGCTTTGGTTTCATCCAGCCCTTCGTAACACTGCAAGCGGATCAATTCATAACCGGAAGCGCTCGCCAGGGCTTTCGCCAGCTCGGTCTTGCCCACCCCGGCGGGGCCCTCCGCCAGAATCGGTTTACCCAGTGCCTGGCTTAGGTACAACACGGTGGCAATTTCATCACTGGCAATGTATTGCTGTCCATTGAGAGCAGTCTTCAGTTTTTGGGGGGAATCGAACAGAGACATGGGACACCTTCGCTTCTAAACACCTGTAAATAGATCAACAATGTCAATATAACACAATCCCACCCGTGCGGCTACCCCCTGCAAAACAACTGGTCGAGCCTAAGGTATGCAAATTAATTTGAAACCAAAACCTGGTTGAGGTTTTTTCGTATAATAAGCTAGTAAACATTTTCCCCGGAGGTTGGCATGCCCCCAATTTTACAAGTCGAAAACCTGGTCAAGCACTATGGTGATTTGACCGCGGTTAAGGGTATTTCCTTTACTGTTGAACAAGGCGAGATTTTCAGCCTACTGGGTCCCAACGGCGCCGGAAAAACCACCACCATCTCGATGCTTTCCACCCTGTTCCCCCCTACATCCGGCGATGCGCTGATCGACGGTCACTCGATTGTCCGCCAGCCGTACGCGGTGCGCAAAGCAATTGGCATCGTCCCTCAAGAAATTGCATTGTACGAAGACCTGTCCGCGCGCGAAAACCTGCTTTTTTGGGGACAGATGTATGGTCTAGGCGGGGCGGATTTACGCCAGCGCATTGAGAGGGTGCTGATCGAAACCGGGCTAGAAGAGAAAGCCAGCCAACGCGTCAAGACCTTTTCCGGTGGGATGAAGCGCCGCCTCAACATTGGCGTTGGGCTACTGCACCGCCCTCGCCTGTTGTTTATGGACGAGCCAACGGTCGGCATCGATCCACAATCCCGCCGTGCCATTCTCGACACGGTCAAAGACCTCAACCGCCAAGGCATGACCATTCTCTATACTACCCACTATATGGAGGAAGCCCAGGAGCTGTCACACCGGGTGGGAATTATCGACCACGGCGAAATGATTGCCATCGGCACCCAGGATGAACTGGTACAGCGGGTCGGGCAAAAAGAAACCCTCGTCCTCAACTTCAGCGAAGAGCAAATTACCACCCCGCTCATCGAAAAAATTCAACGCATCCCTGGCGTTTTTCAGGTCACCGCCGAAGACCACCGTCTGGACGTGCTGGTCAAAGCCGCAGATGAGCTACTGCCCGCCGTTGTTCAGGCTTGCAGTGAAGCTAATTTAAAAATCCGCACCGTGCAAATCGTAGAGCCCAACCTGGAAGCCGTTTTCCTGCAACTCACTGGGCGCGCGCTGCGCGATTGAGGATGTCGCAATGAAAAAAATCTTCCTCGTGGCAGCCAAGGACCTCAAACTGGCGTTCCGTGACCGGGCAGCCATCATCTTGATGCTTGCAGCGCCCTTCCTGCTGACCCTGGGCATGGCACTGATCACCGGCCGGTTGGCTTCACCCGCCGGGCAGTCCTCCGGTCCCAGCCAAATCCCGGTACTGATCATTAACCAGGACGGCGAAGCCCTCGGCAACGCCCTGGTGGAAACCTTCCAATCCCCCGAACTGGAAGAACTGCTGGAGCCGAAAGTGGTCACCGATCTGGAATCTGCCCGCCAGGCAGTGGATGAAGACCAGGTGGCAGGCGTGGTACTTGTCCCGCCCGGCTTCACCCGCAGCATTATCCCTGCCCTCAACCAGCCGGTGGAGACAACACAGGTTGTGCAGCTGCAATTTTACGCCAACCCTGCCCGCCCCAACAGCTCTGCCATCATCGAAACCATTCTGCAGGAGTTCCTCAGCCGGGTGGAAGAAGGACGCATAACCGGCATGACCGCCGTGACCCAGATGATCCAATCCGGGATACTTGCCCCCCAGAATGCGTTAGCCTACGGGCAGGAAATGGGTAAGCGGCTGGAGTCCGCCGCCCCCCTCGCCCAGCCCTCCCTGACCCTTGAACTGGTCGGCACAACTGCGGAAGTCCAATCAGCTCCATTCGATGTGATGGCGTATATGGCTCCGGGCATGGCGTTGCTCTTTCTCATGTTCACCGTCACCTATGGGGGACGTTCGTTCCTGGCGGAACGTCGCCAGCGCACACTGCAGCGCATGCTCACCTCACCCACCGCTGTCGCCCAAATTCTGGCTGGAAAAATGCTCGGCACTTACATCACCGGCGTTTTGCAACTGGTCATTCTGATTGGCGGCAGCAGCCTGCTGTTCAATCTGCGTTGGGGTGACTTTGCCGGGGTAGCGGTGCTAATCCTGCTCGCCACCTTCGCTGCCACCGGCTGGGGAATGATGATCACGGCATTTGCGCGCACACCCGGACAGGTCAGCACCATTGGCTCGGCGGTCATGTTGCTTTTCGGCATTCTGGGTGGCAGTTTCATCAGCCTGGAGCAGATGGCTGCTCCGGTGCGCCTGCTCAGCCGGATCACCCCCAATGCCTGGGGACTGGATGGCTTTACCATCCTTGCCCTGGGCGGCACACTGACCGACCTGGGCAGACCATTGACCGGACTGTTGGTGATGGGCATGCTCTTGTTCGGCATTGCTGTGTTGCTCTTCTCCCGCAATCGCAGCCTGGTTCAATCCTGAGCAAAAGGATATCAACGAATGCGAAAAATCCTGGCTATTATCCGCAAAGATTTCATCTTGCGCTTCACGACACCTGCTGAGTGGGTGTTCTTCCTTATCCTGCCAATTATCTTTACTTTCTTGCTTGCAGGCGGCACACCCGGCTCTAACTCTGATTTTCGTAGTGTGTTACCGGTTGTTGACGAAGCCAACAGCCCGCTTTCGCAGCGTATTTTCAGCGAGTTGGAAAAATCCACCGTTATCCGTCCCGAATTAGTCACTCGCGCTGAAGCCGAACAGCGTTTCCGGGAACGCACCAACGCCTTCTGGTTGCTCATTCCCACCAACACCAGCATGGAAACACTGGAAAGCGAAACCATCCCGCTGCAATTTCAATCCCAGCCCAATAACCTGACCGCCCTGAGCGCGCAGCGTTCCATCCAATCCGCGCTGCGCCAGGTTAGCCTGAGTATTCAGGCAGCCCGCTATGCGGTTGCAGAAGCGGAAACAGTTCAGCCTTTTTCTTCCGCAGCGGAACGCGCAGCTTATTTCGACAATGCCCTGGTACTGGCCGAATCACTGCAATCGCAAACCCCCGAGCGGCTGGCAATCACCCGCGCCGAAACCGCCGACCCGGTTTCCTACGACCCGCGCGCCAATTCATCCGCCGGACAGATGATCACCTGGGTATTCATTCCCCTTTTCGGTATCTCCGCGCTATTAGCGTATGAACGCAACACTGGCACACTTGGGCGATTGTTGACCACGCCCACTTCGCAAGCCACCTTTTTGCTCGCTACGATTGGCGGTCAGGTGCTGATGGCACTGCTGCAAATGCTGCTGCTGATTGGCTTTGCCATTCTGGTGCTAAAGGTGCCCTGGGGGCGCGAACCATTGGCATTGGCGATTCTGCTGGTCGCCTCGGCTCTGGCTGCCGCGGCGATTGGTGCAGCAATGGGCACCATCATGCGCTCCGAAGCGCAGGCAAATAACCTGAGCATCCTGATGGGAATGGTGATGGCGTTGCTGGGCGGCTGCTGGTATCCGCTTGAACTGTTCCCCCAGGCAGCCCAGACGGCGGTCAAGGTACTGCCAACCACCTGGGCAATGCTCGGCATGACCGACCTGCTGCTGCGTGGCGAGGGTGTTAACGGTATTTTGCTGGAAGCAGGTGTTTTGCTCGGTTTTGCGCTGGTGTTTTTCACCATCGGGGTCGTGCGCTTTCGCAAACAGCACTGAGCCGGGCGGCTTTAGGTTGTCCCAAAGACGAATTGCGCCGGAACGTCCAGCCAATATCCTTGTGAACCGAGCAAGGTTTGTACCTCCTGCAAATGCTCGGCGCGCAGCGCATCGATTTGTTCCGGATTCAGGCTCGCCAGTGGAACCCCTTCCAGCCCGCTGGTAATCAGCTGCCAGCGCTGGTCCAGGCTGTCCAGATGATAGCCCAGCTGCTCGCTGCGCACATGAACATTCCGCAGTCCGGCTTGTTTCATCAGTTGGCGGCATATCTCCGTATCCTTCAGCCTGCCAATTGGCGGGCGCTGCGGTTTGATCCCGTGGCGTTCCAGGCAGGCAGCCCATAACCGCTCCATGGGCTGAAACAAACCTTCGCCAAAACAGGAAAACCCCACCACGCCGCCCGGACGGGTGATGCGCCGCCATTCCGCCAGCGTGGCTACCATATCGGGCATGAAAAATAGGGACGAGGCACACAAAACGACATCGAATTGCCCAGCCGCAAAGCCCAACCGGCTGGCATCCCCTACCAGGAAGTGAACGTTATCCAGTCCCAGGCGCGCCCGAGTACCCCGCGCCACAGCCAGCATCTCGGCGGACAGATCTACCCCAATCACCGTGCCAGCCGGTCCGACATGTGCCGCTGCCGCAAAGGCAGCCGTGCCGGTGCCGCTGGCAACATCCAGCACCCGCGCCCCGGTAAAGAGGCGGGCATGCTCAACGAACCGTTCAGCAGTCAGGTGCAGAAAGCGCAGCGAGTCATATTCGGTGGCAATCTGGCGAAAAACCTGCTGGTTTCGCTGGCGCAATTCCTCAAGCGTGGGCTTGGTAGGAGCGGGCATATCAGATAAATGCTATCATAATTGGTTGCCCAATACAACATGAATAATTCATTTCTAGACGAATCGCGCCGGGCGTGGTATACTTCGGCGGCTGTTCGTATGAAACAGTAAATCCATCATCCCGCACGCTCCTCGACCATACCTGGCGTGCTGCCCCGCGCAGTTCAGGACTGGGAAGAAAGGAGCGGAGGAATAACGCAAAAAGGAGAACAGACTCACAATGGCTTCCATTATTTCCATGAAAGCCCTGTTGGAAAGCGGCGTGCACTTCGGACACCGCACCAACAAATGGAACCCGTCCATGCGCCCGTTCATTTTTACCGAGCGCAATGGTATTCACATCATCGACCTGCAACAGACCGTCAAGGCACTCACCCAGGCGTACCAGGTGATCAGCAAAACCGTTGCCGAAGGGGGCACCATCCTCTTTGTTGGCACCAAACGCCAGGCGCAGGAAACCATTCAAGAAGAAGCCACCCGCTGCGGTATGCCCTATGTCACCGAGCGCTGGCTGCCTGGCACGCTGACCAACTGGGTGACCATTTTCGACCGCATCCAGGAACTGGAGCGGCTCGAACGCATGCGCGACAGCGGCGACATCAACCGCCTGACCAAGAAAGAATCGCTGATGATCGAACGCGAGATCAAGCGCCTGGAAACCCGCCTGAGCGGCATCCGCAAGATGACCCGCCCGCCGGAATTGCTGTTCATCATCGACGTAACCCGCGAAGCAACCGCGGTACACGAAGCCAATCTCAAAGAAATCCCGATCATCGCCCTGGTCGATACCAACTGCGACCCGCGCGGGGTTGATTACGTCATCCCCTCCAACGACGACGCCATCCGCGCGATCAAACTGCTGGTTGGCAAAATTGCCGACGCCGTGTTGGAAGGCAAAGCCATGCGCAAAGACACCGGCGAGGAAATGGAAGAAGCTACTCCACTTGTCACCCCCGCCACTCGAGGCCCGCGCCGCCAAATTCTTGAGGAAGACGAACTGGCTGACAGCGAGTTACTCGGCGAAGCCACCCTGGCAAAGATGAACCCGCGCGCCAGCGTTGAGGAAGTTGAACCCGCAGAAGAGAGCGAAGAAGAGTAGTCTTCTTTACCAATAGAATCGCATTCGACCTTTGAGGATTGAAAATGACGACGATCACCACCGATATGATTAAGAAACTGCGCGAAGCCACCAGCGCTGGAATTCTGGACTGCCGCAAAGCGCTCGAAGCATCCAACGGCGACTACGATAAAGCCGTTGATTTCCTGCGCGAAAAAGGACTGGCAACCGCTGCCAAACGCGCCAACCGGGTTGCCTCGGAAGGCGTGATTGATGTCTACTCGCACGGCAACGGGCGGGTGTGCGTCATGGTCGAAGTCAACTGTGAGACCGATTTCGTTGGGCGCAGCGAGGTTTTCCGCAATTTTGCCCACGAAATTGCCCTGCAAATCGCCGCCGCTTCACCGCAGTACATCTCCGAAGAAGACATCCCACAGGAAGTGCTCGATCACGAAGCAGCCATCGCCACCGCCAAAGCGCGCGAAGACGGCAAACCCGAAGCAATCTTGCCACGCATTGTCGAAGGATCGCTGACCAAGTTCAAAGACGAATTTGTGCTCCTGCGCCAAAAGTATATTCGCGACGAGAGCAAGACGATCAAAGACCTGCTCAACGAAACCATCGTCTCAACCGGTGAGAATATCATCATCCGGCGCTTTACCCGCTGGGCGTTGGGAGAAACATCACAGGAAGAGTAATCTCGAAAAAAGCCAACCCGCAAGGTTGGCTTTTTGATCCCACAAAGGAGCGGTATGGACGGACTGAAATACCATCGAATTCTACTCAAACTGGGCGGCGAAGCGCTGTCCAGTCCGCAGGGCAGCGGCATCGATCCGAAAGAAGCCCGCGACATTGCCCTGCGTGTGCGCGAAGTGCGCGAAATGGGCGTGGATGTGGCTATTGTCATCGGCGCAGGCAACCTGTGGCGGGGCAAAGCCGGGCTGGACCTGGGCATGGATCGCGCCACAGCGGATTACATGGGCATGCTTGCCACAGTGATGAACGCACTGGCGCTGATGGATGCGCTCGAATCGTGCGGCGTGGTTACCCGTGTCCAGTCGGCAATCGAGATGCGCGCCGTCGCCGAACCGTACATCCGCCGCCGCGCCATTCGCCACCTGGAAAAAGGGCGGGTGGTTATTTTCGGCGGGGGTACCGGCAATCCCTATTTTTCCACCGATACCGCTGCCGCGCTGCGCGCCTGCGAAATCGATGCCGATGTGTTGATAAAAGCTACCAAGGTGGATGGGGTGTACGACAGTGATCCGCATCGCAACCCCAACGCCATCAAATTCGACCACATCTCCTACATCGAAACGCTCAACCGCCGCCTGGAAGTGATGGACAGCACCGCCATTTCGCTGTGTATGGAGAACAAACTACCCATCCTGGTGCTCAATCTGTGGGATCCAGATGCCCTGCGTCTCTCTTTGATGGGCGAAATTAAGGGCACTCTGGTCGAAGGATAACCTTCCACCCCAATAAAAATAAAAACAGCGCACCTGCTGACTTGCCAGGGTGCGCTGTTCTTTATCCCGACTCAGGCTTCTTTGAATTCTCCTTCAACCACATCGCCTTCCGGGCTGGTGCTGCTTTCGTAGTGACCGTTGCCGCCTGCCGTATTGGGCTGCGTCGCGGTGCTTTGCAGAATACGCCCGTAGATTTGCTGCAATTGCTCGCCGAGGCTGCGCATACGCTGATCGTCTTCACCATTCATCGCCTGGCGCAGTTCAGCGATTTTGGCTTCGGCTTCCTGGCGCAGTTCCATCGCAACCTTATCGCCCTGTTCCTTCAGCGCCTTTTCAACCTGGTAAATCTGGTTGTCAGCAATGTTGCGGGCTTCGATGATCTCGCGCCGTCGGCGGTCTTCGCTCTCATGGCGTTTACTCTCTTCCACCATCCGCTCGATTTCCGCCTTGTTCAGGTTGGTCGAAGCCGTGATTGTCACCCTTTGCTCTTTACCGGTGGCTTTGTCCCTGGCAGTCACATTGAGAATACCATTTGCGTCAATGTCAAAGGTTACTTCGATCTGCGGAATGCCGCGCGGGGCAGGTGGAATGCCGTCCAGCCGGAAACGTCCCAGTGAAATATTGTCGCTTGCCAATGTGCGCTCACCTTGCAGCACGTGAATGTCCACCGCGGTCTGATTATCCTCCGCGGTCGAGAAGATTTGTGAGCGGCGCACAGGAATGGTGGTGTTGCGTTCGATCAGTGCGGTCATCACTCCGCCCATGGTCTCCACCCCAAGCGTCAGAGGGGTGACATCCAGCAGCAACACATCCTTGACCTCACCACCCAGTACACCCGCCTGAATGGCAGCCCCCACCGCCACAACCTCATCCGGATTGACACTCTTGTTGGGCTCTTTGCCGGTCAGCTGGCGCACCAGGTCCTGAACCATCGGCATGCGGGTGGAGCCACCCACCAACACCACTTCGTCAATCTGATCGGCTTTCAATCCGGCATCGCGCAGCGCCGTCTCGAACGGGGTGCGGCAGCGCTCCAGCAGGTCGCTGGTCATTTGTTCGAAGCGCGAGCGGGTCAGGCGCATTTGCAGATGCTTGGGACCTGCTGCATCGGCGGTGATGTAGGGTAGATTGATCTCGGTTTCCATCATGCTGGAAAGCTCGATCTTGGCTTTCTCCGCCGCCTCACGCAGCCGCTGCAACGCCTGGCGGTCCTGCTTCAGATCAATGCCATACTCTTTCTTGAACTCGTCAACAATCCAATTGACGATGCGCTGATCCCAGTCATCGCCGCCCAAGTGGGTATCGCCGCTGGTTGACTTGACCTCGAAAACACCATCGCCAACTTCCAGAATCGATACATCAAAAGTGCCACCACCCAGATCAAAGACCAGGATTTTTTCGTTTTTCTTCTTGTCCAAACCATATGCCAGGGCTGAGGCAGTCGGCTCATTAATGATGCGCAGCACTTCCAAGCCGGCGATTTTACCGGCGTCTTTGGTCGCCTGCCGCTGACTGTCGTTGAAGTAAGCCGGCACGGTAATCACCGCCTGGGTAACCGTTTCTCCCAAATAGGCTTCGGCATCGGCTTTCAGTTTCGCCAGGATCATCGCAGAGATTTCCTGCGGGGCGTATTCACGATTCGTCAGCGGAATTTTGACCCGTGCATCGCCCGCGGGCCCGCGCACCACCTGGTACGAGACCATCTTGCGCTCTCCTTCGACTTCATCGTAACGCCGTCCCATGAAGCGTTTGATCGAGTAGATCGTGTTCTCTGGGTTAACTACTGCCTGGCGCTTGGCGGTCTGACCGACCAGCCGCTCGCCGTTTTTGGTGAAAGCGACCACCGAGGGGCACAGCCGCGATCCCTCCGCGGTGGTGATCACAACCGGGTCGCCGCCTTCCATAACTGCCACAACGCTGTTGGTTGTTCCTAAATCAATACCGATAATTTTTGCCATCGGTGCTGTCTCCTTTCATACTGATTTTTCGCGCAATCATCTGCGCAATTCATGTCTCAAAATTCACGCACCGGCGTGCCTGTGCGCTTGTTTCAAAGCATAGTCCGGTTTTGCAAAAAAAATATTAACAACGCATAGGAATTGCATTAATCCATGTGCTTGTAGAAGGATATTTTTCAGTTGAAGATAAGAAATACCACCCGGAACGGATATAATAGAAATGGCAACCCGCATCGACTTAACGCCAACCCAATTCTGGCTCGGGCTGCCACAAGGAGGTTTTGCATGATTCGCACCTTGCGATTGATCCTGGCTGGTTTAGGGTTGATCCTGCTTGCACTAAATCTAATGGTTCATCCGGCTGCCGCCCAACAAAACAACGGCACGCCGCTGGTAATGGTGCTGACTGCCAAAGGTCCGGTCACTTCTGTCATGCAAGGGTATATTTTACGCGGGCTGCAAATTGCCGCTCAAGACGGCGCCGACCTGGTCGTTCTCCAGCTCGACACACCCGGCGGTGCGATCACCATCATGAACGAAATTATCCGCGATATCCGCTCCAGCGATATCCCGGTGGTGGTGTATGTCGCCCCGCGCGGCGCAATGGCAGGCAGTGCTGGCACGTTGATCACCCTGGCAGGTCATGCCAGCGCCATGGCACCCGAAACAACCATTGGTGCAGCCAGTCCGGTCGGCATGCAGGGAGAGGATGTCGGCGAGACGATTGCCGCCAAGGAAAAAGAAATTCTGCGCGCAACCGTGCGTACGCTGGCAGCCCGCCGCCCGCCGGAGGCGATCGCCCTGGCAGAGGACACCATCGAAACCGCCAAAGCCGCATCCGCCGAGGAAGCACTCCAAGTGGGGCTGGTTGATTTCATCGCCGCCGACCTGCCCGACCTGCTGCGCCAGCTAGACGGCTTTGAGGTGGTCGTGCTCGATGAACCACGGGTCATCTCTACCCAATTTGCCGCCACCCGCGAGATTCCGCCCACGCTGATCGAAGATGCCCTGCGCCTGCTAACGGATCCCAACATCGTCTTCCTCCTGCTCACCATTGGCGTACAGGCGATCCTAATCGAACTGTCCAACCCGGGCGGATGGGTGGCAGGCTTTATCGGTGTGGTCTGCCTGGCACTGGTCTTTTACAGTTTCGGCATCATTCCGGTTAACCTGTTCGGTTTGATCTTCATCGTGCTGGCGTTCATTTTATTTATACTCGAATTGCAGACCCCCACTACCGGGGGGCTGACCATTGCTGCCGTGGCTTCGTTCATCACCGGAGCGCTGGTGCTGTTCAACTCGGTGCGCCTGCCCGGTTTTCCTACCCTTTCCATTCCGCTGGTGATCGGCGCCAGCATCATCCTTGCGCTGACTTTTTTGGGCTTTATGGGCTTCGCCCTGCGCGCACTGCGTACACCGGTAGCAATGGGCAAGCCAGCCCTGATCGGACAGATCGGCATTGTCACCCGTGAGATCGATCCGCAGGGTATGGTTCAGGTGGCTGGCGAATTGTGGAGCGCCGAATCGCTGGATGCACAGGAACGCATTCCCGAGGGAGTGCGGGTTGAGGTAGTCGATGTCGAAGGACTGCGCGTAAAAGTGCGCCGGGTCAAATAACACGGATAGCCGTCAGGTTGATCCTGACGGCTATCCATATTCTGTCTTTAGTTTACGCCCGCCAGAAACCACGCCGGATCGGGCGCACGTCCTCGGCGGTAACGAACGCCTCGCGGTCGGCTTCCAGGATGAGCGTTTCGACCTCATCCAGTTTGCGGCGCACCACGTCCACATGCAACAGGCTGACTGTCCCAGTCATGCCACGCCCGGAGATTTCGGTCACCGCGTAGCCATTTTGGCGCAAAATTTCCGCCACAGCCGCGCCGCGCGACGGGCTGACAATCGTCAGGTGAATATGCCCAATTGCCAGGCGTTCTTCGATATACATCCCCACCACGTTGCCAGTGGCAAAACCGGCAGCATACCCAATCACGCTCAACGGGCTGGTCAGGTTGGACAGCACTGTGCTGATGGCAATCACAAAAATCAACGACTGCATGAAGCCGAGCATCCATGCCAGCTTCTTTTTACCACGCACCACAAACAGCACTCGGATGGTGTCCAGAGACATATCGCACACCCGCAGCGCAAAGATACCCAGTGCAATTAAAAAGGCTCCCACACTGAAATCGAGCTGCATAATCCACCCCTTTATCGGACAGTTTCTTCTTCAGACACTTTCAGGCAGGCAAGGTACATCTCACTCAGGTATTCCTTAACCATTCGCCGCGTGCTGAACTGCGGTCCCAGCGTACGGATGGCTTCCTTCATTCGCGCTATCCAGCCGGTGGGAATGTTGTCCACCGAGCGGTTGGTATAGTACAGTGGGATAATCTCTTTCTCCAACCGCTCGTACAGGCTGCGTGCGTCCATTTCGTCCTGCTGGTTAGCGTCCACCGGGTCAGCATCCTCGCCGATTGCCCAGCCATTTACACCATTGTATCCTTCGCGCCACCAGCCGTCCATTACCGAGAGATTCAAAACGCCATTCAGCGCAGCCTTCATACCGGATGTGCCGGAAGCCTCGTTCGGGCGGCGCGGGTTGTTCAACCACACATCCACGCCCTGTACCAGGTAGCGTGCCATGTTCATATCGTAATCTTCCAGAAAGACCAACCTGCCGCCCATCCGCGCATCCTTGACCGCCCGGTAAACCTGCTGAATGAGCAGCTTGCCCGGCTCGTCTGCCGGGTGGGCTTTTCCGGCAAAGATGATCTGCACCGGCATGTCGGGATTGGTGATCAGCTTCATCAGCCGGTCGTAGTCGCGCAATAGCAGCCCGCCGCGCTTGTAGGTGGCAAAACGGCGGGCAAAGCCAATCGTCAACGAGTAGGGTTCCAGGAACACGCCGCTTGCCAGCGCCTGGACGGGGTGAAAACTGCCCTTTTGCCAGCGCAGGCGGGTGCGGTTATTGATATACAGAATCAATTTGCGCTTCAGGTGCTGGCGAACCGCCCACAACTCACCATCCGGGATGTTTTCGACCTGCGACCACATTTGCGCATCGTCAATGCGCTTCATCCAATCCACACCAAGGTAGCGGTCGAACAGCAGCCGCAGCCGCCGCGCCAGCCAGGTGCCGGTGTGCACGCCATTGGTGATATGCGAGATCGGGACGTTGTCAACCGAGCGGTCCTGCCAGAGGAAGTTCCACATCCGCCGCGAGACCTGACCGTGCAGCTCGGACACGGCATTGGCGTGGTCCGAAAGGTGCAGCGCCAAAACTGGCATGCAGAAACTCTCGCCCCACGGCGTGGCTTGCCGCCCCAGGTCAACAAACTGATCACGGGTCAGCCCCAGTTCGGGCCAGACCTGCGAGAAATATTTGTCCACCAGCCAAAGCGGGAATTGATCATTACCCGCCGGTACTGGTGTATGGGTGGTAAACACATTGGTTTTACGCACTTCCGCGGTTGCCTGGTCAAACGTGTTGCCCTGGCGAACCAGCTCCAGCGCACGCTCAACCGCCAGAAAAGCGGAGTGCCCTTCGTTCATGTGCCAGACCTGCGGCTGGTAGCCCAGTTTTCGCAGCGCGCGCACACCGCCCATACCCAGCAAAATTTCCTGCGAGACACGCACTTCCAGATCGTTGCTGTACAGCCGGGCGGTCAGCTGGCGATCGCTGTCGCTGTTGGCTTCCAGGTTACTATCCAGCAAAAAGAGGGGCACTCTGCCCACACGCACCTCCCAAATGCGCGCCAGCACTTCCCTGCCCGGCAACTCAACCGAGATGGTGACCGGCTTGTCCTGTGCGTCCTTCAACAGCGCAATGGGTGCATCTTCCAGCACCAGGTGCTTGGTATGCGTCTCCTGCCAGCCATCCTCGGTGATCACCTGGGTGAAGTAACCTTGATTGTAGATAAATCCCAACCCAACCAGCGGCAAGCCCAGATCACTGGCTTCCTTGAGGTGATCGCCCGCCAGGATACCCAGACCACCAGCATATACCGGCAGCGATTCGTGTAACCCAAATTCAAAAGAAAAATAGGCAATCTGCTTATCCGCCAGCGTGGGATATTCCTGCTTGAACCAGGCATCCTCGGCATTCATGTAAGCGTCGAACTTCTTCATGACGCGGTCATACGATTCCAGGTAGTACGGGTCGTTGGCTGCAGCATTCAACAGGCTGCGTTCAACCTGTTTGAGAAAGGCAACCGGGTTGTGGTCCACCTCGTCCCACAGGCGGTGCTTGATCTGGCGAAAGAGTTGCTGCGCCTCCGGATTCCAGACCCACCACAAGTTGTACGCCAGCTGGCTCAACCGGCTGATCCGCCTCGGCAGGCTAAAATGATTGGGAATTTCCCGATTTATGGTTGTATTCATAGAATTTCTCGCAAATTTTTAAGGATGACAACCCGGCAATTATTCTTCCCTGCCGGATCCATTGTATAGGGTTAATAGTGTGTTTCCGATCCTTTATACCAGAAAAATGGACTTTCATTCTATTAAAAAATCGAACAGCCGGAGATTATATCATGTAAAGCGGATTGTTTTTCAAGCCTTGCTTACCAATAACCGAGCGCAGTTTTCATCAGAAAATTCCCACGCAACGCATTGAGGCGCGGATACGGTTTCGACGAAATGTTATAATTTCATTATGTCAAAAAAGAAATCGGTTTTCCCCTTCTTGTTTTTGGGGGTGATTCTGACTGCCGTACTTGTGCTGGCAGTCCCCGCCATTCGTGAGCGTGTTTTCTTCAACCTGAATGAACTTCGCGTCCAGGCGCGCTATGCCCTTAATCCACCCCAACAGGCAGTTTTCGTGCCCGAGGAATCGATTGCCACCATCGTCGATGCCACCATGCAAGCCTTCAGCCGCACCGAAACGCCTACCCCAACCGCAACCGCCGCACAATTTACCCCCACGCCAACGCCTGAATTTTCGCCCACACCCACGCTGACCTCCACCCCTCTGCCGGACAAAGTCAGCCTGGAGGGCGTGCGCTACCAGACTCAACACGGTTTGTGGAATTATTGCGCCCCCGCAAATCTGGCAATGGGTCTGTCTTACTGGGGATGGCAGGGCGAACGCACCGATGTCGGACCAGCGCTCAAGCCGTTCGACAAGGACAAGAACGTCATGCCCTACGAAATGGCAGACTATGTCCAGACCAACACCCGCCTGCGCGCACTGGTGCGGCACGGCGGCACGCTCGAGCTGCTCAAGTCGCTGGTTGCCGGTGGATTTGTCCCATTGATCGAAAAAGGCATTGTTATTCGCGATTTCAACGGCAAGCTTGGCTGGATGGGACATTACTCCACCATCACCGGCTACGACGAAGCAAAACGCGTCTTCATAACCCAGGATTCATACTTCGAGCCCAATTTTAAAGTCACCTACGATGATATGCTCTGGCAGTGGCGCTCATTCAACTACGTTTTTCTGGTCATTTACCCCCCGGAGCGCGAGAGCGAACTGCTCGACCTGCTCGGTGATTACGCCGATCCAATCACCGCTTTCCAGATCGCCGCTGCCAACGCCGCCGAGGAAGCCGTCCGGCTGAACGGGCTGGAGCAGTTTTTCGCTTACTTCAACCGCGGCACCAGCCTGGTTAATCTACAGGATTACACCGGCGCGGCGCGCACCTATGACCAGGCATTCACCCTGATGGCATCCCTGCCGGAGAAAGACCGTCCCTGGCGGATGATGTGGTACCAGACGGGACCCTATTTCGCCTATTACTTCTCCGGCCGTTACCAGGATGTCGAAAATCTTGCCACCACCACCCTGGATGCCGCTGCCGAGCCATACCTGGAAGAGAGCTTTGTCTGGCGCGCCCGCGCACGTCTCGCCCTGGGCAATCGCGCCGGAGCCGCCGAGGACGTGCGCAAGAGCCTCGAATACCATCCCGGTTTTGATCCAGCCGTCGAACTGGCGACGTTGCTTGGAGTCCAACCCTGAGCTGAACCATGATCCGAATCCTGCACTTTGCTGACGCTCATATCGATATCGCCAACTACGGCAGGCATGACCCAGCCAGTGGTCTGCCGTTGCGTGTGCTCGACTTTCTAACCGCGCTGGATACCATTGTTGATACCGCCGTTGCCGAAAAGGTCGATCTGGTGCTTTTCGCTGGCGATGCCTACAAAGACCGCACCCCCGCCCCAACCTTCCAGCGCGAATGGGGCAAACGCATTATCCGTCTTTCGCGAGCAGGCATTCCCACCGTGCTGCTGGTTGGCAACCACGACCTTTCACCGGCAGCCGGACGCGCTCACGCCCTGCAGGAATACCAGACCCTGCAGGTGGACAATGTCCACGTCATCGACCGCCCGCGCCTGCTGCTGCCCGCCGATTTGAATGGTCTGCCGGTACAGATTATGGCAATCCCGTGGATTTCACGCTCAACGCTGATGGCACTGCTGCAGTTGAGCGGCACGGAAATGGAGAAAGTGCACGAACAAATCGAACTGCGCCTCAACCAGATTCTCGACGACTGGTTCGAGCAAATCGACCCACGCCTGCCAGTCGTGCTGACCGCCCACGGCAGTGTGCAAGGCGCAATGTACGGTGGCGAGCGCAGTGTAATGCTTGGAAACGACCTGGTGCTGCCTGGTTCGCTGGTGCGCAATCCGCGCCTGGATTACGTTGCCCTCGGTCACATCCACAAATCCCAGAATCTCAATCCCAACGGACACCCACCAGTGGTGTATCCTGGCTCGATCGAGCGGGTCGACTTTGGCGAAGCCCATGACGAAAAATATTACGTCATTGCTGCCGTGGAGCGCGGCAAGACCGAATTGGACTGGCGCAAATTGAACGGACGGAGATTCATCGACTGCCAGGTCAACCTGGGTGATGTACAAAAGGATATCCTGCCCGAGCCCGGCGCGGTTTTGGAAAAAATCTTCGCTGCCTTGCCAAAAGCCGAACAAATGAAGGATGCCATCGTCCGCCTGATCATCGACTACCCGCGCGACTGGGAACGACTGATCGATGAAGCCGCGCTGCGTCGCTACGCCGAAAGCAGCTTTGATTTTCACCTCATCCGCCGCCCGCTGATCGAGGGGCGCATTCGCCTGGGAGAAAGTGAAACCATTGCCTCTGCCACGCCGCTGGAGTTATTGGACATCTATTGGAAAACCAACAAAACCAATCCGGAGGAAGCCGAACAGCTCAACCGCCTGGCGCAGGAAATCATCATCTCTGCCGAACCCCTGTCAACCAATGCTCCTTTTGAAACCTGAGGTCACCAATCACAATTCTAATGAATGATCCCGTTCTAGAAATCATTCTCATTTTTCTCCTGCTGATTGCCAACGGCATCTTTGCTATGTCAGAAATTGCCATGGTTTCTGCCCGCAAGGTGCGCCTGCAGCAAAAAGCCGAAGACGGCAATGCAGCGGCTGCCGCCGCGCTGAGACTGTCGGAAAACCCCAATCGATTCCTATCCACTGTTCAAATCGGCATTACCCTGATCGGCATCCTGGCAGGTGCGCTGGGCGGCGCCACGATCGCCAATTGGGTAGCAGGTTTCATCGCCCGCGTTCCCCTGCTCGCCCCTTACAGTGGCGGTATTGCCCTGGGGCTGGTGGTTATCCTGCTGACTTACTTTACCCTGGTCATCGGCGAATTAATCCCCAAGCGCCTGGCGCTCAACAACCCCGAAGCCGTTGCCACTGCCGTCGCCCGCCCGATGCGCCTGCTTTCCAACCTGACCTTCCCGCTGGTGCGCCTGCTCAGTGCCTCTACTGATCTTGGGCTGCGCATTCTTGGCATTCGCCCCTCGAATGAGCCGCCGGTCACCGAGGAGGAAATCAAAGTGTTGATGGAACAGGGTACCCAAGTGGGTGTTTTCGAGGAAGCCGAGCAGGATATGATCGAGAGCGTCTTCCGGTTGAGCGACCGCTACATCGATGCAATCATGACCCCGCGCACCGAAATCGAATGGATCGACCTGGATGAAAGCCCGGCAGAAATCCTCAAAGAGATCAACGAAACCAACCACTCCCGCTACCCTGCCGCCCACGATAACCTGGACAATGTGGTCGGCATCCTGCCCGCCAAGGAATTTCTCAGCAAAATGTTGAGCGGCGAACCCTTTGATGTCCAATCGCTGCTGCAAACGCCGCTTTTTGTGCCGGACAGCATGTCGGCGCTCAAAGTATTAGAAATGATCAAAGCCGCCGGGGTGCACGAAGCGCTGGTACTCGACGAGTATGGCGGGCTGCTCGGCATGGTGACGCTGTATGATGTGCTGCGCGCCATCGTCGGCGAACTGCCCGGCAGCGGTGTGAACGGTGAACCGCAGATCATCCAGCGCGAGGACGGCTCGTGGCTGATTGATGGACTGCTCTCGGTGGACAACCTCAAGGAACTGCTCCAGGTGGAGGAACTGCCCGAGGAAGACCGCATTGGTTATCAGACCGTGGGGGGTTTTATATTTAATCAACTGGGCAGCATTCCCTCTGCCGGTCAGTCATTCATGTGGAGCAATTATCGTTTCGAAATCATCGACATGGACGGGCGACGGATTGACAAAGTTTTGATCACCCGCCTGCCTATCGAACCTGAGGAATTGAGCGCATGATCCCTGTTCGGCTAAAAATTCAAGGCTTCCTGTCCTATCGCGAACCGGTCGAAGTCGATTTCACAGCATTCGACCTTGCTTGCATCACCGGTCACAACGGGGCAGGAAAATCCACACTGCTGGATGCGATCACCTGGGCTTTGTTTGGCGAAGCCCGCCGCCGCGACGATGCTTTGATCAATAATCTCGAATCTGTTGCCGAAGTCAGCTTTGAATTTGATTACGAAGGCAATCGCTACCGCATTCAGCGCAGCAAGTCGCGCAACAAAACCAGCACGCTCGAATTTCACACCCTCAGCCCGGATGGCACCTGGTTATCCCGCACAGAGCACTCCATGCGCGAAACGGAAGCGTGCATACGCTCGGTTCTGCACATGGATTTTGACACTTTCATTAACGCCTCATTTTTCCTGCAGGGCAAAGCCGACCTGTTCGCCCAGCAAAAACCGGCTGACCGCAAGCGGATTCTATCCACCATTTTGGGACTGGAAGTATGGGAAAGCTACCGGGAAGCCGCAGCCGAACGGCGCAGGCAGGCAGAGAACAAGTTAAGCCAGATCCGCAACGAGATCAGCGAGCGCGAGGATGAACTATCAGAAGAAGATGAACGCCGCCGCCAGCTTGTATCTCTGGAAAGCGATCTGCAAATCCTTGCCCAGCTGCGCCAATCGAAAGAGGAGGCGGTGAACCGTCTCAAACAGCTGACTGCAATGCTCGAAAACCAGCGTGCTCACCTCGCCAGCCAGCAAGAGCGCATTCAGACTGATCAACAGCGCATCGATCAGCTCACCCGCCGGTTGGAGGAACAGCGCAAACGTCAGCGCCTGCTGGAAGAAGAGATTACCCACGCCGCCGAGATCGAGGCAGCCTACGCTGCCTGGCAAAAACTGGACAAAGAATTGAAGCACTGGGAGGCGCTTTCCAGCCGGTATCTTCCCCTCCAGCAGCAGCGGACGCAATACGAGAACGCCGTGCAAACCGAGCGCGTCCGCCTAGAACAGGAGATTCAACACCTCCAAGAAGACCAGAAAAAGTTTCTACAGGATCAGAACGAACTTTCCATCGCGCAGACCAAGCTCACCGATTTGCATGCCAGCACCGCCGCCCTGGAAGTGCAAATTCAGTTTCGCAAACAACTTGAACAACAAAGACTCGCATTAAGAGAACAAATGGCAGAGAAATCCGCTGAAATGCGGCGCTGGCAGGAAAAGCGGGATACTCTCCAGGAACGCATCCAACGCTTGCAAAGCACAGAAGAAGAGGAAACCTGTCCATTGTGCGGTCAACCGCTGCAACAATCCAGCCGGGCTGACCGGTTAGCGCAGCTGAACCTTGAACTCGAGCAGATTCTGGCTCACACGACTGCCCAGGGGGATGAACTAAGCAATCTCAAACACCAGCAGCAGCAGATCGAACATCAGTACAACACTACCGCCGTGTACGAGAGCGAACTGAATGGGCTGAATCGCCAGGCAAGCGCATTGGAAGCGCGGATCGAACAACTGCAAAAAAACATTACCGAATGGCATCAACTCAAACTGCCCCGCCTGAATGAACTGGAAGACCGGCTTAACCGCCAGGATTTTGCCTGGGACGAACGTGCCCGCCTAGCAGAGATCGACGCGGCGCTGAGCGAACTGGGGTATGACCTGGAAGCGCACCAAACCACCCGCCAGGCAGAGCAGGATGCCCGGTCTGCCAATGAGAAGATGCGCCTGCTCGAGAACGCCCGCATCGAACTCAATCCGCTGCTTGACGAAATCCGCGCAAACGAACAAAGCCTGAATACCGAAATAACAGCCCTGGAGCAGCTGCGCGCTGATTATCAAAAAGCCGCGCAAGATTACCGCCGCCAGACCGAGAATCTGCCCAATGTACAGTCTGCCGAGCGCGAATTGATCGATATCAAGCAGCGTGAAACGAACCTTCACCGCGAGGTCGGCGCGGCGCGCCAGAGAGTTGAAGTTCTGGTCAGCGTCCGTCAGCGGCTGCAAACGCTGAAATCCCAGAGCGAAGAGGTCAGTCGCCTGCTCTCAAGGCTAAAAACCCTCGAACGCGCCTTTGGCAAGGACGGCGTCCCCGCCTTGCTGATCGAACAGGCGCTGCCCGAAATCGAAGCCCAGGCAAACCAGATCCTCGACCAGTTGTCCAACGGCAGCATGACCATCCGCTTTGATACCCAGCGTGACTTTAAGGACAAAAACCGGGAAGACAAGAAGGAAACCCTGGATATCATCATCAGTGATCCTGCCGGTCAACGCGCGTACGAAATGTACTCCGGCGGCGAAGCCTTTCGGGTCAATTTTGCCATCCGGCTTGCCCTGTCGCGTGTACTGGCGCACCGCGCCGGCGCCCGCCTGCAAACCCTGTTCGTCGACGAAGGCTTTGGCAGCCAGGATGCCGAGGGACGCCAGCGCCTGATCGAGGCGATCAATGCAGTGCGCAATGACTTTGCCAAGATCCTGGTCATCACTCACCTCGAAGAACTGAAGGATGCCTTCCCCGCCCGCATCGAAGTGGAGAAGACCTCCTCCGGCTCGGCAGCCCGGGTAATGGTTGCATGATTCCACCATCTTGGGAGACAATCGTCATTCCCTACCGCTTGGGCGTTCAGCAGCGCATCCTGCCCAATTACCGCGCCCCATTTTTCGAAGCCCTTGGGGCAGCCTGTCCACGCGGGCTGGCCATCTTTGCCGGGCTGCCGCGCCCCGATGAAGCGATAGAATCGCAGACCCATCTGGAAAATGCCCGCCTCTACCCCGCCAGAAACCTGCACCTGTTGCGCGGCGGGCTCTACCTGTGCTGGCAGCGCGGCGGGCGCGCCTGGCTGGATGATTGGCAGCCCGAAGTGTTGGTGATGGAAGCCAATCCACGCTACCTGAGCAGCCCGCAGATGATGAATTGGATGCGCGCGCGCCGCCGCGCGCTGGTCGGCTGGGGATTGGGTGCGCCGCTCGGAAGAGGCGCACTAGCTGGCGTTCAACGGGTGGTGTGGCGCCGCTTTCTGGCACGTTTTGACGCGCTGCTGGTCTATTCCCGCCGGGGCGCCGAACAATACGCCCGCCTGGGGATCGATCCGGCGCGCATCTTCGTCGCTCCCAACGCAGTCGCTGCCCGCCCCACCCAGCCGCCCCCGCAGCGCCCAATGCAATTCACAGTCGAGCGCGCGCGCGTGCTATACGTCGGCAGGCTGCAAGCCCGCAAACGAATTGACCTGCTGCTGCATGCCTGCGCTGCCCTGCCGGCAGCGCAACAACCCGACCTGTGGATCGTCGGCGACGGTCCCGCCCGCGCCGAACTGGAACACCTGGCAGCCGGGGTGTATCCCGCAGCACGCTTTTTCGGCGCGCGCTACGGCGCTGAGTTGGATACATTCTTCGCGCAAGCTGACTTGTTCGTCCTGCCCGGTACCGGCGGACTGGCGGTACAGCAAGCCATGTCCTACGCGCTGCCAGTGATCGTCGCCGAAGCCGACGGCACCCAATCCAACCTGGTGGGCGATCAGAACGGCTGGATGCTGCCACCCGGCGACCTACCCGCCCTGGCTGCTGCTCTGCAGCAAGCCCTGTCGGACCCCGCCCGCTTGCGGCGCATGGGGTTGGAGTCATACCGGATTGTCCGCGAGCAGGTCAACCTGGAAAACATGCTGGCTGCCTTCGCTCGCGCCATCGACAGCGCCGCCCACCGCGCCGGTATGACCGCCCCGCTCAACTCACCCACCAATGGAGTCGTCTGAGTATGCACATTCTGCTGGTTGCCGACGGGCGCAGCCCGATCACCCTGCGCTGGTTGGATAGTTTACGTGTGCTGGGTTATCAAATCTCGCTCATCTCTTCATTTCCCTGTTACCCTCCGGAAGGTCTTACCGATTTCGTGTACCTGCCGGTGGCATTTAGTGGCTGGGCAGGCGCGCTGCCGGGCAACACGGCGGGCGGATCAAAGCCATCCCATCCGAGGGGGATTAAACGCCGCCTGGTGACCACTTTTCGCGCTGCGCTGCTGGCGGTACGTTACCGTCTGGGAGCACTCAATCTGCCGGTGCGCCGCTTCCGTGCCCAGGTCGAATGCATCCAGCCCGATCTGGTGCACGCGCTGCGCATCCCCTTCGAAGGCGCGCTGGCTGCGGCTACCCCGCCCGGCATCCCGCTGGCGGTGTCCATTTGGGGCAATGACCTGACCCTGCACGCGGGTCAGACTCGCAGCATGGTGCGCCTGACCCGCGCCGCGCTGGCTCGCGCCGACGGGTTGCACGCCGACGCGCTGCGCGATCTCAACCTGGCAACCACCTGGGGCTTCTCTGCCGAAAAACCCTCACTGGTCATTCCAACCAATGGCGGCATCGACCTGCGCCGCATGCAAAACGAGCGCCAGACGCTGCCCGCCGAACTCGAAAGCCGCATCCTCCCCAACCTGCCGCTGGTGATCAATCCGCGCGGCGTACGCGCCTACACCTGCACAACCGCCTTCTTTCAATCCATCCCGCTCATTTTAGAACGCCGTCCGCAGGTGGTATTTGTCTGCCCCGGCATGGCGGGTGAGCGCGAAGCGGAAACCTGGGTGCAGCGTCTACATCTTGACCGGCGGGTGGTGCTGCTGCCGGCTTTGCCACAGGGGCAGCTTTGGTCGCTGTTTGCCCGCAGTGCGATATCTGTATCGGTCACCACCCACGACGGCACCCCCAACACCCTGCTTGAAGCCATGGCGTGCGGCAGTTTTCCGGTGGCTGGCGATCTGGAAAGCCTGCGCGAATGGATCACACCCGGCGTCAACGGGCTGTTGGTGGAGGCGCATAAACCGCAAGCCATTGCCGCGGCGGTAATCACCGCGCTCGACCAGCACGAGCTGCGCGCGCAGGCAGCCAAGTTCAACCTGCACCTGGTCGAAGATCGCGCCGAAGTTGCACAGGTGCGCCCCCGGCTGGATGCTTTCTACCACCAATTGACCGGCTCTTGAGTCACTCTATTTTTCAAAATTCGGTATACTTAACTCGATCTTCGACCCTCGGACAACCCGCCAATGATTCGCTGACCACTCCACGAGGGGGAATTGGTTGACGGTGGTACTTGTGTTGTTTTCATCAAGGAGTTGCCTCCAGCCATGAACGAAACGATTCGAGATCGGATTCGCGGAATTATTGTCGGCGCAGCAGTAGGAGACGCGCTGGGGATGCCGCTCGAATTCGGCAACGCCGCGCCGGCGGAGCGCATGATCCGCACCATGCGCCCCGGTCGCCTGCCCGCCGGTTCGTTCACCGACGATACCGAAATGGCACTTGCCCTGGCGGAAAGCTTGCTGCACAACCTGCGACTCGATGGTGACGACCTGGCGCAGCGTTTCAGCGCCTGGTACCGTAGCAACCCGCCGGATGTGGGCATTCACACCGCCAATGTGCTCCAGCGCATCAGCCGGGGCGAGTCCTGGCAACAAGCCGTCGAGACTGTCCAGCAAATGAACCCGCACAACGCCGGAAACGGCTCGCTCATGCGCTGCTTCCCGGTGGCTGCCGCCTGCTGGAATGATCTGGATACGCTGATTGAGCAGTCGCGCCTGCAAAGCCAAGTTACCCATCCACACGAAGAGTGTCAAACAGCTTGCGTCTTCGTCAATGTGATGATTTTCCACCTTATTCACGGCAGCGAGCCGCGTCAGGCGTACCAGCAGGCGCTTGATCAAACCGAACTGCCGGAAGGGCTGCGCACCGCTGTGCTGCTTGCCCCGCGGCGCAAACGCGAAGAACTGCGCAATACCGGCTGGGTGCGCCATACCCTGGAAAGCGCGGTGTGGGGTTTGCTGACCACCGAGTCCTTCGAAGATGCCCTGGTGCAGGTAATTAACTTGGGGGCGGATACCGACACCACCGGTGCAGTCACCGGCGCATTGGCAGGCGCTGCCTATGGATTGAAAGCCATCCCGCCGGA
This sequence comes from Bellilinea sp., assembly GCA_034411135.1. Taxonomy (GTDB): domain Bacteria; phylum Chloroflexota; class Anaerolineae; order Anaerolineales; family Anaerolineaceae; genus Bellilinea. The sequence goes on from DAOUMN010000016.1 coordinate 36,989, forward strand.
TTGGAAAAATGCCCTGCGCGGTGAATACCCGCTGCATTCCGGTAAACACTGGCGGCTGGACGATTTCATCAACCTGGCTGACCAACTGGCAACCCGCTCCGCCATCGCCTGAAGGAGCAGACATCGACCGGTTCGGGGCTGCGCCAGTAGGATGACGGAGCCTGTCGAAAGTCCACCGAGGTGTTCAGGCGAGAACCGATGCAGCAATCTCGCGTTCCAGTTGGAGACAACCCATTGTAGCCGCGGCTACCGTGCCAGGCTTGGGGCGGGAAATGATCAAACTCGCCCAATAGGGGGCTGGTAATTTTTCTTTAATCTGGATAGAATGGTAAAATAACCGATCCTGGCATTGCATTTTCATTGCAGTTCCTGAACGTTCAAACAAATTCGACTTTGACACTATCCCAAATAAGGAGACATACCATGCGCGGCAAAAAACCTGTTTTCCGGTTTATATTCCTGCTGTTAATTTTTTCGGTGACCAGCGCCTGCGGCGTACTCAGCCCGGCAGCCCCCACTCAGGACGCGCTGTCCTTCCAGGCGACGCTCAACGCCGCCGCCACCCAGGCGGTGCAGACTATCCAGGCTCAGTTCACTCAAACCGAACAGGCACGACCAACCGAGCCGTTCGTGCCGGTACCGTCCGCCACACCGCAGCCCACCAATCCGCCCACCGCCACCCCAGATTTCAGTCCAACACCTGCGCCGCCCACCTGGACTCCGGCGCCGATCTTCACCGCTACCTTCACCCATACCCCAACCTCGAACGCCACCGCCACCAACACCAACACCCCTAGCCCGATGGCGTGCGAGGTGGTGCGCGTCGAACCGCGCCCCGGCACCCGGCTACCCTACCGCAATGATTTTGATGCGCGCATCACCGTGAAGAACACCGGCACCAAGGACTGGAAAGCGGATAACATCGACCTGCGCTACGCCAGCGGTGAAAAGATGCAGAAATACAAAGACGCAGTGGATATGACCGCCGATGTCGCCACCGGCAAAGAATACACCTTCATTGTTGATATGCTCGCCCCTGAAAACGCCGGCTCCTACCGCGCCACCTGGAACGTGGTGGAAGGCAGCACGGTGATTTGTACCGCCGTAATTGATATCCAGGTCACCCGCTGACCCTTTTCGTATTTCAACCATCCCCTCCGCCAGTGTTGGCGGAGGGGATTTTCTTTGCATGTCCGCCGGTGCATGGAGACAGCCAACCATTTGTGGACAAATCGCACCCAAATTCCAAATGATTAGAAATTGCTTAATTTTGAGCGTGAATCACCAAAAGAACTTGACTCTCGATTAATCATTCGTTAATATAAAACTACAAATTGGGGCAACAACAAAGCAAACGTGGGGGCAATAATCTGCAGGCACCGAAAATGGTCGCCAGTCCGGTCATGGGAGAAGGACCTGCAGGGAGCCAGTGGCGAAACCGACCACCGTCGTGGTCGGTTGTTTGTTGTTAATTTCTCACAACCATCTTTGCTGACCGGCAACTCCCCATCTCGCGGCGGCTTGGAACCGCCATGGGATCATCCGTTCTTTGACAGGCAAAGAGAACCCTCACCACGGGCTGCCACCCGGGTGAGGGCGTTCACAGGGACACGGGTCAGCGCCCTCTGTGTATTTAAGATTATAGCACGGCCAGGGCGGGAGAACAACGTGCTTGGGGCGGCAGGCTGGCGGGCTGCCGCCCCAAGCACCCCCCTATTTCATCATTGCAAGAGGGCGCGCCGCATGCCTGTCAAACCGCGAAAGGAGGTGTTTACCGCTCAGGCGCGTTGTGCAGGTTGACCGTCCACTATTCTTCAAACCACCCATATTCAAGAAGAAAGGATCAATACCATGAACAAGCGTTTACCGCTCGGATTGCTCGCCATTCTCCTCATCGTCCTGCTGGCAGGCGTGGGAGTGGCATACGGCTTGTGGTCGGAAACCCTGACTATCAAAGGCACGGTACAAACCGGCGACGTGAATGTCGAATTTGCTGATCTTTACACTACCGAAGGTGTGGCTATTGATGGAGTTTTGACCATTCCCGAACCCAAAGAAAAAGCCGATGCTGCCAATTGCGAAGCAGAAATTCTAAACCAAGGGACGGATAACGAAATTTTGCAAATTACAACCACCGGTGCATACCCTTCGTGGCGCTGCTTTGTAGAATTCAATATCAAGAGCACCGGCAGCGTCCCGGTTCATGTTTACAAACCCGAACCTGTCCAGGGGTATCACAATCCGGATTGGGCTTTATTGGAATGCAAAATCGATGAGTCAGGATTCCGCCAAATTCACAAGGATGAGTATTTCCCCTGCGTCCTGACTATTCATTTCACCAACGCTGATGGAGTTCAGGAAAAAGGTACATACACCTTCCAGTACTCCATCGAAGCCCGCCAGTGGAACGAGCCGCGATAACCAAAACGTATGGATTGGGTTGGGTTGGGGCTAAACCCATCCCAACCCGCCTAATTCGGGAGAATATATCGTGAATAGACCAACCAGACTCCCGCTTATCCGATGGCTGCCGCTGCTTTTGCTCGGCATGTTGTTGATCACCGGCGTGGCATACGGTTTATGGAGCGAGACTTTGCTGATCGATGGCATTGTGTACACCGGCGAGGTTTACGGCAAATGGACCTCCTGCATCTGTAACGATGACACACTGGACCCATTACCCGATCCCTGGCCATATGCCTACCCCAAACCTATTCGCAAGGATGTTGGCAGCACCTCCTGTAGGATTGACCCACAGGATGCACGCATTCTGCATTTGACCATCTCCAATGGCTACCCTTCCTACTGGGGAAACTGCGAAGTCCATTTTGCCAATACTGGTTCAGTGCCAGTCGTCATTAGCGGTTATCGGGTTATCCCCAAGAATTTCACTCTCGCCTCCAAGAATGGAGCAGAAGACGGTGAGATCTGGGTACGCTATTGGGACGGGGTTGGCACGCAGATGGAGCCCTGTCCGGATGAATCCTGTGAACAGGCGAGCAGCGTTCAGTTCCATGTAGAGCAACCTGCCAAAGAAAATTACACCTACCAGTTCTCGATCGTGGTTTGCCTAGCACAGTGGAACGAATCGGCGACTCTCGACCAGTGTCTCTCCGCCGCGCCTGTATATTGAACCTTTTCACTCTTGGGCGGCGGGGTTTCCCGCCGCCCATCTCCCGCGAGGCGCTATGCACAAGATTCTAGCCTTCCCGCGTGCATTCAACTCCCGTTCCCTGCCCCGCCTGCCGGAGCACTGGGGATGGGTCATTTTTGCCACCGGACTGCTGACGGCTTACCTGCTGGTGTATCTCCTCGCGCCGCGTTTACCGGCAGAATTGAACGTGTATGTGCTCCAGCCGCTGGCATGGCTGGCACTGGGCGGGCAAGCCTGGGGGTTATCCCGCCTGGGCTGGTTCGAATGGCGCCCAGCCACACGCCGGCTGATGTTGTTTGCCGCGCTGATGGGTGTTCTCCAATTGCTGGCATTCCTGCTGGCGGGCATATTCACCGGTATGGGTTATTCGCCGCTCACCCGCCGGCTGCCCGCGCTGATCGGCAATCTGTGGTACTTGCTGGCAGGGCTGGCAGGTATGGAAACCGCCCGGGCGGCGCTGGTCAACCGACTGGCAGGACGCTCACCACTGCTGGCAGTCGGCTTGGGCAGCCTGCTTTCCTTGATTTTACTCGTTCAACCCGGCACGTGGGGCAGCCTATCCACTCCCCAACAGACACTCGCTACCCTGGGTGGGCGCTTTCTACCCCTCCTGGCGGAAGGACTGCTCACCTCGTTGCTGGCATGGCTGGGTGGTCCACTGCCTGCCATCGCATTTCGTGCGGTTGGCGTGCTTTTCAAAGTGATTTCACCGGTCTTGCCCAATCTTTCCTGGTTGATGACAGCTTTTATTGGGACGCTTGTCCCCCTGTTTGGATTTATTTACCTGCAAAATACGCTGCTGGCTGCCGAACCAACGGCTGACGAGACAGTTAAGACCACCCACAATCCGGCAATCAACCATTGGTGGTGGGCGGCGGTAATTATCGTGGTTGCCTTTTGGTTCACGGGCGGCTTGTTTGGCATCCGCCCGTATGTGGTCAGCGGGTTTAGCATGAAACCCACCTTCGTCGCCGGCGACATGGTGCTAATCAGCCGCGTAGATCCCCAGTCTATTGAAATTGGTGACGTGATTCAATTCCAGCGCAATGGCTCCTCGATCGTCCATCGCGTTATTGAAATCCGCGAACAAGACGGGCAACGGGTTTTTATTACCCAGGGCGATAACAACAACGTTCAGGATGAGCCCGTGCCGCAAACCATTGTCATTGGCAAGGTTGTCCGCTACTTGCCGCAAATTGGCTGGCCGGTTATCGGTTTGAAAAAGGTGATCCAATGGATCTTCTAAAAAAGGTTCTCCCCGGCATTCCACCGCCCAATCTTCCGGGACGCATGCTGGCAGCCGGAACAGTGTGCCTGCTGCTCATCTTCAGCCTGATTCCGGTTGCCGATACACTGTGGGCAGAAGTGCTGACCGTTTCTGGAGATGTCGAAACCGGGTCATTCGAGCAGACCGCGACGGAAACATTCACCCCCTCTCCAACAGCTTCCCCAACGCTCACCCCTACCTGGACCGCCCAGGCGGGCACCAGCCTGCAAGCCTACAAAACTGCCCAAACGCGGTGGAAAGAGGACGCTACGGGAAAAGTTTTCATTGTCTTTGGGCGCATGTGCGTCATGAACGGCGGCGAAGTGCCCACACTGGGCTTGACCCTCTTTGACCAGGTGGAGATCAAGCCGCGCCGCTCAACCTGGCAGCCGCTGCCGGGCGCCAATCTGCTCATCGTCCCGAATGAGCCGCTGCAGCCGGGTGAGGTGGCTTGTTTTGAGTATGAAATCGAAGTGGTTTATTTAACAGACACGGTGTACCGCAATTCGGTGCAGGTGACCATCCTCAACCATTCCGGCTGGCTACCCGGCGGTCAGAACTGCCCCGGCACACAGCCTTGCCCCTTCGGTCCGCAAACCCGAGCAGACTTCAAACCGCCCTCCCTCGATGCCAAGCCCACCGCCAGTCCTTCGCCAACCAGCGGCGCCACCCTGCCTGCCGGCAACTTACCCGCTCCGCCGCGCACTTTGCCGACCACCACTCCCTCGCTGACAGCAACGCCCCCAACCGTTGCCCCCTCGCACACGCCAACCGCGGCGTTTAGCGCAACCAGCACTGCAACCCTCATCCCCACCGTCACCGCCCCAACCCAACCCGGAAGCACACCCTCATTCACGCCACCATCGCCCACCCCAACCTTCACGGACACGCCAGCCCTCAGCCCAACACCCGTGCCAACCAGCACGCCGCTTCCCCCGACCGCTACCAACCCACCCCCCCCCCCCCCCCCCCCCCCACCGCCACCCGAACCGCCCCAACCCACCCCGACCTACGCCATGCCAACCAACGGTCCGCCAATCAACGATCCCTGAGCACGCAGGGGGCTGCGCTCCGCTTTCAGCCATTTCCCGCCAACGCAAACCCGGCAATCGGCACTGCCAGGAAGGATTGCCTGCGCCGAAGCCAACTCGCCGCTGTGCTTTGACGAACCCCGGCGAGTCGGCTATACTTGGAATATCCATACGGGTGACGAGTTCACCCGCGTTCGATCCGCTTCAATCCAAATCGAGACCAGGAGGGATGTTTTTCTATGGCAGCCGATAGCACATTCAAGCTGACGTACGCCACCATGTTCAACCCGCCCGAAGAACTGCACCAAAAATTCGAGCAAGCCCTGGCTGATGTCCGCGCCAGCCTGGGCAGGGAACATGCCATGTTCATCGACGGGAAGGATGTGTTCGCTGAGGAGAAGTTTGAAGACCGCAATCCGGCAAACACCGACCAGGTGCTGGGCATCTTCCAAAAGGGCAACGCTGAGCATGCCCGGCAGGCACTGGCAGCCGCGCGTAAAGCCTTCCCCATGTGGAGCCGCATGCCCTGGCAGGAGCGGGTTGGGCTGGTGCGCAAAGCCGCCGAGATCATGGATCAGCGCATTTATGAGATGGGCGTGGTCGTAGCAATGGAAGTCGGCAAGAATCGCATGGAAGCCCTGGGCGATGTAGCCGAAACCGCCGATCTGTTCCGCTATGCCTGCGAACGGATGGAGGCTTCCGGCGGCTTCATCACCGAAATGGGGCGCGATCCGCTGATTGGCTTCGTCTCCACCAACCGCTCGGTGCTGCGCCCGTACGGTGTGTGGGTGGTGATCAGCCCGTTCAACTTCCCCTGCGCGCTGACGGGTGGTCCAACCGCCGCCGCCCTGGTGACCGGCAACACGGTGGTGATCAAGCCTGCCACCGACACACCCTGGACATCACGCCTGATCGCCGAGTGTCTGCGCGATGCCGGTATTCCAGACGGTGTGTTCAATTTCGTCAGCGGACCCGGCAGCACGCTGGGTCAGGCACTGATCGATAGCCCCGAAGTGGACGGTATTACCTTCACCGGCTCATTCGATGTCGGCATGAAAATTTTCCGTGACTTTGCTCAGGGCAGCTGGGTACGACCGACCATCCTAGAGCTGGGCGGCAAAAACCCCGCCATCGTCAGCCGTCACGCCAACCTGGAAGATGCCGCGGTGGGCATTGTTCGGTCAGCATTTGGTTTGCAGGGGCAAAAGTGCTCCGCCTGTTCGCGGGTCTTCATCGAACAGCCGGTCTATGACCAACTGGCAGCCCGCCTGGTGGAACTGACCGAGAAATTAACCATTGGCGACCCAACCGACCGCAAGAATTATCTTGGTCCGGTCGTCAACCGATCCTCCTACCGCGATTACCAGCAATTCTGCGAAGATATGAGCCAGCACGGAAAATTCCTGACCGGCGGCAAGGTGTTGACCGAGGGCGAGTACGCCAAAGGCTTTTTCTGCGCCCCCACGCTGGTTGCCGATCTGCCCGCCAGCCACCCGCTGTGGAAGCAGGAGATGTTCGTGCCTATCACTACCATCGCGCCGGTCGCTGACCTGGAAGAAGCCATGCAGCGCGCCAACGACGTGTCTTACGGCTTGACCGCCGGGTTCTACGGCTCGCCCGAAGAAACCGAGTGGTTCTTCGACCAGATCCAGGCTGGGGTGACCTACGCCAACCGACCGCAGGGCGCCACCACCGGCGCCTGGCCCGGCTTCCAGCCCTTCGGTGGCTGGAAAGGTTCCGGATCGAGCGGTAAGAACGCTGGCGGAGTGCACTACTTGCAATTGTACATGCACGAACAGATCCAGACGCGCGTCCGCCGCGCCTGATCATACCTGTGCGCGCAGGCGGGGCATACCCCGCCTGCGCGTCCCCGCGCCATGATTGTCAACCGGATTGGCACTTTTTTTATGCTGTTGGGCGGCTTTTTGCTGCTGCTGTTTATCTTTTCTGCTCAGAGCACGCCGGGCGGACATTCTCCGCTTTTTCTATGGGGAGCCGGATCATTCTTCCTGGGGGTCTTCCTCTGGTTTCGCAATCCGCGCCCGCCCGGTCAACCGGCGGAGCGTTTTCGCATGTTTCGGCGGGTAAACAAGAAGGGTAAACCGGGTGCTAATCCGGATACTCGCGAAAAAGACCAACGCAGTCCGCGCTCCAACAGCCGGTAACAATTCCAAATCTCAGGTAGAATCCATTCATGACCTCCAAACTGTGTTCTCTCTCCGAAGCCATTGCTCAGTTTGTCCACGATGGCGATACCATCTACGCTGCCGGCTTTACTCATCTGATCCCATTTGCTGCCGGGCATGAAATCATTCGCCAACAGCGCCGTAACCTGGTGCTCGCCCGCGCCACGCCGGATTTGATTTACGACCAGATGGTGGCTGCCGGGTGCGCCCGAAAACTCATTTTTTCCTACATTGGCAACCCCGGCGTGGGCTCGCTGCGCATTGTGCGTGCCGAAATCGAAGCCGGACGGCTGGAATGGGAGGAATATTCTCATTTCAGCATGATCTCACGCCTACAGGCAGGCGCCAGCGGACTGCCCTTCATCCCAATGAATCCAACCGCTGCAGGCGACCTGGAACGCGCCAACCCCAACTACCGCCGTGTGATTGATCCATACAACGGTCAGACGGTGGTGACCGTGCCGCCGCTGCACCCGGATGTTGCTATTGTCCACGTCCAGCGCGCCGACGCGCACGGAAATGCCCACATCTGGGGCATCATCGGAGAGCAAAAAGAAGCCGCCTTCGCTGCGCGCACGGTGATCCTGACCGCCGAGGAAATCGTTGACGAAGAGGTCATCCGTTCCGATCCCAACCGCACGCTGATTCCCGACTTTGTTGTCTCCGCCGTGTGCCGCGTCCCATACTGCGCGCACCCCTCCTACACCCAGGGCTATTACGATCGCGACAACGCCTTTTACCTGGAATGGGATAAAATCAGCGAAGACCGCGCCACCACCCAAGCCTGGCTGGATGAGTGGGTGTTCGGTGTTAAGGACCGGACAGAGTACTGGCACAAACTGGGCGAAGCTACTCACCACCGCCTGCGCATTCCGCCGCGCATGAGTGCGCCGGTCAACTACGGAGCCTACTGATGATGGAATATACCGCATCGGAATTGATGACCGTCAATGCTGCCCGCCTGCTCAAGGACGGCGACCGGGTATTCGTTGGCGTTGGGCTGCCCAACCTGGCATGCAACCTCGCCCGGCGCACCCATGCCCCCAACCTGGTGATGATTTATGAAGCCGGTGTGATCGGTGCCCGTCCGGCGCGCCTGCCGCTCTCGATCGGTGACCCCACTCTGGTTTCCGGGGCGTGTTCGGTGTGCAGCATGTACGATATCTTCAGCCTGTACTTGCAGCGCGGCAATGTGGACGTCGGCTTCCTCGGCGGTGCGCAGATCGACCGCTTTGGGAACATCAACGCCACCGTGATCGGCGATTATTCGCAGCCCAAGGTGCGCCTGCCCGGTTCGGGCGGCTCAATGGAAATCGCCGCGTGGGCAAACCGCTGCTACATCATCACCCCCCACCAGAAACGCCGCTTTCCGGCGCGGGTGGATTTCTGCACCTCAGCCGGCTTTCTCGACGGCGGTCAGGCACGCGCCGCAAGCGGTGTACGCGGCAGCGGACCACAGGCAGTGGTCACGAATCTGGGCATTCTGCAACCGGATGAGAGCGGTGAACTGATCCTCACCGCACTTCACCCTGGCGTAACCTTCGAGCAAGCCCGCGACAACACTGGTTGGCAACTGAAGGCTGCCGAGCGGCTGGAAATCACCCCGCCGCCCAGCGATCACGAACTGCGCATCCTGCGCGAAGAACTTGACCCGCAAGGCATTTACCTGCACAGCTCATGAGCACATCGCCAATTACCACTCTGTTTACCGTTAACTTCCCGCTGGAATCGCTGGAAAAAGTCATCCAGGTTTCGCCGCGCATCCGCCTGATGACTCACGTGGTACGCAGTGCCGAAGAAATTCCCACCGACCTGTGGAAACAAGTCGAGATCCTCTATACCGACCGCATCCTGCCTGAACCTTCCCAGGCGCCCAACCTGCGCTGGGTGCAGTTTCACTATGCCGGCATTGACCACGTTGCTGCCCATCCACTGCTCGCCAAAAAGGACATTCAAATCACCACGCTGAGCGGCGCGGCTGCCCCACAGGTCGCCGAGCATGTCCTGCTGATGCTGCTAGCACTGGGACACAAACTGCCCGAACTGTACGCCTATCAGGCACGCGCTGAATGGCCCAAAGACCGCTGGGAGCGTTTTCGCGCCCTGGAACTGCGCCACAGCACCGTCGGATTGATTGGGTACGGCAGCATCGGGCGAGAGGTTGCCCGCCTGCTGCATCCACTCGGCACGCGCATACTGGCTGCCAAGCGCGATGCGCGCCACCCAGAGGACGACGGCTACATACCCGAAGGCTTGGGCGACCCGTCGGGCGATTTGTTCACCCGGCTGTACCCCATCCAGGCGCTGCGCTCGATGATCAAAGAGTGCGATTTTGTCGTTGTCTGCGTCCCGCTCAGCCCGGCAACCCGTGGCTTGATCGGTGAAGCCGAAATTGCCGCCATGAAACCCTCCGCCTTTCTGGTGGATGTCAGCCGCGGCGGGATTGTCAACCCCCAGGCACTGCAAAAAGCGCTGGAGGAAAAACGCATTGCCGGTGCTGCTTTAGACGTGTTTACCGAAGAACCACTGCCAGCCACCAGCCCATTTTGGAAACTGCCCAACGTCCTGATTACCCCGCACATTTCCGGCATCAGCGCGCATTACGGCGCGCGAGCAATGGCGCTCTTTCTCGAAAATCTGAAACGCTACCTGGCTGGAAATCTGCTGTATAATCTGTACGATCCCGAACTGGGCTACTGACCCACGCGCCACGACTCCCGGTCAAGATCGGCTGCGGGGGACAGGCTCAACAGTTGCGATCCGATCCGGTTCACAGCCTTGCGGTTATGATTCGCGTTGTCCTTTTCGATCTCGGCAGCACTCTGATTTACTTCGATGCCTCCTGGCAGGAGATGATTCCACGCGCCAGCCTGGCGCTGGCAGACGAACTCATCCTGCGCGGGCTGCCTCTGCAGCGCGAATCGTTTGCTGCCAACTTCCAGCAGCGCATTCAAGCATATTACCAGCAGCGCGAATCCGAATTCATCGAATACACCACCCACAGTGTGCTGCGCGATATGCTCAGCGACCAGGGCTGTGCCCCACTGGAAACATTTGCGCTGCGCCGAGCACTGGATGCCTTCTACGCGGTTACCCAGGCGCAGTGGCGCGTCGAGGAGGATGCCCACCCCACTCTGCAGGCATTGCGCCAGGCAGGTTATCGCCTGGGGATGATTTCCAATGCCGGCGACGCGCTGGACGTGCACACCCTGGTGGACAATGCCGCCCTGCGTGATTATTTTGAACTGATCCTGATTTCCGCCGAGGTGGGCATCCGCAAGCCGCACCCGCGCATCTTTCGCCAGGCACTGGATTTCTTCCAGGTCAATCCCTCCCAGGCAGTCATGGTCGGCGACACCCTCGGTGCGGACATTCTCGGTGCCAACAACATTGGCATGTTCAGCATTTGGATCACCCGCCGTGCCGACACCCCCGACAACCGCGACCACCTCGATACCATCCAGCCAGCCGCCAGCGTGGCAACTCTGGCTGAAATTCCAGCCGTCTTACAGCGCTGGTTATCCCTTCCGTCCCCGGATTCTGCAGAGTGATAAGAACTAAAATCCTCCCCTATCTAGCGCTGATCAGCGGTATTCTCGCCCTCAGCCTGTCTTCCCTGTTCGTCCGCTGGGCAGAAGCGCCCGGCGCCGTTACCTCCTTTTACCGCATGACGATCGGCAGCCTGGTGTTCCTACCCATTTTCCTGCGCCAGCCGGGTGAACAACGCCGCCTCGACCGGCGCTGGCTGTTCCTGCCGCTGCTGGGCGGTTTGTTTACCTCGCTCGACCACGCCACCTGGGCAACCGCCATTAATTTCACACGGGTTGCCAATGCTACCTTAATGAACAATCTTGCCCCACTTTGGGTCGCGTTGGTGGCATTCCTCATCTGGCGAGAAAAATTATCCGCCCGCTTCTGGGTTGGGCTGATCATGGCAATCGGCGGGGCATCGGTCGTGCTCGGCAGCGATTTCCTCGCCCGCCCGCAGCTCAACCAGGGCAACCTGCTGGCAGTACTCTCCAGCCTGTTCTATGCCGCCTACTTCCTGACCACCCAGCGCGGGCGCGCACATTTCTCCACCCTGACCTACGTCTTTATCATCACCGCTTCTTCCAGTCTGATCCTGCTGCTCGCCAACCTGGCTCTGGATAACCCATTATGGGGCTACTCTACCCCAACCTTGCTGTCCTTCCTTGGCGCTGGGTTGATTTCGCAGGTGATCGGCTATTTCTCGGTCGGCTATGCCCTGGGTCACCTGCCTGCCTCGGTCGTCTCACCCACCATGATTGCCCAACCAGTGCTAACCGCGCTAATGGCTATCCCGTTGGCAGGCGAAGCGCTGCTGCCCGCCCAGTGGATTGGCGGGCTGGTTGTGCTGAGCGGTATCTACCTGGTGAATATCAGCCGGCAAGCACAGCAAAAACCGGCTATCAGCGAACAACCTGCCACGAGCATTTGATTTTCCCACTCCACAGGACTATACTCAATTCTATGCCCGCCTCAAAACCGCTTGAACACATTCGTGAGGAAATTGCCGCCTATATCTGCGTGGACGTCGAAACCGCCGGTGGCATCCCTGACGAGTACGCCTTGCTTTCCATCGGTGCGTGTACGGTCGCCCACCCACGCCAGACGTTTTACATCGAGCTGCAACCCGACCGGGACGCCTACGACCCACAAGCAATGGCCATTCACGGCTTAAGCCTCGAAACTCTGCGCCGCGATGGTGTCCCCCCCGCCCTGGCGATGAAGCAGTTCGAAACCTGGGTCAATCAGGCAGTTCCACCAACGCTTAAACCGATCTTCGTTGCCTTCAACGCTCCTTTTGACTGGATGTTCGTGCACACCTATTTTTTGCGCTACCTCAAGCGCAACCCATTTGGACACAAAGCCCTGGATATCAAAGCCTTCTACATGGGCATGAGCGCCAAACCGTGGGAACGCACGTCCGGCGCCGAATTGCACCGCCTGGTGCGCCAGGCAGACGGCTTGACTCACAATGCTTTGCAGGATGCCATTGATCAAGCCGAATTGTTCGAAAAATTGCTCGACCAAATCGAATCGAACAGCCTTTCTTCTTTAGATGAGTCAAGGAGCACAATATGAGTGAGAATACATCCGATCAACCCAGCCAGAATTTAGCCCGCATCGTTGAATCCGCCCGCCGCCTGGGGGTGGAACTGGACGAAAGCGAAGCCTTGCAGTGGCTGGCAGCCATGGCTTCATCCAGCGGCATGGACGAAGTCGCAGTGGACGTGCGCCAGGGTGTGTTTGGTCACCGCATCACCCTGCTGGATTTCAGCCCGGAGCGGTTGGAGTATTTCCGCCGGGTGGGTAAACTGGTCGAGTTCAGCGACCGCCCCGGAGTGGTGGAAACCGCGCTGGCGCTCTCCGGTTCGGCGGCTCAGTCGCGCATTCAGACCTACCCCGGTGATGCCGATTTCTTCGAGCGGGTCAATATTCGCGCTGCAACCCGCGAGGAAGCCTGCCGCATCCTGGCGGATGTAATGCGCGAAAAAGCCCTGGCGACTGCGCGCGGTGATGCGTACCAGTTGATCGAGGTCAAATTTGGCTCCTATCCGCGCGATATCGAACACCGCGGGCGGCTGCATAAAGCCGGCTCGCCAATTGCCTGGACGGCGGATGAAATTCAAGCCGGGCGGTTAAGTGATACTCTGGCACAGGGACAGCCGGTGGAAATAACCTGGCAGGAAGTTTGCCTGGAACCGGGTTGGTGCAAACTTGACTGGGTGGTTGCCGACCCATTGGACCAGACCCTGGTCAACGCCAGCAATATGCTGGATGTCACCTGGGAAGCACCGGATGGCAGCATTACCCCGCTGGATGGTTACCTTGATCCCTACTTTCAGGAAGTTTACCTGGATGCCGAATCCATTCCGATCTTCACCAAACTGGCAAAGCATGTTGACAGCAATGCGCTGGATGATTATGTCGAATCCCTGGAGAAGGAAGTCCACAAGTACGTTACCTCCTCACCCAACTACGGCAAAGCCGCCAAGCGCATGTACAACATTTTCCGCCTGACCGGCAAGTACGAGGAAGCCGCTTACCTGCGCGAGTTGTTCGACGAACCCGCCACTGTGCTGTATCAGGTCTGGTCACTGATCCGCACCATCGACGACACCTTCTCCGCGGGTTCGAGCATCCCGCTCCGAACCCTGCTCTCCGAAGCCGACCGTCTGATTCTGACTGTTGTGGATGTTCTGGAAGGTGAAAAAGAAACCGAAATCGTGCGCTTGCTGCTCAAACTGCGCGGCTTGCTTGCCAACGAACACCCGGGCGAAGCGCTTTCGCCCCAGGCAGAAGCTGCCCGTGATGAAGTCATCAACCTGGTCAATAACTTCTTCTACGAAAAATTGACTGGCGTGCCGCAAATCAAGGATTACATCGACCGCCTGTCCAGGTAGATTGGGATGGGCGTAAACCAGGGGTTCATTCTGCTGCAGCGATTCGTTTTTCCATCAGCGCGCAGAACACCTCCACCACCCGCGGGTCGAACTGCACGCCGCTGAGTGAGCGAATGTATTCGAGCGCTTCGTGGTCTTTCCAGCCCGGGCGGTACAGGCGGTCGTCGGTCAACGCATCCCACACGTCAACCACCGCAAAAATACGCGCTGCCAGCGGGATATCCTCACCACGCAGCCCACGCGGGTAGCCGCTGCCGTCCCATCGCTCATGATGAGCATACGGAATTTCCAATGCCGGGCGCAGAAATTCGATCTGTGAAAGCAGATCGAAGGAATACACCGGGTGCATTTTCATCACCTGCCATTCTGTATCAGTCAGGGTTGAGGTTTTTTTGAGAATACTGTCCGGGATCGCCATTTTGCCGATATCGTGCAAAATTGCCCCGCGGCGAATGTGAACCAACGCTTCGCCGCGCACACCCATTGCCGCTGCCAGTTCCACCGCCAGGTCCGCCACCCGCTGCGAGTGTCCCTCGGTGTTGCCATCGCGCAATTCCAGTGCGCGCGCCCAGCCGGCTATCGTATCATCGTACGCCAGGGTCAGATCCAGGTTGGCTGTTTTGAGATTCTTGAGCAATTGGGCATTATCGATGGCAATCGCCGCCTGGTTGGCAAGCGCTTCGACGAAATTCATCCAGGCCGTATCGGTACTCCATGCCATGCGGTGAAAGATTTCCAACACCCCCTTGACCTGACCTTTGGAAACCAGCGGCAGGCAAATATAAGAAACAAAACCTTCCTCGATTACCCTTTCCATCGTCCAAAGGTTGTCCGGGGATTTTGCCAGATTTGCCAAACGCACCGTACGCCGCTTGAGCGCTGCCTGCCCAGCATGCCCTTCGCCAAGGCGCAGGCGCAGATCGCGGTCCAACCCGCTGCGAAATCCCTGCCCGGCGGCATACACCAGTTCACCGGTTTGATCCTCCAGCAGCAACACACTGGCAGCGTCCGCCCCCAGCTGCATGGTCACCTGCTCCAGAACCACCCGCAGCGTCATGGTTAGATCCATGCTGGCTGTAATTGCCATATCCACCGCGCGCAATGCCGCCATGTGACGTAATTGCTGCTGTACCTGTTCTTCGGCGCGGCGTTGATCGGTGATATCAATGAACATATCCAGCGTTGCTGGGGCACCTTCCCACTCAATAACGACCGCATGCACCTGCACCCAGCGGGTCTCGCGTGCCCGGTTGATCAATCGGAAAGCATAATACGCCGGAATATCCTCGCCGCGCAGTCGGCGGTGATAGCGGTCCATCACCATCAGCAAGTCGTCTGGATGCACCAGGCTGGCAATTTTCATCCCGATCAGTTCATCGACCGGGTAACCGGTTATGGCAGCAGCGGCAGGGTTGGCAAAGACCAGCGCATCGCCGCAGGATACCACCACTCCTTCGCTGGCATTCTCGACCAGCAAACGGTATTTTTCTTCGCTGCGGCGCAATTGAAGGGTGCGCTTGTCCACTTCCTTGCGCAATGACCATGCAACCAGTAGGCTGATCAGCAATAAACCACCCGCCCCGCCAAGCCCAAAGATCCATGGGCGCAGCAGCAACCAGGTCGGACGCGATTCATACACCCCAAACCACTTTTCCTGAATATCGGTCAGTTGACCACTATTGCTGACCAGGTAAAGTCCTTCGTTGAGCCGGGCAAGCAGTTCTTTGTTGCCATCCTTGACTGCCATGCCGTACTTGCTCGGCAGGATTTCACCACCCACCCGGCGGACATTGGACAGTCCCAGCTCAGAGATAAGGAACTGACCCTGCAGCCGGTTGAGCAGGGCTGCATCATACATACCTTCATTGATCAATCGCAAGGCATTGCCAACATCCTGCACCAAAATCAACTGGGCGCCGGTATTTTGTTCCTGCATGTATTCCTGCATCAATCCGGCGGTTTGCACCACCACCGTCCTATTGCGCAAGTCGTCCAGCGTTCTCAAATCCGAATTGAGCGGGACGAACAGATCAAAAGCAATGTAGGTGTATGGCACGCTGAAATCGAAAATTTTTTCGCGTTCTGCAGTCGGCACCATACCCAGCAGCAGGTCATACTTGCCATCGAGCAATCCCTGGCGCACCTCGCTCCATGGACCCAGCGTCACCTCCACCTCAAAGCCCATCTCCGCGGCAATAGCGCGGATCAGATCAACATTAAATCCTGTGGGCGTGCCATTATCGACGAACTCAAACGGTGGGTAACTCTGGTCACCCGCAGCGCGAATCACCCGCGGCTGTGAATCGGTTAACTGCCCGGTTGGCGTCGGAGGGGGGGTAACTTGCATAGTGCCAGCCGCCGCATGATTCTGCCCAAACACATGCGCAAACAGGAATGCCCCCAGCAGACACAGTACAGCAATCCGGGCAAACCGATATATTTTCATTTAAAGTTGATCGGGTATTGTTTGACAATCTTGCGAATTTGATTATACAACGGTTGCAGGCGCGAATACATTTTTTGGTACACCGCGTGATACAGCTCCTGGTATATCTGATGCACTTTTTGGTCCGGCTGGAATGTATCGCCGGTACGCGTCATTGCACTAACCGCGTTTTCGAAATCGGGAAACAACTTCAAGCCAACCGCCGCATCGATGGCTGCTCCCAACCCGGACGCTTCATAAACATGCGGGCGCGAGACCGGCAGACCAAATACATCCGCTGTGATCTGCATGGCACAGCGGCTCTGGCTGCCCCCGCCTGCCACGCGCAACTCTTCGATCTTCACCCCGCTGCGGATCTCGGTACGCCTTTTCCCTTCCAGCAACGCATAAGCCAGTCCCTCCAGTATGGCGCGGTAAAAATGAGCGCGCGTATGTACATCCCCAAAACCAATCACCGCGCCACGCGCTTCCGGACCGGGCACCTTCAACCCTGGCGACCAGTACGGCTGAAGCACAAGCCCTTGCGAACCGGGCGGCACCTGCTCGACCAAATGGTCAAACAATTCCTCCGGCTCGATCCCCAGCGTTTCTGCCTGTTGCTGCTCGAATAACCCAAACTCCTGCTTAAACCACGAAACCATCCAGAACCCGCGGTAGATCTGAATTTCCAGGTTATACGCCCCCGGCACCGCCGATGGATAAGGCGGGATAAGCGGGATGACTTCGGTATAGCGGCGGTGGGTGGTGTTGATTGTAGCGGTGGTGCCGTAACTCAGGCAAGCCACTTGAGGCTGCACACAACCGGCGCCGATCACCTCACAAGCTTTATCCGCCGCGGCAGCGATCAACGGCAACCCGGCGGGAATACCGGTTTCTTCCGCTGCCTGAGGAGTGATTTCGCCCAGCACACCTGCTGCCGGCACCAGCTCCGGTAAAATACTTGCGTCCATTGGCACAGCCTGCCACTTCCAATCGGCGCGTCCTGCCCAGCGCTGCAGCTTGTAATCGAACGGCAGGTAACCCACCTGGCAGGCAACCGAATCGACGAATTTTCCGGTCATGCGGTAGGTCAGGTAACCAGAAAGCAGTAAGAATTTATGCGTTTTCTTCCAGATCTCCGGCTGGTGGACGCGCAGCCAGTTGGCTTCGGCTTCGGCTTGCAGGTAAGCCACCGTATCGGTCATGCCGGTCAACATGAATGCCAATCCCCATAACCCGCCAACCGGCTTAAGCCCTTCGGTGCGGCGCTGGTCGAGCCATACAATTGCCGGGCGCAGCGGGTTGCCATCCCTGTCGAGATTGATCAACGTCGAGCGCTGCGTGGTCAGTGCCACCCCGGCAATACGGTCACGTGATACACCAGGAAAACGCCACAACCCCTGGCAAGCCCGACAGACACCCTGCCAGAAAACCGATGGGTCTTGCTCTGCCAAACCAGGCGCGGGTGCGGGTGAATGATAGGGCAGGATGGGAATGCGGTTTTTTGCAACCAGGTTTCCTTGAAGATCAAAGACCATAGCACGGATGCTTTGGGTACCATTATCGATTGCCAGAATATGATCTTTTTGCATTCGCTGCCTCGATGGATAAAAAATTAACTTAATCAGATATCAGCGGTGGATTTCAGCGTCGGGCTGTATCCGTCAGCAAGTACCAGGCGGTGGGAAATTGCCGTTTGAGTTGGGTACGAATTTGAGAAAGCATCGTAGCTTCAGGTAAACGACCATCAAGGGCATTCTGTTCCACCAGTAAACAAAGACGGGCGGCTTCGTTAGCGCCCAGGTACGCGCAGCCGGACTTCAATGCATGGGCAATTTCACCCACCTGTTCTGGCTCACCTTTCTGCCAGGCATCTTTTAGGCGTACCAGGTTTCGAGCGATTTCTTCCAGGAATAAGCGTGCCACTTCCTCTCGATCCTCATCCAGCTCATCAAGCACGGTTGAGTACCCTGAGGGTTGCCGGATGGGAGCATTCTTCACTTCGGTTTGCCTGCCAAGTTTACGGGCAGCCGCTTCAATGGTCTTGCGCAGCTGTTCGATGGTGACCGGTTTGTTCAAACAGTCATCCATGCCAGCCTCCAGGCAATTTTGGCGCATGTGTTCAAACGAATAGGCTGTCAGGGCAACAATGACAGCCGGTTGCAATTCGGGCGGCAATGCATGGATCCTGCGCGAGGTTTCCAAGCCATCCATGTTCGGCATTTGAATATCCAGCAAGAGCAGGTCCACCGCCTGCTGGCGGAGAATTTCCAACACCTCTTCGCCGCTGGTAGCCCTCAACGGATGATAGCCCAATTGCTCAAGGAACATCACCACCACCTTGAGATTGAGCTGGTTATCATCCGCCACCAGAATTTGAAGCGGGTAGAGGCTGGCGAAATGGGCATCGACCGGCGCGTTTCGTTTGCGCCGCGCCGCGCCACGCAGTGTTTTTTCGCCGTTCGCCAACAGGTTTTCGAGCACCGTTGTCAGCTGCGCGGCGTTGATCGGTGCGTGGATAACCCCAGAAAAGCGCACCCGTTCCAGCTCGCTCAATTGAGTACCAAACGGGATCAGCAGCAGCAACGGAATACCACTGTCCGGCAAATTTTCCCACACCTCTTGCGGAATTGTGCTGCTTTGCGTGTCGTTCCAACTCACGTCAAGAATGGCTGCATCCAAACCTTCCGCATGCTGTAATTTTGCCGTAGCCTCTTCGCGATTTGTGCTGGTTTCTACAACCATTCCATACCGCCGGGCATACTGGCGCACCATTCTGGCGGTGAACTCGTTGGCAGTCATCACCAGCAATGTCTTCCCGTTCAAGATCGGGTGATGGCGCGGTGCAGATTCCGCTTTCAACGGCAGGGTGAAGTGAAACACAGACCCAGATCCCGGCTCACTTTCCGCCCAGATGCGACCGCCCATCTGCTCTACCAGGTGGCGGCAGATTGCCAACCCTAATCCAGTGCCGCCATAGCGATGAGACAAACTCGGATCGATCTGCGAAAAGATTTCGAACAGTTGCGGCAGTTTTTCCGGGGGTATGCCAATACCGGTATCCATGACCATGAAATGCAATTGGGTCAGGTCATTTTGGGCGGGCGAGGATTCGACTCGCAGATTGACCTCGCCTTTTTCGGTGAACTTAACCGCATTGGCGAGTAAATTGACGAGCACCTGCCGGATTCGCCCGGCATCGCCGCACACAACCGCAGGCACTTCGTCCTCCAGCCAATAGGTCAAATTCAATCCGCGCGCGCTTGCCTGTGGGGCAATCACATCCAGAGATTCTTCCAGGCAAGTGGTCAATTCGAACGATTGCATTTCCAGATGCACCCGCCCGGCTTCGATTTTGGAGTAATCCAGAATTTCGTTGATCACATTCAACAGGGTACTGCCGGAGGTGTGAATCGTGCGAGTGAATTCAACCTGTTCAGGACTCAGGCGGGTGTTGAGCAGCAACTGGGTCATGCCCAGCACTGCATTCAAGGGGGTGCGGATTTCGTGGCTCATGTTTGCCAGGAAGAGAGTCTTGGCATTGGCAGCTTGTTCGGCAGCTTCTTTTGCCTGGCGCAAGTTCGTTTCCATTTGCCGTTCTTCGGTGATGTCGCGCAGCAGAATCAGCCTGCCCGCCGAACTGCCCCACCAGGTGGTCATCAACCAGGATGACACACGAAACACGCAGCGGTTGTTCTGGCGTACCAGTTCGATTTCGGTTTCGATCCGCTCTTCCCGCTCGTGTTTTAGCCCCAGCTGCTCCCATTCCGGGAAGAGAGTATCCAACCGGGCGCCAATCGCGTCATTTAAACCGGTATTCAAAAATTTTTCCGCCGCCGGGTTGATATCCAAAACACGCAGGTCGCGATTAATCACAATTACCGCGTCATCCATCGCGTCCAAAATCAACGTGCGCACTTCAGGGACTACGTCCAACATGCGGTAGCGAAAGACGCCAACCGAAAGAATCGGCACGCCGATCGCAAAAGACAGGGATGTCATCCAGATTTTTTGATCCGGACTGCCGCCAAAAACAAGATATAACCCGGTCAGCAGCGGGATCGAGGCGCCTGCCAGCAATATGGTAACCTGCTGACGACGGTGAAAGCTGGTATGGAAGAAATATTCGATCAGTGCAGTCATGCAGATAATTGCCAGCAAAATTGGAAAAATCAGATAGATATAATAGCCGGCGCGCGGTATAAATGCAAAGACGATGAAGTTATGGAAAACACCTAAATGGGGCAGGCTATAAAACCATTCATGCAGTGGATTGGTCCACAATCCGATTAGCGCCAGCAGCTGCAACATCATGAAGCCCGCCATCCAGCGAAACAAGTATTTGATTCGTTTACCGGTGTATTCGAGCGTGAACCATAAAAAACCAACCGTGATCAAGGCAACACCGATGTATTTCAAATTGAAAAATTGGATTTTGGAATGCAGCGGTATACTGATCACCTCGAACATGTACATCAAGGTAAAAAAAGCAATACCCACACACAGGATACCGAATGGGCGCGCAGCCGGAACCGTTTTGCGCAAATTGGAGTAGGCTGCCAGGGTAAACGAGACGACCGAAGCGAAAATAAGAATCAGAACATAAACGGATATTTGAATTTGCATTCAGTTTACCGGGTTAACGCCAACCGTAATAAAAGAAAATATTGCCATCTGACTTCAGCACCGCCAGTGCTTGACCATCCGGAGCAAAGAGCAACTCGACAACCGCACCGCCCACCTCACGCCGGTCGAGGATTTCGCCTTCCAGCGGTTCCCAGAAAATCAATCCACCATCCTCGCCAGCAGCTGCCAGTGACTCACCATCCGCCGACAGAGCAATCGCGCTAAGCGGCACACCAGCATCGATTTCGAGTTGTTGTTCACCGCTGGCAACATCCCAGAAACGAATCAGCGCTGCCGAAATGGTCACCAGGTGGCTTCCATCCGCGCTTAATGCAAGCAGGTCCACCGGCTGCCGGCTGACCTGCTGCTGGAAAACGGCTTCCCCGGTGTTCAAATTCCAGACAATTGCCACGCCATTTTCTAACCCGGCAGCCAGCCAGCCGCCCTGCTGTGCCACAGCCAGACGGCGAATATTCTCCGGCGCACGCAAACGCTCGCCGGTCACGCCAAGAACTTCGAATGACCAGTAATTGACCCCAATCGGATCGTTGACCAGCAGAAGTCCTAGCGTTTGCGCATCCAGGAACTCGAAGCGATTGATCCAACCTTCTTCTGACACGCTGGTTGGAGTTTGCAAAAATTGCTGCTCCCAATCGGGAATTTGCCAAACCCGCAAATCCGCTCCGGCACACACCAAGCGCCTTACATCCGGTGAGAAACGGCAGTCAACCTGGCTGCCTGCAAGGTCGAGGAAACGCAGCGTGTTGTATGTGCGTGGATCATATATGGATATGCCTCCATTGGACGACACCACAAAATACGCACCATCGCGCGACCAGTCTATCGAATAAACCTGGCTGCCAACCAGGTAAATACCCGGCGGCAGGGGCAATTGTGCGCCGTTCTCTTCCTCCGGCGGGGTCAGGGTCACTTCTTCCGTTGCAACCGGGGCACCTGTCGCCTGCGTTGTCACTGGCAGCGGAGTTGCATCAGCTGGTGGGTTGGTCGGTGTAGCAGGCGGCACTGCCACACCCGCCCGCAAAGGGCTAAACGGACTGAAGAACAGTGTGAAACCAACAAAACCCGCCAGGATCGCCAATAGCGCGATCAAGATCAGCATCAGCGGGCTGATTGAAGAACGTTTGATCTCCACCGCTTCTATCGCCGCTTTGACGGTTTCCATAGGCGCTGCCGGGGCTTTGCCCAGCTGCAAACGCAAATCGGTGAGGGTTTGTGAATCGATCGATGACGGCTCGGGCAGACTTTCCTCCACCGGCTGACTTGGGGCGGACTGCGGTACGGGCGGAGCGATGCGCCAATCCAACGCAGCCTCTTTCATGGATTCATCGAATGAAGCAGGCTCATTTTGCTCTGCACGGTCTATTGTTTCTACACCACTCAGCTGGCGCAGCGAGTCCAGCCCGAGCGGTTCGATTTCATCCTGGTGCATAGACGGTGATACGGGCGGAGTTTCGGATTTAGCCGCCGGAGCGGATTCGGGCTGCGTTGTCCAATCATCCATTGCGTCAGGTGGGGCGGGTTGGCGGGCTTGCAGAATCGCCAACGCTTTGCGGGCATGTTCGCTGCCCGGCAGGTGTTTGAGACACTGCTTCAATGTCGCAATGCGCTGTGCATCGCTCGGCATCGTATCCGCAAGCCAGATCCAAACCATTTCATCGGTTGGGTCTTCCTGCACCAGCCGAAGCAGGATGCGCCGCGCGGCATCCTTCTCCCCCGCCCGCGCCAGCTGAACCGCTCGCATCAGATCCTGTGAAGGCATTTGGACAATGATCTCCTGATTAGGAATTATACCGAAGGATAACGGATTGGGTCGTTCGGTTTGCCATCCAGTTGCTGCCGCCTGCCGTCAGCAAACACCCCGCCTCTTTCAACCTTGCCGCCTGGCATGGGCGTGAGAAGCGGGGTATGGATTAAATCAAACCGCAACGCGGAGCATTCCGCAGTTATTCGCTCAGCCCGGCTCAGGCTGTTCGGGCAAGCAAGGCACGTACTTCGGATAGTTGCCCGGCGCTGCCCAGTTTTTCGTTCTTATGAGCGATGAACTTGGCATACTCGCTCATAAAAACCTTTCCCACTGGGCGCAGGTCGAAATTCTCTGGGTGGTCACGGAAATATTCGCGATGCACCCGCGTCCACACCAGCCGCCCATCGGTATCGATGTTGACTTTGGTCACACCCAATTCAGCCGCCCGCCGGAAGGCATTTTCATCAACGCCCTTGGCGCCTTTCAGCTGCCCACCCGCGGCATTGATCCGTTCGACCTCCTCCTGCGGCACCGAGCTGCTGCCGTGCATCACCAGCGGAAAACCGGGCAGCTCCTTCTGAATCTGCTCAAGCACGTCAAAGCGCAGCCCTTGCGAACCGGAGAACTTATACGCCCCGTGGCTGGTACCAATTGCTACTGCCAGCGAGTCACAACCTGAGCGTTCCACAAATTCGCGCGCTTTTTTCGGATCGGTCAGCTTGGCGTTTGCTTCATCCACGGCGACGTGCTCTTCAACCCCGCCCAATTGCCCCAGTTCGGCTTCCACTACTATCCCTCTGGCGTGGGCGGCTTCCACTACCCGGCGGGTGATGGCAATATTCTCATCAAAATCCTCATGGCTGGCATCGATCATCACTGAGTAGTAGAAACCGCTGTTGATGCAATCATAGCAGGTTTCTTCATCACCATGATCCAGATGAACGGCAAAGACCGCATCCGGGAAAACTTGCTCCGCGCTGCGGATTAAACCTTCCAGCATCAGTTTATGCGTGTACGAACGCGCGCCTTTACTGATCTGGATGATAAACGGCGCCTGGCTGTCCAAATTGCCGCGGAACAACCCCATGGCTTGTTCTAGGTTATTGATGTTGTATGCACCAATCGCATACTTGCCGTAAGCGGCTTTAAACAATTCTTTAGTTGTAACATTCATGAGTCACTCTCCAGGAGAAAAAATTCGCAACCATATTCCACGGGCAGAGTCGAATCAACTGGCTGCGATAATTCGCATCTCAATTATACCCAATTAATGACACGTGCCGCTGCCGCTGTCCGTTGCGCCCATTCCTTCCTGAGGGATGAATTCCCACAAGTAACTGTTGGATTTAAGCGTCAGTTTGAGCACCCCATAGGTGTAGAGGATGCGCAATTCACTATTGGCAGCCACTTCGCCAATTCCACGCACCCCCGCTCCACCGGTTCCAACAATGAACTGGCGAATGCCGTGCTCCACATCCAGTTGACCGTTGGGATCCATTGGGGCGAAACGTTCGTAATGATGATCGTGTCCGTTAATGACCAATTCCGCGCCAGCCTCGTACAGTGCCCGCCAGAAAGGACGCACGACCTCGTTGCTGCCACGCGCACCAGATGTAAATAACGGATAATGCCAGATGGCAAGCGTGCACAGATTCGAGTGGCTTTGCAGTTGCTCGCGCAGCCAGACCATCTGCGGCGAATCATCCCCACAGCCGCCAGCATATTCACACACGCTGTTCAGCACCAGAATCTGCCAGCCGCCCAGTTCGTAGCGGTAATACCCCTTGCCGGGTTCACCCGCCCGTTTGCCAAAGTAAGCATAATACGGAGCGCCGTTGGCGGTCAACATGTCGTGATTGCCAATCGCCGGAAAAATGCGCTCCTTGTGCCGACCCCAAGCCGGGTCAAAGCACTGGCTATAGTTGGCTTGTGACCCATCTTCATTGGAGTTATCCCCGGCAGTGAAAACCAAACCGGGGATGTTATCCAGCAGGGCTGCCGTTGCTTCGCTGCCATCCGAACCGCAAATGGCAATGTCACCTGCACCCACCAGGACAGCATCTCTGTCCGAGAGCACCTCTGCCACCAGCTCGGCGTAATTCTTGCCGTTGCGCCGCAGCACTTCCAGGTAATACCCACTGGCTTTACCCAGCAGGTTGGCGGCTTCCAGGTTCATTCCATTTGTCCAGTCGTTGTACGAGCGCACCAGCTGCAACCCATCTGCCAGACTGCCCGCGCGGCTGACCTGTTCGCCCCAATCACGCAGGCTGCGTTCCAGCCCCACCAGGTCACGCCCATCCCATGCACGCACCAGCATCACGCGGGCACGTTCCGGCTGCGGTTCGATAGGCGTATCCGGGTACAGGTCAATCCACAAATCGGGCTGGCTGCCGCAGCGGTCGTAACCGGGAAAGACCTGCATTATTAAATAGAACCCGCCCGGACGGTTGGCTTCCAGCCAGCGGCTGGACATGCCGCAGCCATCATCCACCTCGTCCACATCAACCAACAGCACCATTTTGCCATCCAACCGCCAAATGTTGGGGTAGGCAGCAGTTACCTGGCTCAAGTCGTACATCAAGCGCTGAATTTCCGCCGTGCCCGGGTCGCGTTCCCGCTCCATGTCGAGATAAGCCCCCCAATAGAATGACTCACCGCGTGAGGCTTCCAGAATCTCCGCCAGCACACCCAGCAAATCTGCATCTTGCAGCACGACCGCCCCCGCCTGAATGCCGCCGGACCGCATTTCAGCAATCTGGTCGGCAAGCACCGCCGGATCGGTGGAATCGTAAACACCACGCGCGGGTCTCAAATTGAGTTCCTCCCAGCTGTTAATGCGTTGCGGGAAATATAACGCTGCGCGCAGCGGCAGGTTCAGACTCACGCCAGCAGGGGTGGGCGTCAACGTTGCCTCGGGTTGCCGGGTGGCAACTCGCGTCCGGGTCGGCGCCGTTGTCGGTGTGGGTTCCACGGTTGGGGCAGCAGGCGGCGGTGGTACTGCGCAACCCACCACAAGCGCCAGGAACAGGCTGATCGTAAACCAGATACTGAATTTGATTCGAATTTGGGTTCCCATTCGTGCCTCCACTGCTTCCACCCTGCACGATATCTTTCAATAATTCTACCGAATACTGGGTATAATAACCCCGCTTTTGGATAGTGATTTTTTTAATGTTGGAGAACGTGATGAGCCTCTACCGCCTGGAAGAAATTCACCGCCTGCTAGCCAGCCTGCCACGCAAAGAAAC
Source organism: Bellilinea sp. (assembly GCA_034411135.1). Classification (GTDB taxonomy): domain Bacteria; phylum Chloroflexota; class Anaerolineae; order Anaerolineales; family Anaerolineaceae; genus Bellilinea. Next base: position 63,119 of record DAOUMN010000016.1, read on the forward strand.
ACCCTTTTTGATTCTGGACAGCCAGCGCCTGCGCGAAAATGCCCGCCGGTTTAAAGCCGCCTTTCCGGCTGCACAGGTGTATTTTTCGGTCAAAGCCAATAATCATCCGGCGGTGCTGGAACTGTTTGCCCGCGAAGGCATCCGATTCGACGTTGCCTCGTGGGGTGAAATTCAGCGCCTGATTGGGCTGGGCGTGCCCGCCGAGCAGACGATCTTCTCCGCCCCGACCAAGATTCCCCGCCACATCGACCTTGCTTATCGTTTTGGTGTACGTGTTTTCGCCTTTGATTCCGCCCTGGAACTGGAAAAACTCTCCCGGCTGGCTCCTGGCGCTCAACTCATGGCACGCATCACGGTAGATAACGAGGGTAGTTACTGGCCATTGGAGCGTAAATTTGGCGTTCAGCCCGCTCAGGCAGTGGATCTGCTGCATCGGGCAGTTTCGCTGGGTTTGCACCCGCTCGGTTTGACCTTTCATGTCGGATCGCAAAACAGCGACCCGCTCGCCTGGGTACGCGCCCTGGAACGGCTGCACCCGCTCTGGCTGGCGCTCCAGGAAGACGGCATTCCGCTGCACGTGATCAACATTGGCGGCGGTTTTCCGGTGCAGTTCGATCAACCGGTGCCCGCCATCGAACAGATTGCCGCCGCGCTGCTTCCCGCTCACCAGCGACTGTTTGGCGATTCGGTTGAGTTGTGGGTCGAGCCCGGTCGCGGGTTAGTTGGCAATGCGGGGGTAATGGTAACAACGATCATCAACCGTGCTACGCGTGGAGATCAGGAATGGCTGTACGTCGATACCGGTGTATTCCACGGGCTGATCGAAGGGCTGGAAATGTTCGACTTCCCTTACAACGTGCTCAGCGAACGCACTGGTGACGCTCCGCTCATTCCCTACACCGTTTGCGGTCCCACCTGTGACAGCGCCGACATCATCCGCTCCGGCATTCAGCTCCCCGCCAACCTGACCCTGGGCGATCGGCTGTTTTTCTTCCCTGCCGGGGCGTATTCCAATTCGCTCGAACAGTATAACGGCATGACATTTCCCGACGTACTGCTGGCAAAAAACGGCAATCGTGATGGTTAATTCCGAGTAGAGAACTTTAACCGATATAACCGGCGCGCTAACTGATTTGAGTAGTTCGATCATCCTTGCTGTCCGCAACGTCAAGCGCAACCTGCCAGAAACCGGTCGCCTGCGCCGGTCAAGGGCTGTGATATAATTCCGCCATTCCACCTCCCTGCATGCAGGTTCGCAATGAACCTTTCGGTCATCATCCCGGTCTATAACGAAGCTGAATCGCTGCCCTTGCTTCACCAGGCAGTTCATGCCGCCCTCGATCCACTGCAATTATCCTGGGAAATGATTCTGGTGGATGATGGCAGCCGCGACGCCAGCCCACAAATCATCGAAAATCTCGCCCGCGAGGACGCCGCTCATGTGCGCGGCGTGCTGTTGCGGCGCAACTTTGGTCAAACTGCCGCCATTGCCGCCGGTATCGAATATTCCTGCGGCGAGATTATCGTTCTGCTCGATGCCGACTTGCAGAACGATCCGGCGGACATTCCTGCCATGCTGGAAAAACTCAACGAAGGCTACGATGTGGTTAGCGGCTGGCGCGCCAACCGCCAGGATCAGTTTGTCACCCGCACACTGCCCTCGCGGATTGCCAACGGGTTAATTTCTCGCACTACCGGCGTTCACCTGCACGATTACGGCTGCACCCTCAAAGCGTACCGCCGCGAGGTGATCACGGGTTTCAAACTGTACGGTGAAATGCACCGCTTCATCCCGGTCTTCGCCCACTCGGTTGGGGCAAAAATCTACGAGATGAAAGTGCGTCACCACCCGCGCCGATTTGGCAAAACCAAGTACGGGCTGGAGCGCACTTTCAAGGTCATTCTCGATCTGATCACAGTCAAGTTCCTCAGCATTTACGGCAACAAACCAATCTACCTGTTCGGTGGAGCGGGGATTATCCTGATCGCCATCAGCCTGATCCTGTTATTGGTTCTGTTCGTGCGCCGGGTATTCTTCCAGATTTCGGTGCTGGATTCGCCCTTCTTCCAGATGAGCACGATGATCTTCATCCTCGGCTTTCAATCCATTCTGATGGGATTGATCGCCGAGCTACTCGCCCGCACCTACCACGAATCGCAAGGTAAGCCAACCTACGTTGTGCGAAAAATCCTGCCGGAGCCAACCCTGCCCAATGACCGTCAGCGCTGAAGCCCGCGCCGGGCTGTTCATCCAGCCTTCTCTTTCCAACCGTGCCGCTGTCCGCGTGTGGCTGGCGGGCTGTATCCTGCTTTCGGGCTGGGCACTGGTAGAAGGACTGCCACCATCCGGCATTGTGGCAGCCGGGATTACCCTGCTGCTTGCGCTGGCGGTGCTGGTTGGTATCTCCACCCGTGCAGGCAGTCAGCGTGGCAACTGGCTGGCTGGAGTGAGCACCGGTCTTGCCCGGCTGCGCGGCTGGAATATTCTCCTGTACATTCTCACCTGGCTGCTCTTCGGCTGGCTGGTCTTCATCCAGCTGGGCAGAGAACTGAACTCGCTCGCGCCACGCCTGTGGCTGGTTTGGCTGGCAGCCGGGTTGACCGCCATTTTGCTGTATGCTGTCAGCCCGCGCGCGCCATTCTTCGCACTGCTGGGTTTGGGACTGCTGACCGGCGGGTTACAGGCAACTGTACTGCTCTATGCCAGTCAGGTCAGCAACTACCCCTTCTCGCTGGGCTGGTCGGAAGCCAGCCGCTTCTATTATGCTTCGCTGCCTTTTTCAAAATCCCTGTACGGTATATCCATTCCGCTATCGCCTTTGCATGCCTCGCGTTATCTCCTGCTCAGCCTGCCCTACCTGTTGCCCGATTCACCACTCTGGCTGCACCGCGCCTGGCAGGCTTTTCTTTGGATTGCACTCAACTTAATGACTGGCTGGGCGTTAAGCCGCCGGCTGGGTGTGCGCAGCGTGCTGCCGCTGGTTAGCTTAACCCTGTGGGGTTTCTTGTTCCTCATGCAGGGACCGGTGTACTACCACCTGCACCTGTGCATTATCCCAGTGCTACTGGGTTACAATTCACGTCGCCCTGCCCAAACCCTGGCAGTCGTACTGCTTGCTTCGATATGGGCAGGTCTCAGCCGGGTCAACTGGTTCCCTGTGCCTGCCATCCTGGCTGCCACCCTCTACCTGCTCGAAACACCGCAGCACACCACCAAAAACTGGCTAACGTATTTTACCCGCCCGCTGCTTTGGGGCACGAGCGGTGTGGCGGTTGCCTTTGCTGCCCAAGCCGCCTATATTCCCCTCTCCGGTAACGAAGACCCCAGCCTGTTCGCTTCCAGTTTCACCTCCGCCTTGCTCTGGCATCGCCTGTTGCCCAGCGCGTCTTCCGGCTGGGGCGTGCTGCCGGTCATCCTGATCGTCACTCTCCCGTTATTGATCTTCGTTGCCTGGAACACGCTCAAACCCGGCGCGGGTTGGCACCCGCTGCGCCTGCTTGCGCTGGCTGGAATGGGCGGAGTACTGTTCATTGGTGGATTGGTGGTCAGTACGAAAATTGGCGGCGGCGGCAACATTCACAATATGGACGCCTACCTGGTCATGCTGATGGTCATCGCAGCCTACCTGTGGTTCGATAGAGCGATCCCCGACACCCCAACTCACGCGCCTGTGGCACGCCCCTGGTTGCTCAATGCAATTGCACTGCTTATTCCGATCATCTGGGCAGTAAATTTCCTGCGCTTGCCAGTCCCGCAGGATATGCAGCGCGCCGAGGTCACCCTGCAGGAACTCAACCAGATTGTTCAACAAGGCGCGCAGCGGGGGGAAGTGCTCTTTATCACCCAGCGACACCTGATCACCTTTGGATACATACAGGGGGTGCCGTTAAGCCTGGATTACGAACTACTGGTGCTTTCCGAGGCGTCACTATCCAAAAACCGACCGCTGCTGGATAAATTCCGCCAGGACCTCAGCCAGCGCCGTTATTCGATGATCGTTTCCAGCCGCATGTTGACCAATATCCAGCGTCCCAAAGTGGATATCTTCGCCGAGGAAAACAACCTGTGGATCGACTGGATTGCCTACCCGGTACTGGAATACTACGGCGAAGAAAAATTCTTCGGCGAGGAAAACATACAGGTTCTGGTGCCCAAATGATCCAACCCGCCACCTGCGCAGGAAAGCATTATCGCGCATGACCCTCCACCCCCCCGACCAGCCCGTCTCCCAACCACCAACACAACCAGCCCGCCAGATGGACTGGAAACGCGCCGGTCAAATGGTCGGAACGCTGCTCTCGGTCGTTCTGCTTGCCGCACTGGTTGCCCAGCAAGGCTGGAGCGAGGTGCTTTCCGCCACCCGCCAAATTCCACTCCCCGCCTTGCTGCTCGCCCTCGGCTTAATGCTGCTCTCGCGGTTGTGCGTGGTATTGCGCTGGTATGCGCTGCTGCGCTCCGCCCGTGCGCCGGTGCGCTTCCGTGCAGTCTTCGAGCTGGTCTTTGTCGGATTGTTCGCCTCCAACTTTCTGCCTTCCACCATCGGTGGCGATGTCGTCCGGCTGGCGGGCGCGATTGCCCTCAAAATTGATGCCAGCTTGAGCACAGCCTCGCTGCTGGTTGACCGCCTGATTGGCATGGCGGGCATGGCAATGATGCTCCCGGCTGGTTTAAGCGCGGTCTGGAGCCCGGCTGCTTTAGCCGGAGGAATTGGAACACTGCCAGAACGCTGGCGCATCCGATTGCGGGGCTTTGCCGAGCGGATGATGGAAAACCTGCGTTACTGGTTGCACCATCCCGCCGGACTGGCAATGGCCTTCCTGGCGACGATTGGGCACATGGCTTGTACCTTTCTCAGCGTTTGGGTGTTGCTCAATGCCATGAACACGCGGCTCGATCTGTGGACAATTGGCGGTTTGTGGAGCCTGAGTTATTTTGTCACCCTGCTGCCCATTTCGATCAACGGATTGGGTCTGCAGGAAGTCTCTATTTCCTACATGTACCACCAGTTCGGTGGTGTGCCGCTCGAAAACACGCTTGTCCTCAGCCTGATGATGCGCCTGCTCTTCGTCGCTGCCAGCCTGCCCGGTGCACTCTTTTTACCATTGCTCTCCAGCCTGATCCGCTCTGCACGTAACCCTGTCGCGGCAACAGCACGGAATGAAGATCATCTCACCTGAGCCTTTCCCACGGTAAGATTCATTCGGATGGTAATGGTTGAGCAGCAGGCTGCGCTTCGGTGATTTCTGCAGGCGGCTCGTCGGACAGCGCATCCGGCAGATCGCTCTCGACGTTGCGGATACGCGGATTCAGATAGGCGATCAGCGTTGCCGCTACCAGCAGCACACCCGCCGAAAAGAAGATTAAGCCAATACCGCGACCGACGCCAACTCCTAGCAGGGTGCCCAGCGGGCTTTGCGCCAACCAGCCTCCTGGGCGCATCGCCGGCTCAAAGACCGCGTCAGCCAGCGGACCGGCAAGCAGGTACGCCACCGGCATCATCGAGCGCGAAATCATCGCGCGAATGGCAAACACCCGTCCCTGTACATCTGCCGCCACCTTGGTCTGAAAAATTGCCTGGCTGACACCAGATGCCAGCGGCACACAAAACATCAACACGAAAAAGCCCGCTCCAATCCACAGCGCATCCACCCTAACACCGATCAACAGTACACCCAGCGATGCCAGCCCAATAAAACCCAAAACCCCGCGGATACGCTGTTTAGGACCACCCCAAGCGCTCAGGATCAGGCTGCCCGCCAGCATGCCCACCCCGCTGAAGGTCTGGATTGCGCCCAACACGGTTGGGGTGGTAAATGAGAGCACCAGCGGCGCGGTGAGCACGGCAGCTATGTTAAGCAGAAAGTTGACCAGCATGAAGTACAGCAGCAAACCAAACAAACCGCTGCGCTGGCGCAGGTAATTCCAGCCAAAGACAGCATCCGACCAGGTTTGGTTCTTCCCCTTTTCCGCCGGCTGGGTGGTCAGTTCCGGTTGTGGGATGCGCACGATCAGCAGTGCACCAACCGCAAAAAAGTAACTGACGAAATCGATGATCAGGATGCCGCGCAACCCGATCACGCCGAACAAAACACCCGCCAGCAGCGGCGCCACCAACATTTCCATCGATTGGGCAATTTGCATCAACCCGCCCGCCCGAGCCAGATCTTTTTTGGGAACCAGCATAGTCACCGAAGCAGTGTATGCCGGTTCTTGAAAAGCGGCAAACAACGAACCTGCCAGCGCAACCAGATAGATATTCCAGATTTGAAGAGAATCGGTAAAGACAAGGTAAACCACCACCAACGTGACCAGCGCGTTACCGCTGTCCGCCAGGATCATCAGCCAGCGCCGGTTCCAACGGTCTGCCAGCGAACCTGCCAGCGGAGAGAGCAAGATGCGCGGCAGGGTGCCGAACAGCACAGTGAGCGCGAAAGGCGTCGCCTGACCGGTTTGTTGAAATATCCATACCCCCAGCGCAAAACTGGTCAAACCAGAACCGAGGATGGAAATCACTTGCCCTGCCCAGATGACCATGAAGGTGCGCATGTTGCGTGGTTGGGTGGTTGTACTCATTGGGTATCCTTTCCGTTAACGGATGGTGAAGGCTCATCCCGATAATAAAAATTGGGGTAGAAGACGATAGTCATCGCGTACGGCTGGAGATCATCACGCCCGGATGCCAAGCCCTGGTCTGCCTGCTCAAGCTCCTGGATCAGCTCTGTAACCTTTTGCTGAAAGAAAGCAGCTTGTTCGTCGCTAATGCGCACCTGGGTACGGCTGAGCACCACATGGCGCTCTTTTTGCGGGCTGCCTTGCTCCAGCGCCTGGAAGCGCGCCTGCAAACTGCGAATCAGATCTTCACGGGTGGCGTCGATGGTCGTCCGCACCACCGACATGACGTTTTCGTTGCGCTCAGGAGAATTAAACGAAAACAGTTCCGGGTCAAAATCGATCGAATCCGCTACCGTGCTGTACCATTTTTCGATCAGATTGCCCACCTGACGGGTTTCACACACACGGATCAAGCCATGTTTTTCCAGTAGGTTGAAGTGGTAATACAACTTGCTGGCTGCCAGCCCCATTTTTTCTGCCACATGGCGCACTGTGCCTGCCTCCCTTGCCAGCATTTCGAAGATTTGTGCACGAGTTGGGTCGGAAATGACCCGCAGGGTATCCATATCACGAACCAGGAAAGTGGAAGAGTGTGTTTCTTTCATTTTGTTTTATTTTTTCGTAAAAATATTTTTTTGCGATATAAAAAATTGTAACGATTATTTCTCACTTGTCAAGTCCGAATTTTTACCTGATCACAAAACCGCACGATGATCAAACACTACACAGCACGGAAGGATTTTGGGGTGATTTTTAATCCCGTGCGGTGAAATGATGATACAATAAATAGAACTTTTATTCTATTAAATGGAGGTAGATATGTCAGAACGCTCGTCCAACAGCATGTCACTGGTTGCGCTGGTGATTCTGGCGTTTCTGCTGTTCAACCTGTTCAACGACCGCGCTACCGTCAGCGCCACCCCGCTCGATCCGGTGATAGAGTCCGCAGCACCGACAGAAGAAGTCCAGCCGACTCCCTCCCCGCCTGACCCGCTCGTCTTTCGCGCCCCGTACGACCAATACACCCTCACCCAGGGTCCGCATGGACAATCCTATGGGCACTACGCCATCGACCTGAGTGCCGGTAAAGGTGCCATTATCCTCTCCCCAATCAACGGAACGGTCACAGGTCACTACATCGACCAATACGACAACACCACCTTGATCATCGAGAACGAAATCTGGCAGGTACTCATGCTGCACGGCAACTACACGGTCGAAGTGGGTCAGGTGGTGAGTATTGGTCAGCCGGTTGGCGAGGAAAGCAATAACGGTTATACCGTCGATTGGCGGGGGCAGTCCTGCCGGGGACGCGATTGCGGATATCACACCCACCTCAACGTTTACGACAAGCGGACTGGCAGTAATGTCAATCCGCTTGAATTGATCTCCCCCTGAGCGATTGGTTCAATCCCCGCCGCCGACAGCCCGAAAGCCTTCGCGCCAGTCCTCGCCGCGCATTTCCACCCCTGCCACCGGCTTGGGAATACATGGAAACGGATAGTAAAAACATTGGGTGTAGCTATCCTTGCTTGCGCAAAGCACGGTAGCGTTCTCAAGCGGGCATGGTTCACTGGCGTGCAGGGGATAATCCAGCGGCAGTAGCCAGCGCTGCGGGAAGGTTCGCCCCTCAAAGGACGCCGCCAGAAACCACGCCTGGAAAAGGATCAATCCGATCAGCGCCAGACGGCTTGCCAACTGCAAACGCACCAGGGGGGTATCCGCCAGCCATGACAGCACCCAAGCCAGCGGAAGCAAGATCATCAACAGCAGCCAGCCATAACCAAAACGCAAATCCGGCGCGCTGAAAAACCAGTACACGCCTCCCAATAGCGCCAGGGCATACATGCCCAGCAGGCGGCGGTCTTGCAAATCGAAGGCAGCTTTGCGCAGGCATTGGAACAGAACCATTCCCGCCATTGCCAACGGCGAGAGCGCCGCCGCCATCGCAATCCCGCGCTGATTTAGGGTCTGATTGGAGAGCCATTCACGCGCCCATACCCCCAGCGGCATTGCCAGCACACGTTCGACATCCTCACCTGGCAGCCGTCCCCACGCACGGATCACGCCTGCCTCGCGCCCCGCCAGCTGCGCCGGGATCTTCCAATCCAGCGGGAAAAGATCAAGCGCCGGAAACGGGTAAATTAGATAGCCGGATAGCACAACATTGCGCGCCAGCCAAGGCAGCAACAAAACCCCGCCCAGCACTAACCAACCGGTCAGGCGTCCCCACTGGCGGCGGCTGTCGCGCAGCCCAATCCACACCGCCAGGAGAGCAAACGGCGCTGCCGACAATTTGATGGTCATCAGGAAAACCGCCCCAGCGAAGATCAGCAGGTCAGCGCTGGTATCCTGCCGCTCCAGCCATTGGGCAGACAACATCCACACCAGAAGAATCACCGGTAGATCGGTGCCCGGCGACGAGGTTTGTGATCCAATAATATAAAACATCAGCGGCAGCAGCATCAACCGCAGGATGTTGGCAGCGGTTCGTCGCCCACCGATCCAGTTGCGTGCCCCGCTCCAGAAATCAACCACCGCCAGGGCAAACAACATTGCCCCCGCCAAATGCAACGAACGCCCGCCCAGAAATGCCAGACTGAACAGCGCATTCAACACCAGCCAGTGGGAATTGTAAGCCAGGCGGGTATGCAGGTTGCCCAGACCGGGCACCGCCGGGTATTCCTCCAGCCAACGAATCGCCTGGGCGTGATAAATTCCCGTGTCCGGGTTAGCAACCATGCGGGTGGCATTTTCCAGCACTGTCAGCAGTGCCAATGCCAGCAGCAAGACCACACCTACCTCAAGCCAGCCCGGCGCGCGCCAGCCCAGCAGCCGCAGACGGATGCGTCCCTGGCGGGTAAGCGCAAAAAATATGGCTGCTCCGCCGAGCAGCAGGATGCCCAGCGGGCGCCAGTCAAGCGGCAAAGTCAGCGATAAAGCCGCCGCCAGTGTGGTCAGAGTGATCATGCCTGCCAACAATACCTGGATTGGCGATTCTCGACCGGCGGGCAAATTCAACCAGCGCCTTCCAAAGGTAAAAAACACAGAGCCGTAGAGTGCGCATAGTGGAAAGAACAGCAGGGAGAATCCCAGCACCGCCAGCATATCGGCAGGTTATCCTTTTTTCATCTGCCGCGCTGCGGCAGCAATTGCCGCCAGGTGCGCCGGGCTGGTGCCGCAGCAACCACCCACCACCTGAGCACCGGCTTCGATCCAGGCTTCCGCGCTTTTCCCCATGTCTTCAGCTGTGACCGAGTAAGCTGGTTTACCCGCCGAGTCGGTGACCGGCAATCCGGCGTTGGGCTTGAACCAGATCGGCAAACGGGTTGCACCGCGCAGTTCGCGTAAATTTGCCAGGTTGTCCTCCAGGCTGCGCCCGCAATTGATGCCAACCATATCCACGCCGAGTTCTTCCAGTGCCTGGGCAGCCCGGCTGGGGCTGACGCCCATCATGGTCTTTTTGCCGCGGTCGTAACTGAATGAACACACCAGCGGCAGGTTGGTTGCCGCGCGCACACCCTGTACAGCTGCCTCGGCTTCCCCCAGGTCAAACATGGTCTCAATCACGATCAGGTCAACACCGCACGCTGCCAGCAAGCTGGCTTGCTCGCGGAAATTTTCCCGCGCAGTGTCCACTTCCAGCTCACCAAACGGCTGCATCATCAGTCCGGTGGGTCCAACCGATGCAGCTACCAGAGTCTGGCTGTCATTGGCGGCTTTGCATGCTAGCTCAACAGCCGTGCGGTTGATTGTTTCGAACTGCGCTTCCAACCCGGTGTGACGCAACCGCAGCCGGCTGGCTCCGAATGTGCAGGTGAGAATGATTTGCGCTCCCGCCGTAATAAAATCTCGTGCCAGTTGCTCGATGGCTTGCGGATTTTGCAGTACGAACACCTCGCCGGGTTGTCCAGGCGGTAAACCGCGCTGCTGCAGATTGGTGCCAGTCGCCCCGTCGGCTGTCAAGAGTTCGCCGTCCCGAATACGCTCTACAAAGGATTTTGTCATGCCAAAACTCCAATTTCTGACCACCGGTCAATTCGAATTTATCCGCTTTCGCGCGGTGGAAATGCCAGCGCAGCGACAAACTGATCCTGGAACAATACCTGCTGCGGCATGACCACATGACGCACATGGGCGGCGATCCATGCAGCTTCCGCGCGCTTGCCGCGGTTGAGCAGCGCTAGACGCGCGCCATCTCCGGCAGCATTGCCCACTGCCTGCACACGTTCCGGCGGGCAAGGCGGGATCATACCAATCTGTATTGCTCGCCCGGCATCCAACAGACTGCCAAACCCGCCCGCCAGCGCTACTCGCTCGATCTGTTCCACACCGCTGTGCCGCAGCAGGTAATCCGCCCCGCTAAACAGGGCGGCTTTTGCCAATTGCACGGCGCGCACATCCGCCTGGGTTAACAGAATCGGTTCGCCATTGGCGCTTTGTTCGCCAGTTGCCAGCACAAACCCCCACTGACCATCTTCGCTGCGTACCAATCGCTCGGATATACACTGCGGGTTAAAACGCCCGCCGGGCAGCAGCACACCGGCATAATAGAGTTCCGCCACCGCCTCAAGAATACCCGAACCACAAATACCGCGCGCCTGGACGGAACCTCTTTCCGCCGCACGGCTCCATTGCGGACTACCAATTACCTTGAAGTTCACGTCCAAAGTTTGCGCATCCACCCGCACCCGTTCGATGGCACCTGGAGCTGCTCGCATCCCGTAGGTGATTTGCGCGCCTTCGAAAGCCGGTCCCGTCGGGCTGGAGGTGCAGATCAATCCGTCACGATTGCCCAGGACAATTTCGCCGTTGGTACCGGCATCCACCAACAAGGTGACCTCAGCGCTGTGATGCAAATCCTCCGCCAGGATCGCCGAGACACAGTCCGCGCCAACATAACCAGCAATTAGCGGCAGAACATGCAGCCGCGCCGCCGGGTGAAACCTCAGCCCCACCTGCGCTGCCGGCAAGTCCATGGCTGCCGCGCTGACTGGCGTGAACGGCACCTGCCCCAGCGATGCCGGATCGATACCCAGTGCCAAGTGTATCATCACACTGTTGCCAACCCAAACGCAGTCAACAATCTCCGCCGCGCTGGCGCCCGCCTGAGCAGCAGCCTGCTCACCCAGGGCTGTGACCGCCTCAACTACCAACCGCTGCAACCGTTCCAACCCGTCCACCTGTGTTGCGCAGTAGGATATGCGCGCTAAAATGTCATCACCAAATGCCACTTGTGGATTCATCCCTGCTGTGGTTGCCAGTAGTTCGCCGCTGCGCAGGTCGCACAGGTAGGCTGCCAGAGTGGTACTGCCAATGTCCACCGCCAACCCAAGCACACGTTCCTGCAAGCCAGGCTGGACGTTCAAAATGCGCCGGTCATCCCACACCGTCAGAGTGATTTCGCCGCCGCCTACCCGAACAGCGCCGGGCAGTTCTTGCAGCGCAGGCAGTTCAAAGTCCACGTTGCGCAGGTCGAAGTGATGCTGCAGCTGGCGCAGCACTTCTGCGCGGAGCGAGCCGGTTTCCTCGTCCGGATTATCCACCCGTACCATGCGCAGCCGGACAATCGGATCAATTTCAACCGGGCGCACCCCGGCGGTTTTATGAATGACCTGTTTTTGCGACTGCGACTCGGGCAAAACGTTGATCAGCAGGTCGCCATGGATGCGCGCCGCGCACGCCAGGCGCGCCTCAGCGGGCAAGCGCCGTCGTTGCAGTGTGCGCAGTTCGCTTTCATCGGCCGGTGAAAGATGCTCGCGGCTGGAAACCAGTCCGTGACGGGCAAAATTTCCCTCCTCAATCACCACCGCACACTTGCCGCAGGTCTGCTGACCACCACAAACAGCCTCGATCCCCACCCCCAGGCTGCGGGCTGCATCCAGGATTGTGCTGCCGCAAGCGATTGTCCCGCTGCGTCCGGCAGGCTGAAAAACTATTTTACAAAATGAAGATTGCGATGTCATTAAGCGGGTAAAATTGAGGGAAATTTATACGCGGCATCGGTTTTCCGGTAACACGTGCAAGTATTATAGCCGATAACAACCGAAAATCCCCCAACCGCTTGTCCTCGGTGGAATACATAGGTCTTTCGATGTCCATCTGCACCCCAACAGTACATTAGCCCGTCGTTCAAACCATGACCGAACTAACCCCGCAAATTCTGCTCACGCTTGCCATTATTTTCGTGGCAATTGTTTTGTTTGCCGGTGAGAAATTGCGGGTCGATATCATCGCCATGCTGGTGTTGATCACAGTCACCCTGACCAGGTTGATTGACCCCGCTCAGGCGTTTGCCGGATTTGCCAACCCGGCGGTAATCACGGTTTGGGCGGTCTATATCGTTTCCGGCGGATTGTTCGTTACAGGGGTTGCCAACCTGCTCGGCGAGCGCATTTTGCGCATCGCCGGAAACAGCGAGCCGCGCCTGATTGCCGTACTGATGATTGGCTGCGGGCTGCTCTCGGCATTCATGAACAACATTGGCGCCACCGCTGTGCTGTTGCCTGCAGCGGTTGGTATTTCCCGCCGCAGTGGGGTGCCGCTCTCAAAACTGCTCATTCCGCTTTCCTTTGCCTCTTTAATGGGCGGCAACATGACCCTGATCGGAACACCGCCCAATGTGCTGGCAGCCAGCATTCTAAGCGAACGCGGACTGCCCAGCCTGTCCTTCTTTGACTTTACGCCCACAGGGGTATTGGTGTTTGCCACGGGCGTGCTGTACATGGTGCTGGTCGGACGCCGACTGCTGCCTTCCCGCCAACCGCAAAATTTTCAGGAAAGCTACAATTTACGCGAATATTTCAGCGAGGTACGCATCCTGCCGGAGAGCAAGCTGGCAGGCTTGACCCTGGGGGAATCGCGCCTCGGCTCAGACTTCGACCTCAATGTAGTTGGGTTGATTGATGTGGAACATATCCGGCGCATCCCGCACCGTGATCACCGCTTCCGCTCCGGCGAAATCCTGATTGTCGAGGGCACCCTGGAAAATCTGATGCAGGCGAAGGATAGCCTCGGGCTGGCAATCGAAGCCGAACACAAACTGGAACTCAACCAGTTGGTTGGTGAGGACGAAGTCACTGTCGAAGCCGTGCTCGCCCCCCGCGCACGCATTTCCGGCAAAACTTTGCGGGAATTGCATTTCCGCGACCGGATCGGGTTCACCGCGCTTGCTATACACCGCCACGGACGAGTGCTGCGCGACCGGCTGCGCGATGTCCGCCTGCAATTTGGCGATACACTTCTGTTGCGCGGCAGACGTCACCAGCTGCCTGCCCTGCAAGCCAGCGATGACTTTCTGCTGCTCGATCCGGTGCAATACACCCCGCGCCGTCTTGCCAAAGCCCCCCTCGCAGCAGGAATCATGGGACTGGTGCTGTTTCTGACTATCGCGGTGGGGCTGCACATCTCCCTTTCCATGGTGATTGGTGCTGTGCTGATGGTGTTGACCGGCTGCCTGACAATGGACGAAGCCTACCAGTCTATCGAGTGGCGCAGTATTTTCCTCATCGCTGGTATGCTTACGCTGGGAACGGCGATGGAAACTACCGGCACAGCCCGCTTTCTTGCCGATCGGATCGTTGCGCTGGTGGGAGCCTACGGTCCCCTGGCAGTTCTGGCAGGCATTTACATCCTCGCCTCACTGATCACGGAGCCAATGTCCAACGCAGCAGCCACGGTTCTCATGGTGCCGATTGCCATCGATATCGCGCTCGGCATGGGCATCGACCCCCGCCCTGTTGTGCTGGCAACCGTGATCGGCGCGTCCACCAGTTTTCTGACCCCGGTGGGGCACCAGGCGAACGTATTGGTCATGGAACCAGGCGGCTATCGCTTTACGGACTACACCCGCGTTGGCGTACTGCTTAATCTGGCGCTGCTGGCGGTGGTGATGATCTTCCTGCCGATCATCTGGAAGTTCTGAGCCTGGCTTTCATCCGCAGGAGGATAGTACGCGGCTAGTGAGCGTGGCTTGCGCTGCCAAAGGCGTGCTCGTAGACCAGCATCAGGTAGTAACGCCAGTCGAAACCCGGCACATATGAAACAGGTAAGTCGCTGCCACTGGTCGCGCCGCCCTGCTTGAGCGTCCGTTCCAGGAAGGTGAGCAGCTGTGACCAGGCTTGTCCCTGCACCCCGCCCGCGCGAATCGCTTCCATGCTGGTCACAAAGGCGTGCGGCTGACCATCGTAAATGGTAATTTCATGGGGTACACCTGCCTGCCGTAGCCCCGCCTCGAAAGCACGCACCTCATCCACGGGGATGGATTGGTCTGCACCGCCGAAGATTCCCAGCACCGGACCCGACAATTTTGCCAGCACGTTTGGATCGCTCTCAACCGAACCATAAAAAATCGCCGTGGCTGCCAGATTGGGGTTATGCAGGCTGTACACCAGCGATGTGCGCCCGCCATAGCAAAAACCCATCACCGCAATGCTGTCCGCCCGCACATCCGGGCGGGAGGAAAGCCAGGCAAACACGCTATCCAGATCCTGGTTAACCTGCTGTGCATCACTGGTGATTACCTGGAAAATCGCTCGCGGGATCCACGCTGTTGTCGAACCGCGGAAAGTGTCCGGCGCAACCACAAGATAACCTTCCTCCGACAGCCCCTGAGCTTTGCCGGTAATACTCGCATTCAACCCGTAAAATTCGTGGATCATAATCACCGCCGGGAAGGGCCCTTCCCCGGCAGGCATTGCCACGAAGGCGCGCACGTCCGGGCTGCCCGCCGAACCAGGGATAGTTGTGTTAGTGACCTGCACCAGGCGTTCACCGCCCACCACCATATCCACCAGCACCGACCCAACCAGAAACAATACCAGCACCCCCACCAGGGCAATTAACACCAGTCCAATTCGCCGCATCATTTTCATATCCGCTGCTCCTCTGCAACGACTAATCCGTGTTCAGCATTGTACACTATCTGCCAACCCGGAAAGATGCGGCGTACAGGGTTTTCCATCAGCCCAGAATCATTTTGACCCCGGCGATAACCAGCACCAGCGCCAGCAAACGCTTTAGAACGGGGTTTCCCAACCGTTTACTGCCAAACTCCGCGCCAATATACCCACCCACGACCGCTGCCACTGCCCAAACCGGCAGGGATACCGGCAGGACGGCTGCGTTCGAGAGGTGTCCAAACAGCCCTGAAATCGAATTAACCAGAATAAAGGCAGCCGCAACACCCGTGGTGTGGCGCACATCCGCCCAGCGCATAAAAACCAGCAGCGGACTGAGAAAAATCCCCCCACCTACACCCGTCAGTCCGGAAAGCAATCCGATCACCGCCCCCAAACCCAGCGCGATCCACCATGAAAACGGACGCAGTTCGACATTCTCCGCAATTCGGGTATTCAACAACAGGCGCAGCGCAGCGTAGAGCAATACGGCACCAACAAACGGCTTGTAGTACACATCTGGCAGGTTGAGCCCTCCGCCGATAAACGCCAGAGGTACCGAGGTCAGCGCAAAGGGAAGAAAAAGCTGCCACGAGAAACAACCGGCGCGGTAGAACTTGTATAGCGCGATCAATGAAACCAGGATGTTGAGCGTCAACGAGGTGGGTTTCATCACCACCGGAGTAACGCCAAACAGTGCCATCACCGCCAAGTACGCAGAAGCCCCACCATGTCCAACCGAGGCGTATAAAACTGCCGCCAGGAAGAAGAACAGCGGCAGCAGGTAAGGGGTCAATTCACTCATCAGCAGCAATCCGGAAAGGTAAGATGGAAGAGATGATTATACCGTCAATCCGGGTCTTTATTTCATTAAGGAGTTTGCCCCTAGTGGTTCCCTCAACGGTTTTGCGCGAGACTTGTGCTACAAGTCCGGAACCACTTTTCCGGCTCCAAAATTTATCCCAACCAGTCTTGCGCAACGCAAACGACGCTGGCTCAGTTCTTCCCACAACTTTAGGTTAAACTGGCGCAGCGCCGTTGAATTGGTTGTAAACAGCAGTTACAAACCGCGCGTTATTTACGCTCGAACGGATCGTACATCGGGTTAGTGCCAGACCATACGCAGGTCATGTTGTTCCACATGTTGCATTCCAGCCCGCGCGAGCAGCGTTTGGACACCAGGCGCGGCGGCTGGTCGGGAAGATATTCCGCCGGGTAAACCAATTCGGCTTCCAGGCGCACTTCACAACCCGCGCGGTCGCAAAATTCAACCCTAATCGTTTCCCAGCGTTTCTCAGCCACTATAGCCTCCATTAATCCATGCTAGTGCATTCTTCATTAGGATAGCGCAAAATCAAGCCATTGAACAGGATGATTTTCACCCACTCAGGTTGATTTTCATCCTCGATTACGCTTCTCACCGCCGTTCCAGGCGGTACACTCCGCCGCCGCGGTGGTCCAAATAATACACTTCTCCGGCGGAATCCTCGCCAAACGAGCTGATATTGCCGGAAACCTGAAACAGGCGCTCGACCCGCCAGCTGCCATCCGCACCAGGCAGCATGCCCCACACGAAGCCGTTGCAGTAATCCCCAAACAGGTAAACACCATACAGTTCGGGCAGCGCACTACCGCGGTAGACATACCCACCAGTCACCGAGCAACCCTGATCACG
The DNA here is from genome assembly GCA_034411135.1 of Bellilinea sp. Taxonomy (GTDB): domain Bacteria; phylum Chloroflexota; class Anaerolineae; order Anaerolineales; family Anaerolineaceae; genus Bellilinea. The sequence goes on from DAOUMN010000016.1 coordinate 80,304, forward strand.
TCCATATTCGAAGACCGGGTCGAATAACATCAGGTCAGCCGGAGGCGCACCGGCAAAGACATGGCTACCCTCGCGGTAGTGCCAGCCAAAGTTCAAACCCGGAGGGCTGCCCACCGGCACGAAATTGATCTCTTCGTACTTATTCTGTCCCACATCGGCAATATACAGGTCGCCAGTCAGGCGATCGAAAGTGTACCGCCACGGATTGCGCAGACCGTTCGCCCAGATCTCCTGGCGGCCGCCCTGACCACTGGCATGCGGGTTGTCCGGCGGGATGGTGTAGGTCTCCCGGTCGCGCACATCGATGCGCAGCATCTTGCCCAGCAGGGTCTGGTCATTCTGGGCGCGGCGTTGCGGATCGCCCGCCGCCCCGCCATCACCCAACCCGATGTAGAGATATCCGTCGGCACCAAACTCGAGGTCGCCACCATTGTGATTGGCATACGGCTGCTGGACGTACAAGAGCACCTGCTCCGAATCCCGATCTGCGCTTCTTCCATCCGCTGCGCTGCGGAAGCGCGAAATGACTGTATTACCGTTCAAATCGGTGTAATTCAGATAAAAGATGTCGTTGCTGGCATAATCCGGGTCGAGGGCAATGCCCAGCAATCCCTGCTCGGAGGAATTAGCGCCTACCCGATCGGTCAGATCGAGAAACGGCTGTTCCTGCCGGATACCGTCAGCGATTACACGGATGACGCCGGGTTGTTCCAGCACCAGCAGCCTGCCACTGCCATCCGCCACATCCGCCAGGTCGGTTGGGCGGCGGAACCCATCCGCCACCAGACGCCACTCAAAGCCCACGGGATTTGGGAAAACGGTTGCATTGACCAACTGCGCAGGTTGCGGCTGTGGCACTGTCGGGCTAACCTCAATCTGAGGGGTATCGGTCGGTGCAGCAAGGGTTGGGGGTACGGTGGACGGCGGTGATGTTGGCAGGAGCGGTGCGGGAGTTTCTTGCCCGCCTGGTGTGCTGCACGCACTCAATATAAAAATCACGATCAACCCGGCAAACAGGAGCATCCGCGCGGGTCTGCCTGGGATTATCATCGTTTTTCCTTCTCCTCCTTATGTCCGTTTTCGTGTATCGAGACATCTTTGATTTCGTAAAATTCCCCATCGATCACGTCTTCGTCGCGGCGCGGCGAGTCAGATGGGCTGCCGCTGGCACGCTGGCGGGCTTGCGCCCGCAGAATGCGATCGTGCTCCTCAACCACCTCCGGCGGACAGAGTTCCACGAACAGGCTGAAGGCAATGCCCAACACCGCCGCATCGTCCAGTGGGCCAATTACCAGATCGGGGAAAAAGAAATAGAACAACGACGCGAAAGGCAACAACTTTAAAAAAATGTTCACCCGCGGGTCCGCCATCAGACGCAGCACCAGTTTAATGCGCAGAGCAATCTCGCCGAAGAAACCGGGAGAATACGGCTGCATTGGAGACGAATTGCGCTTGCCCATAGGTCACCTCCAAATCGATTATAGCCGGAACAAACGGCGGCGTCTCCAGTTAATATAAGGCGCTGCCAGTTTTCTAATCCAATACTTAAGCACAATGGGCGCAAAACGCGAACCGCCGTCGCGGTAATGCACCCGCAGCATTTCGGGCCAGCAGCGGTCATCCGCCGCGATGGTTTTTGCATCTGAATGCAAGCGGAAGTTCGCCCACAGACGCGGGTGATAAACCAATGGCGCTTCCCGCGCCAGCCGCACCCACAAATCGTAATCCATGGCAAAGTAAAACGAGGCATCCAGGGGACCAACCTTGCGCCATAAGTCTGCTCGAAAAAACGCCGATTGCTGTGGAATGTGAACGTATCCCTGCCGCAGTCGGCGGTAATCCGTCTGGGCAGCCGGGAACCGCCCAATCACCCGACCGTTTTCATCGATGTAGTTGGCATCACCGTACACCAACCCAACCTGCGGGTTAGCCTGCAGAAACTCGACCGCCTCGCGCACGGCTCCGGGTTGATAGGTATCGTCCGAGTTCAACCACGCCAGCACATCGCCGCGCGCGCGGTTGAAACCCTTATTGATCGCATCAGTCTGCCCGCGGTCTTTTTCCGAAATCCACCATGCCAGGCGCGAGGAATAACGCTCCAACAATTCACGGCTGCCATCGGTCGAGCCGCCGTCCACCACAATATACTCAATATCCGCGTAATCTTGCTCCAGCACCGAGCGCATGGTCTCTTCCAGGAAACGCGCCTGGTTATAGGACGGGGTCACAATTGATACCAGCACCTTGCCTCCTTGATCACCGTTCGGCAATAATCCGTTCCACCTGATAATAGTCGGCTGCACAGCCATTAACCCAATAGTCCGCATCCGGACTGAAATCCTCAAGGGTCGAAACCACATCCACCTCGCGGATGCGAACATTCTTCGCCCCGGCGTCACGCTGAGCAAGGATTTCCACCTCTCGCGCATCCCAGCGCGCCGCTTTAACCCGCATGACTTGCACCTCGTTCAGCGGCAGGCTGACCGAGCGCAGCGCGTATACTCCGCTCAACAACAACGCTGCCAGCCCGGCTATCAGAGCCAGTCGCGCAGAGCGTGTTCCTCCCATCCGGTGGCGCAGCCAATCCGCCGCCAGGAATGCTGCTGCGCTCACCCCCGCCAACAGCCCAAAACGAGCTGTCATCAGCGCCCGCCCGGAAGGGTACTGCAATCCGGCATACACTGAAGGTGCAATCGCCGCGCTCATCAGCACCAGCCCAACCACCAAAACCAGCACAGTCATCCACAATGCAGATCGCCGGTCATTCTCTCCCGGAAGGATCAACGCCAAACCGGCATTAAAGAGAACCAACACCATAAGCGGCAGGGGCAGGGTTTTTAGACTGTCCAATGCAAACGCAGCCGAATAGCGCAGCGTGTACTCGACCAGCAGATTAAGGCTGGCAGGTGGAGGAAGCAGCGCCTGCCGCCAGGCATTCGATGGCGCAAGCGCCATGACCACCAACGCCAGCAACGACGCCGACAATCCACCACCCAGGCGGACGAGCCCGGCATTGCGTTTGCCAGGGTCACGCTGCAGCAGCACGGTCATTCCAACCGCCAGCAAGTACGCCATAGTTTGCGCGGCTGCCGCCGTCTCGGACAACCCGGCAGTGAAGAACGCCAGCAGCCCCAGCCCGGCAGCCCACAAAACGGACGAGTTGCGCTTTGCTTTCAGCCTGTGCCGTGCCAGCAGCCCAACCTGCAACAGCCACAGCACGACCGGCAGGGAATAATGCAACAGACCCAGCCGCCAGTACAGGGTTTGCAGCCGGTCAGGTGAGGTCCACACCAAAAAGAATGCCCAGCCCGCGCCAGCCAGCCACACCCAAACCCGCCCAACGCGCCAGCCGAGCAGGCGGGCAACCCCGCTCATTGCGTATGCTCCGCATGCAACCAGGCTCACAATCAGCACAGCCGGGAGAACCGAAACCACCCCCGCGCCGAACCAGTTACTGACCGCAACGCCCAGGAATGCCGCGTAACGATTTCCGCCGTTTTGATACCAGTACAACATACCACCCAGCAGCCCGTCGCGCTGTGCCACCGCCGCGTAGCAATAATCATCCGCCCATAGCCGGGTGAATACGCCGGCGTAGGCGGTTGCTGCCAGCGCGACGGCAAAACCGATCCCGCCGATCAGCAGGGTCAGGTATATCCAGCGGGATTCTTGTCCAGATGGTGGTCTCATCGAGTCTCACTCTGCTGGCGGATATCATACACCCGATAATTCTCTGCTTGCGCAAAAATCGGGAAACGAAGATTCAGCCATTCCTCCACTTGTGGCTGACGCGCCAGTTCCTCAAAATCGGTAATGAGGAAGAAATCCCGTCCGGCAAGCTGCGCCTCGAAATAATCTTCCAGATCGAGCGGCTGCCCGGCAGCAGCACGCAGCGCAAAATCACCCGCCCCAAACCAGTGAGTCGTGTTCAGCCAGCCCCAATACACCAGCGGCAGGCTGTAATCCTCCGCCATGCTGACCAGCCGGTCGCCCGGCGAGAACTGTGCCGCAATTTGTTCGATGCGCGCAACCTCGGCACGGCAATCCACCCGTTTGAGTTGCGTTCGCGCTGCCCAGCTCTCGGACAGGAAAACCACCGCCACCAACAGCACCATCACGAGGCGCAGCCCGCGTTGTTCACCGGTCCTTTGTTGGAACAGCGCATGTAGCGCCGCGGCGCTGCCCAATGCTGCCAGCGGCAACAGTGGCAGATGGTAGTAATCGTGCGTGGTAATGTAGTAGGAAAAAATCAAACCATACAACAAGTAACCGGCTGCCCAACCGAACAGCAGCCCGCGGCTGATGCGTGACTTGAGGGTGAAAAATCCTGCCACGCCTGCCACTAGCCAGGGCATGGTAATCACACTGGTCAGGCGGTTCCACCAGCGCAGATACATGACCGGGTCCACCCACATGGTTGGGAAAAACCTTAAACTAAACTGGCTTTGCAGACTGTTGAGCACCAGTGTGGTATACAGGCTATAAGCCAGCGGTGGCAGCACCGTCAACCCGGCAATCAACCACAATGGGCGACTGCGCAGCATGGCGCGCCACTCACCGCTCGCCAGCAGCAAACCAAGCCAACCCCCAGTAACAAAAAAGAGGGCAGTAAACTTGATATAGATCGCCAGTCCGCCGAGCAAACCGGCAGCCACGGCGCGCGCCCAGCCCGGCTGGCGTTGCCATTCCACCATTGCCCACAGCGCCCAAATCACCACCGCAACCATCAGTGGGTCGGGTTGGAAGGAACGCGAGGCAACGATAGCGTACTGCCAGCCCAGGAACAGCGCCAGGGCAATCAAACCGCCGTCCGCATTGATCAAGCGCCGCGATAGAAGGTACAACCCCACCCCACCCAACAGCCAGAAGAAAATCGCGTACAGCCGCCCGATCCACAGGTATTCGCCGCCCGCCAGGCGGTAAGTTGCTGCGGTCAGCATCTCAAGGATGGGTGGTTCGATCAACTCCTGCGCCTGCCATTGCCGCACGGCAAATTCGCGCTGCCATTCGGGAATGGCGGGAAGGTTCTGGTAATACATACCCCGCGCAATGATCGCCGAGCGCACCTGGCGAGTGGGATGGAAATCCAGCGGGGGATCGGTCAGGTCGTACAGGCGGAATCCGGCTCCTCCCAGGATCAGCAACACGAAAAACAACCCGTGCAGTCTGCTAAAGGATCTGGCACGATTGTTTATCACTACTGACGATCCCACTTGCATTTCAGCGCCTCTGTTTCGCCTGCATTTGGCGACTGCGCCGCTGAAGATAGAACCGGCGCACCCAACCCAACCCCAGCGGGCTGAACAGTGCATACAGCACCCTCCGCCAGTCACGCAGCACCACCCGTGCAGAATAGGGCAGCGCACGCCGGTAAGCGCGCAGGGCTGCCGCGGCATCACCGGCATCCAGCTGATAGAACGCGTCCAGGCGGTGCGCACCCGCCCACATACGCCGCCGCGCCTGCGCCAGGTGAGGCTGAAACGCCGCGGTTGCTTCCATCCACTCCGCCAGGCGCAACGCCTCACGTCCAAACGCGCCTGCCAGGGCAACATTTTTTGCCGCCGGGTGAAAACGGGCTGCCGCCCAGCGCACACCGGGGGCATATTGCGGCGGGGCGATCAGTGCCATGCGCAACCACAGGTGATGGTCGAGCAGATAATGATAGGCGGTATCCAGCCACCCAGCCTGTTCCAGCACCGAGCGGCGCATAAATACCCCCGGCTGGCTGATGATCTCGAACGCCATCAGGTCTTCCAGGCTGCGCTCGCCAAAGCGCATGATGTTAATCAGTTTGCCGTCCGAGTCGCGCGATTCGACATCACTGAAGACCAGCCCGGCTTCGGGATGAATACGCAGCGCTTCCACCGCCTGTCCAACCGCGCCCGGCAGATAAAAATCATCCGAATTGAGCCAGGCAACAATCTCACCCTGCGCGCGTTGCAGACCCTTGTTAATCCCGTCCGCTTGTCCCTGGTCCTTTTCGCTCACCCACCATGCCAATCGGTGGCTGTAGCGTTCGATCAACGCCGGGCTACCATCGGTTGACCCGCCATCCACAACGATATATTCAATGTTCGGATAACCCTGCTCCAATACCGAGCGCATGGTTTGCTCCAGGTAGGCAGCCTGGTTGAACGAGGGGGTTACAATGGATACCAGCGGAGGATTCACATTCGGAATTTCAAAACAGCGAGTTGTAATCCACTTTGGGGAAGACGGTCAATTTACCGCCAATGGTGGCATCCAGCACCTGTCTGCCATCCGCTTCATACGTACGGCGGGCAAGCCGGTAAGCTTCTTCCCATTGGAGCAGATCTGGCAATTGCCAGCGAAAACCTTTACCAAAGTAACCGGGATGAAAATGATTGGGATCATCGCCCTGCGAGACAACGGTTTCATTGGGCTTGCCCTGGGTAACGTAATTATGATCGACGCCGATCAAGATAACCTGCGAGAACCCCAAAAAGTACGCCACCTGCAGCGCCGTGTAGGTCACCGTGCCGCCTTCCCACACCCGCTCGCGGATATCGGTGGCGAATTTTTCACCGGTATAGGTGGTATGGATGAAAAAGAGGTTTTCCTGCGGTTGCAGCCACTGGCGCGCCCGCCAGGAAATAAAACGCGGCATGTTCAACGCCTGGATTTCGGCAGCACACTGTTCGATCACCAGATCGTTGATCGAAAGGTAGTAACTGGTCTGAAAACCCATTTCCGCAAATGCCAGGTAAATTCGGTTCTGTCCAAGGGTGAACTCGCCCTTCAGGCGGGTAAGATCGGTCTGCCTGAGACTGGGTCCGTTGCCGATGATAAAACAGCGTTGCCCTTGGTGAAGATCCTTGAAGCGGGCAAGCCGCGCCACTGAGTCGCGCCGCCAGGGATGGAAGGTGGCGGCGGGCCACAGACTGGCTCGGTAGAGCGCATCGCGGCTTTCGCGCAACAGGTTGTAAACCGGCGCAGGCAGGTTGGTCTTTAGAAAGTCCTTGGTGGTTTTCATTCCGTGCTCAACCTTGCCGTTGCGCCGCCATCCACAATCAACGCCTGCCCGGTCATAAACGAGGACTGCCGGTTATCTGCCAAGAAGTAGATCGCGTGGGCGATCTCCTCCGGCTGCCCGACCCGTCCGTTGACGGTTTTACGCGCCAGATTTTCCAGACGATCATAAATCGTCCCACCGCTGACATGTCCGCGGTTCAATCCGGCTCTCAACATCGGCGTATCCACTGCGCCGGGCAAGATGGCGTTAACGCGGATGTTGTCTGGCGCAAATTCGATTGCCATGGCGCGGGTCAGCGCCAGCAGCCCTCCCTTGCTGGCGGCATAGGCAGCGATGTTGGCAGAGGTTGCCACAGCATGCACAGATGAGACGTTGACAATTGCGCCGCCCCCCCCTTCCTTGAGCAGCGGGTAAGCCAGTTTTGCCCCCAGAAAAACCGAGCGCAAATTGGAAGCCATGACTGCATCCCACTCCTCGGCTGTGGTCTCGATCAACGGCTTGGCAATTTGCATTGCCGCATTATGCACCACTGCGTCGAGCGTGCGGGTATAGGCACGGGTGCGATCGTAGATCGACTCGAGCTGCGCCGGTTCGGAAATATCCGCCTGGATGAATAGACCCGCCACGGGAAAGACATCGCCAAACGGCTGCCGGTCCACCCCAATCACCCGCCAGCCGGACTCGGCGAACAACTGAACCGTGGCGCGCCCAATTCCACCCGCCGCGCCGGTGATCAATACAATTCGGTTTTCAGTCTTCTCGGACATATTCCAATTTTACCCAATCTACGTAGGGAGAGCCTTTCCTGAAATAAGTGGGATGTGTATTCATTCTAACCTGCACATAATCATCCAGAAAGCGTTCGGCAATATCGCCCGTACTGCGCCGGATTTCCACCACCACGTCTGGTTTGAGAGTGCCGATCGAATATTGGTAATTGAATTTGATGTGTCCGGGTTGCAATTCCTGCCAATCAGCATCGAACGGCACCTGCACCCCCGCCCGGGCAATGACCGGATCGCTCTTACCCAACAAGTCGATGCAGGTGCGGTGCGAGAAATAACAAATGTTACCCGCTGCCACCATCGCCACGCTGGCTTCAGGCTGGGTAATCTCGCGAATCAACAGCGCATCGCGGGTATAGCGTTCGTTGCCGGGAACATAGATCGACCGATCCAGCAACAAGAAAAAGCGCAGTTCACCCTGCGCCGGCTGGCGCAAACTGGTGACGATACCGTAATTACCCGGTAAGCGGTTCCACATCAACACACTCACAACCACAAAGCCTGCCATACTGGCAGCCAGCACACCGCATATCACCCCTTTGCCGGGCAGGCGCCGTACCAGCCAGCCGCCCACCAGGTCGTACCAGTGCCAGGTTGCCAGGGAGAACAGCAGCATGAACGCCGGCATTCCCAGCGCAATGAAGCGGTTGGCGCCGCCGCGATGTTCCCAGGCATCGCCGCCCACGTATACACTATAGGCAACCTGTGCCAGGAAAACCAACCCGACCAGCAATACCTTGCGGTCGCGGCGGAAGACCAGCACAGTTAGCGGGAACACCGCCAGGGGAAGGAACATTGCCTTGAGGAAATTCCATAACACGATCACACCTCGGCGCAGCAACGCCCATAACGGCAGCCCCTCCACTTTCAGGGTATACGTATTGGGCACCCACTCCCCGTAGTATAGCTTGCGTGCCAGCGTCTGCCCACCGATGAATAAACCTAACACCAGCCCACCTTCCAGCAGGTGGCGGCGGCGGTTGGCTCTGTCGAACCACACCAACAGCCCCCAGATGGTCAGGTACGTCACCGCCGCATCCACCCGCACCAGGGTGGCAATCCCCATTAACAGGTACAACCCGCGCGAATATCGCCCGCTTTCCAGGGTGCGTAGTGCCATCCACATCGCCATGTTGACCATCAACAGCAAAAGGCTGACTTCCAATCCCAACAAAGACCAATTGCTGAGCGGGTAATAGAAGGCTGTCAGAAAAACTGCCAGCAACGCTACCCGCGCCGCACCCGGCGCAACCTGCTGCGCCACCTTGCGCAGTACCAGCAGGCTGCCAATGAAGAAAATCCCCCCACTGATCTGAAGCGGGAGGCTGATCCAGTTTTCGGGAATTGGCAGCAGGTGGAACAGCGCCATAAATCCCACCCACAGTGGGTTACTGAATCCTTCCACCCGCTCTCCGCCCGGATTCCAAACCAGCCCGTGACCCTGTGCCAGGTTGCGGGCATAAGTCATCGAGATCATCATGTCATCGAATAAAGCAGAATAGGGCACGCCGTTGACAAAAAAAATCGTGCGGGCGATGAAGATACCGGCATAGACCGCATAGGCGGTAAATAGCAAAAACCAAACCATCCGTTCGAACTTGATCATCATCCTGTGTTCTTCTATGGCAAAGTCAGGGTTGGTTAGCGCATACCCATTCGGCGCGCTGCGGATATTGCCGCTGCAGGGACTGGCACAGCTCAGCAAGGAACGAAGGGAACGGCGCCAGCTCAGCCGCGTAACGCTGCGCCGTCTCGGCTTCGCCCAAGACCAGGCTGGCTTCAATGAAAGGCAGCCACTCCACCGGATCAGCCGCCCGCTGGCTGGCATCCAGCGCTTGCGCGCCCAGGCGCAACACTTCGCGCCAATTGCCTTGCTGACGGGCAAGCCCAGCGCGCTGGTAATGATAACACCAATCTTGCTCCGGCTGGCTGCCAAAGATGATCTGCGGCGGTTTAACTCCTGCCGCGCCGGTGAGAATGCGCCCCGGATCGGATACGATGGAAATTTCGCGTACCAGTTGATCCTCAAATGGCGAAAAAATGTCGTTTTCGGGCTCGATGACCTGTAGACAGGAATTGCGCGAAGGTTGGGCTAGCACCAAGATGTAATCATAATTCAGCACATGCTTGATATTGCGATTTTCACGTTCCTGCGGCAAACCTGCCAGGGCATCGCCCAGCGTGTCGCGGTTGAGCACCTGAGCAGTGATTGTTGGTCCGGGCGGGTCGGGGTCATAAATACGGTTAAGCGGCGCCCAGATATCCTGCCCTTCCGCAAAGCGGTATCCCTGCGGGAGATGAGCAAACACCAGCGTGCCCGGAGCAATCTGCGGCGCGCGCCAGGTGAGCTGCCAGAAGAAACTGCGCTGCACCTGCCATACATCGGCATACGCCGCCGCGTTGAGCAAATGAGTCAGCACTGCCAGCCCCGCCAGGGAACAAAACGCCGTCATCCGCCAGGTGGGGCGCAGCGCGGCATAGATCAACCCACCCAACAAAAGCGCAGTCGGGGCGATTGCCGCGTAAGTGTAGCGGTCGAGGAACAGCCGAAATTGCACTTCACGACCCGAAAGTGCTGCGGGCAGCAAAGTCAAACCAACGCCGATCGCGCCCAACCAGACGGCATCTCGACTATAAGCCTCCGTATTGTGCGCATCTTCCCCCGCCCCGTTGCTGCGACGATGAAAAACCACCAACAAGACCACTGCCACCCCGGCAACCGCGCCTGCCAGCAGCAATGCGCGCAGCGGAGCATTCAAGCCAAGCTGATAGAGCGGGATCACCCAGGCACCGATGACCGTTTCCCAGCCGTCCTGCAGCAACCCGATCCCGATTTGAACCACCTGCCCAAGCGGATTGGCACGTAACTCTTCCAGCAGCGTTTTCGCGTCCACGCCAATGCGCAGTGATTCGAAGCGGAACAACCGCCAGTAAAGGAACTGCACCGTAACCAGCCCATAGGGGAAAAACCAGACCAGCGCTCGCCGCGCGGCAAGCCACAGACTGCCAGCGCTGCGCCGCCAGAGCACATAGGCCATCAGCACCAGACGCAGCCCCTCCAGTCCAACCAGGGCTTCGTAAACACGTGGATAAAAATAGACCATTGCACCAGCAGCCAGGTAGATCAATACGCGCAGCGCAATGGGGCGGACAATCAACGCACAAATACTCAGTGCCAGCGACAGGATGGCGATGGAATAGGCGATCATGTGGTTCTGGTAATTGTTTGCGCTAGGCTGCTGCAGAAATCCCGGGTAAACCAGGTAGAGCACTACCATCCAAAATGTGGGCTTCCTCCAGCCAGGGAAGACCTGCCTGAGCAGCCATAACAGCGCCAAACCGCCCAGCGTACGCGCAGTCCAAGCATACAGGTGCCAGACCAAGGGCTGTTCGCCGAGTATACCGGCGGTGATCTGGTACAGGGTGCCCATCATGGGACGATCCACCGCGTGCATGGTTTCCAGACTCACCCCGCTCACCCGCGCCATGGTCGGGAACCAGTCATCATGGTAATAACCCAGTTGACCCACCAGCGGCAGGTAAGCCAGCGCGGAGATCGTTACCAACAGCAGGATAGCCAGAATATCGCCACGTTTCATCACATTGCGCGGTTTTTTAGCGCATCCAGTCCAGCGCTGTCTATGCCCAAGCCATCCAACAGGTTACGAATAGTATTCCAATGCACCCGCTCCCACGCTGCCGGACTGGCATTGGAATTATGCGCTGCCAACATCACATTGTCCATCTGGAGCAGTGGTGAATCGAGCGGCAGGGGCTCGACCTCAAACACATCCAAACCAGCACCACCCAGCCGCCCGGATTGCAACGCCGCGACCAGCGCCGGTTCATCCACCACCGGTCCACGCGCCGTATTGATCAATACGGCGCCGGGTTTCATCCAGGCAAGCGATTGCACATTGATCAGGTGATGGCTGGTCGGATTAAGGTCACAGTTCAGGCTGACAAAATCCGCCCGTTCGAGCAAATCGCGCAGGCTGGTCATTTCTACGCCGTTTTCGAGAATAAAATCTGGCGCAATGGGAACAATATCGTTGCCGAGCAGGCGCATTCCAAATGCCCGCGCCCGGCGAAGCACCGCCTTGCCGACATTGCCCACACCGACCACACCCAGCGTGCATTCGCTCAACGAACGTCCGGGCAGCTTTTCCCATCGACCGGCTTTCATGCGGCAATCCATCCAGGGCAGCTGGCGGGCAAACGCCAGGATATACCCCAGCACGCTGTCCGAAACCGGCAGGGTGAAGGCGTTGGGCGTGTTGCGCACCTGAATGCCCAGCCGACCCGCCGCTTGGCGGTCGATTGAGTCGATGCCGGTGCCCCATTTAGAAATCACTTTCAGGCGCGGCGCACAGGCTTGCAGCACCCGTTCGCTGTAGCGGTCATCCCCGCACAATGCGCCATCGAACTGGCCAGCGTAGGCAAGCAGTTCTTCTTCCGAAAGCCGCTCGTGCACCTGCGCAACAATCACGTTCAGGTGGTAGTGTTCGAATACCAGGCGGAAACGATCCACAAACGGCAGCATATAGGGCGCCGAAAGCAAAACGGTATACATCATCCCTCCTCACCCGCCTCGTGTTTGATACGCTGCTGCATCAACAGGTCGGCGATGATGAAATCGAATTCTTCGTCAATATCGCGCGCCTCAAGCGGATCCAGCTCAAACAGGTAGGGACGCTCGCCAATGCGATTACGCCGCTGTGCCAGCATGGCGCGGGTGAAAATATAAAGGCAGGAATTTTCCTCATACACTGGCGGCAAGTCCTGGGTGCGCAGTAAAATCGCCGGGTTGTGATTGATCGGGCGCGCCAGCGCGTCCCACAAACGCGTTTGCAGCCGGGTGACTGTAAACAGCGAGTCGTACGCCGGGTAATTATTCAAAAAAGTTTGAATAGCCACCGAGATGGTGCGCGAGCGCAGCAGCGGGTTGGTCGAATGTGTTTGCAGGTAAAAATCGGCTTCCACCTGGGCACAGTCGTGCATGAGGATCTCATTCATTGGCACCGTGTCCGCAGTCAGGTGAGCCGGTCGCTGGATGACCATTACCTGGGGAAAATGCTGCTCGATCCCCTCTACCAGCACCGGCGAGTCAGTATTCACCACCACCCGGCTGATTTCGGGGGTCTCCAGCAAGGTATTGAGTATGTGCTGGTACAATGGCTTACCCGCCAGCGGGCGGTAATTCTTGCCCGCCACCCGCACCGAGTGATGGCGCATTGGCACCAGAGCGACAATGGTTGGTTTTGGCTTGGTCATTTCACCTCCCTGTTGCACACACATATTTTCATTCACCCCCCTCCTTGTAGCGGATGGGCTGAACATTGCGCTGGGCAACCGCCTCAACCCCCATCCCGTTCCAGTTGGGATAATAAAAGGTTTGCTTCAATTGCCAGGTTAACGGACCCGACTGGCGGTAACCCTGGTAAGTTCCCCAAAACTGCATCAGCCGGAAGCGAAGGATGTTCGCCCATTCACGGGCGAGCACTTTTTCGGCAGTCGCAGTGCGCCAGTCGCTCCACACATTGCCCAACCAGAGGCGTAAAAAGTCACTAAAGCGGAAGTGTTCCTGCGGATAGATCTGCTTGAATGCCATTCCCTCTCGGCGGTAGCGGTTGTATATCCCGCGCCAGGTCTCGTTGTGAACATGCACCACTTCGGCTTCCGCCATATACGCCACCCCGTAACCCTGGCTCTGCGCCCAGCGCGCCCAAGCCAGGTCTTCCAAGCCGGTGAGCAGCTCATCGTAGGCGTGCTGTTCCCACACCGCGCGACGGATGGCAGCATTGGCATTGTTGCAAAACGGATGTGGCTGGCGCAGCGTGCTCTGTTCGGGAAACCAGCGCCGGAACACCTGGTGCTCGGAATATTTGGAAGTTGCTGCGCCGCGCTGTTTACCGTAGACCAATGCAATCTGAGCGTCCTGGAACGGTTCCAACAGCCGCTCCAGCCAGTCTGGATAGACCGGATAGACGTGCGCCGACGCCATCACCACCCATTCTGCCCGCGCGCTGGCAATGCCAAGGTTCAACGAACGACCGAAGGTAAACTCCTGCGGGCGAATGTGAACCACCTCGACCGGGAAACGGGAAGCCACCGTTACGGTATTATCGGTCGAGCCCGAATCAACCAGGATAATCTGCACCTCTCGCACGGTCTGCTCCAGAATGCCATTGAGCAGGCGGGCAATGTGCTTTTCTTCGTTATAGGCGCGTATGATAATCGAACAATACGGCTGACTCACCGGTCAAACTCCATCTGCGAGTAAAAACGGCTGTCCGTGCAGCACACCGTCGCAGATCGTTCGCAAGGTGAGCGAGTGCTGCGGAGAAAAATCCTGCCAGCCAAGACCGGGTCGCAAGCGCACGAAACCCGGCATCAGGTCGGCTTCCAGGAACGAGTCGAAGGGCAGCGAGGCTTTGAACAACTGGTAATACAGGAAACGGCGCGCGTTCCGTTGAAAATCCGGCGGGGTCTCAATCCGCTGCGCGGTGAGAAAATGCTCCGCCGTGCGGTGAAATTCCTCCGCCGAGGACGGGAGAAACACCGTGGGCAATTGCGTAAACCGCGCCTTGCCGGCACACAGCACCGGCGCGCCCAGGATTGCCGCCTCCAGCCCAATGGTGGAATTGTACACCATCACGAATTTAGAACGCTGGATCAATTCATAGGAACTTAAGTACGTGCGAGACGGGATGAAAACCACGTTGGGCAGCTTCGCTGCCTGCCGGGTTTCCACCCAACCCGCCACGCTTTGGCGGGCTTGCTTGCCGGGGCGATCTTCATCGGGGTGCGCGCGCAGCACGAACAATGTTTCCGGGTGGGAACGAATCAATGCCAGCACTTCGTCCAGCCAGGCGAACATGTCGCGAAAAATTACATTGGCGTGCACCTGGCTGGTATCGAAAATTACATTGGTGAAAACCGGTACTACCTGGCGGAAGGCAGCGATCTTTGCCAGCAGTCCTTCATCCAGGCGGCGCATTTCCTGCCAGAATTGAATGCCCGCCATGCTGAATTGTCCCTGGAAACGCTTTTCGAGATACTCTCTTAAAAGCGCTTCCTGCTGCGCATCCAGCTCAAAATCCGCCGGAATATCGATCGGGTAGGCGGTGGCATGCCCGTGGGTGAAAAATCCGCTGAACGGCCGCAGCCCAACCTCGTGAGTCACGACCCACAGCCCGCGTTGCTGTGCCAGCCAGCGCACAACTGCCTCCGGGAAGGAAACTCCATTAAACACCACCACACCACGCGGGTTGACATCGTCCAGGAAACGGGAGAATTCCTCCGCAACCCGCGCTGCCGAAAGAATGAACTGGCGCAGCAGAAAACGGGTGTCCGCATCATCCACAAGGTCGTGGCGGCGCAGCGACCAGCGCAGTGAAGGCAGCACCAAATGCGCCAATGGCAGCCCGCGCCATTCGACCTGCGACAGTTCCGCCAGCCGCTGCCCCTCCAGCGCACGTTCCAGTTCAGTATCAGGATGATAATCGAACCAGCGCACCGCCGCGCCGTGAAACAGGTGCCGCGACTGTCGGACGCACACCGCGCAAGGAGGCGGCTGGTATGGTACATCTGGATTGACACCCAGTTGGCAGCGACTCATGCCCGCCGCGCAAACAAAATGCGCCACCGGAACCCCAGCCAGGCGCAGCCCCCAGCTGCTCAGCAGACTGAAGGCAGCATTCTGGCTCATCCACGCCAAACGGCTGGAAGCATTGAAAAATGCCACCGGGCGAGCATCGTCCGCCCCCGGCGCGTGTCGTTCGATTTCTGCTGCCAGGCGGGCTATCTCGCGGTTATTGCGCGCTTGCAGCCAGCGCCGTTGCACGCCCTTCTGGATGCGTCCAATCGTCCCTTTCATAACTCAATTGAACACGCGGCGCAGTTTTTTCAGGGAAGGCAGTTCACTATCGTACACCCGCTTGACCCCGTCGCCCAGCGACAATTCGGTCACGCGGATGTATTTGACTAACCGTTCGAAACCACCCGGTTCGACCGAAGCCGCCTGGTCGGATCCCCACATCGCCCGGTCCAGCGTGATGTGCCGCTCCACCAGGCACGCCCCCAGCGCCACCGCCACCGCCGAGGGAATCAGCCCGACCTCATGACCAGAATAGCCAATCGGGCAGGGATAGGTCTGTTTGAGTGTCTGAACCATGCGCAGGTTAAGCTCTTCCGGCGGGCATGGATAAGCACTGGTGGTGTGGCAGATGACCAGGTTATCCATATCTAGCAGCCTGACCGCCGATTCGATCTGGTCAACAGTCGACATACCGGTTGAAAGAATCACCGGTCGCCCAGTTGAGCGCAGTTTTTGCAATAAACCGTGGTCCGTCAGACCAGCAGAAGGCACTTTGTATGCCACCGGGTCAAATGTTTCGATGAAATCCACCGAAGGCTCGTCCCACACAGACACAAACCAGGTAATGCCAATTTCACGCGCGTAACGATCCACTTCGCGGTACTGCTCTTCATTGAATTCGATTTTATAGCGGTAATCCAGGTAGGTGATGTAGCCCCACGGCGTTTCGCGCATCACGTTGCGCTGATCTGGCGGAGTGCACAGTTCCGGGGTGCGCTTCTGAAATTTTACCGCGTCCACCCCGGCGTGCTTGGCGGCGTCCATCAGCCGCTTGGCAATTTCGATATCGCCGTTGTGGTTGATGCCAATTTCCGCCACGACATACGTCGGATAACCCTCGCCAATCCATCGATCACCAACTTTTACAGCCTTTGCCATTGCGCCACTCCTTATATTCAACAATTGTAATCATTCCATGTATTCAAACCCGTTCACTCCGCTGCAAACCTGCGGGCAGCGATCCAATCACACAGCTCGCGTACCGCACCGTGACCGCCGGGTTTGCTCAACACCAGGTCTGCCTGGCGCAGTACTTCCGCCTGAGCATCCGCCACCGCCACTGCGCAGCCAACAACATCGAAACAGCCCAGGTCGTTGAGATCATTGCCCACGTATACCACCGTCGCCGGATCGATCTGATGCTCACGCAGGTATGACGTCAAGCGGGCTGCTTTATCCTTAACGCCCTGGATGACTGGCAAACCGATCTTGCGGCAGCGGGCTGCCACGGCGCCATCGGTTTCGGTTGAAAGCACCAGCGTCTCCACGTCAGCCTGCTGGAGAGCCTGAATTCCCAGACTGTCCGAGCGGTATGCGGCAACAAATTCGTGTCCGTCTGCATCCACCCATACCCGGTTATCGGTCAGCACTCCGTCAAAATCAAATACTACCAGGCGCACATCCTGTGGTAGCGGGCGGCGCACCCGCCCAGGATGCACCATGTCCAGTCCGCCATGCCAAACCAGCCACTCCGCCCGCGCCCAGTCTGAAAGCGAATCGATATCCACCGTGTAACGCGGATCAATCATCACCGGTAAAACGACCCTGCCGCTCATCGAATTATGCTCCAGGATGGTCGCCGGCCGGATCACATCCAGATGACCCGTTTGCCAGTAAACCTGTGGCAACGTCTGACGCGGCGCATTGTACGGCTCCGCCACGCCAGGCACGTCCAACAGGTTTTTCATCTGCCCGCTTTGCGCATCAATGCGCCACATTTTGTGTGGATTTTGCCCGGCAGGCACCACTCCGCGCACCGAATCAGCTTCCGGGTGTTCCAATAATATCCGCACGCCTTCGTCAACCAGCCCAACCGGACGCACCGGTGAGGTCGGGCGCAATTGCACCACCACGTCCGGGGCGTAGGCTTCATGGGCAGTCAGCCAGGCAAGGGTGTGCTGAAAGACCGGCAGGTCAAGAGTGGAATCCTGCGCCAGCTCTGCCGGGCGCAGGAAAGGCGTTTCAGCGCCGTAGCGGCGCGCCACCGCAGCAATTTCCTCATCATCGGTTGAAACGATCACTCGAGTCACGGTCTGTGCCTGCAACCCGGCTGCAATACTGTAGGCAATTAACGGATGCCCGGCAAAGGCGCGAATATTTTTACGCGGGATGCCCTTCGATCCGCCGCGCGCCGGGATGATCGCCAGGACTTCCAGATTGCCGCCTACCATGCCGTCCAGCCTCCATCCACCACCAGGTTAGCGCCGGTCATGTAACTGGACGCATCCGAAGCCAGAAACAGCAACGCGCCGTTCATCTCATCCTGATCCGCCATGCGCCCCATCACAGCGCGGTAGGAGTAGTTTTGCACGAACAGCGGATCGTGATTGTTGAACACTCCGCCGGGGGTAAGTGCGTTGGCGCGAATGTTGCGCCCGGCGTAATACGTCGCCAGGTAGCGGGTCAAGCCAAGCACACCCGCCTTGGTCACCGAATAAAAGACTGGCTTGAATTGCTGTGGCTGCCCGGGGCGTTCGTAAATGCGCTGGTCGGGACCCACCAGCCCATAGGTGGAACAAATGTTGATGATCACGCCGTGTTCTTGCGCCAGCATTGGCTTGACCGCCGACTGGGCACACAGGAACATACCGGTCAAATTGACATCCAACGCCTGCCGCCAGGCATCCAGCGGGTAGGTCTCAAAAGCATTGCCTTGCTGCCTGTCCTGATTATCGGCGTCGAACTTGGGATCCATTGCCGCGCTGCACACCAGTACATCCAGGCGACCAAAATGATTGAGCGCTGCCGCGGTCATATCCTCCACCGAAACCGGGTCGGTCACGTCCACGCCGGTGCCAATGGCGGTAAAACCATCTTTTTGCAGGTTTTCGGCAATCGTGATTGCGGTCATGCGGTTGAGATCCGCCACCACAACAGCCGCGCCAGCTTGCGCCAGCGTGCGGCAAAATTGTTTACCGAGCAACCCAGCGCCACCGGTCACTACCGCCACCTGCCCATCCATGCGGAATTTATCGAAAATCTGGCTCATTGCACCTCTCTCAAGGAATTTGATATTTCTTTTTCATGGCAACCCACTGTTCTTCCGAACAGGACGGCGAGGGCAGCGGCATATCGTCCGGGCAGGAGTGAACAGCAAAATAAGGACCGCAGGCATCCGTGCAGGTCGAAACGATGCACGGGCTGCCATCCGGCGCAATCCGGCATTCCGTCTCACAGGATACATTCTTGCCCCGCTCGGCGCAGCTGGTGTGCAGGTAACCAACCGGCGTCGGTGGAATGACCCATGCTTCCAGAATGAACAGGCTACCAACATAGATTTCCACCTGGCTGACCGGGTCGATGAACACCAGTTTAAGGGTGGTGTCCAATGCCGGACGTGATAATCCCTGGCAGAAGAAATGGTCGGGGTATTTTTCGTCCACTCGGCAGTTGTACAGCTTGCCATCCAATTTCATCGTCAACGGTTGCCTGATTCCGGGCAGGGCAAGGTGTACCATACTGCCGAAGGGATTATTGTCCACCGAGATCACCTGCAGCCGGTCAAAATCGGCGATTGGTGCAGCCGTAGCCGTTGCTGCCGGGCTGGGGGTGGCGCTCGGCTCGAGCGTGGCAGTTGCGGTTGGTTGCTGAGTGGGTAAATTGACCGGCAACAGGGTTGCCGCCGGGTTGGAATCCTGGCTGCCGGCAGGCAACGGGCTGGGCTGTTCCGTCGCGGCAGGGGAAGCGGGCATTTCCTGGCAGGCAGCCGCCAACAATCCAAAAACAATCAAAAACAATAAGGCTTTAATTTTCATACAAAATCCATCAAGGGATACTGTAGCGGGCTTTCATTTCCGCCCATTGCTCCGCTGAACATTGATTGGGGTAATAGCTCACATTTTCGGGACAGGTATGCACCGAAAAATACAGTCCGCAAGAATCATAGCAGCTGGCAACCACGCACGGGCTGCCATCCGGCGGAATGCGGCATTCCATTTCACATTTGACATCCAGACCACGCTGCGGGCAGTTGGGATCGTAATAACCGCGCGGTGCGGGTGTGGTCAACAGGCTGCCGGCGATGGAGGTAAAGGTATCGTAAACGACGGTCTTGGTCTCCGGCTCGCGCAGCAGTACTCGCACAGATTGGTCAAAGGGAGGCTTCGCCAGTCCATTGCAAAACAGGCGGTCGGTAACATCTTCCACCTGCTGGCAAATATAGTCCACGCCGTTGATATTCAGGTCGAACACTTGTTTTAAATTGGGGATCTCGATGATGATACTGACCCCGTTTGTGCTGGCGGTCACGCCAATAAAGCGCAAGCTGGAAAAATCCGGCACTGGGGTTGGGGTTTCGGTGGGTGTGCCGGTTTGGGTGGGCGTACCGGTGGTGGTTGCGGTTGGCGGAGGCAGAGTAACGGTTACGGTGACCGTTGGCGGAACGGGCGTTGTGGGCAGCGCTGCCGCTGTCTCGGTCAACTGCGCCTCAACGGACTGCTCCGGAGCAGGCTGGCAAGCCGCCAGAAGTATTCCCAGCAGCGCCAGGCACGCCAGCCACGCCGCGAGGGAGAATCGAGCGCGTAGGTTTTGTAGAGTGTGTCTCATGATTTCGTCCTTCTCGATTTGCATTTCGTTACCCAACCTGCACATTGCAGTGCTTTTTGGCGGATTCCAGCGCTGCCAAAGCCAGACGCAGCGCGCGCACCCCGTCCTGCAGCGTACAAACCGGCTGCGCCTCACCCCGCACCATGGCAATAAAGTGCCGCATCTGATCGAGGAACATCCAATTGCGTTCGAAATCTGCCTCCGGCTGAACAGTATTGAAGCGGGATTCACCGGCGCGCTGCCAGCTCAAAGTTCCGCTGGCATTGTCCCAGTATAACGTTCCTTGCGTGCCAATGACCTGCAAAGTGTGCTGCGCAGGCTGTTGAACATAGTCCAGATGAACGCTGGCAACAGCCTCATTTTCAAAACGCAACAGGATATCCGCAACGGCATCGAGACTTAAGTCGAGTTCCGGCAGGGGGGCGGTCATCGCGCTGACCGTGTTGACCTCGCCCAGCAACATGCGCAAATAATCCAGCGGGTGGCACAACGTCAGCACCACTCCCCCACCCAGTTCGGCGCGGGCAGCGT
This sequence comes from Bellilinea sp., assembly GCA_034411135.1. Classification (GTDB taxonomy): domain Bacteria; phylum Chloroflexota; class Anaerolineae; order Anaerolineales; family Anaerolineaceae; genus Bellilinea. Next base: position 101,038 of record DAOUMN010000016.1, read on the forward strand.
AACTTTGGCGATAGTCTTCCCACGGATGCCAGTTGGGAAGGTATTCGCCCCAGTGTACGCGCGCCGCTACGGGTCTGCCAATCTCACCGGCGGCAATCACTTGCGCCGCCCGCCGCAGTGTTGGATGGAACCGAAACTGGTAGCCCATCAACAGACTACCACCGCCCTGGGCTAATGCGCGCTCCAATTCGGTGATTCCCTCCATCGAATGAGAAAGTGGTTTCTCCATGAAAATATGACAGCCCTGGCGCGCTGCCGGGATTGCAACGGAAAGATGCAGCGCGGTTGGGTTGGCAATGATCACTGCATCGGGGTGGTGTCCCAGGGCTGCATCCAGGCTGGTCTCAACTACGCGACCGGCAATTTCGTCGTCAGGCAGGGTGGAGTGGCGGGTACGGTAGAGCAGCACATCTTGTTCGCCCAAGGCGAGCAGGTTACGCAGGTGCCTGCGTCCGATCGAACCGTATCCGGCGATCAAAAATTTCATCGCCCCTCCTCTACTAAAGAGAGAAAGTAATCACCCGTCCGCTTGCCTGCCGAGCCGTCTGTGTAAGTCACCTCACGTTTCACAAACTGGCGGCGCGCCTGGCGGTCTGCCTCTGGACGAAGCAGGCAGTCATTGACCGCCGCACAAACCTGCTCGCGATTGAATGCCACCCTGCCCGCGCCTGCCTCGCGGAAGCGCTGGTGGGTGGGCCATTCGGCGATTTCGGCAAGCGCCAGCGAGAACTTGCCCGGCTGGTTCCAGCCGCCTGGCGTGTCAATGCACACACTCACAATCGGGCGGTCGTGAATAGCAGTTTCGACCACCATGGTCGAATATACCGTCAGGAAAACATCCGCATGTGCCATCATAGATGACTTTTCCGGCATGTCCTCACCCGAATAATACCCCAATTCGCCACCCAATGGCACCGGCTCAACCAGGTGAACGTGGGGCAATTCCGCAACCAGCTGGCGCACACGGGCGGCTTCTTGCTCGTACGGCGAACCGGGGATGAAGTGGTTGGGGTGCAGACGGATAAGCAATTGACTCGGCTGCGCCAGGCGATCTTCCGCCACCAGCCGCGCCAACGTCTCGATGTTGGGGAAATTGGGTGCAAAGGTGACAAAACTGGATGCGTACGCCAGCAATTTTCGCTGCGCATCCAGCCCGTGCAGGCGAAAGTATTCCTCACGGCTCATCTGCCATTGCTTGCGGAAATAACCATCGTAAGTTGGGATACCGCCAATGTTGACCTGCTCTGCCCGCCAGTCAGCGCCAAGCACAAGCTCGTCTTTCTGGATTTGCGACCAGCAGTTGGCGTATTCCACCGGCGCACCGGGCAGGCGGTAACTGCTTGGGTTATCCCAGCCGATGATCGCCGTTGCAGTGCGCACCCCGCGCTGGGCAGCTTCACGCAGCAAGTAGCGGTCCAAGCGCCAGCCGGGGGTACTGGCAATGACCAGGCTGGGGCGGTACTTCTCGAACAGGTCAGCATACAACGCGGGTGTGTAGCGCCGCTGTGCCTGTGCAAGCAGGCTTCGCGCCACACGCGAACGGCGCAGCAGCGCAGTAGCAGCCTTAATGAATGGCATCAGCAGTTTGCCGCCGCGCGAGGTTTCGTAATCCATCTGGCGCAGGTGACCATCCATCGCATTGGTGTTGATCCGCCGCGAGCCGCCCATCCAGCGTAAAAAGTGCAGCCAGTACTGCAGGCTGTGATCGCACATCTCGAAATAGCGGCGCGCCTCCTTCAAGCGCAGCCCTTCGACAGTCAAACCTGGCTGCCCAAAACGACGACCGATCTGCTCCACCAGCCCGTCATCGGTCAGCAGCACCACCTCCACCTCGCCAGCCAGCAAGGTAGGCAGCACATCGCTTTGCAAAAAATAAACGATTGCCAGACCGTGATCGGCGCTAATGAAAATTCGTCGGGTTGCCATATTGGTTAAAATGCGTCCCTCCCGTGCTTAACGGCGGTCATAATACCAGCGGAAAATCGAATCGTACAGGGTCAACAACAGTCGCCGCACGGGCGGCAGATCGAGCAATTGGCTGCGCCGCTGCGGACGGGCGGCAGCCTGGCTGGTGGATACCTGCACGCCGCGCAGGGTATTGCTCATATTCATTGCCAGCGGTTCGGTCGGCATCAACCGCAATAGCCCAACCTCATTCATGCGCTGATCAAGCTGGCGCACCTGCCCCATGGGGCGCTCCATGCTGAAGGGTAAGAACTGCGCCAGGGTTTGCTTGCGCGCCAGAAACTGCCAGTGCGATGCCCCCGCGATTGCCTGAACCCCGCGGTAGGTCAGGCGCACGTCCTGACTGGTTTCATAATGCCGGCGGATCTCCTCCTCAGTCTGTCCCAGACTAAGGTCAAATTCACGGAATACCTCGTAGGGTATAAAATGACCCTGCTCAACGGCAGCCTCGGCATCCCTTTCCGCCCACGCCACGGTACTGCTGTAAAATTCCGGCGGAGTGCGGAACGGGCGCGCGGTGACCATACCCACATTCGGGAAGGTGTCCAGGATTTCCACGCTCCGCGCCAGCCAGCCAGGACGAAACAGTACGTCGCTGTCGGCATAAGCAATCAGTTCACCCGGTGCACCACTCAGAATGATGTTCCAGGCACCGCCCTTGCCCAGATTTTTTTTGGACAGCAGCAGATACTGGATGCGGTCGGCGCGCTGCTCCTCCAGCAGCCAGTCCTGCACCTCGGCGCAGGAGCCGTTATCGAAAACCAGCAAATCGAAGGGCAAACCGGGCTGCTCTCGCGCCGATTGCAGGCACACTTTCAGCACCTCCAGCGTTTCAGCATAAAACCCGCTCAAAAAGGGGATGTAACTCAGCACCGCCACAGTGATCCGTTCGGGTTTGGTAACTTCCTTGACGAACTTAGCCGGGTTCTGTCCAATACGCATGTACGTTTATTCCTGTCCTTTTGATGTTCGCTTTGCCAGCCACTTGCGCAACCCAAGATAAGCCTTATAGGGGTGAAACAGGGCGTAAAACACCCAGGCAAGCGGCTTCGAGTTCCAGCGCACCAGTGGAAAGATTTCCACCTCGCGCCAGAAACGCTTCCAGCTGCCCACCATTCCTGCCAGCCTCCCCCCGATCAACCGATGCGAGGCGTCCCGCAAGGTGAAAATGGTCAATTTTCCACCACCCAGGCGCACGTTCTCATCGGTTTCCGGCAGGCGGTAATGCGGCTGCCCGTTGGGCAGGTGAGAATAATCATGATTTTGATGAATGATCATCACATCCTGGCTGGCATCCACCACTGCCCAACCGTTGCGTCTGCCCGCATAGATCATCCAGTTATCCCAGCCTGCCCGGCCAACTGCCATGGGCGGCAGATCACGGAAGCATTCGCGCGGGAAGATAAAATAATCACTGCCCATGGCGGGGTGCAGCCTGCCCTCGCGGTGCACCCGCTCGCGCAGAGTTGCATCCCAGCCGGGCGAAAAATCGAGTGCTTCGCGAACGTCCAGGTCCCAACGCTGTCCCACCATCAGGAAGCGCGGCGCCTGTTCCGCCGCCTGCTTCGCCGCGCGGACGAATTCCGGCAACAAGAGAATATCTGCATTGACATAAGCCAGCAGCCTGCCACTGCCGTGCTGGCGAGCCAGGTTAAAGATGGATCGTATCAGCGGCGTGCCATAGGCGTTGCGTTCGACTTGCGTCAGCTGGCGAATGCCCAGTTCCTGCGCGACCTGTGCCATGCCGTCTTCTTCGCCGATTAGCAGCACTTCCACGTCCTCGCCCAGTGCTAGCCAGGAACGCAACGCATTACGCTGGATCAGCGCAATGTGCGCATTGGTGAACGGTTTCGGCGCGGTAAAAAGGGTGACCAATGGCATCTCAACCCTCCCCGCTCTTCCGTTCACCTTGGTGAAATCTCTCATCATATTCATTAAACCAGTGATGTTTCACCTGGGCGTTGATCGGATGGATTTCCGGGTGCTGCTGCCAGACCGCGAGCACATCCAACCAGGAAAGCGGCGGATCGTTGCCTAACAGTGTAAACAGTGCGCGCATTGCCGCCAGGTCTTCGGCAGTATCCACCGTCCAGCGCAAATGTCCCTGATCCTGCGCGGCATCCACCACTTTAACTTTGAAACGTCCCTCCTCTTCGTACAGGTAGGGCATGACATGCTCGCGGTCATGCGGCTGGGTGGCTTCGCGCCAGGCTCGTTCCAGAGCGGCGAATGAGCACACCTCGGTATCCAACCCAATCGGAAAGGTGCGTTTCCACGGCGGCGGCAGGCGGTTGGCGGCGAAATCCGCACCGCTTTCAAAGAACGCCCTGACCGTTTGGTCGATGACCCCCGGATCGATCAGCGGGCAATCGGCAGTGATGCGCACAATCACATCCGCCCGACAGGCTTTGGCAGCCTGATAAAAACGGTCGAGCACGTCGAACAGGCTACCACGGTAACACTCAATGCCCTCTTGGCGGCAAAACTGAGCGACCTCATTGTCACTCGCATCGTTGGTCGTTGCTACCACTACCTCGTGGACGGTTTGCGCGCGGCAAACCCGCTCGACGACATGCGCCAGCATGGGTTTTCCGCCCAGGTCTTTGAGAATCTTTCCGGGCAAGCGGCTGGAGCCCATCCGTCCCTGGATGATGGCAATGACACGCGGTTGAGGTGGATTGGACATGACGAATTCCCTCTACGAAGATTGCGCGGCGGTCTTACCTGTTGCCCGCTGCAAGGACAACGCGAGATCATACGCTGCCAGCAAGCGCTGAAAGTTCACCCGCCAATTGGCGCGTTTTTCCGCCAATGACCGGGCAGATGAACGCATTTCATCCAGCGATGCACCCATGTCCAGTGCGTGCAGAATACCCGCCGCAAGAGCCTGATCATCACCATCCGGGAAAAGCCAGCCCTCCTGTCCGCTGGTGACCCATTCCCGGTTGCCGGGAATATCCGAAACCAGTGCCGGTAGCCCGCTCGCCAGCGCTTCCATCAATGAGACCGAGGAACCGTCACTGTGCGAAGCGCTGACGTATACATCAGCCGCCTGATAATACAATGGCAGTTCGTCGCCGTTGATCTGTCCGCCAAAATAGACCTGTTCGAGCACGCCTTCCTGCTGCAAAATGGAGTGCAGCAGCCCGGCTTGCGAGCCGCCACCCAACAGCAACAGGCGCAGCTGCGGGCGTTGGCGTGCTGCGCGGGCAAAGCCGCGCACAACAACATCCACCCCGTAGAGCGGCTCCCAGGTGCGCAACGAGAGCACTACAAAGGCATTCTGCCAGCCCTGACGCGCGCGGAACGCCGCCGCATTGCCAGGCTGAAAGCGCTGCAAGTCCACCCCCCAAGGGAATAACACCGCCCGTTCCGGAGAAAAGCCAAACGTAGCCGCTTTATCCTGAACCGCCCGGCAATCGCCCGCCAGAACCGTGGTGCGCGAAAGAGTGTAACGCGTCACCCAGCGCATCCAAGCCGAGCGGTCGGCATCCATGAGAAGATCGGAACCCCACGACATGGTCACCAGCGGGCGAAATCCGCTCAATGCAGCCAGGAAGCCCGCCGATTGCACCGGTCCGGCATGGATCACATCCGGCTTGAGGTCACGGATCACCCGCCGCACGCCGCGCAGCAGGCGTGGATAATCGCGCCAGCCAGCCGGTGACTTCCCACCCTCCCATGCCACCTGCTCCACCCGCGCAGGCAGCGGGCGGTGTTCCAGCGGACGGTTCTGTTGTTCCAGCCGCAGGTAATGCACCGAATGCTCCGTTTCCGCCAATGCACTGAGGAAACGGTGATCATGTGGGGTGTAATCGCGCGAAAAGTAGAGAACTCTCAAGCGCCCAAGTCCGTCCAGCGAATTTCCTTGCCCTGCGGCAGGTCGTGCAGTGCCTTCGTGCCGATCACCCGATCGATTTCCGGCGGCAGAATTGCCCCCGGCGTCGCCGGGCGGAGAACAGCCAGCATTTCGCGGGCGATGATTTCACCGGCACGGATGTCGCACGCTGCGCGCAAGCAGCGCCGCTGCAAAATGACCGTCTCTTGCTCATTGTCTGCCACGCGTTTATCGCCCGAACCGAGCGCCATTTCCAGTTCACGGGTTCGTCTAACCATTTCCTCCCACGCAATGGGATCGAGCGCAAAAGCGTGATCGGGACCTTCGCGGGAGTTGTCATCGGTGAAATGCTTCTCCACCACCCGCGCACCGAGCGCCACTGCACCTAAAACCGCGGCATGACCGGGGGTGTGATCGGACAAGCCCAATACCACCTGGGGAAACATTGCCCGGTAGGTGTTGAGCACGTTCAGGTGCACATGCTTGAAGTTTTCGATGCTGCCGGTGTAATTGGTGTTGCACTGCATCAGCACTAGCTGCGGATTGTGCGCCAGCACGGTGTGAACCGCCCGTTGCACATCGCCAATATTCGCTGCGCCAGTTGCCAACAGAACCGGTTTGCCTTTTTTGGCAATCCGCTCGATGGCTTCCAGCCAATCAATATCTCCGGAGCCGATTTTGTAAACGGGCATATGTTCATCGAGAAAATCGATCGCCTCGAAATCGTAGGGGGCGGAAAAATAGTCAATGCCCACCTGGTCGCAGGTTTCCTTCAACTCATAGGTCCACTCAAACGGGATCGAGGCAGATTGGTACACTTCGAAGACCGATTTTTTCCACTTTGCCTGATGGGATTGCTGCGAACCGAGCGACTTGAAACCCTCATCCGAAACGATTTTCGGCGCAGAAAAATTTTGAAACTTAGCAGCATCCGCCCCCGCCTGCTTTGCCAGCTTGATCAGATACTTGGCGCGTTCCAGACTGCCATCATGGTTGGCAGCAATATCTGCGACAAAATAGGTCGGCTGGTTGCCACCAATGCGTCGGTCGCCAATTGTGATTTCGATTGACATGGGATTGTCTCCTTCTCTAAACAAAGAGATCAGACCAGATTAGGATACCCGGTGCTCCGCCATCGCTTGAATGCGCTGTGAGTAACCGGAAATGAACAAGTGATGAAAACGCTCCAGACCGTCCGCTTGAGCGGGGGCGGGCTGCCCAAGTGCGGTGGACAATTTTTCGGTGCGCAGACGCAAGTTGGGCGAGCGCTGAGCCACCAGTCCGCCTTCGCGCACCGAAACCGGGGCAATCAACCCACCATCCAGTCCAAACTTGCGCGCCACCGCCAGCCCAAACTCATATTTGGACAGGCATTCACTACTTACAACGTGATAAATCCCGTTCACGCGCCGCTCCACCAGGCGGAGCAACACCTCAGCCAGCATGGTTGCTTCCAGCGGGCAAAAGAATACATCGGTAAAGCCTTTGACCGGTTGGCGATTCTTCAGGTTAGTGTAAAAAAACTCACCCAAGCTGCGCCGCCCGGACAGACTCCAGCCATAGAAATTGACCCGTGCCACCAGCGCCTGGGGGCAGGCATCCAACACCGCCTGTTCGGCAGCCAGTTTGCTGCGCGCGTACGCACCCAATGGGTTGGGTAAATCGTCCTCGCAGTAATCGCCGCGCTGCCCGTCGAAGACCGCATCGGTGGATAGATGCACCAGGTGGAAACCATCGCGTGCGGCAGCCTTTGCCAGCGCAGCGGGCAGGTCGCAATTGACTCGCATGGCATACTCTGGATCACGTTCGCAGGCATCCACATTTGCCAACGCGGCGCAATGCAGCACCACCTCCGGCTGGGTGTGGTCGAGTATCTGCGCCAGTGCGTCTGCGTCGCTCAGGTCGGCAGTAATCTGCTCAAAGGGCGCTTCGCGCAGCGGATGGCTGTGCACCACCCCACGGATATGATGGGTATCGTGAAAGCGCAGCGCAAAATTCAAGCCCAGCAGTCCACTGGCACCGGTAACCAAAATTTTCATCATTCCAGCGTGCCTTGCCTGTACGCCTCTTCGATTGGACGAATAATTTCACGGATTTTCTCGATGGTCAGCCACTCGCTGTTGGTGTTGCTGGCATAGCGAAACCCATCCGGTAGTACCTTGCCACGTTTTTCCCATTCACGCCCAAACCACAACGACTCAGCTGGCTGCACAACATACATATCCTCCAGTTCAACCGTGGTGCGCGACTCATCGTCGGAAATCAGCACTTCATGCAGTTTCTCGCCGGGTCGAATGCCAACCGTCTCAATTTTTGCCCGCGGCGCAACTGCTTTAGCCAGATCGACCACTTTCATGGATGGAATTTTGGGCACGAACACTTCGCCACCCAGCATTTCCTCGGCACAGCTTATGACGAAGCGCACCCCCTGCTCCAGCGAAATCCAGAAGCGGGTCATGCGATCGTCTGTTATCGTGAGAGCGCCGCTTTCGCGCTGTTTGAGGAACACCGGCACCACGCTCCCGCGGCTGCCAACCACATTCCCATAGCGCACGCAAGAAAAACGGGTTGCCATACCACCGGCATAGCTGTTGGATTGGACGAACAACTTTTCGGCAGCCAGTTTGGTCGCCCCGTACAGGTTAACCGGGTTGACGGCTTTGTCGGTGCTCAGCGCAATCACCCGGCTCACCCCGGCATCCAGGGCAGCGTCGATCACATTGCCGCTGCCGAGAATGTTGGTCTTAATTGCCTCCATTGGGTTGTACTCACATGCCGGCACCTGTTTGAGGGCTGCAGCGTGAACGACAACATCCACACCGTTGAACGCCCGCCGCAGGCGGTCCTTGTCGCGCACATCGCCAATGAAATAGCGCAACCGCCGATCATCGAACCCCGCCTGGCGCATCTCGTGCTGTTTGAGTTCATCTCGACTGAACACAATAATTTTCACCGGGCGGTATTCCCGAAGCAGGATTTGAATAAATTTTTTGCCGAAAGAACCGCTTCCGCCGGTCACCAGCACAACTTTATCGCTCCAATCCATACCTGTTTCCTCCAGAGTCAATGGCATTGCCGGGTTCTTGCGTACCCGTTTCGGGTTTTATCCTTTCTTACGAATCACGATGAGCGGGTATTGTCCTTTTTCACCAAAGAAACCCGGAAACCGCTCCTCCAGTGCGTACAGCAGCCGCAGCCACATCTTTCCACCCAGCACGCTGTGAATGACCGCACGCAAAAAACGTACACTCACGCTGCGCCATACACGAATTTCTGGCTGCAATTCTGCCAGCTCGCAGCGCAGCCAGGCGGCATCCAGTTTTTCAACAAAGGTACCCGTGGGTTTGTTGGGGGAACTTTCTGCCATTTTTTGACTTGCCGTCTGGGATTGCGCAACCGATCGGCGGCGCAGCCTGGCAACCTGGTTACCCACGGTTTCCATCCAACGCACCAGCCAGTCCAGGCGGCGCATCAATGGTGAATCGGTCCACCCGTTGACCACCGCCGCGCTGCGCCCCGGCAACAGCACACGGTGCAGTTCGCCGTATGCCTGCTTTTGTTCAGCCAGCGGCAGGTGGTGCAACGTGTGCAGCGAAACCACCCCATCAAAGGCATCTGGTCGGAAAGGCAGGTTGGCAACATCCGCCACCACGTACAGACCATGCTCCGCCAGCCTTTTGCGCGCCTCCATAAGAGCAACGATCGAAATATCCGCACATACCCGGTAACGGTAATTCCGCGAATAGGTCAGGTATTCGGTGTATTGCACCGGTCCCGACCCGGCATCCAGCAAAAAACGTCCTTGCGGAGCAATGTAACGTCCCACCCGCAGGTGGCAGCGGTGGATATATTCGCGCGAGACCGGACGCAGATCTTCGTAACGGGCGTTTTGATACAGCCCACTATCGGCTTCCTGCCAGCCGATCTGGTCATAAAATTCCCGCACTTGCTGCTTGACGCGCGCTTCGCCCATCGCCCTGGTTCTCCCTTACGTTCCCTCTACCCGTGACCGCCGTTGTTCTTGACGAACTCCCAATTAATGGGGCTGCCCGCCAGGTAACTAAACGTGCGCCGGTAAGCATCGCTTTCGCTTCCGGTCAAAGCCGCGGTCAGGTTGGTGTTCTTGTAATCATCCCAAACCCGCACCAGATGCCAGGGGAACGGCTGGGGGTAATCGAAAAAGAAACGGTAGGCGTACTGCCATGCCTGGTTGATCTGCTCTTTGCTCAACCGGTATTGGGAAGGATTTTCTAAAATATGCCCAAGCAGCTTGAAGTAGGTCACCCACGAATCCGGGTCATAGGTGAATCCGCGGTCACGGTAATGGGTTTGACCGGCAACCACCACCGGCAGCCCGACCATCGCCATTTCCAGCCCAACCGTGGTGGTGTACACCAGCCCGATATCCGCCACTTCGATCAGGTCGTAGGTATTGACCTCGTCCTGAGCGCGGATCAGGCGGATATTTTCAGGCAGGCGCGGCAGCACTTCCTGCACCACCTCTGCCATCGACTGCCCGTGGGTGAGCACCTCACCGGGGTGGATGCGGATGACCAGTTGCACATCCGGACGTCCAATGAAATATTGCACCGTGCGGCTGATCCAATCTGCCATCGTTTTGGAAAACACCTGCCGCCCAAGTGTCAGGCTGTCACCAAGCACATTGGTCGCCAACAAAACCACCGGGCGCTCATCCAGCCCCAGGTTTTTCCGCGCCTGCTCGCCGCCTTGGGCAGGTTTTCCCTGCCACAGGCGGGCAAAGTTCTCCCACATCGAGGCGCGCTGACGCGCCATCATCAAGCCGCGCATGCGTTCCAGTTGATCTTCGCGCAGCGGTTGGTCTTTGCTGGCTTCCCATAGTTTGCCGGTGTCCTGGCGCATCACCTCACTGTTGTGCGCCAGCCAGATGCGCTGGCGCTGGTCACTGAACTCGTAGGTCACCACCGGCAATTTCAAATGACGCGCCACGCGGTAGACTACGCCCAGCTCCTGGATAGTTCCATTGGGAATGATGACCGTGTTCGGGCGATTCTGGCGCAGGTATGCCAGCGTGGATTGGGCAATTTCGCGGTTTCGGTTGTAGCGCAATTTGTAGATTTCGGATTGCGGATCAATGTCCTCGACCTGCAGGGTGTACTGCGCGTCGTAAATGCTGACCTCGTGCACCGCCTCTGCCAGGTCAGCGGGCAACGGCGTGTAGGGGGCGCGCTGACTGACAAAGGAGATCGACTCCATCAACGGGCGAGATTCATCTAGCACCTTGCGCGCGTAGGCATTCTGGCGGCGCAGGTCGAAGCGGTTGATGTCGTTTTGCCAATCGGCGTAGGGCAGGTAGCCCAGGGTGACCTTGTGACCCTGTGCTGCCAGCGCCATGCCCACCAACGCAGCATGTTCAATCCAGTAATGCAGGGTCGCAAAAATGAAAATTTTCTTGCCGCCGCTGGCGCCGCGCTGCAATTCCGCCGCCTGGCGGGTGATTTCGGGTAGTTCAGCCTGAAGATTGCGCAGCGAAAATCGCGAGCGCAGCGGTTTACCACGCTGTCGAACCAGCCAGTACAATTCTGCCGTGAAGGGGATGTTCCCCAAAATACGTTTGATGGTGTCTTTTCCGGATGGTGTCATAGGTTCAAATTGCCTCGATCTTCCACTCAAGGCGCGGTCGCACCGCGCCCAGGCGCGGCTCGGGCCACTGGGTGCCCGGCGCGCCGGTTGCATCGACAGTGAAGGTCAGCGCCTGCTCGTCCTGGAAATAGCGGCGAACACGGTACGCACTGGCATTGATGCCAATCACAAACCGACCTTCATTAAGTAAATCTGCCGGCAGGATGCAGCGGCTGAAATAATGCCCTGCCGGGCGCACGGACTGCTGTTCAAACAATCGCGGGTCGTCCGTATCGAAGGACGTGAACACCGTCTCGCCGCGCATGCTCATCAAATAAATACCCACTCGCAGCCCGGTGATGGGCGCGTCCAGGCAGTATTCCACCTCGACCATGTTTTCTTCGGATGAGCGCACCGAATTAACCACCTTTTGCTGCGGGTTGCGAATGCGCACCGCCAGCGGCCGGAACGGGGCTGCGCTGGCTGGCACTTCGTCGGGTTCCCAGATGCGCTCCCCCTCACGGGCGTAACCCTTTGCCAGGTAATAATCGACCGCTTCGGGGGTTGGAGCGCGCAGCGCCAGTTTGCCCTTTTCGATAACCAACGTTTCCTCGGTCAGGCGTAGAATAGCCGACATGTTGTGGCTGACGAACAGCACCGTGCGTCCCTCGCGGGCGACATCGCCCATCTTGCCCAGGCATTTGCGTTGAAATTCGGCATCGCCGACCGCCAGCACTTCATCCACAACCAGGATTTCCGGCTCCAGGTGGGCAGCAACAGCAAACGCCAGGCGCAGGTACATCCCGCTGGAGTAGCGTTTAACCGGTGTATCGATAAACTGCTCCACTTCGGCAAACGCGACGATCTCGTCAAACTTGCGCTCGATCTCTGCCCGGCGCATTCCCAGGATGGCGCCGTTGAGGTAGATATTCTCGCGCCCGGTCAATTCGGGATGGAAGCCGGTGCCCACTTCTAGCAGCGACCCGACCCGCCCGCGGATTTCGGCTTCCCCCTCCGTTGGCTCGGTGACCCGCGAGAGCAGCTTGAGCAATGTGCTTTTCCCCGCACCGTTGCGCCCGATTACGCCCAGCACCTGTCCCTGCTGAACCTCGAAGGACACGTCGCGCAGCGCCCAGATGGTTTCCTTGGGGAGGGATGAACCTGCTTTGAACAACCCACTAAACGATTCGCGCAGCGTGCGGTAGCGTGGCTCGTACAGCGCGCCGAGGCGGTATTGTTTTCCAAGACGGGTGGCTCGAATGGCTAATTCGCTCATATCATGTCCGCAAATATGCGCTCCATCCGGCGGAAGTAGAACAACCCCGAAACAAACAACACCAGCACCACCCCCGCGGAGATCAGCATAGCCATGCCCGGCGGATTAGTGCCAAACAGCGCCCAGCGAAAGCCCTGGATGACGCCGACCATTGGGTTGAGCGCATAAACCGCCTGCCAGAAGGGCGAGACAGTGATAGCTTCTGTCGAATAGACCACCGGCGATGCGTACATCCATGCGGTGAGCAGGAAGGGCACCATGTGTTGCACATCACGGTACTGTACATTCAGCGCCGCCAGCCACAGCGCCACTGCCAGGGCAGCCAGCAGCGCAAGCAAGAGGAAGAGCGGCAGCCACAACAAACGCAGCGTGAATGGAACCCCGTAGGCGATCATCAAGCCAGCCAGCACCACAAACGAGAAAACAAAATCCACCAGCCCTGCCGCCACCGCCGAGAAAGGAATGATCAGCCGGGGAAAGTACACCTTGGTCAGCAAGTTGGCATTGGTCACCAGGCTGACGCTGGCACGCTGCAAAGCACCCTGGAAGAACTGCCAGGGCAGCAGTGCGGCAAAGCCGAAGATGGGATAGAACTCATCGGGAATACCGGCATCCGGTTTTACCCCCAGGAAGCGGTTAAAAATCACCGTGAAGATGACCATGCTCAGAATGGGCTGCAGAATTGCCCAGGCGATGCCCAGCAGTGCCTGTTTATAACGCACCTTGATATCCCGCCAGGTGAGAAAATAGATCAACTCGCGGTACAGCCACAGATCGCGCAGGTTGATGGCGGTCCATCCCCGCGCTGGGCGGATAAAGGTGACATTGGTTTGCACTCGTTCAGCCATTCGACTCGTTTTCGCTGCGCTGGCGGCATGCTGCCAGCGCCAGATTCAGGGTGTTTTGCTGCGCTGCTGGCGGTACCAGTCGATTGTGCGGCGCAGTCCTTCTTCGAAGTTGGTAACGGCTTTGAAGCCAAAATACTGTTCTGCCCGGCGGGTGTCCAGCGCGCGGCGCGGCTGCCCGTTGGGCTGATCGGTGTTCCACACCAGCCTGCCCTCGAAACCGGTCAAGCGACGGATCAACTCTGCCAGGTCACGAATACTGATTTCGAACCCCGAACCCAGGTTAACCGGATCGGAACCATCGTACAGCTCGGTTGCCAGCAGGATACCCTCTGCCGCGTCTTCCACATACAGAAATTCACGCGTCGGCGAGCCGTCGCCCCACACTTCCACAGTGGTTTGACCGCTTTCCTGCGCCTCGATGCACTTGCGAATCAGCGCCGGGATAACGTGCGAGGACTGCAAATCGAAATTGTCGCGCGGCCCGTACAGGTTGACCGGCAGCAGGAAGATAGCATTGAAACCGTATTGCTGACGGTAAGCCTGCGCCTGAACCAACAGCATCTTCTTGGCAAGCCCATACGGGGCGTTGGTTTCTTCGGGGTAACCATTCCACAGGTCGTCTTCGCGGAAGGGTACCGGAGTGAACTTGGGGTAAGCGCACACCGTCCCCAGCGCAACGAACTTCTCCACCCCGCGCTTCCATGCCTGGTGCATCAACTGCACGCCCATCATCAGGTTGTCGTAGAAAAATTCCGCCGGGTGCAGCCGGTTTGCGCCGATCCCGCCCACATGCGCCGCCAGGTGGATGATCACCTCCGGGCGGGCATCATCCAGCAGGCGATCAACATCCTGGGGCTTGACCAGGTCGTACTGTTCGTAGTGTGGAATAAACACATCTTGCGCACCGCGCTGGCGCAGTTTTTCGGTCACGAACGAACCGAGAAAACCTGCGCCACCGGTTACGCATACCCGGCGCGATTGCCAGTAAGAAGCGGGGACAGCGCTCAATCGGTTTTTTCCTCCTCGTGAGCAATGAATACCTTCAAACCCTGGATCACCAGCAGCGGCGCATTATTGTCTTCCACAATGGCAAAACCCTGCTCCAGGCAAGTCAACCGGCAAACGTCCGCCACATCGCCATCGCCCTGCAGGCGGACGGCAGCGTGCCCAGAGTGGCGCATCTCTGCCAGAGCATGAATGACCCGTGAGCGCACCAGTCGGTAGAGTTGAAACGAACTCTGGATGTAATCCAGAGTCAAACGGGCGCGCAGCGCCAGACCATCGGGGGTGATAATGTAGCGCAACTTCCGCCGCTCGGCACGCCGCGCCTTGACATACCCTTTGGCAATCAGCCGTTTCAGGTGCCAGTTGATCGTCCCGACCGCAACGCCCAATTGAGCCGCCAGGGAAGCCTGGGTGGCATCGGGGTCTTGTTCGATTTTTTCGAGAATAACAAGGTCGCGCGTTGATTCAGAAGAAGTGTTGGTCATAATCTAATATTCAATTGTTGAATTATAAGCCCGCGCCCGGCATAGGTCAAGGGCTGCCCCTGTCTCTAACACGTAAAGAAACGGCTGCAACCCGTTTTGCAGCCGTTTCTTAACCAAACGCTAATCTACTATTGACCTTGAACCGGCAGACTAACCTGGAAGGAAGCATCCAGCTGGCGGAAATTGAGCACAGCCAGGTTGCGCTCACAGCCACTCAACATGGTGAAATTAAGCGGCTCGATCAAGGGCTGAGCATCAATGTCGAACAACTGCACCCAGAAGATTCCCGGCATTACCTGGTCGCTCAATTTGACCTCAAATCCACCCGGACCATAAGCAGTTGCCAGCCCGCTAAAACCCAGTGCTTCCACTGGCGTGCCAGCCACATTGCCTTCCACAACCACCACCAAGCCAACAATCGGACGCCCTTCGCTGTCGAACGCCTGCCCTGCCAGGCCCATCCAGTTGCAGCCCTCCTGTGCATGCGTGAACGCCGGCGCGAACACCGGTGCTTGATCCAGCGGCACGAACGGCGGCATCTTGGGAACCGCCTGAACCTCGATGGTCGGCTGCGGCGTTGGCGTGAGGGTGGGTTCAGGCGTAGGCGAGGGCAGCGGTGTGGGAGACAGCAGCACGACGGTTGGTATCTCGATTGGCGGCAGCGGCGGTGGGGTTTCCTCCGGAATCACCCGGCAGGCGGAGAGAAGCAAGGTAAGCATGACAAGCAGGCTGAGGCGTCTAATCATATGTCCCCGCGAAGGTGTAAAGGTGGTTTAATTATAGATGATAATCGCCATTCGGCGGCGTCTTGCGCGGTTCAGATTTTGGTATACTAACTATACAATCCATGAAGCTGATCATCCAGATTCCCTGTTTTAATGAAGCCGAAAGCCTGCCATCCACGCTGGCACAACTCCCTCGCCACATCGATGGCATTGATTGCGTTGAATTCTTAATCATCGACGATGGCAGCAGTGACCAGACCAGCCAGGTGGCGCGCGAGGCTGGCGCGGATTACATCGTCCGCCTAAAAAAACATGCCGGGCTGGCAAATGCCTACCGTGCCGGGCTGGATGCCTGTATCCGGCTGGGCGCTGATCTAATCGTCAATACCGACGCGGACAACCAGTACAACGCGCACGATATCCCCACCTTGCTGGCGCCGATTCTGTCCGGCGAAGCCGAACTGGTCATTGGTGATCGCGGGGTCGCCAATTTACAAACCTTCTCGCCATTGAAACGCCGCTTGCAAACCCTGGGCAGCGGGGTGGTATCTCGCGCTGCTGGCGTGAACATCCCGGACGCCACCAGCGGCTTTCGCGCTATGACCCGTGAAGTCGCCTTGCGCACCAACGTACTCAGCAATTACTCCTACACCCTGGAAACCCTCATCCAGGCTGGCAGCCAAAATTTTGCCATCGCTTCAGTGCCCATCCGCACCAACCCGCCCCGCCGCCCCTCACGCCTGATGCGCGGCATCACCGATTACCTGGCGCACTCCTCGGTGACCATTTTGCGCGCCTACACCATGTACCGTCCGCTGCGCGTGTTTACTGCCATCGGCAGCGCCCTGATTGTGCTGGGGATGATTCCCCTGGTGCGTTTTCTCGTTTTTTATTTTCAGGGGCAGGGACAAGGCAAAATTCAGTCCCTGCTTTTTGGGGCTGTGCTGATCATCATTGGCTTCCAGACTTTTCTGGTCGGGTTGGCGGCAGATTTGATCAGCTTTAACCGGAAACTGCTCGAAGAAATCCTTTACCGCCTGCGCCGCATCGAAAATCCCCCCGCGGCTGGTACGGAAAGCGAGTCAACGGTCACGGATGAACAGCCCCACCACCAGCCAAACCCCTTCTGAAAGCAGCGAAAGGAAACGCGAGGACATCGCGATCAACAGGGCTTGCTCGCCGGAAATCCCTAGCGCCTGAACCAACAAAATCCGCAGCAGAACTTCGCGGACGCCCATTCCCGCCGGGACAAACAGCACCAGAAAACCACCCAACCAGGCAGCGCAATACACCAGCGTCGCTGTCCAGATTGTATTGAAACTCCACACACCCGAGGGGTCCACAAATACCGCCAGCAGCGCCGTGGTCATGATTCCCATCAAGATCCAGTTGATCGCAAATACCAGGTTGCCCAAAAGCCAGCGTCGAAACGGAAACGCATAGGTTTCGCCAGAAAATCGTAGCCAGCCGGGCAGACGGCTGCGGAAAAAATCCAGCACCAACCAGAGCAAAAAGATGCACGCGAACAAGATGGCGGCAAACAGGGCAAAGTGATCGCGCGCAAAAAATGCCGCCAACAGGCAAATAGCAGCAGCAAACGGGATTAGAACTTCGATTAACGAGCTGTAAATGTTTAACCGGTGTGGGACGTTGAACTGGTTCGCCAGCCATTCGCCGCGGCTCAAATACCCCCACACCGAGCCGGGAATGTACCGCGGAAGAAAGGTGCGCGGGAACTTTTGCAGTGTTTCACGCATGGGAATATCAACCCGCAACGCTTGCAGAATCAGCCGCCAGTTGATCATTTGCAGAAGATTGAAGCTTAAAGTCACCAAAAACGCAGCCATGAGGGGTAATCCCGATTGAACGACAACTCGGGCGCGCAGAATGCTATCGAGGCTTTGCCCCAACTGCCACAGAAACAATCCCAGACCAATCCAGATGCCTGCGCGCTGCAACCGCAAGCGGACGGTTGGATTCAACCAGCGGTCGATCCAGGCGGGACGGAGGGTTCCTGGTTCAGTCATAAGCAACGGGGATGAAAATCACAAACCAATGAAATAGGGTGGAAGATTTCCTTAACGGCTGAATTATAATTTGAATATGTCTTTGCGATCCTGATTAGCCGGGAATATTCCACAACAATTCATGAACAACCAACCTATCCCGCTGGGCAATTATTTCAACAAACATACCACCCGCAACCCCTTATTCCGGTTTTTTACCGACCGTTACCGGCGCAGCCTGCAAGAGATACTAAAGGAGATCAATCCTCACAATGCGCTCGAAGTCGGCAGCGGGGAAGGCTATATCATTGCCTACACGCGTGAAGTTCATCCCTCCTTGCGCATGTTTGCCAGCGATATCGACTGGCAACTGGTTAAAGCCGGGAGTCAGGATTTCGAACAAGCCAGTTGGACCGTCTGTTATGGTGAGTCGCTGCCCTACTCTTCGGGGCAATTTGATCTTGTCATGGCTTGCGAAGTGCTCGAACATGTTCCCCGACCAGACCTGGTGATGGAGGAATTGCGCCGGGTGGGGCGAAAGTGGCTGATTGCCAGCGTGCCGCACGAGCCCTGGTGGCGGCTGTTGAACATGGCACGCCTGCGCTATCTCAAGGATTTTGGCAATACCCCTGGGCATATTCAACACTGGGGAATGGGGCAATTTGGCGGCTTCCTTTCCGGCTTCGTCCGCATTAAGCACATCCAATCCGTGTTTCCGTGGACGTTTGTGCTCGGTACATTCCACTAAAACCGTTTCTTTACCACAATTAACCCATAAGAATTATTGCCATTTCCGGATAAAACTCATATCTTTGTAGTAGTCAAAATCCGGAGAGGAGATGTATATGTTCAAAACACGAATCACAACCAAAGCGCTCATCCTGGCTGTAATCATGGTCTTTCTCATCAGCAGCATGGCGAGCGGTTTAGCCGGCGGCACCTGGCAGTCCGGTATCAAAATTCAAAACCTGGATCCCGCGCAGCAAGCGGGATTGAGCGTTGCACTGTATAGCGGCAGCGGCGGCAGCCCGGTGCACACCATCACCCAAACATCCAGCGGGCAGCCATTGGTTGCCGCTCCCAACCGCTCGGTTGAGGTCTATCTGCCCTCCTTCACCAGCGTGACCGCAGGACAGTACTCTGCCATTGTCACTTCAGATCGCAACGTTGGAGCGGTGGTCACCACCACCAATTACCCCTACGGTCTGGCAGACAGCTACAACTCGATGGTGCCCGGCACCTCGGTGTTTGTACCCTACGTATATCGCAACCATAACAGTTGGAGCACCGAAATTTTCGTCCAGAACACCACCAACGCTACCGTAACTGGGTCAGTCGTCTTCACCGAACCTTCGTCATCAGTATCCTACAGTGACTCGGGTGTTCACACGAAAACCGTTGCGCTGAGCATCCCGCCTTACGGCACGCAAACCTTCGATACGCTGACCTCAGCCTACAATGACATGGGCTGGTTCATCGGCAGCGCAGCCATAACCTCCAGCGGAGCTGTGGCGGTTATGGCGAATCAGACACGCCTGGTAGGCAATGGCGATGTTCCTGGCAACGTATTGATCAGCGCTCGCGGTCTCTCCTCTGCCGACGGCGGCACCAAAGTGCTGTTGCCCTCGCTGTATAACAACTTCGCTGGCGCAAGCGGTACCTGGCGGTCGGGTATCAAGATCGTCAACTCATCCGGCTCCACCGCCAATATCACGGTCGAATTCCGTTCCGATCCGGGAATGCCTTCCTTCACAGGTACCAAGACACTCAGCATTGGTGCAGGCGGCAACACCGAACTCTACCTGCCCAGCACCACCCTCAACACCCCTGCCGGTCCCATGCCCAGTCAGTTCAAAGGCTATGCGGTCATCACTTCCAACGTTCCGGTTGTGGCTACTGTGCAGCACACCAACTATGAAGGCGCGGCTGGATTTGGCGTTGCAGTTGGCTATGCCGGTTTTGCCAGCGGCGCTTCGAAGATCAGCCTGCCCTCGCTGTATAACTGGCCCTCCGGCAGCGGCGTCTGGATTTCCGGCATCAAGGTGCAAAACTACGGCACCAGCGCAGCGACCTTCAGCATTGCCTATTCGGCTGACCCGGACTCGATCAGCGGCCTCAACGGCAACCGAACCAACGTCAACCTGGCTGCGGGTCAGGCAGTTGAGTTCTACTTCGGCAACCCAGTTCTGGATGGAAACGGCAGCATTCCATCCGGCTGGAAGGGCTCAGCCCTGATCACCGGCTCAACCGGTTCCCAGCTGGTTGCTACTGTCATCCACACCAATTACGGGCGGCATGTTGCGACCATGTACACCGGCGTACCCATTCCGTAAGCCCGATAGATACCGTATAATCAGAAGTGTTGTGGCGACCCCACAACACTTCTGATTTTTATGGAGCAAAGCATGAAAAAATGGTTCTTCACGCTGCTCATCTTGAGCCTGCTTATCACCGCCTGCGATTCGACTCTCCAAAAAACAACCTCCGTAAAAAATCCACCAACCCCGGCGCCGGGACTTGGCGCTGTTACCGGTAAAATCCGCATGGACAACCCCACCGACAGGGTTGGCTTGCTGGTGTACCTGGGGGATATCGTTAAACTGGGGGATGAATTTTCGGGCGGGTTCCTGGATACATCCATCGCGCCGCACGCTTTGGTCAACGCCGAAGACGGTTATTTCTTTATCACAGATGTAAAGCCGGGCTTATATTCCTTTGTGATCTACGAAGTAGTCTCCGGTGGCAGGGTGTACCAGGATGAAAACGGCAATGTGTTGCCCATTGAAGTGACCGAGAACAAGATTACGGATCTGGGTGATATTTTCTTCACCTTCGAATAATCCATTCCCGTTTAAGCTGGATCGAAAGAGCACCAGGTTTGCATTCAAGGGTAAATAACCTTGAAAATATAAACGTTTTTAAAATTATATATTTCCTCAAAAAATGGCGAATTTTGCAATGCCAGGGGGTCGATTATACTCGGAATTCCACCGTCTTTACCGATATACACATGTGTAATTCGATGGCTCTTCATCACAGCCAACGCTGCCGGATCGGTTAATTGTCCCCCCAGGTGATGCAATTCAACCACCGCATCCAACCCGTCGGGGTGATCAAAGCGTTCAATATTGCTGGTCATCGGGTAGGTGATAACACACCGCCCGGCTAGCAGCGGCAGCCAGCCGCCCGCATCCGCGCCGATGATGAAATTGGTCGAAAAATCGAAGCGGTAGGTGTTGATCATGAAACAGGCATCTTCCGGCGTGTTTACCTGGATCCACTGCGCGGCTTTCAGGTCGGCTGGCTGAACATAAGCCGCCAGCGGGACGTTCAACAACCCATTCATGTAAAATGCTCCCCAGCCGCCCGCCAGCACACAGGCTGCCGCCAGCACCCAGCGGCGGCTAGCGGTCAGGACGGTTTCGAGCCGGGCGGCTGCCCAGCCCAGGATCAGCGCCGCGGGCAGGTAAAGGGAAATAACCACCGTGATCGTATCCGCCGTGGTATATTGCAGCCCGCGCATCAGCCAGGAAGACAGCAGCAGTGTCCCCGTCCACACCCCAATCCAGATACCGGTGCGGCTGCGCTTGAGCAATGCCCACAACGTGCACAGCACCGCCAGCAGGATCAACACCCGGTTGGTCGGGTAATTCAATGCCGTTTCACCCAGCCGGGTCAGCGAAAAGAAGGATTGGGATGGGGAATCGTAAGGATCAGAAAACCCAACAAACTGGTTCAGGTACACCCGCAGAAACCAGGGCGCCACCATCAAAATAGCATAACCCGCGATAGTTGCCAACCCGATCAACCGTTGTCTGGGAATCATCCGCAGCCTGCCGTTCTTCCACAGGCTGAAGACTTCCCAAACCACCACCGCCATGATGCCCATAATCGTAACGCGGTAATGCACCAGTGCCAACCCGCCCGCCAGCAGGCTGATCAAAAACAATTGCCCGCGCGATACCAGTTCTTCGCGAACGCGCAAGTATTCGGCAAAGAACACCGGCAACAGAATCAACCCCAGTGTTTGCGGATAGCGCCCCCATTCGAGCATGGCAGCCGGGAATACCGCCAGCAGCGCTGGCACCAACCCCGCCAGCAGCATACCCGCCCGGCTGGCGTAAACCTCGTATGCGAAGTACGCCGCGCCAAGACCGGATAATCCAATCAGGATTGGCGCCAATACCAGAACCACCAGGCGCGGCTCCCAGCCGCTCAAAGACGATAAAACAGCTGCTAACCCATGAAAGCCGAAGTGATAATTGAAGGTGATAATCTCCGGGTAAGCAGGCGCGTAGGTTTCCGGCAAGCTACGGTTCCACAGGATCAAGGCGGTGATGAGGGTGTGATGGTTGCTATCGCTGCCCAGCCCAACCACCATGGCACGCACTGCATAAATATTGATTGCTACAGACACCAACACACCAACGATGAGCAGAATTTCCCAGGTATTCACCTGGAAGGGAAACGGCTTGCCGCGCACCCGGTAGCCATAATGATATCCTCCGATTACCCACCCCAGCAGGGATATTATGGCAATCACAGGCGGTGTAAAAAACGGGATATGCAGCCAACGCAAAGCCGCCAAAAGCACTGCCCACCAGGCTACCGATAGAGTAAACGCAAGAATATAAAACGAGGTCAGGTGGTTTCGCCGGGCATTGAGCAGGGCAAGAATCCCGATACCTGGTCCGATGTAGGCGATTAACGCCAAACCCAACTGGAGCCACTGCACCCACGGCACATTTGCAAGCACGCCTGACCTCGAATTGGTGGTAAGATATGGATAATCAGCAGTATACCACACCGATTTTTCGGAAATTTCCCATGAACAAGACCTTTCGTCTTTTTACCTTGTTGATTGTGCTGCTGCTTGTTGCCGCCTGCATCCCCGAACCCAAACAGCCCCCCACGCTTACCCCCACCCAGTCGCCCCCGCCAACCAACACGCCACCCCCACCGCCTACCGATACCCCCGCGCCCTCCCCTACCCCCGCAACTCTGTTCGAGCCAGCCGGGCAAACTTCCCTTTCCGGTGCGCGGCGACTGGTTTGGTCAAATAACAGCCAAAGCCTGGCTGTCGTAGCAGAAGGCGGCGCAGCCTTGTTGAATGTCCCCGACCTGGCAACCCTGTTTACCCTCAACAATCCTGCCCTCGGCAGCCTGCTCGATTTTTCACCCGATGGGCGCACGCTCGTCTCTACCAGCGACCAGCAAACCCTGGTCCTGACCGATATCACCAACGGCACCCAACGCACGCTCACCCCCGACTTTTTGATTGGACCGGTACATTTTTCTCCGGACGGAACGTTTCTTCTGGTCGCTTCTAACGAGGAGTGGGCTGCCAATCTTTTCGACGCGCAGAGCCTGGAGTTTCGCAAGAAAGTGACCGGGTTTCAAACCGCTGCGCCGGTTTACGATGTCCGTGTTGCGGAAAACATCCTTGATCTTGCCTGGTCAGCCCGCGCCACTATTCAGCTGCAAAACATCCCCGATGGAACGCTCTACCCCGCCCTACGCCACGAGGACTTCGTCACCGCATTTGCGCGCACACGCGGCGAGCCACTGCTGGTCAGCGCCGCTGGCAGCACCATGAATAACAACTTTGTGCCCACATTATTCGTTTGGGACCCGATCACCGGTGAGGAGCTGCTGCGCCTCGAACAAAGTGCCATGCCTTACAGCCTGGAATTCTCGTGGGACGACCGTCTTTTGGCAGTTGGGCTGGCAGATCACGTGGACATATACACCACAATCGACATGAACGTGGTCGAGACTCTGACTGGGCACACGGAGAGCCTAATCGCCGCCCGCTTTTCTCCCGACGGGAACTGGCTGGCAACCCTGGATTCAACCGGCAATCTGCGCCTGTGGCATTTCACCCGCCAGCCCTGAGCGCTATCAGCGCCCGCGCAGGTAAACGGTCAATATGCCCTTCGAACGGGCGGCATTCAGCACCAGCTTATATTCGCCGATTGGCAATGGCTGGGTGAATTCGACCTGGTCAAAACTGGCCAGGTACTGTTCGGCGTGGAACAACACCTGGCGCGAGCCGTCCGCGCCCACCAGTTGCACGTCAATGTACTCACTTTCGATCCCGGTGAGCGCCAGGTAAATGCCGCCCCCCTCCCCGCCACCGCGGGAGAAAGCAGCGATGATTTCATCACGGTTTCGCTGCTCGGAAAGATCGATGCGGCGCACAAACTGATAGCCATCCGGTGGGGCAATCTGCATTGTTGCGCCGCGGCTGCTGCCGCCCGCCAGGTTGATCGCCGCTGTCAAGGTAATCACGCCCACGGCGATCATCAGCATGCGTGTGTATAAAATGTGATTTTGCTGCCAGCCCAGCGAACCGGCTTCGCCCAGCAGCAATCTCCGCAAAGCATTGGCATCCAGAATACGCCGCCGCGCCAGCAGGTACATCGCGGCGGTCAAACCGCCAAACAACCCCGCCGCCAGGTGTGGGTTGACGCCGGACAGGCTCAAAAAGCGGGTGACGTCATCGTTGACCGGCGCGCCGCCGCCCACGTAGAGCAATGGAATGAGTACCCACGCCAACATCGAGCCAATCACCCCCGCTGAGGCAACGATTTTTAGCGCTTCCAACGCCGGGGTGCCCCGCCGAGGTGCACTCAAAATGAATCCAAACCACACCAAAACCGGCAGCGCCATACCCGCCAGGCTGCTGGCAATTTGGGCAGTTCGGCTGACTTGCGGACTGGTGGATACGTGCGCGCCAAGATTGAAAAAATTGATGTCGAAGGTATACACCGTTCCGCCTGTAAGCCACGCCACCAAAGCATGACCGCCTTCGTGCAAAAAGGTGTAGACCAAGATGACCCACAAGAACATACCCAATGCAAGCAGTAACGATAGGGAAGCGGTGGATTTGGTTGAAGTCTGCATGAGCACAATTATACCAACACCGGAATCATCCCCGCTGTGGTTTGACTTTCACACGCTTCTTCTCTACAATTTGGATATGCGCCGCCCTTCCTGGGATTCCTACTTCATGAAAATCGCTGAGGATGTAGCCCTGCGCAGCACCTGCAATCGCGCCCAGGTTGGCGCGGTGATGGTGCGCGAAAAGCACATCATTTCCACCGGCTACAACGGTTCCCCCGCCGGTCTGGAGCACTGCGACGACGTTGGACACCTAATGGTCGACGGGCATTGCGTGCGCACTGTGCACGCCGAAGTCAATGCCATTATCCAGGCGGCAGTGTTTGGGCTTGCCACCCGCGATGCCGTCTGTTATGTAACCCACTTTCCCTGCCTGCATTGCACCAAGATGCTGATCAACGCGCGCATTTCCCGCCTGGTGTATTACAACGCCTACCGCGTGGATGAAATTGCACTCGAATTTCTCCATCGCGCCGGTGTCGAACTACTTCAATGGCAGCCCGAACCTCTTAGCCAACCCGATTGAAACCGCCCCCGGCTGCGCGGTTATCTAATCAACCTGCCATCCGTAAAGATGGTTTGCCGTGTTTTACCGAAAAAAATCGCGGACAGCAAATGCTATCCGCGAGCCGAATTGGATTGTTTTTTGGAAAATGATCAGGGTTTCTTGCCTCCCCCCGCTTGTCCATAGCCACTGCCCGGTGTAGGGGTATCTTCCGTCCACGGGTTGCCGCCGTTGCCGCTGCCATAACCGCTGCCCGGTGTGGGGGTTTCCTCCATCCACGGGTTGCCACCCGTTCCCGGTTTACCGGGTTGAGGGACATCCTCCGGGCGGTTCTGACGCAACCATTGGCGCAGTTGCTGCGGGTGACGCAGCGCGTCTTCCACCACACGCAACCGCTCCTGGATCATCGCACGGACACGCACGAGCTGCGCTGTTTCGGGCGGCATTTCACCCAAACGCTGCTGTTGAGACTGCAATCGCTGATGTACTTGTTCCAAAGCCCGCAGCGCCTGGTCATCCGGCAGGTTTTCAATCTGCCGGAAGGCATGTTCCAACTGAGCCTGATAGCGCAATTCCAGCGCCTCATCGACCGGACTACCCGCCTGCGCCAGCTTGCCCATCTCTTCTATGCGGCGTTCGCTTAAGCTCAGCGCCAGCTGCCAGGCTGCTTGAGGATGAGTGGCTAGAGACAGACGTGCTTGCTCACTCCACATTTTGACTGCATACAATGGCTGGTCAGGCAGGCTACCCTGCGCTGCGGCTACGGTTGCACCACCACCGCCAACCGCCAAGACGACCATCATCAATATGACCAACAAGGGATTCAACATGAGTGAACGCTCCTTTCCTTTCCATAAAACGATCGGTGACCATAGTGTTCTATGGATAGGACGCATTTTCAGGTTATGGGATACGGCTTGCGCCATTTGCTCCGCCTGTGCCAGGTAATTCACCCGCGCTTGGGCAGCCCGCTGTGGGTTGCGTGGCGGTACTTCCCGCAACCGTTCCAATCGTTCGCGCAGTTTATTATCCATTTCGCTCATTGTCATCCCTCGGATCCATTTCATCGTCCGCCAGCAGGCGCTGCAAGGCAGCTACCGCGCGGTGCTGCAATGCCTTGACCGCCCCAGTCGGCTTGTCCAGTGCTGCCGCTACCTCGCCAATCTCCCAACCCTCAATAAAACGCAGCATGATCACCTGACGTTGATCGGGTGTCAGGCAGTGCAGCGCTTTGCGCAAGTTATGCACATCTCCATTATTCTCCATGCGTACAGCCGGCATATCCTCCAGCGGCGCGCACTGTTCGTCATCCAGTTCCAGCAGTACCGGCTGGCGGCGGTACAGGTCGCTGATCCAGTTGTGCGCGACCCGGTAGAGATACGCTCGCAGGTGTTGGCGGGGTCCACCCCCGTTTTTCAATGCGTGCAAAAAACGGCTAAAGGTCTCGGCAACACATTCCTCGGCTCGCCCGGCATCGCCTAATTGGCGCATGGCATACGCATACAAACCCGGGCTGTAGCGGTCATACACCGTTGCCAGGCTATCCAGGTCGAATCGCCGCGCACCAATCAAAAGCTGATCGTCGTCCTGCATCCATTAATTAGGACGCAAAAAACGCCAATGGGTTATGGGTAAACACGAAGTTTACACCGCGTTCATTCGATTCTTGGATTTATTTCGCCTTGTGTCCGTTTTTGAAGCGGCGCACAATCCACTTTTCCAATTCGATCAACAAGAACACACTCAGCGCAACAGCAAGAATCATCGCCCAGGATTGAAGCGGGATAGGCTCAGTCTGAAACAGGCGGTTCATCACCGGAGCATAAGTAAATAGAATTTGCAAAAGCGCCATAACCAGCACACCGGCAATTGCCCAACGGTTGCTGAGCAGTCCAATTTTGAAAACGGATAGGTTCAGGCTGCGGGTATTGAAGAGGTAGAACGTTTGGATTGCCACCACCGTGTTGATCGCCACCGAGCGGGCAACCTCCACGCTGCTGCCCCGCAACAGTTCCCACTCGAATAAACCGAATGCGCCAAGCAAAATCAACAAGCCCACCAACAAAACCCGCCACAGCAGTCCGCCGGTCAGAATCGGCGCGTCCTTCTCGCGCGGCTGGCGGTGCATGATATCGCCCTCTTTGCCCTCCAGTGCCAGCACCAGCCCCAGTACAACGACGGTAGTCATATTGATCCACAGTACTTGTCCCGGTAAAATCGGCAGCAGAATGCCCAGCAGCACCGCCACCAGGATAATCAATCCCAAGCCGACGTTGGTCGGCAGCGTCCAGGCGATGATCTTGGTCAGGTTATCGAAAACCCCACGCCCTTCCTCCACTGCTGCCTCGATCGTGGCAAAGTTGTCATCGGTCAGCACCATGTCGGCAGCTTCCTTCGCCACCTCCGTACCGGTGATACCCATGGCAATGCCGATATCCGCCTGTTTGAGCGCAGGTCCATCGTTAACGCCATCGCCGGTCATGGCAACAATTTCACCGCGCGCCTGCAGCGCCTGTACCAGGCGCAGTTTCTGCTCCGGGGTTACTCGCGCAAAGACATGCACCCGTTGCACGGTTTCAATCAGTTCGCTATCGGTCAGCTCCGCCAGTTCCCTGCCGGTCAACACCTGAGGGATAGCCCCGTCATCGTCACCATTGATCAGCCCCAATTGCTCGGCAATTGCTGTTGCAGTGAGGGCATGATCGCCGGTTATCATCTTGACGCGAATGCCTGCCTGCTGCGAAGCGCGCACCGCCTCGACCGCCTCTTGCCGCGGCGGGTCGATCATCGCCTGCAGTCCGAGGAAAGTCAAACCGCCCGCCACATCAGCGTGGGTGATGCGTTCCTGCCCAGCAGGTAGCTGCGCAAAAGCGAACCCCAGCACGCGCAGCCCGCGCCCCGCCAGGTCTTCGGCGTACGCCAGGGCGTTTTCCCGTGCAAGGTTCTCCGGCTGCAAGTGCATTCCGGCGCTGGATGTGCAGCGTTCGAGCACCACTTCGAGCGCGCCTTTCACGTACATTCGATTCGGATGACCATCCGCGCCGTGCTGCAAGGTCGCCATGTATTGATACTGCGATTCAAAGGGGATCTCGTCCAGGCGCGGGATATCCTGGCGCAATTTTCCCTCATCCAGACCAATCTTGCGGGCGGAAACCAGTAGTGCCACTTCGGTCGGATCACCCTCCGCCAGCCACTGCCCATCCTTGTGAAGCAGTCCGCCATCATTGCATAATGCACCAGCGCGCATCAGTTCGTTCACCACTGGCGGGATTTTCGCCATCGGATTGCCAGCCTCATCCAGTAAAGCCCCTTGCGGGTTGTAACCCGAACCACTCAACCGATAGGATTGTCCAGCCGCCCACACTTCCAGCACGGTCATCTGGTTCTGGGTCAGTGTGCCGGTCTTGTCGGAGCAGATTACCGTCACCGAACCGAGGGTTTCCACAGCAGGCAGCTTGCGGATGATTGCCCGCCGGCGCGCCATGCGCGAGACGCCAATCGCCAGCGTAACCGTCAAGGCTGCCGGCAAGCCCTCCGGAATTGCAGCAACTGCCAGCGCAATTGCTGCCGTGAATGTTTCCGCTGCTGGCTGCCCGCGCAAAACACCAATTGCAAAAGTGATCCCCGCCAGGGCAAGGATGGCAAACAACAACAATTGGCTAAAATGTTCGATCTTGCGCGTCAACGGCGTAACCATGCTCTCTGCTGAAGCAATCAGGCTGGAAATACGCCCGATCTCAGTGTTGTTGCCTGTCGCAACCACAACCCCGCTGCCTTGCCCGTAGGTGACCAGCGTAGAGGTATATGCCATGTTGCTGCGCTCCGCCAGCTGCGCTTCGACAGGCAACGGTTTTTCCACTTGTTTATGAACGGCAGTCGATTCGCCGGTCAGCGCTGCCTCGGCAATCTGCAAATCGCGTGCGCGAACCAGACGGATATCCGCTGGAACCCGGTCCCCCGCCTTAAGGACAACCACGTCCCCCGGAACCAGCTGCGCTGCGGGGATGCGCTGAAGTTTGCCGGAACGTAGCACAGCTGCCTCGGTCACCATGGTTTGCGCCAGTGCGCGAATAGCGTTCTCCGCCCGCGCTTCCTGAATGGTGCCAATCACAGCGTTAATGAACACCACCCCAAAAATAATGGCGGCATCCACCCAATCGCGTTTCAGCACCACAGTGATCGCTGCTGCCAGCAACAGGATGTAAATCAAGGGATTGTGAAATTGTAAAAGGAACCGCAACAGAAGCGGTTTTCCTGCTGCAGGCGCGAGCTGGTTGGCGCCAAAACGCTTTTGTCGTTGTTGGATTTCGAACAGGTCCAATCCACGTTCAAGGTTCGTTTCCAACAAAAGCATGACTTCTTGGGCTGGCAGGTGATGCCAGTGTTTTCCCAACAATGTGTGCATCGTTTTTACTATCTCCGTCCATTATCCTATCTTGAACCACATTGCACCGATAGACTCTCTTCGCGGTTTGTACAAGCTTTCCTTGCTAATCCAGCTGCATGCACGCCGGTTATTCTGCCAGAACCGCGCCAAAATGGATTAGAATGTGTACCGCTTGGCATCCATCTCTACCAAAACCGGCTTACCCATGAGGCGAAACTGACCATGGACTCAACAAACGCACATCCCGTCTGGCGCGAGCAAGTTCATGTTCGCACATACGAAACCGACTTCAACAACACCTGGAAACCCGCCGCTTTTTTCAACGCCATGCAGGAAGCCGCCGCCAACCATGCGCGCAACCTGGGATTTGACTACCCGGAAATGATGGCACGCGGCATGATTTGGGTGCTAACCCGGCTAAAAATCCGCTTCTTCCGTTTTCCCACCATTCCTGAGCCGGTGCAGGTGCGCACATTCCCCCGCGGCATTCAGCAAAAAATCTTCTTCACCCGCGATTTCTTTTTCGATGACAGCGAAGGTAAACCGTTGGCAATTGCCACCTCTGCCTGGCTGCTAATCGATCCGCGCCGCCGGCGTATGCTGCTACCCAATAGCCTGCCCGGTACGCTGCCGCTCAACGAAGGACTGTTTGCGTTGGATGAAACCCTCGACAAGATCCCCTTGCCTGCCGAAATGGTCACCCGCATGCAGCGCCAGGCTGTATACAGCGATGTCGATCTGATGGGACATGTCAACAACGCTCGTTACATCGAATGGATTTGCGATTGCTTCCCGCTCGAACACTACCAGCAGTACCACCTGGTGTGGCTGCACATCAACTATAACAACGAGGTCCGCCCAGCGGAGACTGTGACGCTGGCTGTTGGCGAGAGCGCCCCCCTCTGCCATGCCATAAGTGGCAACCTGAACAACAGTGAAACCCGCGCCTTTGAAGCCAAACTGGGCTGGCATCCCATCCACCAGCCCAGTCCGTAACGATTTTCTGCCTATCGAGCTTAACGCGGATCGACCACCCGTCCAAGGAAGAGCACACTTCCGTTGCTGCGATCATGAATAAGGAACAGGAACGGGCGGTCGATGGTCAATTCGGCTTCCTCTAAAGGCATTGCCATTACTTCCATGACCACCGCCGTGGCGGCAGCCGCCTCAGTGCCTTCCTCGTTGACATCCACAAAGGCTTTGTGAACCACATCCGAGATAAACAGCTCAGGTTTTTCGGTCATGCCCGAAAAATCTGCCCGGTTGGGATCAAAGGCATCCGGCATTCCCAGGTCCTTCAGCGCCTGACTCAGCCCAAAGCTGGATTCGAACTTGAATTTGGGCATGCTCAACTTGACCGATGCCATGCCCAGCCCGCTGCGGATGCTTTCCAACTGCGCCGGCGTCAGTGCGGATTCAATTTCCGCAAACTTACCCTCGTCGGGTACGATGATCAGCATCGAAATAGGACTACCCTTATATGCCAGGTCAACAACGGCAAAATCCTCACCACGCAGGTAAGACATGTCATCCCATTGCGACATCATCTCCACGCTGACCCGGCTGCCGTCGAGCAGGTTGAATTCAGCGGGTTGGGTGGCACCCTTGTCGAACGGATTTAACCAGGCGCCCTTGAAGTAAATGGCATTTACCAGCACCAGCCGAGTGAGTGGGTTGAGCACGCCAGGTTGGATCAAATCTTTGATCTTGTCGCGGGTCTGTTCTTCCACCCAGGCGTTGATTTGCAGACGGGCATTCTCATGCTGGTTGTAATCTACCCGGTACATCCCGGCGCCGTAATTCGCTGCCAGCGTATCGAGGAACTCTGTCAGGAACTCGTAATCCTGCTGTCCCCACAGTGAATTGGCAATGTTAAGCTGGAAGGGTTGTTCCTCCCCTTCCACCGGTTTAGCATCCAGCGGGCGTAGGCGCTGATCGAGTGTATTGAAGGCGGGGTGCAGATCCGCCTGAGGCAGGTTGAAATGCATGGCTTGCGCCATCTGCTGTTCGGTTTGCCCGCGCGCCCCAGCGTAGGTCATCGCCAGCGCCAGCGAGATACTGTATGGGGAGTAAAACAGGTTGCCGGATTGTTGGGCAAGCAGGCGGTACAGGTCGAGCGCAAAGGCGGTGTTACCGCTGACCAGTTCTGCCAGCGCGTTCTCGCTTACTGCCGGGCTAACCTGCCTTGGCTGGGACGAGATCAGGAAGGCGTCTTTATCCAAAGGTTTCTCCACAGGGGTAAGTTCAATCGAGGGACCGTTCGTGGGTACGACCGGCGGGGGAGCGCAGGCACTCAGTACCAGCAACGCCGCCAGTACCAACAACAGAGCGTTCTTCCACAGTTTCATCTCTCATACTCCTCTTAATTATAGCCAACGGGAATTTCACTGAAGTTAAGACGCCCGGCAATTGCTTTGGGTTCCCTCCACGATAAAGAACCCGCATCCCATCCGGCAAGCTATACGCGTTTAACTGTAAAATCAATTCAACATGAGCGGCAGCCAAAACCCGACCCATACCCTTGCCGAAACGCGCCTGCTGGCGCAGCGACTGGAGCGGTTGTCCGCCGATTCCTCCTGGGCGCGGCGTGCCAGCGGCGTGCGCGGTGGACTGCTGCGTGCGCTGGACAGCCTGGAAAATGGCATAACTCCGCCCGGTTTGGGAGGGCTGCTTGAGCATGCCCGCCACATACTCATCCAGG
This sequence comes from Bellilinea sp., assembly GCA_034411135.1. Lineage (GTDB taxonomy): Bacteria > Chloroflexota > Anaerolineae > Anaerolineales > Anaerolineaceae > Bellilinea. The sequence goes on from DAOUMN010000016.1 coordinate 133,283, forward strand.
CAGCCCGCGAAATCCCTGCTCATGAGCAAATCAATCCTCCCGGTAAAGGTTTTCAAGACCAGGACGAGTAGGGTTGGACATCGATTCCCATTGAGTTATACAAAAAAAGTTTGTCTATGGTTTGTTAACTATCTGTAAGGCTTGCCCTCTGGTAATTATTTTCTCCACTACCGATAATTGAATTGGATCATTCATTTTTGCCGAAAGAGCTATCGCGTTCTGCAGGTTTCTTTTCATTGCTTTGGCAAGCGCCAGGCTTACTATTGGCATCCTGATTTTATTGCCCGAGGCTAATCTTTGAGCATCCATCAGCGCATCCTCGCCATTACTGTTACTGTAACCCTCTTGTCGGTCGCGGTCTTAACAGTAATTTCCAACGCTCTTTTCTTGAAGAATTTCCGCCAATTGGAGGAGGACCTGTTGCGCGACGACCTGAGTCGCGCCCGCGAAGTGCTAGAGCGCGAACTGCGCTATCTTGAATCTACCGCCGCCGACTGGGCATACTGGGACGAAACACACGCTTTTCTGTCTGGAACAAATCCCGAATTTACGGACGCAAACCTGACTCCTCTATCGCTCAATTCATTGGGCGTAGATATGATGGTCTTTTATGATATTTCTTTGAACCTTTACCATCAATTCGCAGTTCACCCCATTACACTTAACACGGTTCCCCTGCCGAAAGACATGGATGACCAACTGCACCGGCATTTCTTTACCAGCACACAGCTCGACTCAGCGTATCTGCGCAGCGGCATCCTGCCCACTGCCTATGGTCCCATGCTGGTGGCTGCCCGCGCCATCCTGAACAACGATGGCGAGGGACAACCGGCGGGCTTCTTCGTCATCGGGGTATATTTAAACGAACTGCGCCTGGATGAATGGCGTCAGGTAACCCGCCTTGCTATTGACATCCATGCCCTCGATGATCCCGCCCTGCCAGAGGCAATTAACCAGGCTGGCTTGGCTCAATCCACTTTGCCGGATCCGGTTTATATCCCCAGCCTTGACCAGACCCAAAAAGGCACTCCAGCAATCGCCGGTTACGCCTTGTTGAGAGCGGTCAACGGCGAACCCTACTTGCTGCTCGAGGTACAAAAAGAGCCGGCAGTTTACGCCAGCGGCATGCAAAATTTCCGCCTCTTTTTACTCTTTGTTGTCTTATTTGGCATTCTGATGGGTGGTTTTGCCTGGTTGTCCTTTAACCACTCCATATCGTCCCGTTTATTCTCCATTATCCGCGCCATCAATCGCTTCCGCGAGACACGCGATTTTACCATCAGCATGCCTCTGAGCGGGAATGACGAGCTGACCCGCCTGAGCATTGCCCTCAGCCAATTGATCTCCGAGATGGGACGCTACCATAATACCCTGGCAGCATCCGAACGCCAGTTCCGCGAACTGTTGCAAAAACTCGAACTGATCGCTGTTATCCTCGATAACCAAGGCAGAGTAATCTTTTGCAACGAGTACCTGGTACGGATAAGCGGCTGGGACTGGCAGCAAATTATCCAGGCAGACTGGTTTGCGCTGTTCGCTCTGCCCAATGAGCAGGGCAGGCGGCGCGAGCGGTATCTGCGCCATGTTCAGCAGGGCATCATTCAACATAGTGATGAATCGTTCATCCTCACTCGCAACGGCGAAAAACGGCTGATTGCCTGGAACAACACTTTTATCCGCAAGCCGGATGGAACAATCAACGGCATGGCGCGCATTGGGCAAGACATCACCGAACACCGCAAAAACGAAGAAAAAATCCGCCAGAATCTGAAAGAAACCAACCGACTGATCTCCCGACTGAATACACTGCGCGAGATCGACGCTGCTATCATCAGCAACCGCACCGGTGCTGAGAGAATTCAAACCATTCTGGCTGTGATCAAGCGCTCACTCGAAGTGGACGCGGTCAATGTGCTCATCGAAAGTATCCCGGGCATTCTGGTGCCTTCCGCCACCATTGGCTTCAACCTGGCGCAAATCCCGCCGGTTCAGGTCACCACCTGCTGTGATAACGGTGGCTGTTTGAACCCCGACGCGCTGCTGACCTTGAACCACCTTCAGCAAGGCAACATTCCCGCATGGCTGGCAGAGCGGTTCTCCGGACATCTGCCATATAATTTCTACGCGGTTGCACCGATGAGCATCGAAGGGCGCCGATATGGCATCATCGAAGTATTCGCACGCAATGCCTTCAAACCGGATCACGAATGGCAGCACCATTTTCAGACGGTTGCCAATCAAACCGCCATCGCCCTGGATCATAACCAGATGATCATCGACATTCAGCGCGCCAACCGCGAGCTTAAGGACGCCTACCAGGCAACCATTCAGGGTTGGTCGGCAACCCTGGAAATGCGCGACAAGGAAACCCAGGGACACTCCGAGCGCATGCTCGACCTGAGTGAGCGCCTGGGTAAACGACTGGGACTGAACGAAAAACAATTGACCGACCTGCGCTACGGCGTGCTGCTGCACGACATCGGTAAAATGGCAGTGCCGGATTCGATCCTCAACAAACCCGGTCCATTGACCGATGAGGAATGGGAGATCATGCGCCGACACCCGCAGTACGCCTACAACCTGCTTTCCGGCGTTTCATTCTTGCGCGGTGCAATGGATGTGATCTATTGCCATCACGAGCGATGGAACGGCACCGGCTACCCGCAAGGCTTGAAAGGCGAGCGCATTCCCTTGAGCGCGCGCATCTTCGCTGTGGTTGACGTGTGGGATGCGCTGACCAATAACCGCCCATACCGCGCCGCCTGGAGCAGCGAAAAGACATTGCGTTATCTTGAACAGCAAGCCGGTGTGGAACTCGACCCGCGCGTGGTGGAAGCTTTTGTCACCATGCTCCGCGAGGAAGAGGAAACTGATCCGCAAGTTTTACAAGCCGAGCCTGCCTAATAAATCCGGCGCAGCGATTCACTGAGCAGTGCGTCAGCGCAATCGCCATCCACTGCAATACGCTCCGCGCCCAAGCTGCGGCTGAACGTTGCCAGACATTCCCCTAAGGCTGAAATTGCCTGGTCGTCCAGGCGCGCGCCTGCTTGCCACCACCAGCCGCGCAGGTGCAGTGTCTTGCGTCGCCGGTCGAGCACTGGGTCGCAGCGCGCGATGAACTTCTCGCCGTACAGCACCGGCAATGTATACGCACCGTAGGCTCGCTGCTCGGGTTTCTTGTATACCTCCCAAATGTAGTCGAAATCAAACAGCCAGCGCAACAGGTCGCGCTGCCACAACAGGTTATCCAGCGGGGGCAGCAGCGCCGCCGCTGGTTGATTAACCGCCCGCTCGCGCGCCAATTGCCACGCCTGCCAGTCCTCGCGCCGCGCGAAGAAGATCCTGCCGGCTGCCTCGTTGACCCCCAGCGGGATAATTTTACCCGCCTTGAAAACCCGTCCCAACGCCGCTGTCCGCTCGTTGCTTTTCATACCCAGAATACCCAGCCAGGCTTCACCGCTGCCGGGATGCGCCAGACCCATGCTGCCAATACGCCGCAGAACGTGCCAGTCATGGTAATCCTCCTGGCTGGCAAACGGGTCGTCGCGTTCGAGCAGGTCGGCTGGCAGCAGCCGCTCAACCAGGTCGAAATAGCGCCGCGTCCCAACCCGATGATGAATACCAATGACACCCATCTGGTACAGGTTTTCCAATGCCGCCCGTTCGACCCGGATGGGTACACCCCAAAAACCACCGACCTGCGTTTCGGCTTGCAAGTCGAGTGAACACAACGCTCCCCGTTCACGGATCATTTCCACGACTTGTGGCTGAATGTGCAGCACTTCTTCATGCGGCATGCGGTGATGGTTGCGATTGGCTTCCCGGCGGCGGGCGAAATATGGAAAATCTTCCACCGGATAGATCGATTGCACTTTGTCAAAACCATCCCACAACAGACGATCCTGATAAAGCAATTCATCCAGCCAGGTGGCTTGATAACCGCACACCCGCGCCTGCAGAGTCAGATGCGGGCTGGGACCGACCACATTGACCGGATCGTACTGAATACAGCCCGCCCGGCGCACATACTCCAGCACGCCGGATTTGCCTTCCAGGCTGCGCGGGGGCAGCAACTTCTGCTGCCACAGCATGAAACGGCGCGCCTCGGCAGCAGACAGGACTATTTCGGGGAAAAATTCGGTATTTTTGGGCACGGTTCACCAACTTCTCTAATGGATGGAGTATCCAGTCACCGCTCAATAATAACACATTTGTTCTAATTTACGCCGATTTTATAGTGCATTTTCGCCCGCTTGAAAACAAACCCGGCTATAATTTGGGAAATGAAATCGTCGAAAGCAGCCATGCGCGTTTGGAACGCTCTTGTTACCCTGGGCATTGCCCTGGTGTTTATGCTTGCCGTCCCGGCTTCCCGCGGATCGAGCGCAGCCGAGAACACTTCGCTGCCGCTGCCATTCGGCATGGAGAGCCGCTTTCTGCGTCTGGGGGTCGATGACGGGCTGCTCAGTTCGACTGTTCTTTCCGTCTTGCAAGACAGTCGCGGCTTTGTCTGGTTTGCCACCTCCAACGGTTTGAGCCGCTATGATGGCTACCAGTTCGTCAACTTTCGCCACCATGCAGACAACCCCAACAGCCTGAGCAGCAACAATCTGTTTGCACTGCTCGAATCGCGCGATGGTCTGCTTTGGATTGGCGCTGATCCGGGCGGCTTGAACGTTTACGATCCGGCAAGCGGGCAGTTCCGCGTGTACCGTCACGATCCCAACAACCCAAACAGCCTGCCCAATGACTCGGTCTGGTCACTGCTTGAGGATCAACAGGGTAACGTTTGGGTAGGCACCCGCGGCGGTCTCAGCCGCTTCAATCCTGCCAACCAGACGTTCACCAACTACAAGCCCGATCCGGACAACCCGCGCGCTCTTGCCGCACCGGTAATCAACCGGCTTTACCAGGACCGCGCCGGCGTGATCTGGATTGCCACCCGCCAGGGATTGCAGCGTTACAACCCCGAAACAGACGACTTCACCACCTTCAAAAACAACCCCGAAGACCCCGCCAGCCTGAGCAATAACAGCGTATGGGCGATGCTCGAAGACCGCCAGGGCAATTTCTGGGTCGCCACCCGCTGTGGCGGGTTGAACCGCATGGAACGCGCCAGTGGGAAGTTCCAGGCGTATCGGCATGATCCACAAAATGAACGCTCCTTGAGCGATGATTGTCTGTGGTACCTGTATGAAGACCGCGCCGGAAATTTGTGGATCTCAACCGAAAACGGCGGGCTTAACCTTTTTGACCCTGCCAGCGGTGACTTCACCCGCTTCCAGCACGACCCGAACAATCCGTTCAGCATCAGCCACAATGACACCTATTGGATCACTGAAGACCGCTCCGGCGTGGTGTGGGTAACCAGCCGCTTTGGCGGGGTCAACCAGCTGGTGCCCGTCTTTCAGCGCTTCGGCATCATGCGTCACATCCCCGGCGACCGTACCAGCCTGTCCTCCAGCGATGTATATTCACTGCTCGCTGCACCTGACGGCCGGTTGTGGATTGGCACCTTCGGTGGCGGGCTGCACCTTTACGATCCGCAGAACAACCGCATGCGCGTCTTTCGCAACGAACCCGATAACCCTGCCAGCCTATCGAACAACAAAATTTACGACCTGCTGCTGCAGGGCGAGAATACTCTGTGGATCGGCACATCCGGCGGTGGGCTTAACCGCTTCGACCTGACAAAAGGCAGATTCACCGCCTTCCAGCGCGATGCCAACAATCCGGACGATCCATCCTCCCTGCGGACGAATTTCATTTACTCGCTTGCCTTCGACACCAGCGGCAACTTATGGCTGGGCACGCTCGGTTTTGGGCTCGACCGCTTCGACCCGCGCAGTGGTAAAGTGACAGCCCGTTATGTCCATCAACCAGAGAATCCCTACAGCCTGAGCGAGGATACAATTTACGATCTGGTGGTTGACCGCGCCGGTATGTTATGGATCGCCACTGCACGCGGCGGTGTGAACCACTTTGACCCCTCCAATGAGCAGTTCAGCCACTACCGCCACGACCCTGCCAACCCTGCATCCATCGCCAGCAACACTGTCCACGCGCTCTACCTGGACGAGCAAGCCGGACTCCTGTGGGCTGCCACTGCCAGTGGTTTGTCCCGGCTCGACCTGGCTAATCAGGAGTGGAAAAATTATGGGCTGCGCGATGGACTGCCTTCGGACATGGTGATGAGTATCCTTCCCGACGGCAGAGGTTCGCTATGGATCGGCACCGCCTCAGGGCTCAGCCGCTTCGATCTGGCGAGCGAGACTTTCCGTAATTTCGACATCCATGACGGCGTGCACGGCAACCAGTTTGGCAGCGCGGCAGCCCGCAGCCCGCGCACCGGTTTGCTCTACCTTGGCGGTCCTACCGGTTTAACGTACTTCAACCCGGCTGATCTGCGTGTGAATCCATACCTGCCGGACGTTGTGCTGACTGGTTTCGAATTGTTCAACCAGCCGGTTCCTGCAGGCAGCACGTTGCTGCCCCAGCCAATCGAAAGTACCAGCATGGTCAGCCTGCCATATGACCAGTCCGTACTTACCCTGCGTTTCACCAGTCTGAACTTTCAACTGCCCAGTAAAAACCTGTTTCAGTACCGCCTGGTTGGCTTCGATAAAGACTGGTCGCCACCACGCCGTGCGCGTGAAGCCACCTACACCAACCTGGCACCAGGTGAATACACGTTCGAGGTTCGCTCTGCCAACAATGACGGGCTGTGGGGAAAACCTGCCAGCCTTGCCATCCGAATCCTGCCCCCCTGGTGGCAAACGACTATCTTTCGTCTGGGTTTGATCTTTGGGGTGGGCGGGCTGATTTATATTGGGGTACAACTGCGCTTGCGCAGCATTCGCCGCGCCAACCGTTTGCTGGAAAAGCGCGTTGCCGAACGCACCGCCGAACTCGAAGAAGAAATTCAACTGCGCCAGCAGGTGGAAGAACAGCTTCGCGAAGCCAATGCACAGCTGCACACCCGCGTGGAGGAGATCACCGCTCTGCAAAGTGAACTGCGCCACCGGGCGCTGCATGATGCATTGACCGGTTTGTACAACCGCCACCACCTTACGGAGGTAATGACCGCCGAGATTAACCGCGCCGGACGCGGCGGTTACCCGATTTGCTTTTTGCTGATCGATCTTGACCACTTCAAGGATATCAATGATACGCATGGTCACCTGGCAGGCGACCAGGTGCTGATCAACATGGCTCAGATCATCCGCGATCACACCCGTCAGTCGGACTCTTGCTTCCGCTACGGCGGCGAAGAATTTTTGGTCATCCTGCCCAACGTCAGCCTGCCGAATGGCATTCAACGCGCCGAAGAAATTCGCACCGCGATCGAACGATCGCGTACTGTATTTGCTGACCAGCCGATTCAGTTATCTGCCTCGCTGGGTATTGCTGTTTACCCGCTACATGGCGAGGATGTTGACCACCTGCTATCCGGTTTGGATGAAGCGCTTTACACCGCCAAGCGTGAAGGTCGCAACCGCGCCATGATCATCGGCAACACGCGCCCGCCCCAGGCAGCTCCCGCAGAGTAGCTTTCACTCCTGCACCGGGCGCCAGCGAGGTGCCTTAATGGGACGTTGCAGCGCCAGCACCAAGCCGACCACCGTGCGAATCGCCGCGGCTGCCAGAAGCGTGGCTGTCATGCCAATTGCAGAGGCAATCAACGGCGCTGCCAGCCCGCAAATCAGCACCGCCGCGTTATTTGCCAGGTTGTACCAAGCCAGATGCGATGGACGATCGTCCGCCGGGATGCGTTCGAGCACGAAGTTAATCAACCCGCCCGCAATCCATGCCCACCCCACCCCGCCAATCAACGAGTGCAGCAGGTATACCCAGACATTGTAACTGAAGGTAAACATCACCAGCGTGGCAGAGACGATCATCAAGCCCAATCCGGTCATGCGCCGGAAGCCCCAACGGCTGGAAAGCTGCCGGCTTTGTAGCGAACCGGCGAAATGCGCAATCCAAAACAACGCGCTGCCCTGGCTGATGGTCACGTCACTCAAAACGAGCACATCCACCTGATATTTGGGCACCACCGGACCAATCAGAAACACCCCAACCTGGTAGATAAAAATCAGGATCAATAGCCGCCCGAAGGAACTGCGCAACACATCCAGCCGCAGCGCCTGCAACCGCGAAGCGCGTAGCGGGGCGTTTTCGGCTGCCTGCAACTCGCTTTGAACTTTACTGACCGGGGCGGACGGGGTGGCCTTTTCCGGCAAACGCACCAGCCACAGGTGCACTACGCTCATCAACGCACCAATGACGCCGATGATAAAGATGATCTGGTAGCCGGTCTCGAATGGCGTGCGGTCGAGGATCACACCGACAATCAACGCGGTGAACATGGTGGTCAATGAAAAAAGTGCATTGCGTACACCCGCCACCTGCCCGCGCCATTCGGCTGGCACCGCTTCGGCGAAAAAGGCATTGAAAGCGATTGCGATCAACGTGCCAGGAATGTTCATCAACAGCGTGATAGCCAGTATGACCCACACCTGCGTCCCAGGTGGCAGCAGAACTGGCAGCGGAATAAGCAGCAGATAGAACAAGCGATTGATCAACGCCGACCAGCGGGTGACCCTGGCAATGTGCCAACGGCGCAGGTAGATGCCCGCCGGAAAGGTAAACATCAGGTTCATCAGCGCAGGCGTGGCAGTCAGCAAACCTAATTGAAAAGTGGATGCTCCCAGGCGTGAAGCGTATACCCCCAGAAAAACCAGAATACTGCCATTGAGCAGACCCCACCAGGCAATATCCAGATAGAGATGGAGAAAATTGCGCCGATATTCGATTGGCACCGGCTGAGCCGGCGTAAAAAGACGTTTCAAGAAGATCATACCTACCGTGCGTGTGATTATATCAGTCCCTGGTGCAGGTTCTCTATACAATTCTGTTGGCTCTCCACTGCTGCGGATTTCCAGTACAATTACTGTGTTTCCTCTTCATTTCACCCACAGAAAGAATAGCCATGACAGCCCATCCTCTCCCTTCATCCATGCAATCTAAAATTGAGCATCTGCTCGATCAAATGACTTTGAATGAAAAATGCGCCCTGCTTTCCGGTTTGGATACCTGGCAAACCGTGCCAATCCCGCGCCTGGGTATACCTTCGCTGGTCATGACCGACGGTCCGCATGGCGTGCGCGCCACGCCTGAGGGCGGACGCAAAGTCGAACCCGCCACCTCGTTTCCCACCGGAATTTCGATGGCAGCCAGTTGGGACACCGTCCTGATCGAACAGGTTGGGCAGGCACTGGCAGAGGAAACGCTTGCCCTCGGCTGCGATGTATTGCTCGGCCCGTGCGTCAACATCGTTCGCCACCCACTGGCAGGGCGCAATTTCGAATCATATTCCGAGGACCCATATCTGGCAGGTGAAATTGGGTGTGCCTGGGTGCGCGGCGTGCAGAGCCGTGGCGTGGCTGCCTCGCTAAAACATTTTGCCCTCAACAATCAGGAAAGCGAACGCTTTCGGGGTTCCTCCGAGGTGGACGAGCGCACCATGCGCGAAATTTACCTTCCCCACTTCGAGCGGATTGTAAAGGAAGCCCACCCCTGGACAGTAATGTGCGCCTACAACCGCATCAATGGTGTGTATGCCAGCCAGAATGAGATGTTGTTGCGCCGCATCCTGAAGGAGGAGTGGCAATATGATGGTGCAGTCATTTCTGACTGGCGCGCCGTGCATACCACCGTTGAACCAGTGCGCGCCGGTTTGGACCTGGAAATGCCCGGTCCGGCGCGCTGGTTCGGTGAACTGTTGGTCGAGGCAGTGCTTACCTGGCAGATCGAGCCGGAGTGGATAGATGATGCCGCCCGCCGCGTCCTGCGCCTGCTGGCACGAGTGGGTAGGCTGGATAATCAGCTGCGCTCTGCCGGTGCGCTCAACACGCCGGAACATCAGTTGCTGGCACGCCGCCTGGCGGAAGAGTCGATCACTCTGCTTAAAAACGAGACGGGCGTTTTGCCGCTGGAGCCTGCCCGTCTGGGCAGCCTGGCGGTCATCGGGCCATTCGCCGACACAGCCGCCATCGGCGGCGGGGGCAGTTCCTACCTCCAGCCGCCATACCGGATCAGTCCGCTCGACGGACTGCGCGCCGCGCTGCCCGCCTCGGTCGAAATCCGCTTCGAACCCGGCTGTGATGCCTATCACCAGCCGCCGGTGCTCGAGCCCGCCCTGCTCACCCCCTCCAGTGGTGAAGGCAACGGGTTATTCGGCGAATACTTTGCCAATGCCGACTTCAGCGGCGCACCTGTTCTGCAACGGGTTGACTCCCGCCTGGATTATTGGGCAGTCTCGTTTGCCCCACTCGAATCTACCCCGCGCCCCTTTTCGGTGCGCTGGAGCGGCACGCTCACCCCGCGCTTCAGCGGGATGCACACCTTCCGCCTGCAAAACACGGGGGTATGCCGGTTGTTTATCGCAGAGCGTGAGATCGTCGCCAACGTAAACGACCACCAGTCGCCAGTCGAAGCCCCGCCCGCCCAGGCAGGCAGCCTGTCGCTGCAAGCCGGTCAAGCCTACCCGCTGCGCGTCGAATACGTTTGTCCTGCCGGGCTGGAGCACACCCCGCTGACCGTTTTCTTTGGGTATAGCCCACTGCCGGGCGAGGACAAGCGCTTCGAGCAGGCAATCCGCACTGCACAAACCAGCGACGCCGTGATCGTGTTTGCCGGCTACCCCGAAGGGTATGAATCCGAGGGGTACGACCGCCCAGCAATGAGCCTGACCGGCGCGCAGAACGAGCTGATCGAACGGGTTGCCGCCGTCAATGCCAACACGATCGTTGTACTGCACTGCGGTTCACCCGTGCTGATGCCCTGGGTTGATAAAGTAAAGGCTGTGCTGTTGGCAGGCTATCCGGGTCAAGAAGGCGGCAACGCGTTGGCACGCGTGCTGCTTGGGCAGGTCAACCCATGCGGTAAGCTTCCGGTCACATTCCCGCGCCGCCTGGAAGATACTCCCGCTTACAACAATTTTCCTGGCAGCCGTGCGGTACACTACGGCGAAGGCATCTTCGTCGGATACCGCCATTATGACCACCGCCAGATCGAGCCGCTTTTCCCCTTTGGGCATGGCTTGTCCTACACAACGTTCGAGTACACAGCCCTGGAGGCACCCGCCCGCGCACAGATTGGCGAACCAGTAGAAGTGCGCCTGACCGTGCGCAACAGCGGTACGCGCCGCGGCAAAGAAACCGTCCAATTGTATGTGCACGACCGCCAGGCATCCCTGGCGCGTCCGCCACGCGAGTTGAAAGCCTTTACAAGTGTCGAGCTGGAAGCTGGCGAAAGCCGTACCCTGGTCTTTCAGCTGGATGAACGCGCCTTCGCCTTCTACCACCCCGACCTGCATCGCTGGCTGGTCGAGCCGGGCGAATTCGACATCCATGCAGGCAGTTCTTCACGCGATCTGCGCCTCAATTGCCCGCTAACTCTGGAAACGATGCGTTAAACTATCACCCCCAACACAAGACCCCGCCCCTGGTTGGGGTCATACGCGCACGTAGCGGGCTGCCATCTCGTACCCGCGCCGGGTGGGCACACCCCCGGCGTCGCAAAACAACTTGACGCACAGGCTGGCTTCATCGCGGTTTTCGGACTCTTTGAAAGCCGCTTTACTCTGCCACAGCGAGATGATGTGCCACAGAGTGCGATCGTCCTCGCTCTGCACCAGGGTCGATTCGATCAGTCCGCTGGGTGGGTGGCGCACAACACTTTGCTCATAGGATTTCTGCAGCGTAGTCCAGTTTTCGTGATTGACGTGACCCGAAAGAATGGTTACGTACATGGCGCCCTCCTTTCTTTTGAAACCATTCCCTTGCCTGTCTTAATTATACAATTCGGGTCAAGTATTTTTCCACATTTCCCGGCACCGTCAGCAAAATAAAGACAGCGTCACCCGCAAAAAAAGCAGGTGACGCTGTCTTATCCGTCCAGCGTGGTTATTCGATCCGCCCAGTCTGAATGGCGCGCTTGACCTCGGCAATCGCCTGGGTGATCTTGATGTCGCGCGGGCAGGCTTCGGTACAGTTGAATGCCGTGCGGCAGCGCCACACCCCAAACTGCTCGTTGAGAATTTCTAACCGTTCGCCAGCAGCTTGATCGCGGCTATCGAACACAAAGCGGTGCGCGTTGACAATCGCCGCCGGACCCACATACTGTTCGTTAGACCAGAACGATGGGCAGGAGGTGGTACATGCCGCGCACAGGATACATTTAGTGGTGTCATCGAACCGTTCGCGCGCGTCCGGCGACTGCAGCCGCTCCTTGCCATCGGCGGGCAATTCGTCATTGACCAGATAGGGCATCACCGAGCGGTAATGGGCAAAGAACGGCTCCATGTCAACGATCAAATCCTTGACCACCGGCAGCCCCAGCAGCGGCTCGATGACAATTTCATTCGTCCCCAGATCGCGCAGCAGCACCTTACACGCCAGGTAATTGCGCCCATTGATGCGCATGGCATCCGATCCACACACTCCATGCGCACACGAACGCCGGAAGGACAACGTCCCGTCCACATCACCGCGGATCCATTCCAGCACGTCGAGCACGCGGTCGGTTGGCTGTGCCTCGACGGTGAAAACATCGTAGCGCGGTTTACGCTCCACTTCGGGATTGAAACGAAAGACTTTTACGCGGATTTCCATGCCTGCCTCCTCATCAATAAACCCGTTCCTGGGGCGCATACTGGGTGATTGTCACCGGCTTGTAGTCCAGGCGCACGCTGCCGTCTTCCGCCAGCCATGCCAGAGTATGCTTGAGCCAGTTCTCGTCATCGCGGCGCGAGTAATCTTCACGGGCATGCGCGCCGCGGCTTTCCTTGCGTTCTAGCGCCGAAACCGCGGTAACCAAAGCGGCATCCAGCAGGCAGCCCAGCTCCCAGGTGTTGAGCAGCTCGGTGTTGAACACCTTGCCGCCATCGCTCACCCGTACCTGCCGGAAACGCTCGCGCAATTCGCGCACTTTTTCGACCGCCTGCTTCAACCCTTCCTCGGTGCGGAACACACCGACATCGTCCGACATCACCTTGCGCAGTTCGCGCCCGATCTGGGCGGCTTTTTCCTTGCCGCTACCGTTGAGCAGATCGCCAATTTGCTTGCGCACCGCCGCCTCCGGTTCCGCTGGCAGCGCTGGCAGGGCAGCGCCGGCAGCATACTCCGCTGCCTTGATCCCGGCGTACTTGCCAAACACTACCAGGTCAACCAGTGAGTTGGTGCCCAGGCGGTTAGCGCCGTGCACCGAAACGCAAGCGCACTCTCCGGCGGCGTACAGACCCGGCAGCACCGTGCCCTGGCTGTCCACGACCACCTCGGCGTATTTGTTGGTGGGAATGCCACCCATAGCGTAATGCGCAGTTGGTTGAATTGGCATCGGATCCTTAACCGGGTCAACCCCCAGGTAGGTGCGGCAAAAGTCGGTGATATCGGGGATCTTTGATAGAATTTCCTCCGCCGTCACCCGGTAAGGCGTGCCGTCCGGGCGGGTTCGCCCGTCCAGTTCGGCATACTTGTTAACCGTCTCCGGGCGCACATCCAGGTAAACATAGTCCTTGCCGTGGATCCCGCGCCCTTCCTTGACCTCCAGATAGACAGCCCGGCTGATCACATCACGCGATGCCAGGTCTTTAATGGTCGGCGCGTAACGCTCCATAAAACGTTCACCCTTGTCATTGAACAGGATGCCGCCCTCGCCGCGCACCGCCTCGGTGATTAAAATGCCCAGTTTGTAGATGCCGGTCGGATGGAACTGGAAGAATTCCATGTCCTCCGCCGGGATGCCCTTGCGCAGGGTGATCGCCACCCCATCGCCGGTGTAGGCGTAAGCATTGGAGGTGATTTCCCACATGCGCCCGTGCCCGCCGGTGGCGAACACCACCGCCTTGCTGTGAAAAACGTGCAACTCGCCAGTTGCCAGTTCCACAGCCACCACCCCGGCAGCCACGCCGTTGGATAAGATCAAGTCCAGCACCTGGTATTCATCAAAGAAGGTGATGCCGTTCTTGATGCATTGCTGGTACAGGGTTTGCAGAATCATATGACCGGTACGGTCTGCCGCGTAGCACGAACGACGTACCGGTTTCTTGGTGGCGTTATTGGTATGCCCGCCAAACGGACGCTGGGCTATACGCCCGTCGGCTGTGCGCGAGAAAGGCAGCCCGAAATGCTCCAGGTCATACACGGCATGCACCGCTTCATGGCACATGAACTCAATCGCGTCCTGGTCGCCGAGATAATCGCTGCCTTTGACGGTATCGAAAGCGTGCCACTCCCAGTGATCTTCTTCCAGGTTGCCCAGCGCCGCGCCAATGCCGCCCTGCGCCGCGCCAGTGTGCGAGCGGGTGGGGTACAGTTTGCTCAACACCGCGGTCTTCGCCCCACGCGAGGCATTCAGTGCCGCCATCAGACCAGCACCACCGCCGCCGACGATGATCACATCGAAAATATGCGTTTTTGTCATGAATGCTTCTCCCGCTTTGCCCTATTGCAATGGAAATTCCTGATTAACCCCGCCGATCAGCGCGATGGCACCAAACAGTGTAACCCCCAGCCAGACGATGAAGGTGCCCCAGTTGACGATCTTGCGCGCCGTCTCACCCCTGGCAAAATCGTTCAACACCTGGCGCGCGCCATTCATCCCGTGCGCCATGGCAAAGCCAAGCAGCAGGGCATCGTACACCCGCCAAAACAGGCTCGCCCAACGGTCAGCCACATACCCTAAATCCATGGCGTGCACGCCCACCACCACATCCTGCAAAATGGCGTGTCCCCATACCAACGGAATGAGCAGGAAGGCTGAATAACGCATCCACTTCCAGGCGACCGTCTCGTAATTGGTCTTGATCTTTACCTGCCGGATTGTTTCGCTTGTCGCTGCCATGATCTCCTCCTAGCCGCCGAACATGCCGTAGTTATGGTACAGGATATTGCGCAGCATCCAGGCAGCCGCCGGCAGCCACAGCACAATCGAGACAATCAGGGTAATGCGGGTGGACTTGCGCTGGGTTTCGATCGACCATAATTGTGGCTTGATCATGTCAAAATAAGCAATCCGCAGCCCGTTGACGCCGTGAAAAAATAGACAAAAGATGAGAGCAATTTCGCCAATCCCGAACAACGTGGTCTGGTACAGCGCCAAAACCTCCATGAAACCCGCCGGGTGGAAATAGACCAGGGCAATATCGATGACATGAACGATCAGGAACAACACCACTCCCATACCGGTTACGCGGTGCAACAGGAAACTCCAATGCCCCTCCCGCCCGCGGTAACCCGCGTAACCGGTCAGGGTCGTCTTAAGGGTTGACATATTCACCTCCGTCTGTGTGATGGGACAATTTAGATTGTAGCATATTCAATACCCGAAGTGTAGTAATCGGGTAGAAAAATTCCACTCTCGCCTGGGGTGATTTTTCGATCACCTTATGGATTAACGCTGCACCATCGGCAGGAAAACCTCAAAAGGTGGGAGGCAGTTTTGACGCACATGAAAATCGGGATCTTTCAAGTGCAGGAATTGGTGCAATGGGTTGCCCGCTTGCGGGTAGTTTGCCGGGACACACAACCGGTTGTAATCGAGGTTTAACCCATCCTGGCTTGGGTCAACCGTATCCGCGGGGTCTAATTGGGTCAGGTTGATGAAGGTGGAAGGAGGAAAACCGAGGAAGTAATTGTCGTTCAACCAGAGTTTATTCAATTTTGTCAAATCACCGAACTCTTCGGACAGGAAGCCGCTAAACTGATTGTGATCCAGGTAGAGAAATTGTAAATTGGTCAGGTTGAACAACCCAGCCGGCAAGCCGCCGCCGAACTGGTTGTTGGAAAGGTCCAGGATGACCAGCTGGTTCAGGCTGCCAATGCCGGCTGGCAGAGTTCCGCTTAATTGATTTTCGCGTAAATTCAATTCAACTAACCGGCTCAAATCCGCCAGTTGTGCCGGCAGACCGCCGGTTAGATTGTTGTTGTCAAGAATCAACGATTCGACATGTCCTTCGTTCACGGTCACGCCGTGCCACAGGGCGGGGTCGAAATCGCTTAACCAGCCGGTTGAATTCGTCCAGTCATCGCCACCTGTGGCGTGGTAGAACGCCAGCAGTGCTTCGCACTCAACCGTCGGAATGGACGGGTTGTCAGCGCAATCGAAATCCTGTTGAGGCTCGGCTGCCTGGACGCCACCATCATGTTTCAATAACATCAGCGCAAAACCAAACAACAGGAACACCCAGAACACGGAACGAGCGTTCACGGCACCTCCCGGCAAATCAATTAATTACCCCGATTATAAACAATTTTCCCGCCCGATCATAACCGGCTGGCAGACTTAATCCGCCGATTCATTTATCCGGATTTTATGGCTTTTTAACAGTTATTCAATATCAAACAGCGGGGAAAAATGTTATCAATATCTCGGCATATCTACCAAAATTCAGGAGAATTAAAGGTGAAATGGATTAATCGTTCCATCGGGAATCAACTCATGGCAATGTTGGCTGGTTTCCTTCTCGTGATTGCGATTGTAGGAACAACCAGCATCGTGATCAGTACTAACGCAATTAAAACCGAGATCGAAACCAGCCTGGTGAACATTACCCTGGCAAAAGCGAATGAAATGGATGGTTTTCTTTCATCTGTTGCCCGCGTTCCAATTCAATTAGCAGCCAGCGTCGAGGCTGATCCCCAGCCGGACATTGAACGGCTGAACCAGCGCATGGCATCCACGCTCACACGGAATCCGGATATTTTCGGCACATGGATAGGGTTCGAGCCACATACATACGATCCGCAAAAGGATTTATTGGCGCTGTATCACTGGTTCAATAATGGAAAACCCGACGCGGTCATCACGACAGACCAAGACTATCAAGACAGCGAATGGTATGCACCTGGCAAAATGTCCAATCAGCCATTTTGGACACCCCCCTATTACGATACTGGTCTGGGTGAAGTTTTAATGACCACCTATTCGGTGCCTTTCTACAAAGCCGGAAAATTTTGGGGCATTGCCACTGCCGACGTATCCACAGAAGCCTTGAACAATGTGCTGGCGCAAATTGCAGCCAGTGAAGAATACGACAAACAGGCTCATGCCATCCTGTTCGATCAAGATGGCAACATTCTGGGAATTGACGACTATAACCTGGTCTCCGCATCGGTCGAAGGGCTGCTGGAATTGAATGGTAAAAGCCTGTTTTCCGGCGCGCTGGAACCCATTTTGAAAAAAGCCAACTCAACGGCGTATGGTTATGAGGTGCTGGACAACCCGTTCTCCGCGGGAAGCAAATCCTATGCTGCCTATGCACAGCTGCCCAACACTCGGTGGACCTTGGTGACTTTTGTACCCCAATCCTTGCTTTTATCCAGGGTTGGATCGTTGACCATCACGTTGATTGTGATAATTTTGCTGAGTGGATTGGTCTTCGGTATTGTGTTTTGGGTTTATTCGCGCAGCCTGACCCTGCCACTGCGAAAAGTCGCCAAGGGTTTGCAGATCATGGCGCGGGGTGAATTGACAGATGACTCCGATGCAGACCAGAGCATATCTCAACGCACCGATGAAATTGGGCTGTTAGGGCGTGAAACCGCACAACTAGCCACCTTTCTGCGCGAGATGGTCGAAGTCGCTCAAAAAATGGCTTCGGGAGACCTGAAAGTCCACGTTGAGCCGCGCAGCTCCAACGACCTGCTTGGTACAGCATTCCAGCAAATGGTCATCAACCTTCGGGAACTGGTCAGCCAGGTTGTCGAAAACTCACAACAACTGCTGGCTGCTTCCAGCCAGTTATCCCAGGCAGCACAACAAGCCGGGCAGGCAACCGATCAGATCGCTCATACCATGCAGCAGGTTACGCGGGGCATTTCCCAGGAAGCCGAGTCGATCTCCCGAACAACCGCCACTTTCGAGCAAATGTCCGAATCGATTCAAAAGGTGGCATTGGGTTCGAAAGACCAGGCAATGGCAACCGAAAAAGCTTCGGAAATCACTTCGAACATGAGCGTATCTCTCCAGCGAGTTTCGCAAAATGCCCAATCGGGCAGCGAAGAAGCCAATAAAGCAGCCTCGCTTGCCCAAAACGGCGCCGAAAAAGTCAATGCCACTTTGAAAGGAATGGACATTATCCGCAGCAAGGTTGCTCTTTCCGCCGAGAAAGTCGAGTTGATGGGCACCCACTCGGACCAGATCACAATGATCGTTGAAACAATTGAAGACATCGCTTCTCAAACCAATCTGCTTGCCCTGAATGCCGCCATTGAAGCTGCCCGAGCGGGAGAACACGGAAAAGGGTTCGCTGTTGTCGCCGATGAAGTGCGCAAGCTAGCTGAACGCGCATCCTCTTCCACCCGCGAAATCAATAACTTGATCCAGACCATTCAAGCAACCGTGCGCGAAGCAGTCACCGCCATGCAGACCAGCGCTCAACAGGTGGAAGCCGGTGTGAAACAGGCAGACGAGGCGGGTGAAGCACTCGAAAACATTCTCAAATCTGCTCAACTGGTTGTGGAACAATCCCATCAATCCGCGCTGGCGGTTTCTCAAATCAACCAATCAGCCAATTCTCTGGTCAGCGCGATGGATTCCGTTGCCCAAATCATTGCCCAAAATCCAACCGCCGCAGAACAAATGGCAGCCGGTTCCAACGAAGTGAACCTGGCAATTGAAACCATTGCTTCCGTTAGCGAGGAAAATAGCGCCGCCGTCGAGGAGGTATCGGCATCGATTGAAGAGATGAATTCGCAGGTTCAGGAAGTGACCAATGCAGCGAGTTCTCTTCAACAGATGGCGGATCAATTCACCACACTGGTGGCACGCTTCAAGATTTAACCGGCTGGGAACAACTCACAAAAAAAACAACCCTGCGGGGTTCTCTCACAGGGTTGTTTTTTCATCACGGATGGCTGGCGTTGCACTCGGTCAACACCGGGATAGGCGGCTGGACGGCTGGTTGTTCCCATGGCAACTGCCCGGAAACTTCCCAGATGATGATTTCGGCATCAATAGTCACCTGCCCCAGCGCACGCGCCACCGAAATGCGATGATGTCCATCCTGCACGAAGTAGCGGCTTCCGATCTGGATCAACTGCACCGCGTCCAGGGGCAGCCCCTGAAAACGCACCATCGCCACAGCCACCCAGCGGTCGCGCACCCGGTCATCCATCGGATAGAATGCATCATCGAAGTCTTCCGTCCGACCTAAGGAACCGCAGATCTGGTCAATCATCACAGCGTGGATACCCCCGTAACGCATGCTGTGAATTTGATAGTCTGCTATGCTCTCCAGGTTGAACAAACGCGCCTTACGCCGCAGCAGGGCGTTCTTGACCCGGTAGAAGGCGGCTTTATTGCGCGCTGCGCTGAACAGGTTGATCGCCTGCTTGTGCACCTCTACCTGGCGGCTACGTTCACTGTGAATGCCATAACTAGAGGGATCGAACATTGGGTTGCGAAAATCCAACATGACGGAAACTCCTTGATGCGAACTCCTCTGCGTACCTTGCATAGTGTACTTCCGGCGTGGTTAACGCACATCCTACACTGGGGGAGGATGGCATTGGACAGTTGACCAGTTATCTCCCCCGCCGGAGTATAATTGTCGCCGGATGCACAGCGCCGCTGCGGCGCTGGCTTGCCCATATCTTTCTCATTCGAGGGAAAATTTCGCATGAAAAAACGATTGTCTTTCCTCATTCTCCTACTGGCTATGCTTCTGGCAGCGTGCAGTCCGGCACAACCTGCCCCGGTTGTCACTCTTAAAGCCGCTGTGCTGCCCATTCTGGATGTGCTGCCAATTGTGGTGGCGCAGCAGGAAGGCTTGTTCGCCAAGAACGGAGTCAATGTCGAACTTGTACCGGTTGGCTCGGCGCCAGAGCGGGACCAATTGATCTCTGCTGGACAGGCGGACGTGATGGTCAACGAACTGGCTTCGGTCATGTTCCTCAACCAGGAAAAAATCCAGGTACAAGCCGTCCGCTTTGCCCGCACTGCCACCGCTGAACAGGCTCTCTTTCGAGTCCTGGCGGCAAAGGACAGCGGCATTCAATCCGCTGCCGACTTGAAAGGTGTACCGGTCGGCGTCTCGCAAGCCACAGTGATCGAGTATCTGACCGAGCGCCTGCTGCAAGCCGAGGGACTCACCCCTGCCGAGATTCAAACCATAGCCATCCCCAAGATTCCCGACCGCATGGCACTGCTTGCCTCCGGTGAACTGAAAGCCGCCATGCTGCCAGAGCCTTTCTCCAGCCTGGCTGCCCAGCAAGGCGCAAGCGTGGTGCTGGATGACACCTTGCAACCGGAATACTCCTTCAGCCTGATCACTTTCCGCAAAGCGGTCATCGACGAGAATCCCACAGCCGTGCGCGCGTTCCTATCCGCCATCGAAGAAGCCGTTGCGCTGATCAATGCCGATCCGCAAAAATACAGCGGATTGATGGTTGATCAGAAGATGGTGCCCGCCCCGCTGGCGGAAAGTTTTAAGGTGCCCACCTACCCGCTCAAGGGTGTGCCCACCCAGGCGCAATTCGATGACACCTTTGCCTGGGTCAAGGACAAAGGCTATCTTAGCACCGACCTGCAGTACGCCGACTGCGTTAACGGCAACCTGCTGCCCTGACCGATGATTGAACTGGATTCGGTCACCTTCGGCTATTCTCCGGCTGCCCCCATTTTCGAAGGATTTTCCTGGCGGGTAGACCAGGCGGAAGCCTGGGCGGTGATCGGTCCTTCCGGCTGCGGCAAGAGCACGTTGTTATCCCTCATCGCCGGACTGCTCCTTCCGCATACCGGGCAGGTGCGCGTGGACGGGCAGCCGTTGCTGCGCCCGCGCCCGCGCACCGGCTTGATCATCCAGGATTACGGCTTGCTGCCCTGGGCAACCGTGCGCGAGAATGCCCGGCTTGGTTTGCGGGTACGGAATTTCTACGGTGCGGACGGCATTCACGCCCCGTCGGATTACCACCGCAGCCTGGATGTGGAAGCGTGGCTCGAATGGCTTGGATTATTACCTGTGGCGCACCATTACCCCAGCCAGTTATCTGGGGGACAACGCCAGCGCACCGCCATTGCCCGCACGCTGGCGCTCGACCCGGACATTCTGCTGATGGATGAGCCCTTCTCGTCGCTGGATGCCCCCACCCGCGAGGGCTTGCAACGCCTGACCCTTGATCTCTGGCAGGAACGTCGCCTGACGCTTGTTCTGGTAACTCACACCATCGAGGAAGCCGCCCTGCTCGGCGAAAAAATTCTCCTGCTGGGTAAGCCGCCCAACCGTGCCGTCCAGATGATCGAAAACCCGCACCTGACCCAGCCCGGCTACCGTGATTCGGATTCCTACCGTGGGTTATGCCGCGCGCTGCGCGAACAACTGGAGACAGCATGAACCGCCGCGACCTGCTGCTGGCAACGCTCGGCTTACTGCTGCTCTGGCAACTGGCAGCCATGCTGGTTAACCAACCGATTCTGCCCCCACCCACGGCGGTACTGGTTACCCTGTGGGCAGAAGCGCGCAGCGGCAACCTGGCCGGTCACTTTCTTGCCAGCCTGTGGCGGGTGACCGCCAGCACGATGCTCGCCATTCTCACCGCGGCGCCCGCCGGGCTTGCCTTGGGTCAGTTCCGGCGGCTTAATGCCTTCTTCTCCCCCGTCATCTACATTCTATACCCCATCCCCAAGGTGGTGTTTGTGCCGGTGGTGCTGCTCTTTCTCGGCATCGGCGACCTGTCTAAGATCACCGTCATTTTCCTGATCCTCTTCTTCCAGATTCTCGTCCTGGTGCGCGACCAGGCTGCCGCGCTGCATCCGGAGCTGATTCGCAGTGTGCGCAGTCTGGGTGCCGGGCGGCTGGCGCTGTTCCGCTTCGTCTTTCTGCCTGCCAGCATCCCCGGTGTGCTCACCGCGCTGCGCCAGTCGGTTGGCACAGCAGTGGCAGTGCTGTACGTTGCTGAACTGTTCGCCACTCAGCAAGGACTGGGTTACTATATTTACCTCAACGGGAGCACACTGTTCAATTACCCGGCTATGTACGCCGGTGTGATTGCCATGAGCCTGCTCGGTTTAGGCTTGTACTTTGCAGTCGATGGACTGCAGCGCTTGCTTTGCCCATGGCAGTTCAAGAACCAGCCCAGCGGCTGATTACCAGCCCAAGCGAAAAGAGAACCGCAAAAAGCAGTTCCAGCTGCCCGGTCTTTGCCAGCAGGGCATTCAGCGCCCTGCCGCGCAGCACACTCACCTGGCGGTAAAGCGTCACTGCGCGCGGCAGGCTGAGCATTACCAGCAGCACCACGGCGGGCAGCGCCGCACTCACCACCCCTGCCAGCACGATCAGATACGCTAACCCAAGCCACACGCCATACTCGAGCACCGCGCCGCGCTCGCCCATCCGCACCGCCAGGGTATGCTTGCCCGACACCCGGTCGGTGGCAATGTCGCGCAGGTTGTTGACTGTCAGGATAGCCATTGCCAGCAGCCCAACCGGCAGCGCCGCCCATAGAATCGCCACACTCAATGCCTGCGCCTGGACGTAATACGTCCCCCCCACCGCCGCCAGCCCGAAAAACAGCAGTACGAACAACTCCCCCAGCCCGTGGTATGCCAGCGGGTAAGGACCACCAGTATATGCCAGCGCGGCAAGCATCGAGACCACACCGATCACCAGCACCGGCAGCCCGGCAACGGCAATCAAGTATATTCCCACCAGCGCCGCCAGCCCAAACACGACCACCATGCCGCCAATCACCTGGCGCGGGCTGAGCAAACCTGCCTGGGTCACGCGCAGTGGACCTACCCGCTCACTGGTATCCGCACCCTTCTTGAAATCGAAATAGTCATTGGCGATATTCGCCCCAATTTGCAGCAGCAATGCGCCCAACAATGCCGCAAGGGCAGGCAGCAGTTGAAACAAACCATCGGCAAAGGCAGCCGCGCTGCCCACCAGCACCGGCGCTGCCGCCGCCGGAAGCGTGCGCGGGCGTACCGCCAGCAGCCACGCCCGCCAGAAGTCGGGCTTTGCGTTCCTTGCAGGGGATGTCGGTTCGTTCACCGGGTGGATTATAACAAATCTGTAAGGCAGTAGTCGCGCTGCGAGCGTCAATTTTTATATTTACCAACCGATAGTTAAAACACCCCGGCTTGACTGCCGGGAGGTTGATCTCTTCGAAAGACTGAATGAATATTTCCGGCGTATACGATCTATCATCCTTCCTGCCAGCCCAGGCAGTTCAAATGAAACACGGGCAAACCCAGCAAGCCATACAAGGCGCGGTGCTCAAGCAAGTGCTCAACCAGCAGCAGAACGCCGCACAGGTGCTGGTCGAGATGATCCGCGACACACCATCCGCTGCGCGCACTGGTCAAATTGACCTGCGCGCCTGAACCTTCACCAGCCTTGTACATCCATCCCCGGAAAATCATACCGAGCGGTATAATTTGCGATAAAGATTTCTATACGTACCCTCTACCCTGACCGGTGTGCGATTGGGCAATAGCGTAAAACTTTTACGAGCTCCTGTAATTCATAAACCGGACAGGTTGGGAATAGTTCAACACGAATCGAGGTTCTCGAATGTCTCAAATGCCCGCTCCTGTATTGACCAACATAGCGCCCGCCCCACAAGGGCTGCCGCTGCTCGGTGTGCTGCCGCGCTTTGCTGGCAACCCGCTTCAGTTCCTGCTCAATTCCGCCATCCGCTACGGACCGGTTGTGCGCCTGAACCTTGCCAGCCGCCAGACCTATCTGGTCAGCCAGCCAGAAGGCATTAAATACGTCCTGCAAGACAACAACCGCAATTACAACAAAGGTTACCACCAGGCAAAACCGCTGATGGGCGAAGGCTTGGTAACCAGCGAAGGCGAGTTCTGGCGCAGCCAGCGCCGCCTGATCCAGCCTTCCTTCAGCCGCCAACAACTCGCCGAGTATGCTCGCGTGATGGTGGATACCACCCTGGAATTTATTCCACGCTGGGATGCCCTGGCAAACAGCCAACAGCCGGTCAACGTCGCCGAGGAGATGATGCGCCTGACCCAAACGATCATCGTGCGCACCATGTTCAGCGACGATGTTGGCGACCAGGCGGAAGCGTTGGGCAAAGCCTTCGACCAGACCTTGGAACATCTCAACCAGGCACTTTTCTCCCCGCACCCGTTGGTCGAAAAATTACCCACCCCAGCCAACCGCCGCCACCAGCGCGCGCTGCGTTTTCTGGATGAGTTTATTTACGCCCTGATCGAAAAACGGCGCGCCAACCCCGAAGCCCAAAACGACCTGCTTTCGCGCCTGATCCTGGCGCGTGACCCGGAAAGCGGCGCAGGCATGCCCGACCGCCAGATTCGCGATGAACTGATGACCATCTTCCTCGCCGGGCACGAGACCACCGCCAACGCCCTCGCCTGGACCTATCACCTACTGGGGTCTCATCCCGAAGTCGAGGCTCGATTGGTGGAAGAAATGTCCTCCCTCGCTGGTAGCCCCCCTGCTCTGGAAGACCTGCCCAACCTGCCCTACAGCGCAATGGTATTCAGCGAAGCATTGCGCCTCTACCCACCCGCCTGGATGTTTGCGCGCCACGCCATCGAGGAAGACGTCATCCAGGGCGTGCGCATTCCCGCTGGGGCAATGATCTTCCTCAGCCCCTATGTCACCCACCGTCACCCCGCATTCTGGGAAGATCCGGAGCGCTTCGATCCGGAACGCTTCACCGAAGAGCGCTCTGCCGAACGCCCGCGTTATGCTTACTTCCCTTTTGGCGGCGGACCGCGGCAGTGCATCGGCAATCATTTCGCCCAGATGGAAGCCCAATTGATCATGACCCTCATGCTGCAGCGCTATCATCTGCAGCCGGTGGAAGGCAGCCCGGTCAAACCCACTCCCATCGCCACCCTCCAGCCGCGTCCGGGAGTGTTCGTCCGCTTCCACAAACGCTGAGATTGAGAGTTGCCCACCGGCAGCCCCGCCCGGATCGACCATCTGCGCGGGGTTGTTTGTTTCCCGATTGCCCTGCGTCAACCCCGTGCCCCCGCCGGAAAGTGATTTGGAGAGAGTATGGTAAAATAACTTGAACTTAGCCTCACTGGAGGAAGAATGGTCAATCCGGAATTGCTCGAAATCCTGCGCTGCCCAGCTTGCGTGCGGGAGAAAGAAGCACTACTTGATCTTTATAAAGAAACCTGGCTGATCTGCCGGGATTGCGGACGCAAATACCCGATCGTGGAGGACATCCCGGTCATGTTGATCGAGGAGGGCGACAAGTGGGCTGCCACCAACGCCGAGGCGCTGCCCGTCCCTCCCCCGCCGATGAAATAATTCTGCCGGTATGGTATTGATCTTGCACCCATGTGGGGCATGATTAATACCAGCGTGCATTACAAGAAGAGAAAGATGGCTAATCGACATACCCGAATGGCATTGAGGCGCAACCCCGTCGATCGCCTGACGCTGATCGTACTGGGTGTCTTTATCGTCCTTTCCATTGTAACCGCCGTGGTTGCCTTTGGCATCGCCCGCGACATGTTCAAATCCTGGACCAGCACGCCGCTGGAAGGTGCTCCGGTAGGTGCCAACCCCTCCGGTACCGCAGTTCCGACCATTCCCGGCCATACCATCCTCCAGCCACCTGGCGGACCCACTCCGGAGCCGTGGGATGGCAAGAATCGTGTCAATGTCCTCTTAATGGGTCTGGACTACCGCGATTGGGAAGCCGGGGACGTGCCGCGCACCGACACCATGCTGCTGCTCACCCTCGACCCGGTCTCCAACACCGCGGGCATCCTCTCCATCCCGCGGGATATGTGGGTCAACATTCCCGGCTACGATTATCACAAGATCAATCAAGCCTACTATTTCGGCGAGCTTGATCGCCTGCCCGGCGGTGGACCCGCGCTGGCGATGGAAACGGTCAAACAATTCCTCGGCGTGGACATCAATTATTACGCTCAAGTCGATTTTCAGGCATTCGTCAAATTCATCGATGAGATCAAGGGCGTCAAAATTCGCGTCGAAGAGCCGATCACCGTGGTAGTGATGGGTACCAACCGCAAAATTACCCTGGAGCCGGGTGTGGTCACTCTGCCTGGCGATATTGCCCTGGCTTATGCGCGCAATCGCTACACAGAGGGCGGCGACTTTGACCGTGCACGCCGCACCCAACAAGTGGTGCTTGCCGTGCGCGACCGCATCCTCAGTTTCGACATGCTGCCGCTATTGATCACCCGCGCGCCGGTCCTGTACAACGAACTGGCTTCAGGTGTGCGCACCAACATGAGCCTCGACCAGGTGATTCGCCTTGCGTGGCTGGCACAATCCATTCCCAGCCAGAACATCCGCCAGGCGGTTATCGGCACCGACCAGGTCGAGTTTGGCAAGTCGCCCGATGGACTGGATATCCTCATCCCCATTCCTGACCGCATTCGCCTGGTGCGGGATGAAATTTTCACCAGCGGCGGACCGGTTGGACCGGTCGCAGTGGCGGAGGATGCACAAGCCTTGATGCAAGCCGAAGCCGCGCGGGTTTCCATCCAAAACGGCAGCGGGCGGGATGGTCTGGCAGGCAGTACCGCTGCCTGGCTACGCGATCAGGGTGTCAACGTTGTGGATGAATCTACCGCCCCCGAATTCTATAACGTAACCACCTTCTTTATTTACAGTGGCAAACCCTATACACTGCAATATCTTGCCAAGCAAATGGGTATTCAGAATCCACGCGTGTACAACCGCTATGATCCCAATGCCGCCTACGACATCGCCGTAATGCTCGGCACAGACTGGTACAACTCCAACCCGATGCCGTAATTCCGGCGAGTTACTTGCCCAACTGCTTCAAAAAAGCGGTGGTCGCGCGCAGAAATTCCAGATAGGCTTCGCGGTGCACGTTGTGCCCTGCTCCCATCAGGCGCACGATCTTGCAATTACGCCAGCCGCGTTCCACCTGCCGCGCCACTTCGTCTCCGATCACAGCGCCAAGCCGCGTCTCCCCGCTGATCAGCAGCCCCGGACAACGCACCTGGCGGATGATCTCGCGCCAATCTGGCTGCGGCTGGATGAGCCAGTCCAGGGCAGACAGGCGAACCTGCTGTTTGGCTTTTGCCCACTGAAAGAACTCGCTTTCATCCCATTGCGGGTGCTGTCGCTTGCCCTCGGCAACGATTTCATCGAACGGCTTGACCTGCATGGCTGCCAGCCAGCTACGCCAATCCTCCAATCGTTTTTGCTGGTGGGAAAAACCGTTTCCCGGCATAAAATCCAGCCAGGGTGGGTCTTCCAGCACTACCCCGCGCACCCACTTGGGATACAGAACTGCCGTTAGCGCCGCGCTCAAGGCACCCATTGAGTGTCCGATCAGCACCGGACGGTGCAGGTTGAGCGATTCGATCAGCATCCCCACATCCGCTGCCTGCACTTGTGGGGATGCCCCACGTTCATCCAGCCCCGAAGCCCCGTGTCCGCGTGCATCCATCAGGACGACATCGTATTCCAGCTCCAACATCAGCGGCAGCCGGTTCCAGCACAGCGCGTTATCCCCCAAACCATGCAGGAAGATGAGCGGCGGTTTGATCCCGCCGGTTCGATAATACTGAATGCGCACGCCCCCCGCCAGGATGTGACCGTAAAATAATTGCGCCATGGAATATGCTCACCGTGTCAGATTGAGTTGAGTATACTCCAGGATCGCGGCAATCTTCCATCGATTAATCGAACATACAATTAACGCCAAACCCACGCATACACAACCAGGTAGGTGATCCCAATCAATCCGATCCTCAACCTGTTTAACCACCGGATTCGCCTGGCAAATCGTGTCGAGGCTTCCAGTATATTCCCCAAGCCATAAAGATCTTGGATTAATAGTTTCGAGTGTTGGCGGGCAATTGGCGAACTCTCGGTGAAAAAAGAGACACTGACATCTGCCACCTTTAATGCAATCCCATCGTTTACACCATCTCCAATCATCCCGACCTGCTGCCCACGATATTGCAGTTGACGGATGATCATCCCTTTCTGGGAGGGAGTCAATTTTGCAAAGACCGAGCAGTATTGCGCTTGTCTGCCCACTTCTTCCATATCCATACGCTGGATGACATGTCCATTCAATACAAATTTTGAATTCTCAATCATTCCACATTGTGTGGCGATACTTAACGCAGTTTCCGCACGGTCACCTGTCAGCATCAATGGGCGGATACCCTTTTCGATCATTGTGTGAATGATCTCTGCAGCTCCGGGCTGCAAGGTATTTTGCAACCGAAAAACACACAGAAAGACAAACGATGTTGTTTGCGGGTGGACTTGACCATTCGCGTAAGCCAACAGTATCGGCGTGTCGCCTTCTTCTCGAATGGAACGGCAAATCGAGTCGATCTTAAATCTCAAGCTGATGTCCAAACGGTTTTCCGATCCATCCTCGGCAGCGTAGCGGTCGCATTTTTTGAGCAGCACTGGCGGATCTCCCTTGGCAAAATACCATCGTTCTGCGCGCTGTGTTTCATAGCCGCTGATCATGTAGCGGTTTTCCGATTCGAAGGGTAAATCATAGATGCGCTGGTATTGGCGATTCAATTCCTCTAAATTTGCCCCGTAACGTTCGGCGAAGGAAAGCAATGAGCGATCCACCGGATCGGCGAAATTTCGTTTTTCGATATACAAAACATCATGGCACAATGCTGCGCCCGTACGAATCAATGGGGGAATGGTAATTGTGGGAGTATCGCTTCGTGTGTTCACCGCCTGTAGAGATTTGCCCAGGTAACACTGAGTAACCTCCGTGTTGCGGGTGGTCAACACACCAGTTTTATCAAAACAAAAAATTTCCAGTTCGTTCAAGGTTTGGAACACACCCGGATCGTTAATTTGGATATTTGCCTGTTTCGCTTCAATTAATTCCTTGGTAACGAAAAGATTCTCAAACCAGCTCCGATTAAGCAGAACAAGCAAAACCAGCACTGCAATCAAAAAATAGATCCAGGTGATCGTGGGAATGTTTGAACGCACCATCCAGACCAACACAACAGGCAACAACAAAGCCAACCAGCCAAGTTGTGAAGGATCGAAAATATTTATCGATCTCGACTGGAAAGGTTGGGCGAATTGCGCGAGAATTTTGCCAAATTCAGTCTCATCTCCGACCGCGATCACAATCCCAGTTGCTGATCCACGAACAACACGGCTGCCCCGCAAGATAACGGTCCCCTCGTCCGTGACATTTTTGGCGACAGGTAGGATTTCTCCTGTCAGGTCAAATTCGTCCACTTGCAATCCTCTGGCTTCCACCAGTCTTAAGTCAGCCGGGACAAAATCGCCTGTTTGTAACACAACCAGGTCATCGTTGCTCAATTCTTCCACCGCAACGTGGACCATTGCACCATTTTTCAGTACCGTGCAGAATTCACCATTCATGCTATCGCCGCAAAAGCCAAGCAACCTGCACGAAATTCAGGCGAGGTTCAATGTGCGCGCCAATCACTTCACCCCAGCATGATTCGACCATTGGGGAGAAGATGCAATTCGAGTGTCCTGGTAAGATCACCGCTGATCAAGCCGCTCATCCTTTTTCGAATACCGTTTTGTAAACATCCATTCCATAACTGGTTGGCAAGGGTTCACCAACCAGAATCTTGAAGGTGCGTTTCCCGCCAGCCCTTCTTTCCGCCCGCAAGAAAATGGCGTCATCGGGATTCGATTCATAAAAGATACGCGCAAATTCGTACATGTGCGTCACGAAAATGACCTTGATATTCCGCGCAAGCAAGGCACTGGTAATTTGCCTGGCGATTTCGGAACCTTCCCGTTCATTCGTTGCGGCAAAGGACTCATTAAAGAGAATCAAGCTGTTCGGTTTTATCCAATCGACGATTGCGCTCATTCTGGCAAGTTCTTCATCGAATTTGCCGCTCTTCATTGTTGCATCTTCCTGGCGTTTGTAGTGGGTAAATACACCGCTGGCAAGATTGGCTTCGAATTGTTCAGCCCCAACGAACATGCCACACTGCATCATCATCTGCGCAATGCCCACGCTCCGCAAAAACGTCGATTTCCCCCCCTGGTTCGCTCCGGTGATAACAACCAGGTTTTTTTGATTGGCATCCAGCTCATTCCCCACAATTTTTTGTTTCATCGTCAAAGCCAGGCAAACATCGTACATGCCGCGAAAGGTGTAGCGACGTTCGTGTAACGGCGCTGGATTTGGAAATGCAACCGGATTGCCCAGCCCGTCCAAATTTTCTTTGAGATTAATGCATCCAATATAAAAAGCCAGCTCAAGGCGCAGCATTTTTAGAAAGTTTTCAATGTGATCGGCAGACTGGGCGAGCGCATTTGCTGCCGCGTTGATTCCACGGTCTTTAATGTCGGATAATGCCCGCGTGCCAGCTTCATCCCGTTCACTAACCATGAAGGAATAGGATTTACGGCTGAACACTTCCTTGATCCAATTCCGGCTGCGGTCATTAGGCAAACGCAGCGTATAATTCTTACCTTCATTGCCCATGCCCAATTCAGCGCTGATCAAGACCCCATCCTTGAATTTCAGCTGGCGTAAATGATATTCCACCATTTCAAAGTAGTCGTCTCGCAATTCGCGCTGGATCATGGTGAAAAAAGCTTTGAATCCATTGGATTCGAAGTGGTTCTGGTATTCATCGGCAATTTTGCGCAATTTTTTTAACATCTCGACGAACATTTCCATCATCCGCACTGCACTGCTTAACACTCCACCTGGAGAATGGGTAAAAATCCCCAGCCAGTTTCTATGTCTGTTCTCATTGGCTTCGATGGGAATCTGGTAAATTTCCCTTACCACTTCTGGATGATTCAGGCAATCC
Source organism: Bellilinea sp. (assembly GCA_034411135.1). GTDB lineage: Bacteria > Chloroflexota > Anaerolineae > Anaerolineales > Anaerolineaceae > Bellilinea. Next base: position 164,108 of record DAOUMN010000016.1, read on the forward strand.
TTTAAGATTGCCTGCCGGTAGCGAATTTCGTCTGGATCATCCAGGCTCAGTAGAACAGCCTTTTTCACCGTCTCCAGGATAAATTTATCGCCCTGAGCCATGGCATTGAACAGAGCGTTCAACTCCAGATCCTGGACAAGGTCTGACGCATTGGGTGGCAGAGGTTGAGCCGGATCAAAATCTTGATGTGGAAACATTAAAAAGACTTTCATGAGGCAATTCGTTCCTTGATTTGTTGGTAAGTGAGCTGGTGTTTTTCCGCTATGCAAATAGCATAGGATAAGCCATCGGCTGGCTTGCGGATGATTTTGTACGTCCGGATGGTTGGATCTTCCGGAACCACGGTGCTCACCATGCTCACAACTTGATGACTCAATGTGGATAACTCATCAATAAAGGAAACCCAAACACACAGTGCATCCAGTTCGATCACTTTCGCCATTATTTCCTTACTTAAAAAAATGGCATCCTTGAGGGTTGTGGATGTGAAGATTTCATTCATGATGATGATGCTGTCGGGTGTTGCCCGTTTCAAAATAGCGTGAATACGAACCAATTCATCCTGCAGCTTGCCCCGTAAATTGCGGATATCCTCTTCCTTTTCGAAATGAGTGAACAGTTGATCAAACAGAAACAGATGAACATTCTCACCGGGTACTGGGCAACCCAGGCACGCCAGGTAATGGAGTTGACCAAACATACGGGCAAAGGTGGTTTTTCCTCCCTGGTTGGGACCCGAAACGAGGATGATGCGCTCGCTGCCTTCCAGATAGAAATCATTGCAAACAATTGGGGCAACTTCGAAAAGCCGCGCGTTTGCCAGAGCAATATCAAAGGTGTTTATGGCACCAACTATTTTGGTTTGTGCAGATACGAACGGGTAGCTAAAAGCCAGTCCTTTTTGCTTCATCGGTTCGATAAAGTCGAGGTAAGAAATATAAAATTGAATCTGCCGGTCAAAGGTCTGAATGGTTGGGTCGATGAAATCGGTATACCGGGCGCAAAATTGATCCAGTTCTTTGAAAATTTCCGGATAAAGTTTGGCAACACAACCCAGGATCTGTTCTTCAATGTGGTTCATTCCCGAAGCAATCACCAGGTCAATGCGATAGTTTTTCACATTCCCCTGTTTGAATTTTTCAAAGGTTCGTTCCACCTCGGTACTGTAATCGCTCTCCCCTTCATATTTTCGCACCCTGACCCAACGACCCTGGATGTTAACACTGTATTGAATGGACTCCAGTTTTTCTTTCAGTTGCTTGGAATCTTGCATGAAGGTTAAAAACCCATTCGATCGAGTATATTCGGATAGATAACTCGAAAAATCTTTCAATGCCCGCGAGGTGAATGAACCTTTTTCAAAATCTTCCATCAAGGTTTGGACAGCCTGACAATAAACCAGCGCCGCTTCCAATATCCAGCCTTCTTTATGATAGTGATAATAGAGTTTTTGAACTGCAGATAAGTAACGCCGCACCAGCACTATCTTATCGGCGAATGACTTTAACCGGGTCAGCAAAAATTCCTCTTCAAGGTCCCGAAACACCCCCTGGCGAAATAAAACGGCATCTTCATCGCGCAAGGGTGAATAATAATAGGGTTTCAGATTATATTCTTGCTTATGGGCTGTAATGGCAGCAATAACCTGATCCAGATTGAGGTCGCGAAAAAATTCGGGGGGATTAGCCTCTTCTTGCGTAGATACCTCATCCGCGGTTGTAAATAGGACACCGGAGTAGTCCATCGTTCACCTCACGTCCCATGGGTTGAACCCATGACAATTCAAATCATCCTCGTTTTGCAGGCAAGGATAAAAAACAGCACCTACCGGGTGTTCACTCCTGTAGATGCTATCAGTCAGACGACAGTTGCGGCGAGCCTCATCGCCGGTTATTTCATTGTGTATATATTATACCCGAAAATTTTGAAGATCCGGATAGAAGTTGCGCCCAATGGTAGCTTAAGCCATCCGTATAAGTGGGCATCCTGTCCGGTTCTGGAGGACAATTACGCACAAGCAATAGGTCGGACAGGGTTAAGAAAACTGCTATAATTGACAAAATTGATCGTATTCTAATCCAACCAAACGCTCATCAATCCTTCCTCGCTGCCGTTGATATTTCACGCGGGATGGTGTTCCATTCCGGAAAGACAGGCACAATGAATGCTCAGGATGTGTTGATGTATGGTCACCGTTGGGTGCGTGTCCACCTGGATGGGCTACCCGATGAACACTGGCAGATCGCAGGTGTGTGCGGCTGGTGGTCGGTACGCGAGATCATGATCCACCTGACGGCATATGAGTGGGTACTGGTGGACGTATTCAAAAGCTTTACTGGTGGAGGTGAAACCCCTCTGCTCGACCAGTTTACCCACCAGCGCGGTGATGCCTTTAACAACCCCCAGATCAAGCAACGTAAAATATTTTCGAATGCCCAGATTATGGCAGAGTATGAGGCAGCCTACCGGACAGGAATGGAATGGCTTGACCGTATTGATCAGACCACATTGCGCCAACCCGGTACCATTCCCTGGTACGGCGATGCCTACTCGCTAGACGATTTGATTGTTTACCAGTATTACGGTCACAAACGCGAGCACATGGCGCAAATCGCCGTATTCCGCGACGGGTTGAAATAATACACTCCCACACTGGGGCGCAGAGCATTCGATGGGTTGCGCTGTGGCAATTACTTGTTATAATAAGTATAATAAGTATCAAAGCCTGCTGAGACACCCATGGCTGCTTCCACCCACCGAACGACCAAGCCGCTTTACCGGCACATCGAACAGGAACTGCTGCGCCAGATCCGCCGCGAAGAACTTCGTCCCGGCGAAAAACTGCCCTCCGAAAGTGAAATCTCGCGCCGATTTAATGTGAGCCGTATCACCGCCCGCCGCGCGATCCATAACCTGGTCCAGCAGGGATTGGTGTATTCTCACCAGGGCAAGGGCAGCTTTGTCGCCCACAGCCGCATCCGCGACCTTTCCGGCTTTCGCTCCTTTAGTGAAGACATCCGCGCCCGCGGGTTGACCCCCACCTCGCGCTTGCTGCGCTTGCAGCGCATACAACCTGCTGCCAAAATCCGCTCTGAGCTCAACCTTGCTGCCGGGGAACCTGCCTACCGTGTGGAGCGGGTACGCCTGGTCAATGGCATGCCGGTCGCCTACGAGGACGCCTATCTGCCTGCCACACTTTGCCCCGGACTGGAGCACTACGACCTGGCAAATCAGGCGTTATTTGATGTTTTGCGCCATGAATATAATCTGCAACCCACCTGGGCAGATGCCGAGTTGGAGGCTGCCGTGGCGGATGAAAGCCTGGCTGCACAGCTCGCCATCCAACCGGGCGAGGCGGTACTGATTGCCTTGCGCCACACGTATACAGAAACCATGGACGTGATCGAATACGTCCGCTCGATCTACACCGGCAAGCAGTTCACTTTTTACACCGGACGACAGTTCATCGGCTGATCGCCCTTATCACCCATTCCCACCTCATCAAGGAAAATCCTCATGAAATCCAATCCCTATGTCCGCGATATTTTGTCCCAACCGGAAGCACTGCGCACCGCATTACAGGGGTATCCGCGCATGGCTCTCCGACCACTCGCCGAAGCCCTGGCAGCAGGGTCGTATGACCGTGTGCTGATCACCGGCATGGGCGCTTCACTCAACGCTGCCTACCCCACCCTGCTCGAGTTGTCCTCCTTGCCGGTCGCGGTGCAATGGGTGGAAACCGCCGAACTTGCCCACTTTGCCCACTCACAGGTGAGCCGCAAGACTCTGCTTTGGATCGTCTCACAATCCGGACGCAGCGCCGAAATTATCCGCCTGCTAGAAAACTGCCGCGAGCATCCTCCTGCCACACTGATAGCGGTGACCAACGACCCAGCCAGCCCGCTGGCTGCTGCCGCAGACGCACTGTTGCCGCTCAATGCCGGGGCGGAATACACCGTCAGCACGCGTACTTACCTCAACACGCTGGCAGTGATGGCGCTGGCAGCCAGCCAGCTGCTCGCCCAACCGTTGCAGCCGGTCATAGATGCCTTCTCCGCTGCTGCGGACGCCGCTGCCGGATACCTGGAGCATCTGGACGAACACCTGGAAATATTTTTACCGCTGGCAGCCAGCCTGCGCACCTTTTTCCTGCTCGGTCGCGGCACATCGCTGGCAGCCGTATATAACGGAGCACTGGTACTCAAGGAGGCTGCCAAATTTCCAGCGCTGGGTATAAGCGCCGCCCAGTTTCGCCACGGTCCGTTCGAGTTGGTGGACGGCACACTAACTGCCGCGATGTTTGCCGGCGATCCCGGTGCGCGCCGCCTCAATCTCACCCTCGCCACCGATATCCTCCGCCACGGCGGGCGCGTTTTCTGGATCGATTCGCAGCCCGCGCCGGGTTTGCCCATGTGGTGGATTCCCCCATCTGCGGCTGTTGCCCGCCCGGTTTTGGAAAGCCTGCCGATTCAGGTGCTCTCGATTGCCCTGGCACAGGTGCGCCGTTATGTACCGGGCGAATTTCGGCATCTGGGCAAAGTGGTGTTGGAGGAATAAAATAGAAACGGCCGTCCGCCCGCTGTCCATCCATCCTCTCGGAGAATACAAGATGAAAATTTTAATCGCCACTGATATGGAAGGCGCATCCGGTGTGGTGCACTTCGACCAGACGGATCCCAGCCACCCCGAATACCAACGCTTCCGCCGCCTGCTCACCGGCGATGTCAACGCCGCCGTGCAAGGCGCATCCGCTGCTGGCGCCAGCGAGTTCATCGTTTCCGATGGACACTGGAACGGAAGCAACATTCTCATCGAAGAGCTCGACCCGCGCGCCAGTCTGCACAGCGGCACGCCAACCCCATTCGGCATGGTGGATGGCATCGACCAGGGTGTGGACGCCGCGCTGTTCATCGGTTATCATGCCCGCGCCGGTACGCTCAATGCCATCCTCGATCACACCTGGTCAAGCGTGCGGGTTTTCAATGTGTGGCTCAATCAGCGCCTGGTGGGCGAATTCGGGCTCAATGCAGCCTTGTGTGGTCACTATGGCGTGCCCGTGTTGATGGTTTCCGGCGACCAGTCGGTGTGTGCCGAAGCCGCCGAGTGGGTACCCGGCATCGAGAGCGCAGCAGTCAAACGCGCCACCGGGCGCATGACTGCCGAATGCCTGCCGCTCGAAAATGCCCGCCGGTTGATTCGCGACACGGCGGAGCGCTCCGTCCGCCGCCTGATGGCAGGCGATTCGCCCGCACCGCTGCGCATCCAAATGCCGGTGGAAATCGAGATCGAATTCCATTACCCCCAGATGGTGGACAGCGCCTGCCTGCTGCCGGGGTCTCGCCGTGTGGACGGACGCCGCCTGGCTTACACCGCCGCGGACATGGCAGAAGCCTACCGCGCCTTCCGCGCGGCGGTTACCCTGGCAGCCAGGTAAAGCCCATTCAGCCCTTGTCGGGGTATGGGCAAAGATCGCGCAACGAACAGCGCGGACAATCCGGCTTGCGCGCTGCACACACCTCGCGACCCAGGCGGATCAAGTTGAGGTGGGCAGGTCCGTAATCTTCCGGCGGGAATAAAACCGCCAGGTGGGCGTGCGCCTGCTCGACGTTCATCTTCTCCGGGCGTAGCCCCAGCCTGCCGCTAACGCGGTAGATGTGAGTATCCACCGGGAAAGCTGGCATGTCCAGCGAAAACAACAATACAATTGCCGCGGTTTTCAAACCCACCCCGTTGAAGCGCATCAGCCAGGCATGTGCCTGCTCTGCCGGCCAGCCACGCAAAAAGTCCAGGTCGAGCTTTCCCCGCTCGGTGGTAATCTGCCGTAGCACCGCCTGGATGCGCGGACCTTTCTGGTTTGCCAGCCCAGCCGGGCGGATGGCTGCAATGACTTGTTCCGCATCCGCATCGCGAACCGCCTCCCAGCTGCCAAAGCGCGCCTTGAGCGCGTAGAACGCCACATCGCGGTTTCGGTCGTTGGTGTTTTGCGACAGAATCGTGGACACCAGTTCATCCAGCGCGGGCAGCGGCTCGCGCCATTCGGGTCTGCCGTAGACCTCTAATAATCGCTGGTGAATATGCCGTGCGCGGGTTTTCAGGTCGGTTTGCGTTTCCAAATTATCCATGCAACATTTCCAGGCGGACATCCAGTTCAAAAACCGGGCGCATCATACCAACCTCCAGGCTGCGCCAGTTAGTCACCGGGCGTGCTGCCAGGTGTGCCAATTTTTCCGCAATTTGCGTCTCGCTCAACAGTCCAAGGCGACGCAGCACCTCCACCGCCACCACCGGGCGCGCCCGCCCGCCACTGTCGCCATCGGCGATTTTGAACGCAATTCCCAGCGCCGGGCTGCCTTCGCCCAGCGCCTCCGGCATCACGGCAATTGCCTGGTAACCTTCAGCGCCTGCCTTACAGATGAATTTACCCTGCCCCAGTTCCATTGCCAGTGTGTCGAAGCGATCCGGACCTGCCACCATGAACGGTTCCGCCGCCATCGCCTGGGTCACCCGCCGACAGGCTGCTGCGCGCGCCTCACTCAACCCGCGCGGATCCGCCAGCCGCGCCAGCCCCCAGGCAGCATTGTACAAGGGCACGGCAAAGACCGGCGCAGAGCAGCCATCGATGCCAATCTCGATCTGCTCGACCGGCAGGTTGACCATTTCGGCAAAGGTCTTGATCACTTGCACCTGCACCGGGTGGTTCGGATCAATGTAATTCGTTTTAGGAAATCCGGACAAAAGCGCATACGAAAGAAATCCGGTATGCTTTCCCGAACAATTGTGGCGATTAGGGGTTGGTTTTTCCCCGCGCAGCAGCAAGGCTTCTTGCGTTGGCTGGTGAAACACCGGGTGCGTGCCGCAGCGCAGATCGCTTTCAACAATCCCAACCCGTGCCTGCAGAGCGCTGACTGCCGCGAAATGTTCGTCGGTGCCGGAATGCGATGCGCACATCAGCGCGATTTCGCGGTCACTCAGGTTGAACGCCTCCGCGCCGCCATTCTCCAACAACGGGAGGACTTGAAACGGTTTGGACGAAGAGCGCATGAAGGTTACATAGTGTGGGTCGCCCAGGCTGGCAATCGGATTGCCAGCAGCATCGACGATCACCAGTGCACCGGTGTGGAAGGATTCAACAATCGATCCGCGGGTTAACTCGACAAGCGGGATACAGCCAGAAGAGGTCATCACTCCGTCCTGTGTGGATGATTAAAAAAGTTGTTATTCGTCAAGTTCCTCGCCAGTGGCGCGGAAATGGCGGTTGTAATATTGCTCCAGCCCCCACTTTAGCCGTTGGGTGTACTGCATCTTGCGTTCCTGGGGAAACTCCAGTCGCCCCAGCAACTCGGGAATCCAGGCTGCCGTTTCGCCCGGTTCGCCTTTGCGGCTGCCCAGGTGTTCGATTTTTCCCTGCACGATCTTGAGAAAATCGATCTGCTGGCGGACGTGCTTTTGGGTAATCAGCCCATCGCGGCCATTGATCAGCAAGTGATTCTGAAATTTCTGGCTTAGCAGGTATTGCAGCGAATCCAGCCAGTTCGGGATGTCTGCCCCAGCCAGGAAGGGAGGTTGGTTGACCACCACCGCATCGCCGAGAAAGATCACCCGCTTGTGGTTCAAGATCGCCCAAATCGCTCCGGCTGCCGGACCAGGATGATATTCGAGCAGCAATGGTTCATCTCCCCAATAAATTTGCGCCCGCTGGGTAAAAGAAATTTCAGGCGGCGCCCAGCGCACACTGCCTAGCCCATTGTGATACTCCCAGTCCGCTCCGGTATCTGCGCCCTGGGCTTTGAACGTCATCGGGCGGTTGCGGAACACCTCCGCCATTTTTTCATGCCCGATCACGGTGCATTCCATCGCCCGCGATCCAATCGTCCGGTCGGCATGCACATCCAGGTTAACCAGCAGACGTTCCACGCCGCCCCCCAGGTTGAGCAGCGCAGAGCGCCAGGCGCGAATATCGTCCGGTCGAAACGGCGCATCGATTAAGATCAATCCGTGTGGAGTGGTAATTGCCCCCAGGACAACCCCCGGATATGCCTGTTCGATATAAACATGCTCCAGTATTTGCTGCATTTAGCGTTCCTTTAATGAGATTTCAGAGACATATGGATTTAATTATTCGAGCGGCAAGGTAAACACGAACAGGCTGCCTTCGCCCAGTTTGCTCTCTACCCAGATTTTACCACCATGAGCGCGCACCGCTAACCGGCAAAATGCCAGCCCAAGTCCCAGCCCTTTCGGGTAGCGGTCACCTTGCAGCCGGTTGAACTTCTCAAAGATCAACTCCAACGCATCTGCCGGTATGCCAGGACCATTGTCCTTCACCCAAAAACGCGCCCATCCATCTTCACGGCGGCAGCCAACCTCAATGGTGCTTTGCATCGGCGTATATTTGATTGCATTTTCGATCAGGTTGATCAGTACCCGCCGGATCATATCCCCGTCAGCAGTGATGAGCGGGAGATCATCTACAATGACCGTGGTCAGGGATTGGTGCTTGCTTTCCGCCAGGGTATGCGTCACGTCTACGGCTTCTTCGACCAGTGCACGCGGCTGCACCGGACGCTTGCTGGTAATTGGCTGACCAGCTTCCAGACGGTTGATGTCCAGCAAGGAGCTGATCAGCCGCTGCAACCGGTCGGCTGCCCGCACCGCAATCTGGAACACCGGCTGGATCGATTCAACCGACTCGGCTGGCAGAATGGTTTGCAAAATGTCCAGGCTGGAGATGATATTGGCAAGTGGTGAGCGCAGATCGTGGTAGATCATTGCCGCCAGATCGTCGCGCAAGGTGTCCAGCTGTTTGCGCTCGCGAATATCGCGCAAGATCCATTGCAGCATTTCGTGCTCCCCAATCGTCACCCGCCGGATGTAAACCTCCACCGGCAGAGTCGTGCCATCCCGTCGAATCAATTCTGTTTCATAAGAAACCGTCTCACCAGCTTGCAGCTGGTTGAAATGGGTTGCCAATGGCGCCGTTTGCTCGCTCTGCAACCATTCCACCCCCAGCGAAATCAAGTGTTCTGCTGGATAGGCTGTCATTTTCAGTGCCTGGCGGTTGGCTTCCTGGATTCGACCCTGCCAGTCGGTGATCAGGATTGGGTCGATGCTGTCCTCGAACAATTCGCGGTACCGCCGCTGGGCTTCCTGCATCAGGCGGTAGAGATGCGCGTTGCGCACCGCAATGCCAGCCATGTCGGCAATACCTTGCAGCAGGGTCAGGTGACCATAGGTAAAAAAGCCGGTCTGGGCATGCACCAGGGTGAGCACCCCGGTCAGCTGCCCGCTGGAGAACAGCGGCACGCACACCGCCGATTTGCTGCCCGTGCGCTCCACCGCATCATCCGGGCGGCGCGTCCAGCGTTCATCTTCGGCGGTGTTGGCAATAAGCACCGGCTGGCGATTTTGCGCCACCCAACCCGCCAATCCATGATCGAGGATCGACTGCATGTGCTCCACCGTTGGGTGATACACCTGTCCGTTGATCGCCAACGCGGCTTCCACCGGCTGAGCGGACTCGTTCAGCACAATCAGACTGCCGCGCTCCGCGCCAACATTGACCGTAGAAAGCAGCAGAACACGCGCCAACACCGTGCGGAGTTCCAGGCTGGCTGCCAGCTCGCGGCTGATTTCCAGCAGCAACGCCAGCGAAGAACGGGTCAAATCATCCATTACGGCGGCTTTGGTTTCCATACGGTCGGCTCTCCCTCTCCGTAGAGAAGTAAAAAATCCAAATTGCCCGTGACCGAAGTATTAACCTCCAGTATAGCATAATCCTCACTTAGGCTTAGCAACCCTGCCAATTGGGTCTCAGGTATAATTGGATCATTGAAATTAGAAAATTGTTGTCACGAAGGTCACCAATTCGTTCATTAGTAACCAGGTGAAAACATGTTCAATTTATTTAACCGTAAAGAAGATGAGAACCGTGCCCGCGACGAAAAGCGGTTGCCACCCGGGCAATCCCTGACGTCAAAATTTCCGGTGCTGCATTACGGTCCGGTACCCCGTGCCGACCTGACCACCTGGACGCTGCGCATCTGGGGCGAGGTCGAGCGCGAAGTCAGCCTGACCTGGGAAGAATTCAACCGCCTGCCCAAGACTCAACTGACCATGGATTTGCACTGCGTGACGCGCTGGAGCAAACTGGACACCCTTTGGGAGGGGGTCTCGGTCAAAACGATGGTCGAACAGGGTGTGTTCAAACCGCTGCCCAGTGCCCGCTTCGTCATGCAGCACGCCGAGTACGGTTTTACGGTCAACCTGCCAATGGAGATCGTGCTGGCGGAAAATTTCCTCCTTGCCACCCATTACGACGGACAGCCGATTTCACCCGACCACGGTTACCCGCTGCGCGGCGTGATTGGCGCCATCCCATCCCGCCCGGACCTGGTCACCCCTTACCTTTGGAAGGGCGCCAAGTGGCTGCGCGGGCTGGAATTCATGGCGCATGACCACCCCGGCTTTTGGGAAGAAGCCGGTTATCACAATGAAGCAGATGTCTGGAAAGAGCAGCGCTTTGGTTAGCCAAAAGCGTTGACTTGAACCCATTTGTCGGGTATTCTTTGAACGAGGTTAGGATCTACTTCAATCCGGTTGAAATCAAAATCGAATAGGGAGGCGGTCATGGGCAGCATGAAGGATGTTCTGGCAGTCATTTTGGGGGGGGGTCGCGGGGCGCGGCTGTATCCGCTTACTGCGGTGCGTTCCAAACCGGCGGTGCCGATCGCGGGCAAATACCGCCTGATCGACATTCCCATTTCGAACTGCATTAATTCCGGCATCTACCGCATCGCCGTCCTGACTCAGTTCAATTCGGTTTCACTACATCGGCATATTGCCAATACCTACGTCTTCGACACCTTCCATACCGGTTGGGTGCAGATCTGGGCTGCCGAGCAGACCGTTTCCAGCGCCGATTGGTACCAGGGCACAGCCGATGCAGTGCGCAAGCAGTTGTTCGAGATCCGCGCCGCGCGCACGCCCTATGTGCTCATCCTGGCAGGCGACCACCTCTACCGCATGGACTACGCTCCCATGTTCGAATTTCACGAACAGCATGGCGCGGACATCACTGTGGCGGTCCAGCCAGTTAAAGCCGAGGATGCCGGGCGTTTTGGCATCCTCAAGCGGGCAGGCGATTACCGCATCACCAACTTTGCTGAAAAACCCAAGGACGAAGCCCTCAAAGCCGACCTGGTCAGCCGGGTCGATCCGGTTCGCCCATTTCTCGGCTCGATGGGCATTTACCTGTTCAAAACCGAAATTCTCGCCCGCCTGCTTGAAGAGCACCCCGATTACGATGACTTCGGCGGCGATGTCATCCCGCATGCCATCCACACCCAAAAGGTCTATGGCTACGACTTCGATGATTACTGGGAGGATATTGGAACCATCCGCTCGTTCTATGATACCAACCTTGCCCTCGCCCAACCCAACTCACCCTTCAATTTTTATGACCCGCAACGCCCAATCTATTCACACCCGCGTTTTCTGCCCGGCTCGCTGATCGAGAACAGCCGCCTGGAGAATGTGATGATTGCCGAGGGGTGCTGCATTAAGAATGCGGAAATTCGCAATTCGGTCATCGGCTTGCGCAGCCAGATCCGTGACGGCGTCTACATCACCGACAGCATCCTGATGGGCGCCGATTATTACGAAAACATCGGCTGCAGTGATGCCATGGACACCGAAACAGGGTTAATCCCTATAGGCATTGGGCGCGGCTGCCAGATTTCCGGCGCCATCATTGACAAGAACGCACGTATAGGCAGGGATGTCGTTATTCAAGCCTTCCCGCGCGGACACGAAGAAGATGGAGAGGGTTGGGTGGTACGCGATGGGATTGTTGTCATTCCCAAGGGCGCAGTCATTCCACCCGGCACCCGCATTGCCCCGTAGATCAACATTCTGAACGAATTCTCTTATTACCCCGCCCGGATTGCCCCAATTCGGGCAAAAAATCCTTAACCCCCCCTGGAGAGACGAAGCCTATGACCACCAAGACCGCCCCCACCCAGCCTGCCAGCCCGCCAGATGGCGACCTGTCCATTGCCTGGCACAGTTTGGCGCCCGACCGGGTGGTGGACCAGCTGCACACTCTTCCGCAAAGCGGTTTAACCAGCGCGGAAGCCGCTCACCGACTGACAACTTATGGACCCAACCAACTGGCAGAAGCCCCGCGCCGCACTTTTCTGCAAATGGTGTTTGCCCAGCTGAATAATTTCGTCGTCTTGCTGCTCATTGCCGCCGCCTTGATCTCCGCGGTGGTTTCCTATGTCGAAAATGAACCTTTCATTGAGTCATTCGCCATCCTGGCGATTGTCATCCTCAACGCCATCCTCGGCGTGGTGCAAGAAAGCCGCGCCGAGCAATCCCTGGCGGCATTGAAAAAACTGGCTGCCCCCGATGCACAGGTGCTGCGCGATGGGCGGCGGGTGAACCTGCCCGCCAGCCAGCTGGTTCCCGGCGACATACTCTTCCTGGAGGCGGGCAATTTCGTCCCCGCCGATGTGCGACTACTGGAAGCAGTCAACCTGCGCATTGAGGAAGCCGCGCTGACCGGCGAATCCGTTCCGGTGGAGAAGAACGCCGCCCTGGTGTTGAACGCCGATTCATCCCTCGGCGACCGCAAGAACACCGCGTTCATGGGCACGGTGGTGTCCTACGGGCGCGGGCGTGGCGTAGTGGTCGCCACCGGTATGCGCACCCAGTTAGGAATGATCGCGGGTATGCTCCAGTCGGTAGACCACGAGGAGACCCCCCTCCAGCGCCGCCTTGACCAGCTTGGGAAAACGCTCGGCTGGGCAGCGCTGGCTATTTGCGCCCTGGTGTTCCTGGCGGGCGTTCTGCAAGGCGGCGCGGTGATCGAGATGTTCATGATCGCCGTCAGCCTTGCCATCGCCGCCGTCCCCGAAGGCTTGCCTGCCATTGTAACCATTTCCCTTGCCCTGGGCATGCGCGAAATGGTGCACCGCCATGCTCTCATTCGCCGCCTGTCCTCCGTTGAGACGCTGGGTTCTGCCACCGTGATTTGCTCGGACAAGACCGGTACGCTCACCCAGAACGCCATGACCGTTACCCGCTTGTGGGTGGACAACAGTCTGTTTGAAATTACCGGCTCAGGCTATCACGCCGAAGGTGAATTTCGCCTGAATGGTGAAAAGGTCGATCTTGGCGGGCATCCTGCAGCACGAACCGCTCTGTGGGTTGGCGCGTTAAATAACGATGCCGTGTTGGAACGCCTGGATGGTTCCAATGGCAACGCCGATTTTCGCATTGTAGGCGACCCTACGGAGGGCGCCATTCTGGTCGCGGCTGCCAAAGCTGGCGCATATCCGGAAGAACTGAACCGCGCCTATCCGCGCATGCAGGAAATCCCCTTCGACTCGGATCGCAAGCGGATGCTCACCATTCACCAGATCCACCAGCCGCGCAGCGAGGATATTTCCCCCTTCGACAATCACACCGACCGCAGCCAATATATTATCCAGGTCAAGGGCGCGCCGGACGTAGTGCTGGAACTATGCAGCCAGTACCAGACCGGCGCCGATCAGCCTGCACCACTGACCGATGCCGTGCGCAACCAGATCCTGGCTGCTAACGACGCCATGACCCAGGATGCGTTGCGCGTCCTCGGCGTGGCATACCGGGTTGTTTCGGCGCTGCCAGAGGAGATCAACGCCCCGGCACTGGAACGAGAACTGATATTCGCCGGATTGATCGGCATGATCGACCCAGCCCGAGACGAGGTACGTCCCGCCCTACAGAAAGCCAGCCGTGCCGGGGTGCGCACCATCATGATCACCGGCGATTATCCCAACACCGCCCGCGCCATAGCCGAATCGATCGGTCTGCTGCGTCCGGGGCACCAGGTGCTCACCGGCAGCCAGGTCAGCGAACTGGATGATGCCACTTTGCAGCGCGAAGTGCGCCACACGGATGTCTTTGCGCGCGTCTCGCCAGAGCACAAGATGCGCATCGTCGATGCGCTCAAAGCCAATGGTGAAGTGGTTGCCATGACCGGTGACGGCGTCAACGATGCGCCAGCCATCAAACGCGCCGATATCGGCGTTTCGATGGGCATCACCGGCACCGACGTGGCAAAGGAAACCGCCGACATGGTGCTGACCGACGATAACTACGCCAGTATTGTTTCGGCAATCGAGCAGGGGCGCATCATTTACTCCAATATCCGTAAATTCGTTTATTACCTGATCTCCTGCAACCTGGCGGAAATATTGATCATTTTCATACCCACGGCTTTTGGGCGTTTTCTATTTCCCGGCAGCGGCGAGCGGGTGCTCTCCCCGCTTACCCCCATTCAATTGCTCTGGCTCAACCTGATCACCGACGGTGCACCGGCGCTGGCGCTTGGCACCGAGAAGGGCGATCCCGACATCATGCAGCAGCCTCCCCGCCCACCAAAAGAGCCAATCATCAACGCCTTTATGCGTACGGGCGTACTGATCCAGACAGCCGCCATTGCTTCCGTTACCCTGACCGCTTTTGGGTTGGGGTTGAAATACAGCCCAGCTACTGCTGAAACCATGGCGTTCCTGACCCTTTCGCTGTCCGAACTGTTGCGCGCCTTTACCGCCCGCTCCGAGCGTTATCCACTGCTCAAGATTGGCGTTTTTGGCAATAAATGGATGAACCTGGCAGTGCTGTTCTCGCTGGCACTATTGATGATGGTGGTGTACGTGCCATTTTTCAACCCGATTTTCAACACTGTGCCGCTCACCTGGGATGAATGGGTTTTCGTCCTGCCGCTGTTGATCGTGCCTTCACTGGCCGCCGAAGCTGCCAAATACCTGGTCACCTACCGTGCCCAGCGCGCTGGTGACTGAGCGTCTTGCAGTCCGCACAGCGAGTGGGGCTAAAACCGCCTGTTCGGTTCATACAAGTCTTTTGGATTGGCATACCCCCCAGCTTTCATGATCGGAGGCAGCACTTAAAGTCCACTGAAACATCAGGTGCTCTGAGCCTATCGAAGGGTGGCTATGGTTAGCGAGTGCACGGTAAACAGCCCGCTCAAAGAAAAATCCCGCTGGAAAAGTCGCCAGCGGGATTTTGAAATTAGTCGATACAGACTCAGCGCATCCAGCGCCCGGCGCCCTGCACCAGCATGCCTGCGCCCAGTAAAACCAAGCCAAGGTTAATGAACAGGCTCTTGAGCAAATCCTGGGTAGAACTGGTCATGTCGCCACCAGTCACCGGGATCAGCACAGTGGTAGAAGAAGGAGGCGGGGGTGGAGGCAGAGTGGGCGGCGTGGTCGGCTGGTCGGTTGGCACAGGTGTGGTCGTCTCGCCAGGCGGCGGGGTATCCACCGGCGTGCGCACGACCGGTGTTTCGGTAAATGGTTCTTCCGGCGTGGGCGTCACCGGGGTTGGGCTGGGCTCGACCGTGTCCTGCGGCGTGGGTGTCACCGGGGTTGGGCTGGGCTCGACCGTGTCCTGTGGCGTGGGTGTCACCGGGGTTGGGCTGGGCTCGACCGTGTCCTGCGGCGTGGGCGTCACCGGGGTTGGGCTGGGCTCGACCGTGTCCTGTGGCGTGGGTGTTACCGGGGTTGGAGTAAAAGTAAAGGTCGCTGTCGGGGTGAGGGTATCTTCCAGAGTTGGGGTAAAGGTAAAAGTCGCCGTTGGGGTATGGGTGTCTTCCGGAGTCGGGGTGAAAGTAAAGGTTGCCGTTGGAGTAAAGGTAAAAGTTGCCGTCGGGGTAAAGGTATCTTCCAGGGTTGGGGTAAATGTCGGCGTCGGCAGCCGGCATTCGTTTTGATCCTTGAACGGGCGGCACTGCCCAGAGAAGATGACCGTATCCGTGCCGGGATAATCCGGGCGTTGTTGGGCGCGGAAGATGTAGTTCCCCAGCGGGTAAGTCCCACTGGGCGGGTTGCTGATGGCGAGCGGCTCAAAACTCAGCGTGATGCATTGCTGCACACCGAGCGGCGGCACGGAACCGGAAAAAATCACTACACCAGTGCGCGCCGAACCGCTTTCTTTGAACAGCACTTGGAACGTGGTGCTGCCTTGCATAGCAGAGGCACCGACATTGCACACAGTTGCCTGAACCATCTCGCAGTTCCCTGAACACGATCCAGAAAATTGCAGCTGGCTGCCGTCCCATTCCGCCTGAACAGGCAGGACAATCACATTCAACAACAAACCGGTGATCAGGAAAAGAATCCCCAAAGAATACAACGACAAGGAAATGCGTCGAGCTGTTTTCCGTTCCAACTTTCTTTCCATTTTGGATACCCTCCCGAATTCGTGTGGTCTGTTTGTCCCTAACCGGGGTGCTGTAGCGGTGAATGGGGATTAAAAATACCCCTTGCAGGGGCCGGTTTCGCTACTTGCTCCCCGAAAGTCCCCCCGAATTGCAGCGGGTAAGCGACCATATAAAGACTTTCGGATCATCGCAGCCAGAAAATATCTGGACAAATAAGATAATATTTTAAGCAATTAGCGACAATTAAATAGATTATAACAATTGAAATAGTAAAGTCAATAGATCAACGGTTTGAATTTGGTCTGTCATTATTTTTATAAAAAAGTTCTAAATTCTTACTACATCAACCGAATAGGCGCTCAAATGTGACTTTGGTCACAATCGCACGATCCGAGCGCGTGGTATTAATAAACCAACCGGTTGGTATTCTTTTTACAAGCGAGGTCTCCTCACCCATGCCCAAAACCAAAGTTGCCTTGTTTGGAGCATCCGGCACGATGGGATTCCAGGCATTTCAAACCCTGTGGCAACGCCGCGACCGCTACGACCTGAGCCTGCTTGTCCTGCCATCCGAGCAAAAACGCAACCCTTTTCTGCCCTTCCAGCACCAGACGGGCACTCCCTCCATCCACGGCAGCGGCGTCGCCCATGGCAAGGGTTTGAAGATCGTTTGGGGTGACGCTGCCAACTACGCGGATGTCGCCGAGACGATCCGCGGCGCAGACTGGGTGTTGAATGCTATGGCATACATATCCCCACAGGCAGATTATCACCCCGAACTTGCCAGACGGGTCAACTACGAAGCGGTTGCGCACATCCTCAATGCCATTGCTGCCGAGCCGGACGGCGAGCAGCGCATTGCCTATATCCACACCAGCAGTGTTGCCCAAACCGGCAACCGCCCGCCCGGCATCCATTTCGGACGGGTAGGTGACCCACTCAAGCCATCCGTATTCGATTCCTACGCGCTGACCAAGATCACCGGTGAACGGTTGGTGCTGGAGTCCAATCTGCGCCGCTGGGCAGTGCTGCGCATGACCTTCATCATGCCTACTCGATTCCGCGAGCTGCTTGCCCTCAGCGATCCGATCCTGTTTCACATGCCGCTGGACGCCTGCATGGAAAACATCACCGATCGCGATGCCGGGTTTGGGCTGGCAAACTGCCTGGACATTCCGCCCGATTCGGATTTCTGGCGGCGGGTATACAATATGGGTGGAGGTGCTGATCTGCGCCTGAGCGCCTGGCAGTTTCTTGCGTTAATCTATGATCTGTACGGTCTGCGCCTGAGCGCCTGCGCCGAGCGCAACTGGTTTGCCCTGCGCAACTTCCACATGCAGTACTTTGCCGACAGCGCCATCCTGAACCGCTACCTCCATCACCAGCGCGACACGCTGGAAAGTTACCTGGCTGCCATCCGTGCCAGCACGCCCCCTCTCCTGCGCGGAATTGCTGCCCTAACACGCCGCCTGCCTGCCGTGCGTGCCCTGGCGGAGCGACTGCTCCACGCTGCCCAGCGCCGCGTGGCTGAAAACCATCCCAACAGCCCGCGCCAATGGGTGCTGCACGGCAACCAGCAACGGATTAGCGCCTTTTTCAAATCCAATGCCGTGTACGCTGCCATTCCCGGCTGGGATACACCGCTGCCCGAGCTTTCGCCTGCCCACGAGACGCCGCCCCTCGATCACGGCTACGATGAAACCCGTCCGCAACTCAGCCTGGCAGACCTGCGCAACGCGGCTGAGTTTCGCGGTGGGGAATGCCGTTCCTCTGTCTGGGACGGCGACCTATACACCCGGCTCGACTGGCGCTGCGCCTTTGGGCATGACTTCAGCGCCCGCCCCTTTACCGTGCTCAACAGCGGGCATTGGTGCCCGCACTGTGTGACAACCTGGAACGGTGACGAGCAAGCCCGCCGCAATCCCTTCTTTGCCCAGGTCTGGTATGCCGACCATGACCCACAGGAAAATCAGGTTTACCCGCCCGACTGCATCGAGGACATCCGCAACGCCGATCACCAGCCGCTCATCCGCCGTCTGCTCGCCCAGCCCGGCGAGGTTTAACCGGCCAACCTGGCACACAACTTGCAAATTTATCAACCGCAAGGGTTGACTCGCCCTTGCCGGGCATGGTATCCTGTACCCATCCACCCGGAGCGGAGCCTTATTTCGAAGCTGTTTGAACTGTTGAGACTCCATACCAGATGAAAAAACTCCCCCTGCGTTTACTGGTTGCCCGGCAGAGCTTCATTACCCTCTCGTTGCTCATCGTCTTGCTGGCAACCACCGCTGGCGCTGTTTCCAGCCAGGGAACTCCACCGCCCAATCCCACACAAACTGCAGCAGGCAGCACTGTCCAGTCTTCCACCATCTTATTCCTACCGCTAATATCGATCTGGCAGCCGCCACCTGCGCCGCCCTACGCGACCAGCATTTATATTCAGGATGCTAGCAATTACGCACTGTTTAATTTAGGCTGCTCGCAAGGCAACCGCGATAAAACCCTGCCCGGACGCCAGGACAACCTGATCGTGTTGGCTTTCGGTAAATTGTGGCTGGTTAACGGCGAATATACCGTGCGCACGTTTACCAACCCCAGTACCGGCTTGCGCGCCAATCTCAATTTCACCCAGTTGGAAAACCTGGCAAAGAATTACATCCTCGGCTACCTGACATGCAGCGACGGTGAGTCCCTGCTCACCCTTGCCATCGGGGTCAACAATTATGACGATATGAACGTCGACAACGACGCTGGACGCTTTTCCAGCAACCAGGGATTGCTGCGCTCCACTGCCTACGCCTTCGGGCAACGCTTCGCCGACCTGGCACAGCGTCTCAATACCTGGCTGGCTCAAAACGGCTATATTGGGCGGGTGTGGACGATGGGCGCAATGGACATCGAATGGGCAAACCGTGATCGCGATGGCTATTACTGGTGGAACACACCCTACGTTACCCGCGGCTGGGTGGACGGCTTCAACGCCAACAGCGGCAGCGTGCAAACCTTCCTTAACTTTGGTGCTTGCGTGGGTTGCCCGATTACACCCAACCCAAACTGGCTGTTTCACACATCCATGCCGTGGAATCAGGCAGAGGTGTATTACGTTTCCTGGGGCGCACCGCCCGCCCTGGCATTGCCGGAAATTTACCGCAACGACGGCTATTTAGCCAGGCAATGGCAGGCGGTCAGCCTGTACGGATACCTGTATTTGGGCGGCGCCATCTCTTTCTCCGGGGTGATGACCCAGTACCAGGCGTGCCAGCAGCGCAGTTCGGATCCTACCTGCGAAACCCTGGACAACACCCCCGAAGAAGGCTGGACACAGCTCATGACCGAGCTCAACCGCAATCCCAACACCGTGCAGAGCGTCCTACGCTGGGTGACCGATATCCGCTGGCAGATCCGCTAATTCAAAGGAGATTGCCATGTTTCCTGTTCTCAAACACAAATGGCGCGGACTGGCTGCCCTGATCGGGCTGGCTTTGCTGATCAGCGCGGGCATACTCACCGCTGGCGGGCAGTTTGACCCGTCCACCGGCAGCGACTGGGTGTCTGTCAGCATTGCCGACCTGCAACACCGTTTAAATGCGTCCAACAATCCCATCGAGCAAGCCCTGCTCAGCGACAAGATCAACCGTCTCAATCACATCCAGCAAGCCCGCCAGCAAGCGGGCATCCAAGCTCTGCCACCCCAAGCCGAAGCCGAGGATATCTGCTCGGCTTTGGCTCAGTCACTTGAAACCCCCACCACGCGCCAGGAGGGCATCCTGGTTCTTGAAGAGCATGATTTCGAAGACGTGGGGCTAATTGCGGATAACGGCTGGCAGGGCTGGGTTGACGACAACTGGGTACGCGTGCTTGCTGGGCGCTCGATCTCCAACAATGGCGGCTTACTGCTCATTTTCACAGAGAACGCTGCCTTCCAGAGCGTCCACCTGACCGCCGCTGCCCCGCTGCGCATTGAAGATGCCAACGGCTCGCGCCTGACATTGCGTGATAGAGACGGCGCTGCCTACTTCTTCGATGTGGCTGCCCGCCAGTTTCTCAACTCGCCGGACGAGGTTGCACCCAGCCTGCCGCCTTTGCCGACCTTTACCCCCCAACCCAACTTCTGCCCTTGATCCCCCGGATCGCCGGGCAACCGACCACCGCCGCTACCCGCGCTGGTCGGGCTGGCTGCCCCGTTCGACCGGCGCACAAATTTCCACTGCCCGGTTGTTCAACTTCCTGCGCAGCCCAGAATCTGCCCGCGTCTTGCATCCCCCTGCACGGGCAGTGCGACCTCGCCTCATCCAACGCCCTCGGCTGCCGCCAGGGCGCATCCCCTGGTTTACTTCAGGCGGGTGGAATAGTAACGAGATGGGTTGAAGCCGGGACCGCGCGGGGCGGTCGAACCACCGCTGACGCCGCCCACCAGGTCGAGGAAAGCGTGCGCCACTTCCGGCTGGAAATGCTTGTTCGATTGGTAGCGGATGTAATCCACCACCTGGTAAGGCTGCCAGGCAGCCCGGTACGGGCGGTTGGAACTTAATGCGTCCCATACATCCACCACCGCAAATATACGCGCTCCCATGGGAATTTCCTCACCGCGCAGTCGGCGCGGATAACCGCTACCGTCCCATTTTTCGTGATGGCAATAGGGAATATCGATGATTTCGTTAAAATGCGGAATGGGGCGCAGCAATTCATAGGCGTACAATGGATGGCGGCGCATGATGCGCCATTCGGTCTCATCCAGAGGACCGGGCTTTAGCAGGATGGCATCGGGAATACCAATTTTACCGATGTCATGCAATTGTGCACCGCGCCGCACCTGCACCAAATCATGCCGGTCGATGCCCAGCTTCTTCGCCAGTTCCAGGGTCAAATCCACTACCCGATTGGTGTGCCGCTCGGTGGTGAAATCGCGCAGCTCCAGCGCACGAGTCCAGCCGTCGATGGTTGCTTCGTAGGTCTGGGTCAGATCCATGTTCGACTTTTCCAGCGACTGCGCCAGCTGAGCGTTCTGGATGGCAATGGCTGCCGTGTTGGCAATCAAGCTGAGCAAGGCTGTATCCGTCATCACCCGAAAGCGCGCCGCGCGGTAGCTGTGCGCCTGCACCAGCCCAATCACCTTGCCACGCGCCACCATCGGCACGTATACCCCCGACCGCACCGCCCGCGCCCCGCGCACGAATGACAGACGTGCAGTTCCCGGCGGTCCTTCCGCAAGCAGGTCGTCAATCACCAGCGGCTTACCGCTGCGAATCACGTCGAACTGGTGCGAGGCGGGCTGCTCCTGATGGGTCAAACGCGGCACCTGGTTGATATCCAGCCGGTCACCTTCATGTTCGGCGTAAACACAATTCAACTGCTGCCGTTCACCATCGTGTAAGGAAATATAAACCGTGCACACGTCCGGCAGCATCTGGTAAATCGCCGCGGTCAGGCGGCGGTAAATCTCGTCCAGGTCATAGATTTCCGCCAGTGTCCGCCCCACCTCGCCTGCAGCTGCCAATTTGCTTTCCTGCTGGGATGGACGCGGACGGGTTTCTTCTTTGTGGTATCGCGTCAGGGTGATCATCAAGGCTGTCCGCCCGTTGTAATTGATCCGATCAACGTTGGTAAAACTGCGCAGAAGTTTGCCATCGCGGGTAAAGATGAACAATTCCAGGTTGCGCAACGCGGCTTCTTCTTCCATCCGGGCTGAGATCTTGCGCAGGTTGTTTTCTCCAAGACCTGCCGGCAAGTCGCTGTCGCGCTGATCGATCAGCAGGCTGCGCGGGATTCCCATCAGGTCGCAATAGGTCTGGTTGACTTCCAGGTAGGTAAAGTCATTGCTGTCGAGCACGCAAATGGCAGCCGGCACGGTGTGAACCAACTGGCGCAGCGCATGTTGGGCGTGATGCATGGCTTGTTCGAAGTAGATCATCGTTGGAGCAATGGTCTTGCGGCGTAGATAAATGGGGCGTTTCATAAGTCCGGTTCCAGTCCTTAATGGATTTTTTACCGCTGCAATCATCCTGCCAGACACAAATGAGCGCTCATCGTTGGACATCTCTTTCGCCAATCCAGGGGAATTTGGGTACAATAAGCCAATACGAATTGGGTAGCCCCCCATTTTCGTGGTTATAAACCCCGGTAGGCTGCAGTAAAGCGTTCATATTGAATACAGAAGGTGCAAGGTCGATGCCAGCGTTAATGGACTTGGCGAAGTTTGTCATTAACGTCCGATTAAACAGAGGTCTCCAGTGGAGGAACAACAGCCCATCTTTGAAGATATCCACAACAGCCCTTCCCCGGCACTGATCATCGATCCCAGCGGGGTAATCCAGTCTGCCAATTTGCCGCTTGCCGATTTGCTACGCCACCCGCTCGATGACCTGACCCGCCTGACATTTTGGGATCTGCTCCCGCCTGAACAACACCCGCCATTCCGGCAAGCAGGCAGCCAATTGGTGGATGATTCGAATAAACAAATCAAGACATCATTTTTCGCCCGTGATTGCCAGCTAGTACCTGTCGAAATCAACCTGCGCAGACTGGAAAACGGCTGGCTGCGCATGGAGTTGCGCGATCTGCGTCCGCCACAAACCACCACGCCGGACACCCGCCATCCACAAGCCATCCTCCATGCGGTCATCTATGCTGCCCGCCATCTGTTACAGTCCCCCAGTTGGGACGCAAACCTCAACACCCTGCTGGCGCGCCTGGGCGTGGCAGCCGGGGTGAGCCGGGTATATCTATTCAAACATCAACACACTGCCAAAAACGAACTGCGCGCCAGCCTGCGATTCGAATGGACCGCCGCCGGTGTATCACCACAAATCGACAACCCCGATCTGCACAATGTGGATTACACTACCTGCGGTCTGCTGCCGTTGTACCACGCCATTCGGGAAGGCGAAACAATTGCGGCGGCGCTACGCGAATTATCACCCGCCGTGCAGCGTTTCCTTGGAGCAGGTGGAGCGCTTTCGACTCTGCTGTTGCCCGTCATGAGCAGGGACGGCTGCTGGGGATTTATGGGCTTTGATGAACACCGCACCGAGCGCATCTGGCAGCCCTACGAACTGGACGCGCTGCGCGCCGCGGTCAGCATGCTGGCAGCCTTCATCGAGCGTCAGAAGATGGAAACCGCGCTGCGCGCCCAGCAGGACATGTACCGATTGCTGGTTGAAAATCAAGGAGAGGGTATAGCCCTGGTAGATGATAGCGAGAATTTTATCTTTTGCAACCCGGCAACCGAAAAAATCTTCGGCACGCCGCCGGGTGGGTTGATCGGTCACAACCTGGCGGAATTCCTGACCGACGATCAGATTACCACCATTGGCAACCAGACCCGCCTGCGCCGCCAGGGTCACCACAGCCGCTATGAACTGACCATCCGCACCCGCAGCGGTGGCGAGCGCATTATTTCAGTCAGCGCCAGCCCTTACATCGATAAAGAGCAACGCTATATCGGCGCTTTTGGCGTCATTCAGGACATCACCGAGCGAAAACGCACCGAAAAACGCATCCGGTTGCTGCTGGCTGCCGAACAATCCTACCGCCGCCAGGCGGAAGCCTTCCGCCGGGCTGCCAATGCGCTGATTCACGACCTGAGTACTGAGCAGGTTGGCGACCAGGTGCTGGAAGGGTTAATGCAAATCGTTCCCTACCAACGCTGCCGCCTGATCCTGGAGGAAAAAGGGCACTTTTTTGTTGCCGCCTCGCGCGGTTATCCAGCACCCGACCCGTGGCTGGGTAAGCGGGTCAACAAAGATCATGCCTGCTTGCAGGCAGGCGCGTCAAACGGGAAGCCCTGGTACGTCAACCAGGCGCACAACGAACCCGCCTTGAAGTTGATGCCCAACGATCTGCCTGCCTATGCCTGGATGTGCATTCCCTTGATGTGGAATGATCGCATCAATGGCTACCTGTCGCTCTTCCGCATCGGCGTGGATGAGTTCAACGAGACCGATGCCGTTCTGGCAGAGACGTTTGCCGGACCGGCGGCGTTGTCCATTCAAAACGCGCGCCTGTTCAGCGAAACCCAGCGCCTCGCCCGAATCGACCCGCTGACCGGTTTATTCAACCGCCGCTTCCTGTTTGAACTCGGACAACGCGAGCTCGAGCGGGTTGCGCGCCATAAACAGCCGGTTAGCGTGCTGCTTATCGACCTCGATGAATTCAAGCACATCAACGATCACTTCGGTCACATGGCAGGCGACCGCATCCTGCAACAGGTCGCCCGTCGAATGAGCGCCTGCCTGCGGCGCAGCGATCTACTGGGGCGGTATGGCGGCGACGAATTTGTTGCCCTGCTGGTCGAGACAGACCTGGAGCAGGCAAAGCTTACCGCGCAACGCTTGCGAAGCTGCCTGAATGCAAAACCCTTCCGGGTGGGCAAACGCAATTTACCAGTCAGCGCTTGTTTCGGCATTGCCATGCTGGACGACGAGACAGGCACCCTGGAAGCATTGATCAACCATGCCGATCAAGCCATGTACACCGCCAAGCGCAGCGGCGGTAACAGCACTTCGGTCTGGCAGCCTGCCCCGCTCGACAGCCGCGAGGATAGTGGTTAACGCCGGATGAAGGGCAAATAACTGCTGCTGCCCGGCGTGCCTGCGCTGCGGATCAGACTTGCCTGCATGGCTGGGCAATTGAGCGACTGTGCTGTCAGGCTCAAGCTGGTGCGTGCACCAGGGAGCGTACCAGCTGGCACTGACACCCGTATCGCCACAGATTGACCATCACCGGGTTCAATTTGAAGCGCATCAGGCACTTCCACCAGCCACCCCGATGCCGTGAAACCCGAAAAGTTGAAGGTATCACGGTCATTGCCGGTATTAGCGATTCTCACCTCCAGGGTGGTACTGCTGCCAGCTGGGGATAGAAGAATACCGGCTGGCGCGCTCAGATCGATCCCGCACTGGCGCGCAACCACTGTCAGCAAAGCACCCGCCCACACCGAAGCATCACCAGCGCTTTCTGCCATCACTTGCGCGCTGTGCGCACTGCCCGGCACAGCCGAGGAAGGCAAGTCGAGCCGGATATCCACGTTTGCGCTCTCGCCGGGTTGCAGGGAGAGATCATCCACTGACAGGCTGCCTGCCAGCTCGGAATCCAGCCTCAGGTGCGCCTCATCGGGCAACCTGCCCTGGTTGTCAACCTGTAGCGAGAATTGCCCGCTGCTTCCAGCTGGCACAACCAAAACCTGAT